>NZ_JAKKIE010000248.1 GCF_021742065.1 Rhizorhapis sp. SPR117
TTGCTGTATCACCAGACCGGCCTGACGATCGAGGAGCACTACACCGATACGGGCGGGGCATCGGACCATGTGTTCGGGCTCATGCCCTTCTTCGGCTACCGCTTCGCGCCACGGCTGCGCGACATCAAGGAGCGTCGTTTGCACCTCCTTCCCGGCCAGGAATCTGGCCCTTTGCTCGCCGGTATGACGACCGAACCGATCGCATTGGGTCATGTCGCCGCGCATTGGGACGAAATGCTGCGGTTCGCCACATCGATCCGCACCGGCACCGTCACCGCTTCGGCGATGCTGCGTCGGCTGTCCGCTTATCCGCGACAGAACGGACTAGCCCTCGCGCTGCGCGAGCTTGGCCGCCTCGAACGCTCGATCTTCATGCTCGACTG
>NZ_JAKKIE010000249.1 GCF_021742065.1 Rhizorhapis sp. SPR117
GATAATATCTCGACCATCTCCCTATCGCCGCCGGGCCTCTTGAGCAGATGACCCTGCAACTGGCGGAACGCTTGCGGCATCTCGATAAATGGTGCGCCGTTGCGCAAGGCACCGGGCTTGCGCTGGATTACCGCCAGATAGTGCCGCCAGTCATAGTTGATCCGCCCCGGCAGATGATGGGATCGGGCAATAATGCGGTCATGCTCGCACAGGATACGGCCCTCGGCGGCGATAACGATCCGATCCGGGTAAATCCGCAAGGATACAGGCCGGTTGGCAAAGGATGCCGGCACCGAGTAACGGTTGCGCTCGAACGTCACCAGACAGGTCGGCGACACGCGCTTGGTGTGTTCGACAAAGCCGTCAAAGGGACGGCCTA
>NZ_JAKKIE010000027.1 GCF_021742065.1 Rhizorhapis sp. SPR117
GCCCGCAACGCGGGACATAAACCAGCCGGGTCACTTCTCGATGAAAATACCGGGTCACTTCTCAGCGACAATCAACATGTTCATCCCGCTCACCATCCGCAAGCGCAACGGGCGGCCGAAGATACTGCCCCCGGCCGATATGATACCGGCCAATGACGGCGGCGTGGACCCGCATGTGTTGAAGGCGATCGCCCGGGCGTGGAGCTGGCGGCGTAAGCTGGAATCGGGGGCAGCGGCGACGATCCAGGATATCGCGCAAGCCGAGGACATCTCGGATCGCTATGTCGGGCGTATGCTGAGGCTGGCCTATTTGGCGCCGGCCGTGCTGGAAAAGCTGCTGATCCAACGAGTGTGCCCGGCGGTGTCGATAAAGGATCTGGCGATGGCGGCCGAACTGCGTTGGTCCGAGCAGGAAACAGCAGTGCTTGGCCAGAAGCCCCGCCAGTAATCATCGCGTGCGCTGCTCTCTGGCGCTATCGTTGGTGCATGAAGAATCGCAACCAGTCAAAGTCCCCTGACGAGAAGACCATCCGCGCCCTGCTCGATAAGCATGGCTGCCCTGTGCTGTTCCATGAGGTGCGCACGCGGTTCCTCGGCAATATCGCGGCACCTGATATGACGGCCTCGCCACTGCGTATCGTCGAGGGTCTTTGGGGAGGCGAATTACCTGTCTTCGAAAGCACGGAAGAAGCGAACGAACTGATCGGCGCTCTCGTGCAGGGGCTGTGGAACGATCTGACAAAGCACCAGAAGCGCAGCCAGCCATTCCGGCTGACTCGGCTGAATGTCGAACCTACTGCGGAAAATTTCGCGCGCTTTGCGCAAGTTCGCCGCCAGGAGCTCGAGGGCTTCATCGAGGGCCTGTGCAACGGCCAGGATCGCATCGATCTGCCCGAACGCGCGCATCACGCACTCGGCCACCTCGGTGAATTGCGTGCCATGATGGTGGGGATCGAGGACCTTGTCGCTCGTGACGTCCAGGCTGAGAGCAGGACCCAACTGGAAAACACCTTCAAGCACGTCCGCGAACTGACGCGAATTATGGAGGCCGAGATCCATGCCGCGGTGCTGCCCTGCACCCGTGCACGGCGGCACATGCTTGAAGGGCTCGCTACCGAAAAGCCGACGCTGCACTGATCCGCATATGCTTTCCGAAGACCGACTCCGCGAGAAACTTCGCAAGATTGAAGCCCTCTATTCGGGCGCCACAACTGCGGGTGAGAAGGCCGCAGCTGGTGCAGCGGCAGATCGCATACGTCGCCAGTTCAAGGCGGCGAGCAAGAAGGAGAGGGTCGAAGAGCTCAAGTTCTCCATCCCTGATCCATGGTCGCGCCAGCTCTTCATCGCGCTCTGCCGCAGGTATGGGCTCCGACCATTCCGCTATGCTCGCATGCACCGTCAAACGGTTATCATCAAAGCCCCGGTCAACTTCGTGAAGACGATGCTCTGGCCTGAATTTGAGGAATTGAGCGGCGCCCTGACCGCCCACCTGCTCGAGATCACCGAGAAGATCATCCGTGAAGAGGTGCATGCATCGACAGAGGATGCCGAGGAAGTCGAGGAGCCCCGGCGCCTGCGATGAACCAGCCTGCACAATCACCCTCTGAAGTTCTTGTCGGCAATGTGGAACGGGTCACCTTTCACAGCGAGGAGAGCGGCTTCTGCGTCCTGCGGGTCAAGGCGCGCGGTCACCGCGATCTGGTAACAACTATCGGCCATGCCGCGATGATTTCGGCCGGAGAGTGGATCACCGCGACCGGCGAATGGACCAACGATCGCAATCATGGCCTGCAGTTCAAGGCACGGTTCCTGAAGACATCCGAGCCTTCCTCGGTCGAGGGCATCGAGAAATATCTCGGATCGGGCATGATCCGCGGGATTGGCCCCGCCTACGCCAAGCGACTCGTGCAGATGTTCGGCAAAGACGTGTTTGACGTCATCGAGGCCAACCCGGAACGGCTCAGGGAAGTAACCGGCATCGGCCCCATGCGCGCAGCGAAAATCACTTCTGCCTGGGCGGATCAGAAGGTGATCCGCGAAATCATGGTGTTTCTGCACAGCCATACCGTCGGCACGGCCCGCGCCGTGCGGATATTCAAGACCTACGGGGTGGATGCCGTTCAGATCATGAGCGACAACCCTTACCGGCTGGCGCGCGATATCCGCGGCATCGGCTTTCGGACTGCTGACACCATCGCTGAGAAGCTGGGCATTGAGAAAACCGCCATGGTGCGGCTCTGCGCCGGGATTTCCTATGCGCTCACAGAGGCCATGGGCCAGGGGCATTGCGGCCTGCCTGTCGCCGAATTGAAGGACCTTGCTGAAAAGCTGCTGGAAGTCGATCGTGCCTTGATCACCACCGCGCTCGAATTGGAACTGGTGGGCGGCACAGTCATTGCCGACACAGTGGACGACAGGGAATGCATCTTCCTCGGCGGGCTTTATCATGCCGAGAAAAAGATCGCAGAGCGGCTGAACACCCTGCTGACAGGGGCGTTGCCGTGGCCCGCGATAGATCCTGACAAAGCCCTGCCATGGATTGAAAAGCGCACGGCGCTGACGCTTGCCCCCAGTCAACGGGAAGCTATCGCCCTTGCCCTGCGCTCCAAAATGACGGTGATTACTGGCGGGCCGGGTGTGGGTAAGACGACCATCGTCAATGCCATCCTGCGGATCCTCGCCGCTAAGGGGGTTCAGTTGCTCCTGTGTGCGCCCACAGGCCGCGCGGCCAAGAGGATGACCGAAGCCACCGGTATGGAGGCCAAGACGATACACCGCCTGCTGGAATTTGACCCCAAGGCGTTTGGGTTCAAGCGGGACCAGGAAAACCCGCTCGAATGTGATCTGCTTGTGGTCGACGAAAGCTCGATGGTCGACGTCATGCTGATGCAGTCGCTCGTCAATGCGATACCTGACACCGCCGCGTTGCTGATCGTTGGCGACATCGACCAGCTCCCATCAGTCGGGCCGGGCCAGGTGCTGGCCGACATCATTGGCTCTGGAACCGTGCCGGTTGTTCGGCTGACCGAAGTGTTCAGGCAGGCCGCGCAAAGCCGGATCATCACCACTGCCCACCAGATCAATCAGGGGCGCACCCCCAATCTTGGGAAGGTAGAGGGTGAGACAGATTTCTATTTCATGCCAGCCGCAGATCCTGAGCAGGCAGTATCGCGCATCATAAATCTGGTCGGTAAGCACATCCCGCGCCGATTTGGCTTCGACCCCATCCGTGACGTCCAGGTCCTTTGCCCGATGAACCGTGGCGGCGTCGGCGCGCGCTCACTCAACATTGAATTACAGGCCGCGCTCAATCCCGCACCTGCGACAAAGGTCGAGCGTTTTGGGTGGACCTTCGCACCCGGTGACAAGGTCATGCAAATCGAGAATGACTACGACAAGGAGGTCTACAACGGCGACATCGGCTACGTGCAGGAGGTCGACACCGACGAAGGCGAACTGACGGTCGACTTCGATGGACGTGCCGTCTCTTTCCAGTTCGGTGAACTCGATACGCTCGTGCCGGCCTACGCGGCAACCATCCACAAGAGCCAGGGATCCGAATACCCAGCCGTGGTCATCCCAGTCATGACCCAGCATTACGCCATGCTTCAGAGGAATCTGCTCTACACGGGTGTCACGCGCGGCAAGAAGCTGGTGGTACTCGTCGGGCAAAGTAAGGCCGTCGCCATTGCGGTAAAGAACGAGTCCGGGCGCCGCCGTTGGTCAAAGCTCAACGAGTGGCTCGCCGATGCCGGTGCATCGTAGAAACCCGAAACGCTACGCGGACCTCAGGTTTTCCGCCAACCCGCCTTACAAGTTAGGTGCCAAAAGGTACGATTGTAGATGATCGAAAAAGCCGCGGGAATCCGACGTTTTCGGCGACCGAACCTTTTCAGCAGGGGTTCGGGTGAAAAGAGACAAAAGCCGATAAGAGACCGATTTCGGCGTTTTCGGCAGTCTCTGAGGTTCGGTCGCGATCGGCAAAACCGCGCGGAAGCTGGGGATTTTCTGGCCTCGCGAGGCCCATCTCATTGATTCGCAATGAGATGTTGGCGGAGCGGGAGGGATTCGAACCCTCGATACGCTTTTGACGTATACTCACTTTCCAGGCGAGCGCCTTCGACCACTCGGCCACCGCTCCGCATGTCCTGGAAGGCACGCCCACTATCGTGCCTGTCGGCTTTTCGCAAGCGGACAGTTGCACTTGCCGTGGATTAGGTGGTCCGCACTCAAACTGGCGTTGCTGCAGAGGCTATATTATAGGTGACCGTAACATAATTATGAGGGGTGCAGGCCTTCTCGGAACGGCCGATCGCCTGAAATAATGGAGCAACGCAGTAGCATGGCCAGAATTGGCGACAGGGTAGACGAGACAGGCACGCTGTTGCGCGATGGCGCCGGTTTTGTACTGAATCGCGATCGTGGCGGGTGCTGGCGGCTGAACCTGCATCGCGTGCCGGTCGATCATGTCGCCAAACATGTGCGGATTATTGGCGTCGTCGTGGATGAGGACATGGTCGATGTGGAAGGAGTCAGTGGGACGGGTTAGAGCGGGCAGCGTGAAATCTGAATCACGCCGCGCGCCCTAAGTTTTTGTTGTCGCATCGTATATTGCGGAAAA
Organism: Rhizorhapis sp. SPR117; assembly: GCF_021742065.1. Next base: position 4,622 of record NZ_JAKKIE010000027.1, read on the forward strand.
CCGGTTCCCACTTTTCCGCACGATGCTCTAGCCCAAACAGCTTTACCGCCCGACACCGTGATAGGCGAGGCCTGCCTTTTCGACATCGGCTCTGGGATAGATGTTGCGCAGGTCGATCAGCACGCTTTGGCCCAGCAATGACTTGACGCGAGCCAGATCCAGTGCGCGGAAGGCATCCCATTCAGTGACGATGGCAAGGCCGTCGGCTCCCGTCATCGCTTCATAGGGGCCTTCGCAATAGGTCACATTTTCTATCACCAGCTTCGCCTGCTCCATGCCCTCAGGATCAAAGGCGCGCACCTTTGCGCCTGCGTCCTGCAATGTGCGTACAACCGCAATGGCAGGCGAATCGCGCATGTCGTCGGTATTCGGTTTGAAGGTCAGGCCGAGCACTGCAATCGTCTTGCCGCGCACATCGCCGCCCATGGCGGCAATCACCTTGCGCCCCATGGCGCGCTTGCGGTTGTCGTTGACGGCGACCACGGCTTCGACGATCCGTTGCGGCGCATCGAAATCCTGGCTGGTTTTCAAGAGCGCCAATGTGTCCTTGGGAAAGCAGCTGCCGCCATATCCGGGGCCTGCGTGGAGGAATTTCGAACCGATGCGGTTGTCGAAACCGATACCCCGCGCCACGTCCTGTACATCGGCGCCCACCTTTTCACACAGGTCGGCAATTTCATTGATGAAGGTGATCTTGGTCGCCAGAAAGGCATTGGCGGCATATTTGGTCAGTTCCGCGCCGCGACGGGTCATTACCACCAAAGGCGACTTGTTGAGATAGAGCGGACGGTAGATCGCGCGCATCACGTCCACCGCGCGTTCCTCATCCGATCCGATAACGATTCGGTCGGGCCGCTTGAAATCGTCGATTGCCGCGCCTTCGCGCAGGAATTCGGGATTGGAGGCCACCGCGATGTCAGCCGATGGATTGGCTTCGCGGATGATCCGTTCCACCTCATCGCCCGTACCCACCGGCACTGTCGATTTAGTGACGATGACGGTAAAGCCGGTGACGGAGCGGGCAATTTCTTCGGCTGCGGCATGAACATAGCGCAGGTCCGCATGACCATCGCCGCGGCGAGAGGGTGTTCCGACCGCGATGAATACAGCGTCGGCGTCCTTGACCCCTTCGGCAAGGTCGGTCGTGAATTTCAGGCGTCCGGCCGCCACATTGGTTGCCACCAGATGATCAAGACCCGGCTCGTATATCGGCATCCGTCCGTCCCGGAGGGATGCGATTTTTGCCTCATCCTTGTCCACGCATATGACGTCATGGCCAAAATCGGCAAAGCAGGCCCCGGACACCAGGCCGACATAGCCCGAACCAATCATCGTCAAACGCATTGAAGATCACCCCTTTGGAAATTTTCGGTCCAACGCGATTCCGTACACGTTGTTCCCGCTCGGGTCATGCCGTTCATATGAATAGCCCTATTTTGCAAGGTTAAATCGGACCCATCGATCAATTGGACAAGGCGCAGCAACCTTATGTTCCATGCTGCGTCCAGCCACGAACGGCGAAACGGTCTGTGGTTCGGTCCAGATGCGGATGGAGGGGGCAGGGCTGTATCGGCGGATTATATGGCGGCGGCCATGCGGTTTGGCGTGTGGGCGACGGGCAGGGCGCCTTCATGTTCAAGTAACCAGGCCTTGCGCTCTATGCCCCCGCCATAGCCGGTCAGCTTGCCATTGGCGCCGATCACCCGATGGCAGGGAACAACGATGCCCACCGGATTTGCGCCATTCGCAAGTCCGACGGCGCGGACGGCGTTCGGTTTGCCGATATGCGCGGCAAGCTCTGCATAGCTTTGCGTCGTTCCGGCGGGGATGTCACCCAGGGCCGCCCATACCTGACGCTGGAAAAGCGAGCCGTTGGTTTGCCAGACGATGGCTGACAGTGCCTGCAAATCGCCGTCGAAATAGGCGTCCAGAGCATCCCTGATCACTGTTGGCGCAGGGAGCGGCAGGGTTTCGGACGTTCCGTAATGGCGTTGCAGCAATTGCCGCATGCGCGGTTCATGATCGGCAAAGTCAAGCGCCCGCAAGCATCGCCTCTCATCCGTTACCAGCAAGATTGTCCCTATTGGGCTCTCATAATGGTCAAGGAAAAGAGTGGTCATGGCCGGGAACCTTCCATCTGCCACCTTTGCTGGCAGCCCACCGACCATACAACAAGCCTTGGGCAATTGCCACGTTGGGGTGGCTGATCCTATGGAAATCACGACGAAATGCCCAATCAACCGCCTCCGATCGTGGAGTCCCGTTGCGCGGCTGCAATCGATTCGCGAACGCGGGCGAGGGCGGTTTCCATGGGCTGCGTTTCACCCATCAATGCAAAGGTGCCATTGAGGGCAAAGGTGCAATGGCCATGGACTGTTGCAATCAGTGAGCGGGCAAGGGCGGTCGCACGGTCCTTTGCGTGGCCGGGCAGGACGGCGGCTACCTCTCGCACGACGATCCCGGTCAGTTCACCCCGCTGGAGCGCGAATTCTTCGGGCATCTCCACACCGGGCGGCAAATGATGGTCGTAGATCGCCATCCAGATATGGGTGTTTTCCCGTGCGAAGCTGAAATACCCCTCCACAAGCGCACGGATGCGATCGCCCTCCACGCCATCCAGCCGCGCATTGAGATGATCGGCCCATAGCCGGAAACTATATGTGTTGATCGCCAGGATCAGCCGGTCGTAATTATCGAAGACGTTATAGAGGGTTCCGATCGAATAGCCGATCCGTTTTGCCACTTCCCGCGCCGAAAAACGGGCAAAGCCGTTTTCGGCCATGTGTGCGTGGCCTTCGGCTATGATCAGCCTTTCCAGTTCGGCCCGGCTATGGTCGGATCGTCTGCCCATGTCGGGCGCAGTAAGCATTTAATTGAACAGTGTCTATTATTTTAATTGAACAGTGATCATTTATGGGGTAGGCACAGGCATCCCAGTGGAGGCGAATCGATGTTTGGCGCTCTTGTTATGATCGTGATGACGGTGGTGATCGCTGAAATGTGGCGGCGGCTGAACGTTGTGCAATTTCGGCTGGATCAGTTGGAAGGGCGATCGCTGATCGATAGCCCACCAGTCGTTGATATGCCATTGCAAGCTCAAGCTGATGCCCGACCTGGCCCATGGAATGCCGGGTCCACAGTACAAGCTGAGCCAGCCCCTGTGTCCGAAGCGCTCTTTGTTCCAGAGTCTGCGCCTGAAGCCGAACCTCAACTTGAACCCGAAACTGTGCCGTCGTCACAGATTGCTCCTGCTTCCAAAGGTCTGTCGTTCAGTTTTGAGGATCTGTTCGGGCGTCGTTTGCCAATCTGGGCCGGGGGCATCACGCTGGCCATTGCGGGTGTTCTGATCGTCAAATATTCGATTGATGCGGGTCTGCTTTCGCCGTTGGTCCGGGTGGTTTTCGGCCTGCTGTTCGGTGCCGGGTTGATTGGTGGAGCGGAGTTCGCCCGGATCAGGCAGGACCGGGTCCGCGACCCGCGGGTGCAGCAAGCGCTGGCCGGGGCGGGAATTGCGACGCTGTATTCGTCTATTCTCATCGCGACCAATGTCTATGCGTTGGTGGGGCCGGTGACGGCTTTTGCGGCTATGGTCGCGGTGACCGCGATTGCGATGGGCCTGTCACTACGGTTCGGTGCGCCTTCTGCCTTGCTTGGGTTGGTCGGTGGCCTTGCCGCGCCTGCGCTGGTGGGGTCGGGTGAACCCGATATTCCGTTGCTGTCGACTTATCTGGCGCTGGCGGTCGGCGGCCTGTGCGCCTTGTCGCGGACGCAGCGTTGGATGTGGCTGGGTGTTAGCGCGTTGATCGGCGGCTTCGGCTGGGGCGCGATTCTGTTGCTGACAGGCGCGCTGGATGCCGTTTCCTCCCTGTCCATCGGCCTTTATGTCCTGTTGCTTGGCATTGCCTTTCCGATGCTGGCCTTTGCGGGCAAGGCGTCGGCCATCCTGCGCGTGGTGGGCAGCGTGGCCGCCGCCGCGCAAATGGCTGTGCTGGTTGCGACCGGCGGATTTGCGATGTTGCATTGGGGTCTGTTTGCGCTGATCTCTATCGCCATTATCTGGCTGTCGTGGCGCGAAGAGGCCTTTGCGCGGCTGCCTGCCATCGGTCTTGGCATAGCTTTGCTGCTGCTTGGCGGCTGGCCCAGTCCGGCCTTGAGCCATTTTGTCATCGTCATGGGCGCCATGGGCCTGATCTACGGCGCACCGGCACTGTGGCGCCTGTGGCGTGCAGGGGGCGGCTTGATCGAAGCGGGCCAGATCACCGCCATTGCTCTGGCTGGACTGATCCTGTCGATGGTGCATTTCTATCGGGGCGACGGCACGGCCGATGTGGCCTTTGGCGGATTGTCGTTTGCATTGGCGCTGCTTCCGGCTGTCGGCGCAATGCTGGGCTGGAACCATATTGCCCGTTCGGCGGATGCCCGGTTTGCTATGCTTGCCACGGCGTCCGCGCTGTTGCTGGCTTGCGCGGCAGCCTTTTTGCTACCGGGCTGGATCGTGCCGCCGACGATCGGCGTGATTGGTGTCGCCCTGTTGCACCTGAGCAGGGTTGGCGGCGACAGGCGGATCGAATGGAGCGCATGGGCATTCGTGGCGGGCGGGCTGTTCCTGTTGAGTATGGACCATCATGCAGCAGACGGAATGTCCCGCCTGTTGGGTGAGGACCAGCGCGTCAATATCGCCATCGGCCTTGTCCAATGGGCGGGGTTTGCTCTGACATTTGCCCTGTTCGCGTGGCGCGCCTGTTTTGCCGAGGGGCGAACAATCGCCCAGGCTGCTTCGGCGCTGCTTGCCTATGGTGCCTTGGCTCAGGTCGTTCCGGTTTCGGTGCTGCCGCTGGTCCCGGCGATTGGTCTGATCGGCCTTGCCCAATGGAGCCGCCGCCTTGCGCCCGATCGTCTGCTGCCCGGCATGGGGGCGCTGTTGGGCCTGTCGCTGGCATGGGCCGCTGTGCCTGTGCTGCAATGGTTTGAACAGGGGTCGCTGTCCCTGATTGGCGATCCGGTGCTGGTCACCAACCTGCCTGTGGTCAGGGATATGCTGATGCGGTTGTTGTTGCCGTCGCTGGCAATGGGCGTGGCGATCTGGCTGGGCCGGGAGCATGTTCGCGCTGGTGCTCGCCGGTTTGCGACCATTGTGCCGGTGGCGCTGGGCGGTGTAGCGTTGCACATCGCCTTCAAGCAGCTTTTTGCCCTGTCGTCCTACCCCGATTTCATCCGCCTTGGCTTTGCCGAACGGACGGTGTGGGAGGCGCTGTTGCTGGCCGGCAGTGCTGCTGCCTGGCATTTTGCTTCGCGTCTGCCATCGTTGCACATCGCCGCGCTTGGCTTTGGCGGTGCGGCGCTGGCGCATCTGGGGTGGTACACGGTCCTGCTTCACAATCCGCTGTTTGTTGAGCAGGCGGTGGGCAGTGCACCTGTCTTCAACCTGTTGCTGCCTGCATATGGACTGCCGCTGCTCTGGCTCTGGCTGGCGCGCCGTCATGCGCCAGTGCTTTCCCAACGGCACGACCATATGCGATCCGTAGTCCAGATGGTGCTGATCACGCTGTTCTGCCTTTCGGCTCTGCGGCAGGGGCTTCACGGGTCCATCCTGACCACAGGCGGCGTCAGCGATGCGGAGGATATTTTCCGGTCGATCATCGCCATCCTGCTCGCCATCGGCTTCCTGCTGTGGGGCATTGCGCGGTCGTCGCGTGACTGGCGGATCGCATCGCTGGTGCTGATGATCGGCGCTGTGGGCAAGGTGTTCCTGTTCGATGCATCGGGCCTGGACGGGTTGCTCCGGATCGGTTCTTTCGTCGCTTTGGGTTTCAGCCTGATCGGCATCGGCTGGTTGTACAGCCGTCATTTGCAACAGGATAAACCGTTAACTTCAGCGGGATGACGAATAGCGGGTATGGGCTCTGCACATATACCCGTCATTTACGATCAAACGATCTCGCTATGGACGCAACACGACTGGACACCCTCCGCAGCTCCGTACATTTCCTCTTCAACTACAGGAATGCGGCGGGAATATCGGTTCGATGGACAAGGCCAACGAAAGGTCGGGTGCGCTTGCATCCTATCGGCGGGCAGGGCCTGAAAAGGGGCACTGGGCCGTCCTGTCGATCCTGCTGTTGGTGGGGCTGGTCTATGGCTTTTATTTCGGCCTGCTTGCCCCCTATGTTGTCCTGCCTTTCCTGGTGCCGGTGGCGGCGCTTGCGGGGTTGGTGATATGGGCATTGCCCGAGATGCGTGGTGCGCCGGTTGGCCTGTTGTCTGGGTTGTTGATTGCATTTCTGATCGCGCTGCCGCTTTGGCCCAATTATCTCGCCATTGGCCTGCCGGGAATGCCGTGGATCACCGTGCTGCGCATCATCAGCGGCCCCATGATCCTGTTGCTGTTCGTCTGCCTTTCGATCTCACCGGAATTTCGAAGCCGGATGCGCGAGAGTATCATGGCGAGCGCGCCGGTATGGGCAATGCTGGTCATGTTCGTGGCCATCCAGTTTCTGTCGCTGGGCCTGTCGGTCGTGCATGGCGGCGGACTGGGGGAATCCATCGAAGCCTTCATTGTGGCGCAGATCAACTGGACCGCGATCTTTTTCATGAGCGCCTATGTGTTCCTGCGGCCCGGACGGGCGCAGTTTCTGGTGATGGCCATGCTGTTGGCGGCGGTGGTGCTGGCCCTGATCGGCGTGCAGGAATGGCGGCATGGAACCGTGCCATGGGCCGGGCATATTCCGTCTTTCCTGAAGATTGAGGACCCGATCGTACAAAATGTTCTGAACGGCAGTGCGCGGGCCGCCACCGGCGTTCATCGCGTTCAGGCGACCTATACGACCAGCCTGGGCTTTGCGGAGTTTCTGGCGCTGATGACGCCCTTTATCCTGCATTTCGTGGTGCAGGGGCGGCAGTTATGGCTTCGTCTGGCCGCTGCGCTTTTTCTGCCGCTTTCATTCTGGGTCATCATGCTGACCGATTCACGGCTTGGCATCGTCGGCTATTTTCTGTCCTTTCTGTTTTATCTCTTCATCCATGGCCTGATGAAATGGCGCAGCGAGCGGCGGGGGATGATCGGTCCGGCCATTGTCATTGCCTATCCGTTGCTGTTCACCGGCTTCATTTTCGCGACCTTCTTCGTTCCGCGCCTTAGCCGCATGGTATGGGGCGGGGGCGCGGCAAGTTACAGCACGCAGGCGCGGATTGAACAATATGACAAGGGCTTCGACCTCATTCTGCACAATCCGCTGGGGTACGGCATCGGACGCGGGGGTATTACGCTGGGCTATGTCAATCAGGCCGGGGTGGGGACCATCGACAGCTATTATCTGTTGATCCTGCTGGAATATGGGATTGTCGGGTTCCTGATATTCTATGGCCTGTTTCTGGTCGGAATATGGAAGGCGGGCAGGGCCTTGTTCGATATGCGCCCCGCCGACCAGGGTGTCGAATGGGAATTGAGCTTGCTCATCCCGCTGACGATTGCGCTGGGCAACTGGATCGTCATCAAATCGATCTTTGCGCAGGCCGATAATGGTCCGCTGGTCTTTGCGATGCTGGGGATGGCGACGGCGCTGATCTGGCGCGTCCGCAATCAGTCGACCCAATCGGGAGTGCCGCGGCGGCCTGCCAGTCCGTCTCGCCAACCGGCAAGGCCATAGGCAAATTGCCTGACCGCGCCGCGCCTCAAAAACCGTAGCGCCAACAGGATCAGCGCGGCGAGGGCTGCGACCGGCAGGCGATAAGGATAACAATCGCGTGTCACCAGCATCTTGTTGCGCTCGTCCAGATAGATGGGCAGGCGCGGACGGGTGCGAACGGACTGGCCGGAACCAGTGCTGGCTCCCTGATTGTGAAGAACGCGTGCGTCGGGTGCAAAGCCGAGCTTCATGCCCTTCCTGCGCGCACGCAGGCACCATTCAACCTCTTCGCAATAAAGAAAATAATCCTCTCGCATGGGGCCAGCCGTGTCGAGGAATGCGCGGCTGATAAGTAGCGATGCGCCAGTGATATAATTGATTGCCGCTTCGACGGCGGCTGGATCGACGGGTTCATCAAGCTGGCGGCCATGACCGATGGATACGGCGCGGGCAAGCCAGGGTCGCCAGCGTCCGCCATCCGACTGGACGCGTCCGTCGGGAAAATACTGGATGCCGCCGACGGCCTGACAATCGCCCTTTGCCAATCGTGCGACGAGGGCGGTGAGCGCACCTGGATGGGGTAAAGTGTCGGGGTTGAGTATCCACCATGCGTCCGCGCGTGGCGTTTCGCCTATGCCGATATTGACGCCGCCTGCATAGCCGACATTGCCGGGCGCTTTGATCGCGCGGACGGGTTGGCCACCGTCCATGGTGTGGGGCAGGGCGGCGGTCAGTGCTGCAAAGGCCTGATCGCCTCCATTTTCGCAGATCACAACTTCAAAATCGCCGTATGTGGACCGTCCGATTGCGGTCAGGCAATGTTGGATGTCCGCCAGATTTCGAAAGCCGACAATGACGATGGCGACCTGCATCGCATTCATCCTTTAACGTCTGTCAGCAACAGGCGCCAGGCATCGGCAAAGCGCCACAGGCGTTGACGGATCAACATGGCCAGCGCCGACAATCGCTCGGCGGGGCGGCGGAGTTTCGATGTCGTGACAATTTTCAGACCATGCGGCAGGATCGAAAGCGGCAGGGCAAAACTGCGGACCAGCCAGAGCAGGCGGCCATATTTTTCGGTCAGGACGATATAGGAATAGCTTTCCTGATTGATCCTGCGGAACTTGCCTTTCAGTTCCTGCCAGTCATGCCGCGCCGGATGGGCGACCTCCGCCATTGCGGCATAGCCAAGCGAATAGCCTTTGGCGATGGCGCGGTGGCACCAGTCCTTGTCTTCCGACAATAGAGTCCGAAAGGGACCAATGGTTTCGAAATCGGCACGGCGGCAAAACAGGTTGGCGGTGACAGTAAAGCCTTTCGTCCGCACGTAATTTTCATTGTCGAAGGCGAAGACGGTTTCAAAGGCTTCGGCACCCGTCATGGGTCCGTCATGGCTGATACACACCGTCATCTTGCCGCCGACAACATCATGGCTGTCGAGCGCGGCGACACCGTCGGCTAACCATTGCGGATGGGGCAGGCAGTCGCAATCGGTAAAGGCCAATATATCGCCTCGCGCCTGCGCCACGCCGCCATTGCGTGCCGGGCCAGCGCCTTTTTCCGGCACGATGACAAGGCGCGCACGGTCCCCGATGATGGCGGAAAGAGCGACTTCCCCCTGTGGCGAGCCGTTGTCGGCGACGATGATTTCATAGGCGGTCCGGCCTATGCTTTGTTCTTCAAGCGCGCAGAGGCAGCGGTCCAGTCGCTCCAGATCGTTGTAATGCGGAATGATCACGCTGATGCGCGTGGAAGTCATCGGGACCGCGCCGCCTGCCACGATGCAAGCCTTGCCACATCGGGATGAAACACCGTGTCGGGCCGATCCCGTACAAGGGCGCGCAGTTCCACAAGGTCCAGTTCCCACCACCGGCTCGCCTCGATCGCTTCGGCAAGATCGGCGGGGAAACGGTCGCGCAGTTTCCTTGCCGGATTGCCCGCGACAATGGCATAGCGATCCACATTGCGGGTAACGACCGCGCCCGCGCCAATGATCGCGCCTCGCCCGATATATTTGCAGCCGGGCAGGATCAGCGCGTTGTGGCCGATCCAGACGTCATCTTCGATCACCAGCGGTTCGTCATAATATATGTCGGCATCGACCACGCCGAATTGCTTTTCATAGAGCGCCGGATGGGTGGTGAGCGCGTCGGTGGGGTGGTTGATGGGGGCAGAGCGCACGCTGTTGGCGATGGAGCAATAGCGCCCGACCCTGATCGGGCCGGGCATCCGCCACTGATCGAAACAGCCATAGGAATACAGGCCGACATCGACCCGGTGACGGTCGCGGAACCATGCGCGCAGGGGCGCACTGGTAAACTGGTCGCGCCGCCAGAGCCGGATTTTCGCTTTTTCGATAAGGGCGGCAATCAGGCCTGTCATGCGTTCATTGTCCGTTCGGCGGGTTGGTTGGGGGGGTTATGTCAGATTTGCCGGGAAGGGCAAATATGGGTGGCGGACGTTTCTCAATTCTCCCGGAAAGCTCGCGCGAATTGATCCTGCAACGGCTTGGTGAGATAGGACAGCAGCGACCGCCCGCCGGTCTGGATATAAACCTCCGCAGGCATGCCGGGGACGAGTTGCAGGCCGCCCAGCCTTTGCAGTTCCGTTTCGGGCACGTCGATGCGGACAGCGTAATAGCCTTGGCCGGTTCTTGGATCATCGAAACGCTCCGCTGATATCAGGCTCACCACGCCCTGAAGCTGTGGCGTCGTTTGCCGGTTGAAGGCGGCAAAGGCGATCCTTGCTGGCTGCCCGGTGTGAATCTGGTCAATGTCGGCGGGCGAGATTTTTGCCTCCACGGTCATCGGGCCGGTGTCGGGCACAATCCGCAATATGGTTTGGGCGGGGGGGACCACGCCGCCGATGGTGGTATAGGCGAGCGCATCGACAATGCCGTCCGCGGGTGCGCGCACGACGCTGCGGTCGAACGTGTCACCCGCGCTTGCGGTGCGTACCTGCTGATCGGCAAGGCGCTGTTCGACCTCGGCCAGTTGGGTTGCGGCCTGACTGCGGCTGTCCTGCACGATCTGGATGGATTGCTGGCGGATTTCGGCGATGCGTGCGCGGGTTTGGGCAATGTCGGCCTGAAGTGCGGCGACATTGCCTTCCAGGCTGACCGCCGTGCGTTCCAGTTCGTTCAGGCGGTTGATCGTCACCAGCTTGCGTTCCCACAAATTCCTGACGCCCTTGCGTTCGGGTTCGATCAGTGCGGATTGCTTCTGGTTGGCGGCGATTTGCGCCTGATAGCTGGCGATCTGTTGTTGGAGCTGACGGACGCGCTCGGCCAGTTGCGCCTGTTGCCCCGACAGTGCGGCGCGGCGGAGTTGGAACAGCCGCTGCTCGCCCGCCATTGCCTGCCGTGCCGATGGATCGGCATGCAGGGTAAGGCCAGCGGGAAAGTGGATAAGCGACAGGCCATCGCGTTCCGCCTGCAATCGCGCCTGCTGGGCAAGCAACTGGTCCAGGTTCATTGCCGACATCGATGCGCTGACGCCTGCGACTCTGGTGTCGAAACGGATCAGGGGGGCATCCGCCTTTACCCGGTCGCCATCCTGCACCAATATGGCGGCAATGACGCCGCCTGTGGGATGGGCAACGCTTTTAACCTTCGATGCGACCGCGACCTGACCTGCACCTGCGACCGCGCCGGTGATCGTGACCAGTGTTGCGGCCGCAAGCAGGCAGAGCAGCAACGCTCCAACAACCATCATGCCAAGGCGCAAATGCTGATCGAGCGATTGCCGTGGATCGGGAAGCTCGCCCGGAAGAGCCGTGGTCATGACGGTCCCAGAATCGCGATCATCGATTTGGGCAGGCCGTAAAATCGTTCGAAACCGTGCCGACTATCAGGAAACAGCAATTCCATTTGCGCCCGGTCGATCAGCTTTGCGCCCTCCACAATGTCATGCGCCTTGTCCAGCGTGCCGATCCGCCCGACATGGGCGAGCGGCAGCCGCATCAACAATTTGGCGCGCATGGGCCGGGGCAGCCAGTGATAGAAGGGCAGCCGGTAAAAATGGGGATCGACCGGAAACCAGAAATAGGGCGTCTGCACATAATGCCAGGGCGCGAGGCGGCGCGTCTCCCGCGCGAAATTCTTCATATTTGTCCAGGTGAGGACATGTTCGATCACACTGTTGGAATGGGCAATGTCGAAACTATTGTCGGGAAAATCATGCAGGTCGCAGGCATTGCCGACAGCGAAGCTGAACAGATCCTCGTTCCGGCTGCCCCGGTCCAGTTCGGTGGCATGCAGGTTGGTGATGGTGACATGCGCATTGTTGGCGCGCAGAAAGTCCAGGCCGACGCGCTGCCAATATTCGGGGGTGCCGCCCATATCGATGATCCGCACTGCGCCTTTTTGGCCATGAACGGCGGCAATGAGCGCCCGCAATTGCACATCCCGCCGCGCGCGCAACCGGGATGACAAAGAAGTCTGGTCGGCAGTATCGGCAAGGCTCATAGGTTCCCCTGTTCCATTGGGCTGACTTTGCGCTGGATCAGCTTTATAGAATGCTCCATCGGCAGGCTGGAGGGAAATTGTTCCGTTCCGGTTGAAGTGGAACAGCTCTTTTGAAATTTTGGCGATAGGGTGGTTTCAGCGAACGCCCCAGGGAATAGATGCCACACCATGAAATTCGATGACGGGCTGCTTCGGCCGAATGCCAATAATCTGACGCTGGTGCGGCTGGTGCTGGCCTCTTCGGTTATTTACACCCATTGTTACTGGATGCTGACGGGGCGCTCGGGTGAGGACGATCTGAGCTTTCTGCTCGGCGCGCCGGTTTCGGTTTATGCGGTCGACGGGTTTTTCTTTCTGAGCGGCTTTCTGGTCTATGCGAGCTTGGGGCGGAGCGCAGGCGTGGGTAATTTCATGCTGGCGCGGCTGACGCGGCTTTGGCCCGCGCTGGCTTTGTCGGTTGGGCTGACGGTGGCGGCGGGCTATATCTTCACGGTTGACCGGCCCGGCTATTTTGGCGGAGCAACGCTGAAATTCATCACCAATAACCTTAGCTTTATCGCGCCTGCCTATCATCTGACGGGCATCGCCTGCGATGGGCGGCCATGCACGATGAATGGCAGCCTGTGGACATTGCCCTGGGAAGCGCGGTGTTATCTGTTGCTGGCCGCTCTGGCGCTGATCGGCCTTGCGCGGGAAAGGATGATGGTCTGGCTGGTGCTGCCTGCGACGCTTGTCGGCGCAGTTTTATGGGACATTGCGGCGGTGCGGGAACGGGTTGGCAGGCTGATCGGGCAGGATGCGCTTTATTATCCCGACATGGCCGACCGGCTGTGGCCGCTTTTCGCGCTGGGGGCCGCCGCCTATATTTTCCGGGAGAAGATTCGCCTGTCGTGGGTGGCGCTTGGGCTGTTGTTCATTGCCAACATCGCGGCGCATCAATGGGGGATCGGGCTGCATGTGCGGGCGGCCTTTGTCGGTTATGCGCTGTTGTGTTTCGGTTTTCTGAGCGCACGTGGCGGATCGGTTTCGGGGACATGGCCCGATTACAGCTATGGCATGTATATCTTTGCCTTTCCGGTGATGATTGCGCTTGGGCAATGGCGGGACTGGGACTCCTATTTCGGCCTTGCCGCCGTAACCGCGCTGTTGACGCTGCCGGTCGCGGCCTTTTCCTGGCATATCGTCGAAAAACCGTCGCTCGACTGGTTCAGACAGTTTCGTAAACGGCGCGCCGCCGGGGCGATGATTGAAAGCAATGCCTGAACCGCCTTTCGGCGATCTTGTTCGATGACTTCTGGTCCCCGACATTTCCTTGTTCTGCTGATGTTTTTCGTCCTCGCGGCGAAGCTGTTTTTCGCCGCTAACAGCGGAAGTGCGTGGGGTTTTTGCGATTTGTTAAGAGGTGAGGTTAAGAGCGTCCTAACATGTGACCCGTATTCCGGAGACAGCTTTGCGATTGGTCTGAAAGCGGATGAACCTGCATCCGTTGGGATCGTGAAGCCCGGGAGACACCCCATGGCACTCATCACGGTTTCATCATCAGCCGCGCTGGTGAACGCAGTCAAGAACGCTGCCGACGGCGACGTCATTCAACTGGAAGGCGGAAATTACGGCAAGGTTTCGTTGAGCGGCATCCATTTCGCCAACGGCATCGCTATCACGTCGGCCGATGCGGATCATCCGGCAGTTCTGACCGGGTTGAAGGTCACGGGCAGTTCGGGGCTGGATTTCGATCATATCGAATTCGCGCTCGACCCGGCGGATAAATATTTTCCGATCACGGTCGGTTCCTCTTCGGATGTGCATTTTTCCAATCTCTACGTGCACGGCCTGATCGACGGGGACCCGTCCATCGAAGCCATGGCCATGATGATCCGCAACAGTTCCGATGTCAGCGTGACCGATTCAAAGTTTCAGGAACTGCATCACGCCGTCAATTTCCTCGACAGCGATCACATCACCATTTCGGGCAACAGCTTTCAGACGATCCGCAGTGATGGCGTTCGCGGGGGCGGGACCAGCGATCTGGTGATTTCCGACAATTATTTCACCGATTTCCATCCGGTCGGCGCCGATCATCCCGACGCCATCCAGCTATGGACGACGAATACGACCGAATCCACCCGCAACGTCACCATTACCGGCAATGTTATCGAACGTGGCGATGGCGGCATTATCCAGGGTATTTTCCTGCGTGACCAGAGCGGCGGCAATGTGCCCTATGAACATGTGACGATCAGCGACAATATCGTACTGGGCGGCATGTATAACGGGATTTCGGTCGGTAATACGAACGGGCTGATCATGACCGGCAACACTGTTGGCGCTTATGCCGATCAGAAGAGCTGGCTGCGGATCGAAAACAGCACGGCGGTTGAATTGACCGGCAATGCGGCATCGGCGTTCATCCTGAACAATGATGCCTTTATCGCCAATCACGGCAACAGCACGACCGGCGCGATCAGCGGCACCGGAGAAGCCGCGTTGAAAGCATGGCTCGACACGCATCCCAACCTGCTCGACGACCTGCCCCATGACCTGATCGAATATCATTACCCCGCATATGATGCCGGCAAGGTTGTTGCGGACATGGCAGCGGCCTGCGATCAAAATGTCATCGGGACTGACGGTGCGGACAGACTATATGTCGATAGCGCGGGCGCGACACACATCATGGGCGGCGCGGGAAATGACGTGCTGAACGGCGGTGCGGCGTCTTGTCTTCGTGCCAACCTGCTTGAAGGCGGCATGGGCGATGATATCTACGTCATCAACAACGCGCTCGATCATGTGGTTGAGGCTGCGGGCGCAGGAATCGACGAGGTACAGTCGCGGGTGGACTTCACGCTGGGCGAGAATGTTGAAAATCTGCGTCTGCAAGGCAGTGCGGTTTCGGGAACGGGTAACGGGCTCGCCAATGTCATTCGTGGAAATGATGCGGCTAATGTCCTGAAGGGTCTTGGTGGCGACGATCTCATCTATGGCGGCGGCGGAAATGACAGCATCGATGGCGGGACCGGGAATGACCGGCTCTATGGCGATGCTGGCAAGGACGTCATCCACAGCGGCGCCGGTGATGACCTGATCTACGGCGGGGATGGCGACGATATCCTCTATGGCGATGCGGGCAACGACCTGATCGAAGGCGGCATGGGCAGCGACCGTTTATATGGCGGAGCGGGGGTCGACCAGTTTTCCTATCGGCCCGAACATCTGCTTTCGGCGGGTGCGGGCATGGACATTATCGCTGATTTTTCATCCGCACAGGGCGACAAGATCCTGTTGGCCATGCTGGATGCTGATAGCCACACAGCGGCCAATGATAAATTCAGCTTCATCGGCACGGACCAGTTTACAGGCGAAGCAGGGCAATTGCGCTATGCCCTTGCGGGTGGCGATGCTTATGTCTGCGGCGATGTGAACGGTGATGGTATGGCAGACTTCACCATTTGCGTTGCAGGCGTTACCTCGCTCGGGTCAGGTGACTTCAGCCTGTAAGGCGAAAACAGACATATCCATTCCGGTTGGAACTCCGCAACATCGGTGGGGAGCCATGGGGTCCGCGTTTCGGCGCGGGCCTCTTTCTTTTCGTCGCAAATGACAGATGGCCGCGCGACCGAATGGGCCTTTGTAGCTTGTATGCGGCAGGGCGTTCGGTCGCGTTCGCGCTTGCAACAGACATGGGCTTATATTAGCGCAAGCGACCAGGCCCGCGATTTGGCGCAGGTGCAGTTCCTGATATGGGGTCGCCAGTAACAAAAGCCATGTCTGGGTCGGGGAGTAGTTCGTGAATTTACACTCTGCGGAACTGAGGGTTGCAGACAGTTACGATCCGCACGCGATAGCAGGCGGTAAACGCGAAGCCGTGATGCGCGCGGATGAGCGCATTCGCCTGTACCTCTATGCCGCGCTGTTCGTGACCGATCTGGTTGCTGTGTTTCTGGGCTTTGTCGGCGGCAATTACCTGCGGCATGGCACACATCTGAACATGGCGAATATGGCCGCTTCAGTGGCGCTTCTGCCCGTTTTCGCGGGTATTGCGATCAACAGCAACGCCTATGCCATCGAAACGCTGCGCGACACCATGCTGGGCGCGTCGCGCGCCATATTGTCGCTGCTGTTCGCGGCAGGCGCGCTAATTTTCTTCACTTTCTACATGAAGGCGACGCTGGAGCTGTCGCGCGCCGCATTCGGTGTAGGTGTGGGATTGAGCATCGCGACGATCTATCTTGGCCGGTCGATCTTCGTGCGTATCGTCCTGCGCAATTTCCGCGAAAGCCTGATCAACGAGATCATCATTGTCGATGACGTTCCCTTTGCCTCCAACGACCGTTTCAGCGTGGTCTATGAGGCTGCCTATCTGGGTATTTCGCCTGATGTTCAAAATCCGCTGATGCTGGACAAGCTTGGGCGGTTGATGCACAGCGCGGACCGGGTTGTCGTGGTCTGTTCGCCCGCGCGGCGCGAACAATGGACGCTGATCCTGCAAAGTGCGGGGGTGCATGGTGAATTGCAGGCCCCGGAAATGCGCCAGATCGGTGCAAGTGAAATTGGCTGGTTCGAAGGCGGTCCGACATTCAAGGTATCAGCAGGCGCGCTGAGCGTGCGTCACCGGCTGATGAAACGCCTGCTCGATTTGTTCATTACCGTCCCCGTTCTGGTGGCCCTGTCGCCGCTGATGCTGTTGACCGCGATCGCCATCAAGCTGGAAAGCCGCGGTCCGGTATTTTTCAAGCAGGAACGGCTGGGGCGCGGTAACCGGCTGTTTCTGGTGTATAAATTTCGCAGTATGCGTGTGGAGAAATGCGATGAGAATGGTCATCGCTCCACCGCCCGCGATGACGACCGGATCACGCGGGTCGGTCAGTTCATCCGTCGCACCAGCATCGATGAACTGCCGCAGTTATGGAATGTGCTGCGTGGAGAGATGAGCCTGGTCGGCCCGCGCCCACATGCGCTGGGTTCGCGGGCGGGCGGTGCGCTGTTCTGGGACGTGGATCGCCGCTATTGGTATCGTCATGCGACAAAGCCGGGGCTAACCGGCCTTGCGCAGGTGCGCGGCTATCGTGGATCGACCGATCATCATAGCGACCTGACCAATCGGCTCGATGCCGATCTGGAATATCTGTCTGGATGGACGCTGTGGCGTGACATTTCCATCATCGCGCTGACGGCGCGCGTCATCATGCACCGAAATGCATATTGATGGCCTTGCAATTCTGACCTGATTGACGGCTTTTTATTGGCACAGCGCAGACAGTGTCATGAGGGTCAGGTTCAGTGAGCAGTTTCTATGATTGGATATCCATCGCGATTTTCGCCGCGTTGATCGTGCTGTTCCTGCAGCGATCGACCGACGAAGGGCCAGAGATCGACAGCATCTGGCACTATCTGCCGCCCAGCATCGGCTGCGCAGTGGCAAATTACTTCGGCAATGAAGGACGCGATGCCTTGGCCATCGCCGTGCTGGGCGCGACGCTCGCCTATGTCTGGGTGGTGTTGAAACCCCTGTATCGGACGCCAAAGGGGTGAGGTGAGGGAAGTCGTGCCCGCTTTGGGCGGGAAAAGGCATAGCCAATAAGGAGGCATTGAATTTGTACTGGTTCAAATTCCTCAAAGGGAAGAAACCCGGACGCGATCACGATTTTGTCGAGGTCATCCCGGATGACGCTGTCTCGCCGTTTCGGGCATCCTCTCATCTGCGCCACAAGCGGATCAGCCACTTGCCACGGTTTCGGGGAAGCGCCCGCGATCAGCTTCACGAAAGCGGAGGAGGGCAATTTGCGGGCATGCGGCAGAAATTCCGACATGCCTTCACGCCATCCCAGCCGGTGATCCACAAGGACCGCTTCGCCGGTCGCGCCGATGCGCTGGGCAAGCTGATCAGGGGGATAGAGGACCAGCGGCTGCACCCGATCCTTTACGGCGACCGGGGTATCGGCAAGACGTCGTTGCTGCATATCCTGGCCGATACCGCGCGGGAGGCGGGCTATGCCGTGCTTTACCATAGCTGCGATGCGGATACGCATTTCGACGAAATGTTCCGTTCGGTGCTGGCGCAGATTCCGCAGCTTTATCATGGCGGCGTAACACCGACCCATGATCCCGTCGAAACCGGCGCCAGCCTGTTGGATATGGCGCCGCCAACGGCCACGCTTTCGCCACGCCACGTCACCGATCTGCTGGCTTCGGTCGTGGGGATAAGGGTCATCGTCCTGCTGGACGAATTCGACCGCGCCACGTCCAGCCAGTTTCGCCGGAGCGTGGCCGAACTGATCAAGAACCTGTCCGACCGATCCGCGCGGGTGCAATTGGTGGTGGCGGGCGTTGCGGCCAATTTTACCGAGTTGATCGAACATATCCCCTCCATCCGCCGCAATATCCTGAATTTGGAACTGCCGCGCATGACCGATGCCGAAATAGACGAAATGATGCAGATTGGCGCGCAGGCAAGCGGACTTGGCTTTGATGAAACGGCGTGCATGCATATTCGGACTATTGCCGATGGATCGCCCTATATCGCTGCGCTGTTGGCTCATCATGCCGGACTTGCCGCCATTGAGGAAGAGGTCGCTATGGTATCGCCCGGCCATGTGGCAATAGCGATTGAGGCGGCGTCTGATGAACTGGGGTCACATATCCGCAAACGCAATCTGGCGCAGGTCTGAATAGCGTCATCTTGTATTGGAAAGACGGCTGTGCAAAGGCGCGGCCTTTCGGGAAAGTGCGAGTGCCGGGATGACCTTCGCCAGCAGGCTGGAAGAATTCGACCGCGATATTGCGCTCATCGGCGACGATGGGGCAGTGCTTTCCTATGCCGATCTGGCGGCCCGCGCGGACGCATTCGCGGTGGAGCATCTGGCCTCACCTGGGACGGGCAAGCGGCTGGTGCTGCTGCAGATGCGCAACGATATAGTCAGTGTGGTCCGCTATCTGGGTGCGTTGCGGGCCGGATATGCGGTCCTGCTGACAGGCGATGATTTTACCGGCAAGGGCGAGCGATTGATCGAACGCTATCGCCCGGACATATGTATTTCCGCCTCTGGCAGCATAGCGCAGATGGCTGGCGCAGAACCTGTGCACCCCGATCTGGCGCTGTGCCTGTCCACATCGGGATCGACGGGAACGACCAAGCTGGTGCGGTTGTCGGCAGAGGCCATCGATGCGAATGCGCAATCGATCGCGGACTATCTGGACCTGCAACCGGGCGAACGGGCGATCACGACATTGCCGCTGCATTACAGCTATGGCCTGTCGGTGTTGCATTCGCATCTGACGTGCGGAGCCGCCGTCATCGTGACGGAACGGAGCCTGACAGATCCCGACTTCTGGGCGCTTTTTCAGCGTGAGGGCGCGACCGGCCTTGCCGGGGTGCCGCATAGTTTCGAACTGCTCGATACGCTGGGTTTTGCCGATATGGAACTGCCCAGCTTGCGCACGGTGATGCAGGCGGGCGGGCGGCTGTCGCCTGATGCGGTGCGGCGCTATGGAGCATGGGCGCTTGGCAGCGGCCGCCGCATGTTCGTCATGTACGGCCAGACCGAGGCCGCGCCGCGCATGGCCTATCTGCCGCCAGAGCGATTGCTGGAGCATGCGGATTGCATCGGTGTGCCGGTGCCGGGCGGGACATTTGCGCTGCTGGGTGAAGACGGGCGGACGCTTGTTGGCGACGGCGTGACTGGTGAGCTTGTTTATCGCGGTCCCAATGTGATGATGGGCTATGCCTTCGACCGGGGGGATTTGGCCAAGGGGCGGGAGGTCGAAGCACTGGCGACGGGTGATCTGGCGGAACGGCGTGGCGATCTTTATCGCATTGTCGGTCGCAAGAGCCGTTTCTGCAAGCCGTTTGGCTTGCGGATCGGCCTGGACGATGTGGAGGCCGCGTTGGCGCGCAAGGGCGTGACGGCAGTGGTCGCCGGCAATGACGATGTGATAGCCGTCGCCTGTCAGGGCAAGATGGATGGCGAAGCGATAGGGCAGGAACTGGCGCGGGAATTCGAACTGCCTGCGGCGCTATTCGATGTTGCTGTGATGTCGGCATTGCCGAGGCTTTCGTCGGGTAAAACCGATTATCACAGGGTTTTGCAAGCGGCATTGGCGCGGCGGCAGGCACGCATCCCTGTGGTTGAGGGCGAGAGTATTGCCGGGACATTTGGCGCGCTGCTTAACCGGCCAGAGGTTGCTGCCAGCGACAGTTTCGTGACTTTGGAGGGAGACAGCCTGTCCTATGTCGCGGTGGCGAGTGCGCTGGAGCAGCGATTGGGGTATTTGCCCGAAGGATGGGAAAATCTGACCGTGGCGCAAATCGATGCGCTGGCGCCCCGCACAGCAGCGACGAGACAGGGGCTGAAGCCCTATGATTCGGAAATGCTGCTTCGAGGGCTGGCTATCACGGGCGTAGTCGCCAATCATGCGAGCGTGGATACGGCTTGGCATGTGGCGGGCGGGGCGGATGTGTTGATGCTGCTTGTCGGTTTCAATCTGGCGCGGTTCAATTTCGGCAGGCTGATCGGTGGCCAGTCGTTCGATGTCCTGCTGTCCGTCATCAGGCGGATCATATTGCCCTATTGCCTTATCCTGTGGGCTTATGCCCTGTTTTACAAAGGCATTTCGGTCAGTTCCTTCCTGCTGGTCAGCAATTTCGAGGGGCGGTTTCAATCGTTCCTGACGCCCTATTGGTTCATGGAGGCGCTGTTCCAGTGCATGATCGTTCTGGCGCTGTTGTTCCGTCTGACAGCGGTTCGACAGGCAGCCGCATCCGATCCTTATATTTTCGGGCTATGGTTTTTGGGCGCTACGGTGGCGTTGAAGGCCGCAGCGTTTGCGATTTTCCATCATGACCGCCTGCAGAACATGACGCCGGATGCGGTATTGCCGCTTATCGCGTGCGGATGGCTGATTTTCTTTGCAAGGACGCCGGGGCGCAAGGTGCTGGCGCTGGTAGTCGCGCTCGGCTTTACGGCATTGCATGTTGCGGTTCCGGCGATGGGTGGCTGGGATTATGCGAGTGTCGGGCAATATCGGCTGATCTGGCTGCTGGCGGCAATCATCGCCCTGCTTTATGTGCCACGCATTTCCCTGCCGCCCCTGCTGGCCAAGGGGGTCAGTGCCGTTGCCGCCGCCAGTTTCACGATCTATCTGGTGCACGTCCTGCCAGTGCATGTGATGAAATTTCAGCTGCACGTGGATGATGCGCCGCTGATCGTTGCGGTAGCAATGGCGGCGGGAATGGCGGTTCACGCGATACGGCCACGCCGCCTGATTGGCAGGATGGCGGAGCGGATCAATATGCGCAAAGCCGCCATGGCGACGATCGATTGATGCGTTCCGGCTTCCTTGGTTTGAAAAGCGAAAGCGATCGTTTGCTGCGCCTTGATTCGCTGCGGTTTCTGGCTGCCGTTATGGTGGTGGTCTATCATTTTCGGAACCAGTGGACGTTCGCGTCGGGGCCGGGGTGGAAAATGACGCAGTTCGGCAACATGACCTTTGCGGTCGATCTGTTCTTCATCATTTCAGGGATCGTCATAACTTTCGTCTATGAAGACAGGCTGGATTATCGGTCCTTTCTGAAACGGCGATTCGCGCGGTTGGCGCCGCTGCACTACGCTACGTTCCTGTTCTATTTTCTGGCCGGATTTCTGGCGTTGCGGGCAGGATATGATTTCTGGGAACTGTGGAAATATCGGCCCGAATGCGCGCTGCCGCACTTGCTGTTTCTGAATGCCCACGGCCTTTGCGACAGCCATAGTTTCAATCATGTAAGCTGGTCCATCGGCGCGGAGATGACGGTTTATCTGTTGTTCCCGCTGTTGCTCAGGCTGATGGGCGTGCATCGCGCGCTGCCCGGCCTTGTGGCGCTGGGGTGCATCATGGTGCTGGGCATGGCGGAACCGTGGTTGCCCGGCGATCTGCCCTGGCACAGGCTGAGCCATGATCTGGGCATTGTGCGTGCCATTCCGGCTTTCCTGTTCGGGATGAGCCTGTGGGCCTATCGGCGCGAGTTGGGGCGGTTGCCCTTTGCAGATGCTTTTCTGGTCGGGTTGATGCTGTCGTTCGCAGGCGCTGTACTGACAGAGGCGGGGCGCGGAACGATGGTCGCGCTGACCTATGCCATTGCGGCGGTGGCGCTGGCAGCGGATCAGGGCGGCAAGAAGCGGAGTTTGCCCACGCTGATCGCGCCCTTGGGGATGCTGACCTATGGCATCTATATGCTGCACCCGCTGGTGCGGACTGTCGGATTTCCGGTGCTGACCGCGAGCGGGCTTGACGGGAATGCGGCGATTGCGATCTGCGGCCTGTTGGTCCTGCCGCTGGCCTATATGTCCTATTTCTGGTTCGAAAATCCGGCGCGGCGCTGGTTGTCCCATATTCGCTTGCGTCCCACCCCCGTTACGGCCTGATCTTCCCTTGCGCCGCGCGATGTTCTAGCAGGCGACTGCTGAAGCATCAGGGGAATATATGCAGGCTGGTACGCGCGCATTGCAGGTCGGGGTAATTGTGCCTGTATTCAACGAAGCGGATAATGTCGCTCCGTTACTGGAGCGGCTGGCCGAAGCGTTGCGCGATTATGTCTGGGAAGTGATTTTCGTCGATGACAGTTCTCCCGACGGATCGGCGGCGCGGGTGCGCGAATTCGCGCTGATGGACCCGCGCGTCCGGTGCGTGCAGCGGGTCGGACGGCGTGGATTATCGTCGGCGGTGGTCGAGGGCATGTTGGCAAGCGCCGCGCCCATTCTGGCGGTGGTCGATGGCGATATGCAGCATGATGAAAGCGTGTTGCCCCGGATGATCGCGAAAATCCTGTCGGATGAGGCCGATCTGGTCATCGGCACGCGCTATGCGGGCGAGGGGTCGATGGGTGATCTGGACGCCAAACGCGCATCCCTGTCGCGGGCGGCGACGTGGCTGACCAACACAGTGATCCGCACGCAGGTCAGCGATCCGATGAGCGGCTTTTTCGCGGTCAGCCGGAAAGCGTTCGAGGCGGCTTTGCCCAATCTTTCCAACGTCGGGTTCAAGATCATGCTCGACCTGCTGGCATCCGCGCCGCAACCGCTGAGGACCGCCGAAATCGCTTATACTTTCCGCCCGCGTGAGGCAGGGGAAAGCAAGCTGGACGCCAAGGTGGGACAGGAGTTTCTGGTCCTGCTGCTCGAAAAGATATTCGGGCATATCCTGCCGGTCCGGTTCCTGATGTTCGCTGCGGTCGGCAGTTTGGGCCTGCTGGTGCATCTGGCGGTGCTTGGCCTGACGCTGAACGTCGGCGGGCAGGATTTCCGTTATGCGCAAACGTTGGCGGTTGTCGTGGCGATGACGTTCAACTTCATCGTCAACAATGCGCTTACCTATCGGGATATGCAGCTTCGGGGTTGGCAATTCATCCGCGGCCTTGCGACCTTTTATGCGGTTTGCGCCGTTGGTGCGATCGGCAATGTCGGCGTGGGCGAAATCGTCTACGACAGCAGCCGCATGTGGGTGCTGGCCGGGATTGCGGGCGCGGCGATTGGCGTGGTGTGGAACTATGCCACATCATCGGTGCTGACCTGGAAACGGAAATGATCGCCCCGACCGGGCGTTTGCGAACTATCCTGATTTTCCTGATGGCGGCGTTGATCGCCATGGCGGTGCGCGGGGCCGGGATCGGTGACATCGTCGCGCATGGGGATGAGCAGTTTTACCTGCTGGTGGGCGACCGGATGCTGCACTGGGGGGCGATACCCTATGTCGACATATGGGATCGCAAGCCGATTGGCCTGTTCCTGCTCTATGCCGGGATCAGGATGCTCGGCGGTGATGGGATCGTGCAGTATCAGCTTGTGGCGATGCTGGCGGTCGCGCTGACCAGTGGTATCATGGCGGTGTGGATTGCGCGCTTTTCCGGATGGCCGGGGGCGGTCGCCGGGGTGATGCTGTATAACGGCCTGCTGGTCAGTCATCTGGGCTTTGGCGGGCAGGCGGAGGTTTTCCTTAACCTGCTGATCGTGGCGGCTGGTTGGGTGGCGCATGGGTTGCTGTTGTCCTCGCCCTCATTCCGGCGGCTGGCCGTGGTGGGCGGCGGCGCGATGTTGCTGTGCGGACTGGCGATGCAGGTGAAACCGACGGCGTTGCTGCCGGGCATCTTTATTGGGCTGGCGTTGGTTTGGCGGGCATGGCGGGCAAGGCTTGATTGGCGGAAAATTGCCGGATTGGGTGTGCTGTGGATCGGTATGGCGCTGTTGCCGACGCTGTTGGTCATCCTTACCTATTCGGGGCTTGGGCAGATCGACGCATGGCTGTTCGCCAATGTGCTTTCGATATTCGACAAGGCGCCTGACCAGCCGGGCGCGGTGGCGCGGCGGATTGCCGACACCATGCGTGAATTCGGGCGGCCTTTCGCCATTGTCAGCATCGTGGCGGCGGGGCAGTGCGTCGTCCGGCGCGACCTGTCATTATCGCGGTCGAGCCTGTTCCTGCTGGGATGGTTGGTGTCGGGCATCGCGGCCTTTGCCGTGCTGAGCGCAGCCTATCCGCATTATGCTTTGGTGATGGCGCCCATGGGTTGCCTGATCGCGGGCTATGCCGCGCGGCGCAACCTGGTCGGGTATCTGATGCTGGGTTATTGCCTGTATGTGTCGCTGAACAACATGGATATGTATGAGCAGCGGTTGCGGGACAATGCGGTTGCTGCCCCGCAGATACGGGATATGGCCAGAGCGATTGCGCCGCATGTGGGCAAGGACCGGTGCCTTTATGTCTATCATGGGCCGGTTGTGCTCTATACGCTGACGAAGGCGTGTATTCCGACAAGCTTTGCCTTTCCCAACCATCTGTCTATCAGCACCGAGGCGTCGGGGCTGGGCGTTGATACTGTTGCAGAGGTGCAGCGGATTCTGGCCGCGCGCCCCTCCGTCATCGTCGATGGTGCGTTCGGGTTTCATCGGCCCAACGTGAAAACGCAGCATCTGGTTCATGCGGCGCTGTTGCGGGATTATCGCCCGGTTGCGGTGGTGAAGGATGGCAAAGGCAGGACGACCGCGACGGCCTATGTCCTTCAGGCGGCCAGGGGCGCGAGCACGCGGTTCAAATAGGCGATGAGTTCGGCCGGGTCCGTCGTTGCCATGCGGGGGGTGGCAGTGCGAGCCGCGACAAGCGCGCTTTGCAATTCTTTGGTTGTGTTGGCGGACCAGATCAGGCCACGGGCGACAAAGGCGTCGGTGATTTCGGCCTGATGATTGTCATAATGTTCGCCCCGTTCGAACAGACGGGGCATGGAGATGACCCGGCATCCGGCACGCAAGGCCGTTATCAGCGATCCGCTGCCGCCATGGCAGATGACGATGTCGGCATCGCGGAGCAATTGCTGCACCTTTTTAAAGGGCAATGTCTCCACAACTGTCACGCCCTCCATCGGGCGAGGCTTCCGCGCGCCGGAACCGATTTGCAGCACAATATGTTCGGGGATATCACCCGACGTCTTCAATTCCAGGACGGTATCGACCAGCCGGTCAAAGGGCAGGGTCGCACCCACCGTGGCAAACAGAAGGGGTTGCTTTTCCGGGCGGTCCCCATCGAGCAGTTTGAGAGGGTCGAATGTATGCGTGCGCGGCCAGTAACCGGCCAGCGCTTTTGACTGAACGATGCGGTGATGGGCGAGTGGTGCAGCGATCCGGGCAAAGAGGGAGGGCCGTTCGAACCGGGCAAAGGAATCGATAAGGATGATCTGCGCGCCCATCAGCCGCGCCCAGAACATAGCGAAAAACATTGCGCCTGCGCCGGTGGTGATCAGAACCGTGGGACGCTCCCGCAGAATGATGGCCGCCGACCGCACGCAATTGCGAAGGGCGTTCCAGGCCATGCGGAAGGGCGCGCCCAGCCGGGCCTGACCGACGGCGACATGGGGCACGAAGAGACAGCGATGCTGTTCAGCCAGACTTTTGCCCAACGCGGTGTCCTCGGTAACGAAAAAAGCGTCGCGGTCGCGCCAGACCGGCTCCAGGTCGAGGAGTTGGCGAACATGCCCGCCGCCTGATCCAGCCAGGCAGATTTTAGAGGCGCCATGCATCATTCGGTAACCTTCGCATCCTCGCCAAGCGTTGTTTCAATCCCTTCACTTAGCACAACTATCGTCTCTGTCCTGCACCATTCTGGTCATCCATCCGGCGCGGAAGTCGCCAATCTGGCTGATGTCGTCGCTGCTTTTAGCACCAGCTTCGGCCATAGGGGGAAGTGTCGGAACGTAATTGGTCAGGATGGCGATGAATAGAAACAGTTTGCGGTTTTGCGTGTCGAGCGTGACGGCGGCGCTTGCGATGCTCAGCCTTTCTGCATGCGGACGGGATTCGGCGCATTCCACTCCAAAGGGCCAGGTGATTGCCACGGTCGATGGAATCGAGATCACCCAGCGTGATCTTGCCGCCGAAATGGACATGGTTGGCGGGGCTACGCAGGGGGCAGCATTGCAGCAGATCGTGATCCGCAAGATACTGGCCAGGGAAGCACGAGCGCGCGAACTGGACGATAGCGCCGATTTCGGATTGCTGAAACTTCGTGGAGAGGAATCGGTGCTTGAAAGCCTGCTCCAACGAGCGATGACCCGCAACCTGCCCGATCCCGCGCCTGCCGATGCCCAGCGTTATGTGTCGGATCATCCCGACCTGTTCGGGCAGCGCAAGATTTTTGACGTCGAACAGATCCGTATCAATCAGGCGGCCGGTTCGGACCTTGTCGAAAAAGTAAAGCCGCTTGTAACGCTGGATGAGGTTCAGACGCTGCTGGATCGAGAGGGCGTAAAATATCAACGCGGCAGTGGCACGCTGGACGCCCTTCAGGCTTCGCCCGATATGGTGAAGCAGATATTGGCGCTGCCGCCGGGGGAGATATTCATTCTGCCCATGGGTGGCGATATGTTGGTCAACCGGATCGATGCCGTGCGAACCGTGCCGGTAGGCGATGAGGCCGCCCGAAAATTCGCACTGGCTTACCTGAAGCAGAAGGGGGTTGCCGATACGCTGAAAAATCAGCTTGCGGAAATCATGAAGAAGAACAAGGACAAGATCCACTATCAGAAGGGCTATGGCCCGAAGGTGGCGGAGACAGGTGAGAAGACTGCCCGATCCGGCACCTGAGTTTAAAGCGGGGTATGGTGACCGGCAAGATATTGAAGATCGGCCTGCTCTGGCATAGCGGTAAATCCGGCAATCTGGGCGTCGGCGCGCTGACCCTCGCCAACATGGCGATTGCGCGGCAGGTGACGGAAGAGCTGGGATTCGAGCCACAATTCACCATCATCGGCGTGGCGGATCGGGGCAGGGCCTATATCGGGCCGTCCGACGCCAGCCTGTATGACGTCAACAGCCGCCAGTTGATCGATCCGCGAGAGACACTGGCTGTCATCGGCGCACAGCATTGCATTTTGGACATCGGCGCCGGCGACAGTTTTGCCGATATTTACGGATTCAAGCGGTTCCTGTTCCTGTGGCTGAGCAAGATGATGGCGGTGGCGCGTGGCGTGCCATTGCTGTTGTCGCCCCAGACCATCGGGCCATTCACAAAACAGCCCTACAGGTGGATGGCGAAGCTGGCGATGGAGCGGGCGGACGCCGTGGTGGCGCGGGATCATCAGTCCTTTGACGTGCTGAAAACCATTGCGCCGCGTGCCCGTGCCGTTCAGTCGGTCGATGTCGCCTTTGCGTTGCCCTTCGTGGATCGGTCGGCAGAGCGCGGGGGCGCCAAGTTGCGCATTGGCTTGAACGTGTCGGGGCTGCTGCTGAACGAGGCCGAAAGCGGTCGCAACCGATTTGGGCTGGAGGCGGATTATGCGCGGCTGATGCGGGATTTTGCCGGGGCGATGGCGGCGCGGGAGGATGTGGAGCTGCACCTTGTTTCCCATGCGACATCCGATCGGGATTCAGGTGATGATGACGGGCAGGCGGCGGATCGGTTTGCAGCGGAATTTCCGGGGGCAATTCGAGTGCCGGACTTTGCCGGACCGCAGCAAGCGAAGAGTTATATTTCCAGCCTCGATTTTCTGGTTGCGGGACGGATGCACGCCTGCATTGCAGCCTTTTCGTCGGGAACTCCGGTGGTGCCGATCGCTTACAGCCGCAAGTTCAGCGGGCTGTTCGGGACGCTGGGTTATGATTTCATGCTGCCGGTGACGGGCATGGGGACGGATGCGGCCCTGGCGTTTCTGATAGAGGGGTTGGAACGGCGAGAGGCCATGCGGGCGGCGATGGCGGCGGGGATGGAAAAGATAGAGGCATTGCTGGACAATTACCGCGCGGAACTGCGTGTGCAATTGGCGGTGGCGGGGGAGCTGGCGGCGTTATGACAGGATCGCCGACGGTCGAGCGGGTGATGCGCGATGATTTGTGCGCTGGATGCGGTTTGTGCGCGGCGGTGTCGGATGGCGCAATCGTGATGGCGGTGGAACGCCCCGGCTATAATCGGCCCCGGATTGTGGGTGAGCTTAGCGAGACGGCAGAGGCTGTCATTGCGCAATGCTGTCCCGGCAGCATGATAGCGCCGTGGCGGGACGACCTGCCGCCATCGCCCTATTGGGGGCCATCGGCGGCGATACTGACGGGGCATGCCTGTGACGAGGCCGTTCACTATGCGGGATCGTCGGGCGGAGCATTGACGGCGTTGCTGCTGTTTGCGCTGGAAAGCGGAACGGTGGACCGGGTCGTTCAGATCAACGCAGACTCCGAATTTCCGACACGCAACCGTATCGCGATTTCGCGCACGGCGGATGAAGTGATCGCGGCGGCGGGATCGCGTTATGCCGCATCCACGCCTCTTGCCTCCATTATAGAGGAACTGGAAAAGGGCGGGCGGTTCGCCTTTGTGGGGAAGCCCTGCGATGTATCGGCGTTGCGGCAACTGGCGAAGGTGGACGCGCGGGTGGACGCCCATGTGCCGCTGAAACTGTCCTTTTTCTGCGGCGGGATTCCCAGCCATGCGGGGGCCGACCGTATCCTTGCTGAAATGGGATTGGAAGGCGCGGCATTGGCGGAATTCCGGTATCGCGGCAACGGCTGGCCGGGACTTGCGGTTGCGCGAACGACGGACGGGCGCAGTGCGCAAATGAGCTATGCACGAAGCTGGGGCGATCATTTGTCCAAAGAGGTGCAGTTCCGTTGCAAAATATGTCCCGACGCGGTTGGCGGAGCGGCGGACATTGCCTGCGCGGATGCCTGGTATGGCGGCGAAAGCGGCTATCCGCAGTTTGAGGAACAGGACGGGCGCAGCCTGATCATGGTTCGCTCCACTCTGGCGCGAACCTTTCTGGACAAAGCGGTCGCTACCGGGCGAATGAGGGTGGAGACGCTCAGCGAGGAGGAGATCGTCCTGATGCAGCCCGCACAGGCCCGGCGTAAACGGTTGGTGAAGGCGCGCTTTGCCGCGATGCGGCTGGCGGGGCGCAGGCCGCCTGTGGCCAGGGGGTTGCTGATTGATGAAGCGTCCAGACTGGCGCGGCTGGGAGAGAAGTTGAGGAATTTTGCCGGGACATTCCGGCGGGTGATTTCGACGACTCCCTGAATTTGCAGATGAATATGGGATTTTTGAATGGCGATTTCGGGCCAGGGATGCCTGCGCGCTTCGCGGCTGGGCATCGTCGCCATGATATGTGGAATAGTGCCGCCCGTGCTGGCGCAGGAGGAACGGTCTTTGGACGTGCAGTTGAGCGGGACCGCGACCTATGACAGCAATGCTGCGCGGTCGGGAAAGGCACAGGCTGCGGCGCGCGGGCTGGTGCAGGAAGAGGGGGAGTTCCGGCCTTCGGTCAGCGCAGCGCTGGTCCTGCCGTTCGACCAGCACGGTTTTTTCCTGGATGCGCAGGCAGGATATGAATTTCACACGCGCAACAAGCGGCTGGAAAGCGAGCGGATCGCTGTTGCCGGTGGCGTGCGTTTGCATATGGCGGGGTGCACCATTGATCCGGGCGTCAGCTACAGGCGGCGGCTGAGCGATGTTGAGGATGATTTTTCCAACACGGTCGGCAATGTCGAAGAGGTGACTGGAGCCAGCGGGACGCTGCGCTGCAAACGCGCGATAGGCTTTTCGCCGGTGGCGTCGGCTTCCTGGACGCGATCGCGCAACCGGCTTGCGGTGCGGCGGCGGTCGGATCTGAACAGCTTCACGGTTTCCGCAGGAATGGCCTATGCGCAGCCGTCGATTGGCAGGTTGTCGCTATTCGCAAGCCTGACGGATTCCCGATATCCCAACAGGCAATTTGATACCGGTGCGAGGCTGGTGACAGACGGCATTCGCAATATTGCCGCCACCGTGCAGTTGGAGCGGCGGATCGGCACAAAATTGCAGGGCAGCATTTCGGCGGGATATGTCATTGTCGATCCCGACCTGGCAAGCGTGCGATCTTTCAAGGGTGCAAGCTATGGCGCGGATATTCGCTTCATGCCGGGGGGACGAGCCAGTTTCACATTGGCGGCGGCGCGAACGGTCGAGGCGTCCAACCGGCTGGATGTCAGCTATTACCGGCAGGACGAGGTGAAGCTGGGCATGCACTATGTTGTCAGCCCCCTGATCGGGGCTGATCTGCG
The DNA here is from genome assembly GCF_021742065.1 of Rhizorhapis sp. SPR117. Next base: position 35,254 of record NZ_JAKKIE010000027.1, read on the forward strand.
CGCGTCGTGGCGGTCCCGGCATTTCGCGGCGACGCCCGCGATCACCGGGCTGACCCCGCCGCAGACGGACCGGAATTATGCGGCAGGCGGCGGCTTTTCCTATGCGATGAACCGGCGGATAAATGTGCGACTGGACGCCGATTATCAGCGCCGCAACGCCGCGATCGATCTGTTCGATTATGACGGCCTGCGCGTGGGGCTGTCCGTGAATTACGGGATGTGAGGGGCAGTTGATGCGATTTTATCGATGGATATGGGGTGTGATCCTTGGGCTATCGGCGGTGGGCATGCCGTTGGCAGCGCAGGATAATGATCCCCTGGCGGCTACCGGCGTAACCGACAGCGGTTATGTCATTGGCGTTGATGATGTCATTGAAGTCTCGCTGGTCGGCGTGCCCGACTATCGAACGCGGGTGAAGGTGCAGGCTGACGGCAGGGTGCAGCTTCCCTATGTTGAAAGTGTGTCGGCAGCGGACAAGACATCGCTTGCTCTCAGCCGGGAAATCGCGCGGCGGCTGGCGAGTGGCGGCTATTATGTAAAGCCGCAGGTCATCGTCGATATTGTGTCCTATGCCAGCCGCTATGTGACGGTGTTGGGCGCTGTCGCCAATCCGGGGCTGGTGCCGGTGGACCGGGATTATCGCCTGTCGGAGATACTGGCGCGTGTTGGCGGCACGCGGGCCGATGGCGCAGATCATGTGAAGCTGCGGCGCGAAACTGGCGCAGAAATGGTGCTGGACCTCACCACGCTGGCTACCGGCGGCGAGAGCACCGATCCGCAGGTCGCGCCCGGTGACAAGATCTATGTTCCCGAGGCGGAGCAATTCTTCATTTATGGACAGGTCAATGCGCCCGGCGTTTATCGCGTCGTGAGCGGGATGACCGTGCGGCAGGCGCTAGCGCGCGGTGGCGGGCTGACCCAGCTTGGCACCGAAAGACGTGTGAAGATTTTCCGCAATGGGGCGGAGGTCAAGGGTGCGGGACTGGAAAGCGCGGTCACGCCCGAAGACGTGGTCGTCGTGGGCGAACGGTATTTCTGAGAGGCACGACATGAGTATCCAGCAATTCTTCGCCATATTATGGGCGCGTCGGGCCTTTGTTTTCGTGACGCTGGCAGGTGCGTTGACGAGCGCGCTGTTTGTCGCGTTCCTGTTGCCGCCGCGTTATGAAGCGACATCGCGGGTCATGCTGAATTTCATCAAGCCCGATCCGGTGACGGGCGAAGTCATTTCATCCAGTTTCGCGCGCACCTATACCAAGACGCAAAGCGAACTGATCCGGGATTATCGGGTTGCGGGGCAGGTGGTGGACAGGTTGGGCATGGGTGGCGATCCCGTGCTACAGGCGCAATTTGCCAGACTGCCGCCAGAGCAACGCACAGACTTTCGTCGCTGGCTGGCGGATTCAATCATAGCGCGAACCAATGCCGATCTGGTGCCCGGCACCAATATATTGGAGATTTCCTACCGTTCGACCAATGCGCAAATCGCAGGGATCGTCGCTGATGCGTTGCGGGAGGCCTATATCGATTCCAGCCTTGCCGACCGGCGTGAGGAGGCGCAGCGCAACGCCAACTGGTTCGAGCGTCAGGCCCAGGACATTCAGGCGAAACTGGAACAAGCGGAAAAGGCCAAGGCGGCGTTCGAAAAGAAGCACGACATCGTGTTGCAGGACGATAATAGCGACATCGACAGCATACGTCTGGCCGCGCTGGCCGGGGCGAGCGCGCCGGTTATTCCAGCTTTGTCGCCGGTCATGCCGGTTTCTTCGGCAGCGGTCGCGCAACTGGCGCAGGTCGATGCAGCCATTGCGCAGGCGCGCGAGCGGCTGGGCCCCAGTCATCCCCAGATGCAGGCGTTGCGCGAACAGCGCCAGATCATCGAGGCGCAGGTCGCACGTGACAGGGCCGCCGCCAGCGCGGTCAATGCCGCAGCGGCCCGAGCGGCGGGGGCGGGCGCCGCGACCATCCGCCGGGAAGTGGCGGAACAGCGATCAAAGGTGATTGGTCAGCGCGACCAGTTGGGAACGCTACGCAAGCTGAAGGATGGCGTTGACCTGCAACGGGCTCAACTGGGCAAGATCAACGAACGAGTTGGTGAATTACGGCAAGAGGCCGAGGCGGGGCAGAGCGGCCTGACGACGTTGGGCAATGCAGTCACGCCGTCTGCCCCCTATTTTCCCAACAAGCCGCTGATCCTGTTGGGCGCGGGGATATTTGGCATTGTCATTGGCGCATTGTCGGGACTGTTGCTGGAATTGCTGGGCCGAAAGGTGCGCAGCGAAGGCGATGTCATCAATGGGTTCGATATGCCGTTGCTCGCCGTGATGCCGGGGCCGGACGATGGCATACAGCAGGGACTGATAGGACGGGTGCGGGAATTTCTGCTGCCACGATATGGGACTGTCAGGTGATGGAACGTTTGCGCAAGGTGTCTCGATTTCGCTCGACACGAACGGAACTGAGTCAAGCAGACGCCCTGACCCTGGATGGCGCTGACCGGATTGGAATGAATATGGACGATCAAGCCATCATGGACGGTGGAAGTGACGCCCCCGGATTATTGGAGAATCCTCCCGAGCCGGGCGTCCAGCCGCAATTTCATCTGTCGAAGGGCATTATCCTCGCTGCGGACGGCGATGGACCGCGTGCCGAGGCGTTGCGGTCGTTGCGAACGCAATTGATGGAGCGGCACTTGAAGCGGGGACGGCGGGCGATTGCGGTTTGCGGACCAGGTGAAGGCGTGGGCACCAGCTTCATGGCGGCCAATCTGGCTTTCGCCTTCGCACGGGCAGGGGTGAGGACATTGCTGATCGACACCAATTTGCGCTGCCCCGCCATCCATCAATTCATCGTGCCGGGTCAGCCGGTGAGCGGCCTTGACCAATGCCTGTCGTTGCAGGGAGCAAGCTTTGCCGATGCGGTTCAGAATGATGTCATTACCAACCTGTCCGTCATCTATTCGGGCGGGCCTGCCACAGATGCGTTGGAGAAATTATCGGGTCCGCGGTTCCAGCCGTTGATGGACATGTGCATCCGCGATTTCGATGTCTGCATTGTCGATACACCGCCCGCCAACCGCTATGCCGATGCGCTGCGGATTACCGCAGTGGCAGGCTATGGCCTGATCGTGTTGCGCAAGCATGTCAGCTTTGTGCAGGATGTGGACACATTGACCGCGCAAATCGGGGCGACCGGGGCGCGTGTCATCGGCGCCGTGCTGAACGCATATTGATCGTGGCGCAAATCGCCGCATCAGGGCCATGGCGCATGGCGCGTCCGGGAAGCGGATGGTTCATGCTTTTTGGATTGGCGGCGCTGGTTTTACCGACGCTGGTTTCACTGGCGCGGCTTGCATGGTCGACAGAGGCAGGCGCGCATGGGCCGATCGTGCTGGCGACCGGGCTTTGGCTGTTCTGGCGGCGCTGGCCGGAATTGATGGAGATGCGGCGACCCGGCAATAGCGCCCTGACGGTGGCGGCCTTTCTTGGCATGTTGCCCTTTTATATTTTCGGGCGCGCCTATGATTTTCTGTTCATCGAGGCTGGCGCATTGTTCGGGGCCTTGTGCGTGTTGTTCTATGGCCGTTTTGGCGGCGCGGCGATGTGTCGGCACTGGTTCCTTCTTGTGTATATGGCGTTTCTGGTTCAGCCGCCCGGCTGGGCCATGGATAGTCTGACCGCGCCCCTGAAAGCGTTCGTGTCGGCGGCATCGAGCGATTTCATGCGCGCACTGGGATTCCCCGTCTATCGGGAAGGGGTGACGCTTTATATCTCGCAATATCAATTGCTGGTGGAGGACGCCTGTTCGGGGCTGAACAGTCTGGTCGGGCTGACGTCTATCAGTCTGTTCTACATCTATGTGTTGCGAGAGACGGGCTGGCGTTATTCGTTGCTGCTCACCGGCCTGATCGTGCCAGTGGCGGTGTTGGCCAATATCGTGCGGATCAGCATGCTGGTGCTTTTGACCTATTATTTCGGGGATTCGGTCGTGCAGGGGTTTCTGCATTTCGCGCCGGGATTTCTGCTGTTCGCCTTGTCGCTTGCTCTGATATTCGGGATCGATGCGGGCTTGGGCAGGCTGTTGGGTTTGCGGGAGCGGCGATTGTGACCGGCACCCGGCGGGATATGCTGGTGGGCATGGCAGGCCTTGCCGCCGCTGGGCTGGCGTGGCGGTTGACACCCCGAGGGACGATAGATCGAATCAATGGGGCCAAGCTGGCCGATATTGTGCCGGAACGATTTGCCGCATGGTCATCCAGTCCTTCGGACAGCCTGATCCAGCCGAAAACGGAGGGCACGCTTGCCGATCAGCTTTATTCCGACACTTTGACGCGCATCTATTCGCATGAGCGAACGGGTGAAGCGGTCATGGTCCTGATGGCTTACGGCAATACGCAAAGCGACCTGTTGCAATTGCATCGGCCCGAAACCTGCTACCCCGCTTTTGGTTATGAAATCCGCCATAGTGCGGTGGCGCGGGTGGCCTATCGGGGTGGATCAGTGCCGGTCCGCGAACTGATTGCGGTGGGACCGGCGCGGACCGAATCCATCCTGTACTGGACACGCGTGGGGGACAGCCTGCCGGTCAACAGCCGGGAACAGCGGATCGACAAGCTGCGCACGGCCATGGCGGGCTATATTCCCGATGGACTGCTTGCCCGTTTTTCGGTGTTGGGGGACGAAAGCGGCAGCTTTACAAGATTGTCGGATTTTGCGGGGGGATTGCTGAATGCCGTTCCTGACGGGCATATGGCGGCGCTGGTGGGCAGGGGCCATTGATGCGCTTACTCGATTATCGATAGATACAGGCTATCAAAACACCGAATATTCTATTGGAAGCCTCGATCACGGTCGCTAGTAAGAAGCCGACCGAGTTTCAGGAGACGACCGATGAAGACCAGAGCCGCCATTGCTGTTGCGCCCAACAAACCGCTTGAGATTCACGAGGTCGATCTGTCGGGGCCGAAGGCCGGGGAGGTGCTGGTCGAAATCATGGCGACGGGCGTCTGTCATACCGATGCCTATACACTGGAGGGCAAGGACAGCGAAGGAATTTTCTCGTCGATCCTGGGGCATGAAGGCGCGGGCATCGTGCGCGAGGTGGGGCCAGGTGTTACGTCGGTGAAGGTCGGCGACCATGTGATCCCGCTCTACACGCCCGAATGCCGGGAATGCAAAACCTGCCTGTCACAGAAGTCGAACCTGTGCACGTCGATTCGATCGACGCAGGGGCAGGGCCTGATGCCGGACGGGACCAGCCGGTTTTCAATGGGCGGCGAGACGCTGTTTCACTATATGGGCTGTTCGACCTTTTCGAATTTTACCGTCATGCCCGAAATAGCGGTGGCGAAAATCCGCGAAGATGCGCCGTTCGACAAGGTTTGCTACATTGGGTGCGGCGTGACCACGGGCGTAGGAGCGGTGATCTGGACCGCTGGCGTGGAGCCGGGCAGCAATGTTGTCGTCTTTGGACTTGGCGGCATCGGTCTGAACGTCATTCAGGGTGCGCGGCTGGTCGGTGCGAACAAGATCATCGGCGTGGATGTGAATCCCGCCAAAAAGGCGATGGCCGAAAAGTTCGGCATGACGCATTTCATCAATCCCAAGGAAGTCGGCTTTGACAAGGTTGTGGCGGCAGTGGTCGATGCGACCGATGGCGGCGCAGATTATAGTTTCGATTGCACCGGCAATACCGACGTGATGCGGCAGGCACTGGAATGTTGCCACCGCGGCTGGGGCGAAAGCGTCATCATTGGCGTTGCCGAAGCGGGCAAGGAAATCTCCACCCGGCCGTTCCAGCTCGTCACCGGGCGCGTATGGAAGGGTTCGGCCTTTGGCGGCGCGCGTGGGCGCACGGATGTGCCCAAGATTGTCGACATGTATATGGATGGAAAGATCAATATCGACGATCTGATCACGCATACCATGCCATTGGATGACATCAACAAGGCGTTTGATCTGATGCATGCGGGGGAGAGTATTCGTAGCGTCGTGCTGTACTGACTAACTACGTCCATTTCAGGAGAGAGAAAATATGTTCACGCACGTCATGGTCGGCGCCAATGATGTCGCCAAAGCCAAGAAATTCTATGATGCGGTGTTGGGGGCGCTCGCCATCCCGGCGGGCTTTGATGCCGGAGAGCGAGTGTTTTACCAAGCCAATGGCGGTGCATTCGGGGTTGGAAAGCCGATTAACGGCGATGCCGCATGCTTTGCCAACGGCGGTACAATCGGCTTTGCCGCGCCCGGCAAGGAAGCGGTCGATGCCTTCCATGCCGCTGGTCTTGTCCATGGCGGTACTTGCGAGGGTGTGCCGGGACTTCGTCCACAGGCTCCGGGCAAGGCTTATGGTGCTTATTTACGTGATCCTGATGGCAACAAGCTCTGCGCTTTTTGCCAACTGTCGGAGTAAGTTGTGGCATGATGATTGAAACCCTTTCCAGCAACAAGAGCTTTGGCGGCGTGCAGGGCGTGTACAAGCACGCCTCGCAAGAAACCGGCACGGACATGACCTTTGCAGTTTTCGTGCCGCCCCATGCGGAGGGCACGATACTGCCGGTGGTGTGGTATCTGTCAGGCCTGACCTGCACCCATGCAAATGTGATGGAAAAGGGCGAATATCGGCGTGTTGCGGCGGAATTGGGTATGATCGTCGTGTGTCCGGACACGTCTCCGCGGGGAGAAGGCGTCCCTGACGATCCAGAAGGTGCCTATGATTTCGGGCTAGGCGCGGGCTTTTATGTCAATGCGACTGTAGAGCCGTTTGCGAAGAATTACCGGATGCTGGCGTATGTGACGCAGGAGCTGCCCGCCGCCATAGCGGAGAATTTCCCTGCCGACATGGCGCGCCAGTCGATTTTCGGCCATTCGATGGGCGGCCATGGGGCATTGACCATCGCCCTCAAGAATCCCGATCAGTACAAAAGCGTTTCGGCATTTTCGCCGATCGTTTCGCCGCTCAACTGCCCTTGGGGCGAGAAGGCGCTGACGGGATATGTCGGGCCGGACAAGGCGGCGTGGCGGGATTATGATGCCTGTGCCTTGATCGAGGATGGCGCGCGCGTGCGGGACATATTGGTCGATCAGGGCGGTGCGGACAATTTTCTTGAAGAGCAGTTGAAGCCGCACTTGCTGGTAGAAGCGTGCCAGAAAGCCGGGATTCCCCTGACGCTGCGGATGCAGCCGGGATATGACCATAGCTATTATTTCATCTCCACCTTTATGGAAGACCATTTGCGCTGGCATGGCGAGCGCCTTGGATAATATAACCATATAGGTAAAAATACCTTGACAGCGTCACGCTGTTTCGGTACATAAGTAACACGCTGAAGAATTGTGAGTCGCAGAGGTGGTGCGGCTGAGAGGCTCGACTGGATGGTCGGGCCTTTTTGCTGTGCGCTGTGTTTGCGGGATGGAGTGGGGACATGGCCGGGCGAAAGAAGGATGGAACAGACGAGCTGGTGCTGGCGCGCTGCTATGCCGGTGGCCGCGAGGGCAAGCCGCAGAAGCAGGTGGCGCGAAAAGGGGCATGCACCCAAAAGCAGAAGGCGATGTTTCTGGAGGTGCTGGAACAGACATCCAATGTCAGTGCCGCTTGCCGGGAAATCGGGAAAAGTTCGAGCACCATGTACGCGCTGCGTGAGCGCGACCGGGCCTTTCATGATGCCTGGATGACGGCGCTGGAGCACGGCTTTGCCGCGTTGGAAATGGAGATGCTGCGGCGGGCGCGGTTCGGGCAGGATGTGACGGAATATCGGCCCAAGAGGGCGGGACGGGCGAGGAGGTCGTCAAGCGCGTGCATAGTTACGACAATCGCCTGGGCTTGCAGCTATTGGCGCAGCATCTGGATAAGGTCGCTGAATATCGTCTGTCGAAGGGGCGCGATGCCCCTGATGGGGCGCTGGCCCTTGCCGAGATCAAGGCGAGGTTGTTGACGATCAAGACCCGGACGGGCGAAGGCGGCGGCGGATGACGGCGTCGTCGGTTGCGGAGGCATTGTCCTGTTTGTCCGATGTCGAGATTCAGCAGATTTTAAGCGAGCTTGATCCGCGTCACCTGCCGGGATTGAGGCATGAGTGGAATTTCTGGGGGCGCGCGAGCCAGTTACCGCCGCGGGGCGATTGGCGGGTCTGGCTGATGATGGCTGGGCGCGGGTTCGGAAAGACGCGGGCGGGTGCCGAATGGGTGCGTTCGATTGCTGAAACGGACGGTGCGGCACGGATCGCATTGGTCGGAGCGAGCCTGCATGAAGCGCGGTCCGTCATGGTGGAGGGAGAGAGCGGTTTGCTGGCCATCGCGCCGGAGGGCGAGCGGCCGATCTATGCGCCTTCGTTGCGGCGGTTGGTGTGGCGATCGGGCGCACAGGCGATGCTGTATGGCGCGGCGGAGGGTGAAAGTCTGCGCGGGCCGCAGCATAGCCATGGCTGGGCCGATGAAATCGCCAAATGGCCCGGTGGAAACGACGCCTGGGACAATTTGATGATGGGGATGCGATTGGGGTCACAGCCGCGCATCGTTGCGACGACTACACCGCGACCGGTGCCGTTGATCCGGCGGCTGGTGCGCAAAGATGGGGTGATCGTGACGCGCGGGCGCACGGTTGAGAATATGGGAAACCTGCCAGGTACTTTTCTGGCCGCGATGGAGGCGAATTATAAAGGTACGCGATTGGGGCGGCAGGAACTGGACGGGGAACTGATCGAGGAATTGGACGGTGCGTTATGGCGGCGGGACTTGCTGGAGCGGCAACGGGTGCGGATGGCGCCGCAGGTGGCGCGCATGGTCGTCGCGGTCGATCCGCCGGCCTCTGCCCATGGGGATGCATGCGGGATCGTCGCGGTGGCGCTGGGTACGGATGGGCGGGCGTATGTGATGGCCGACGCCACGGTGTCGGGCGTGGGGCCGGAAGGGTGGGCGCGGGCCGTGGCGCAGGCGGCGATGGTCCACAATGCCGACCGGGCGGTGGCAGAGGCGAATAATGGCGGGGCGATGGTGGAAAGCGTGCTGCGCGCCGCCGACCTGACGCTGCCGCTGCGGCTGGTCCATGCATCGCGGGGGAAAGTGGCGCGGGCCGAGCCGGTGGCGGCGCTGTACGAGGCCGGGCGGGCGTTCCATTGCGGCGCGTTTCCCGAGCTGGAGGACGAGATGTGCGGATTGCTGGTTGGTGGCGCTTATGAGGGGCCGGGCCGGTCGCCGGATCGCGCGGACGCACTGGTGTGGGCGATGACGGAATTGATGCTGGGTGTGCGTGGTGAGGTGCGGGTGCGGGGGATGTAGCCTGTGCGTTATCTGTAGGGTGGGAACCCCCTCTCCAATTACGACTAGGCCTTCGGCCAAGTCTCCATATCCTCCCCCCGCCGGGGGGAGGAAGATAGGGAGCATTACATGAAATTGTTCGGAAAGAAGGCCGCTGAGGCGTCTCAGCGGCCGGTTTTGTCGCGTGGGTGGTTTGGGTGGCTGGGTGCGCCTTTGGGGGAGTGGCCGGCCAGTTATGAGGGGCAGGTGAAGGCGGCGGTGCTGGGTAATCCGGTGGCGCAGCGGGCGGTTCGGCTGGTGAGCGAGGCGGTGGGTGGCGCAGCTTTACTGGCAGAGGCGGGTGCGCAGGCGGACCGGGAGCGGGCGCTGGCGTTGATCGGTGCGCGGTCGGCGGGGCAGGGGCTGGTCGAAACGTTGGCAGTGCATTTGCTGTTGCATGGCAATGCCTATGTGCAGGTTGCATTGGGGGCGGATGGAGCGGTGGCCGAATTGTTCGCACTGCGCCCCGAACGGGTGAGTGTGGAGGCCGATGCGCGAGGGTGGCCAATGGCCTATCTGTACCGCGTTGGCGATACTGTGATGCGGCTGGTCAGCGAGGATGCGGCGGGGCGCACGGCGGTTATTCATATCAAGAATCTGCATCCGCTGGACGATCATTACGGGCTGGGCTGCGTGGGGGCTGCGGCTGGCGCGGTGGCGATCCATAATGCGGCGACGGTGTGGAACAAGGCGTTGCTGGACAATGCGGCGCGGCCTTCGGGGGCTTTGGTTTATGATCCGGGTGAGGCGGGGGCGGCTTTGTCAGGGGAGCAGTATGACCGGTTGAAGGCGGAGATGGAGGCGGCGTTTGCGGGCGCGGCCAATGCGGGGCGGCCCATGTTGCTGGAGGGCGGCCTGAAGTGGCAGGCGATGAGTTTGACGCCCGCCGACATGGACTTCGTGGGTTTGAAGGCAGCGGCGGCGCGGGAGATTGCATTGGCATTCGGGGTGCCGCCGATGCTGATGGGGCTGCCCGGCGACAATGCTTACGCCAATTATCGGGAGGCGAACAAGGCGCTGTGGCGGCAGACGATTTTGCCGCTGTCCGAGAAGATATTGGGCGGGATTGGGCAGGGGCTTGGTGCGTGGATGCCGGGGGTCAGGCTGTCGGTGGATCTGAACAGGGTTTCGGCTTTGGCGGAGGAGCGTGGGAGCCTGTGGGACCGGGTGAGTGCTGCGGATTTTCTGACGCGGGATGAGAAGCGGGCGATTCTGGGCGTGGGGTGAGGAGGCGGCTTTATGCCGCACGCTTCCGTTGGAAGCGCTCCCCCCTCACCCAGCTATGACTAGGCGGCATAGCCGCCAAGTCTTCGCATCCCTCTCCCCTTCCGGGGCGAGGGCTTTTTGTGTGGAGTTTCCCATGAACGATAGTGACATGCTGATCCGGCTGGTGGGGCAGGCGGAGGGTGAGGGCGCGGATCTGGTGATGATCCGCGCCCTTGTTGAAGAGGCGAGCGAGTTGGGGGCGGGGCGCGCCCTGGCGCGGCTGGGGTTAGCTGATGCGGGGGCGGAAAAGGATGTGCGGGAGTTGCGCGAGCTGCTCGGCGCATGGCGCGATGCGAAGACGGCGGCGCGCAACGCTGTGGTCGGGTGGATCGTGCGCGGGGTGTTGGCGCTGGTGCTGATGGCGGTGGCGGTCAAGGTTGGGGTATTTGCCATGGTTAGGGGGTGAGGATGGGTGACGAAAAAGCCTTGAGCGATGGCAGGCCCTCCCCCAGCCCCTCCCGCAAGCGGGAGGGGAGTGTGCGGTTCGCTGGCTATGCTGCGGTGTTCGACCGGGTGGATAGGGGCGGCGATGTGGTGCGGCGGGGGGCCTTTGTCGGGGTGATGGGAAAGGCTGTGCCCTTGTTGTGGCAGCATGCGCCGGACAAGCCGATCGGCGTGATCGAGCATGTAAGCGAGGACGCACGGGGGTTGCGGGTGATCGGGCGATTGTCGGGACGGACGGCGGCGGGACGGGAGGCGGCGGCGATGCTGAAGGACGGGGCGCTGGATGGCCTGTCCTTTGGCTATCGCGTGCGGGAGGCGGGCGATGGGCGGCCACGGGAATTGCGGGCGCTGGATCTGGTGGAGGTGAGTCTGGTGACTTTTCCGATGCAGCCGCTGGCGCGGGTGCATGCGGTGGAGGGGTAGAGCGTTATCGAGGGGGCGCTGCCCCCTCACCCAACTGCGCCTGGGCAACACGTTGCCAAGGCTTCGTATCCCTCTCCCCGCTGGGGCGAGGGTTTTTTGTGTGTGCGGGAGACGTTTATGTATGAAGTGAAGGCGGACGGTCTGGAAGACAGCTTTGATGCGGTTCTTCAGGCGGAGAAGATTGCAACGCTGGAAGCCGATATGGCGGCGCTGAAAGGGCAGGTGGTTGCGGCGCAGAGGCCTGCGCTTGATGGGGTGAAGGCGTTGGCGGACGATCCGCAGCGAGCGGCGTTTGTCGATCGTTATCTGCGCAAGGGACTGGAAGCCGGAGTGGAGCTGAAAAGCTTTTCCGGGGCGAGCGGGGGCGAGGGCGGCTATGCGGTGCCGCGCGAGATCGACGCGGTGATCGATGCGGCATTGAAGGGCATTTCGCCCATCCGCGCCATTGCCAATGTGGTGCAGACCGGATCGGCGGGATATCGCAAGCTGGTGACGAGCGGGGGTGCGCCTTCTGGTTGGGCCAGCGAAACGGGGGCACGGGCCGAGACGGGGACGCCGACATTCCATGAAATCGTGCCGCCATCGGGTGAGTTGTTCGCCAATCCGGCGGCTTCTCAGGCAATGCTCGACGATGCGCAGTTCGATGTCGAGGGCTGGCTTGCCAGTGAAATCGCCATGGAGTTCGCGCAGGCCGAAGGGGCGGCGTTCGTCAATGGTACCGGGACCAATCAGCCCAAGGGCTTTTTAACCGGCACGGTGACGAATGAGGCGGATGCCGTGCGGGCGTTCGGGTCGTTGCAATATGTGGCGTCGGGTGCGGCAGGGGCCTTTGCCGCGTCCAATCCGCAGGACAGGCTGATCGATCTGGTGCAGTCGTTGCGGGCGCCATACCGGCAGGGAGCGGCGTTCGTGATGAATTCGGCGACGTTGGCGCGCATTCGCAAGTTCAAGACGAGCGACGGGGCGTTCCTGTGGCAACCGGGTCTGGTGGCGGGTCAGCCGGACAGCCTGCTCGGTTATCCGGTGGTGGAGGCAGAGGATATGCCCGATGTCGCCGCCGACAGTCTGTCGATTGCCTTTGGCAATTTCAGGGCTGGTTATGTGATTGCCGAGCGGTCCGCGACCAGCATCTTGCGTGACCCATTCACCAACAAGCCGTTCGTGCACTTCTATGCGGTCAAGCGCATTGGCGGGGCCGTGGCGAACAGCGAGGCGAGTAAACTGATGAAGTTTGCTGCGAGCTAAGGGCGCATAACTGAATTTTCTTCGTCATTCCCGTGCAGACGGGAATCCATCTCCTTCGGCCTTGGGCAATTGAAGGTGGCGGGAGATGGATCCCCGCTTTCGCGGGGATGACGAGGGAAACTGGGGCGAATCCATCAACATCTTTGAACGGGGGGAAGCGGCATGCCGATTGGGGATGCGGCGCTGGACGGCGCGCGCGCGGAGGTGAAGGCCTGGTTGCGGCTGGAGACTGAGAATGAGGACGCCATTGTCGATGCGCTGATACGCAGCGCCATCGGTCATGGAGAGGGTTTCACCGGGCGGGCGCTGATCGTGCGGGAAGAGGTGCAGCGATTGCCCGCTTCGCGCGAATGGCAAAGGCTGACGATGACCCCGGTCAGCGCGATCACGAGCGTCATGGGGATACCGGCGGATGGCGCGGGTTTCCTGTTGCCGGTTGAACGTTACGCCGTGGATATTGACGGCAATGGTGACGGCTGGGTGCGGTTGATCGAGCCGGGCGCGGCGGGGCGGATTGATGTGACGCATATGGCCGGGATGGCGGCGGACTGGGCGAGCCTTCCCGATGCGATCCGGCAGGGCGCGGTACGGCTGGCCGCGCATATGTTTGCGCAGCGTGATGGCGATGGCGGCGCGCCGCCCGCTGCGGTCAGTGCGCTGTGGCAACCCTGGCGGCGGATGAGGATCGGATGATGGTGCAGCGCGAGGTTGCGGGAAGGCTGGTCGAACGGGTGACGCTGGAGCGGCGGCAGGATGTGCGCGACGCGCTGGGCGGTAGTGATGCAAGCTGGAATGCGGAGGCGGAGTTGTGGGCTGCGGTGACGCCCGATCGGGGTGGAGCGGTGCAGGGTGACGATGCGCGTCGCGGGGAACGGCGCTGGGTGGTGACGGTACGGCGGCGTGACGGGCTGGGCCTTGATTGCCGGTTGCTTTGGGGCGCGCGGGTGTTGCGTGTGCGGTTCGTGGAAGATGATCCGCGCGTCGGCGATGTGGTGGTGTTGCGGTGTGAGGAAGAGGCATGTTCGAACGGTTGACCGCCCGTGCCGAGAGGCTGGCGGCGGTACGGCGCGAGCAGGTGGTGGCGCATTTGGCCGAGCGGGTTGCGGATGATTTGCCGCCGGACGTTTCGGTTGATGTTGGCGAGGATGGGCTGGTCCTGTCGGGCCGCAATTTGCTGCGGCGGATGCTGCACGATGCACGGCTGCGGACGGTTGGGTTTCTGGGGCAAGGGGATGGCGGATGAGCGCGGCAGTGATGGCGGTGCAGGCAGCGGCAGTGGCGGCGATGAATGGTCATGCGCCGCTGGCCAGCGCGGTGAGTGGCGTATTTGACGGGCCGCCGCCTGATGCCTGTTTTCCCTATGTGGCGATGGCGGAAAGCCCCTGTGTGGATTGGAGCCACAAGAGCGGGCGCGGGCGGGAAATCAGGCTGGCTATCACTGTGTGGGACGATGGAGCGCGGGCTTCGCGGCTGCATGGCGTGATGCGGGACGTAGAGGCGGCGATTGAGGAGATGCCGGTCGGCCTTGACGGTTGGCGAATGGTCAACCTGCGATTTTTGCGATCCCGTGTGGTGCGGGATGCCGATGGGCCGTGGGCGGGGCTGGTTGAGTATCGGGTGCGGGTGATGGAAGAGTAGGGGCAGGGGGCAAAGCGCCGATCGTCGTTCGTCATCCCAGCGAAGGCTGGGATCCATGTCTCTATCCCTTCAAAACCGACGCTTGCGGATGAAGAGATGGATCCCAGCCTTCGCTGGGATGACGAGCCCAAGGCTATGGTCGTACCAGATCAGCCCGGACGGGTGTTCGTTTCCAGATAGTCCCGATAGCTATTCTGAAACTTGTCGAGATAGTCCTCGACCTGGAACTGTGCGTCTTCCTGTGCATCGGCGTCGGACATTTTGTCGGCCTTGTCAGCCGCGATTACGGCGGCGCGGAAGGTTGCCTCCTGCTTTTCGCAGGCAGGTTGCAGCACTTTGTCGAAAGCGATCGGGTCCATTTTCTTGTCGAGGCTGGCGGCCACGAACTTGCGCAGGCAGGTCGCATAATCGTCGCGCGTTTTTACCATCATGTCGGCGGGCTGGGCAGCGGCCACAGCGAGGAAGCTCAGTAGAGGCAGAAGCATTGCAACAAACCCTCTCAACCTATTGTTTTTAGCTAAAGGAGAATGCCTGATGAGCGCGGAAAAGGGAAGTGCTTTCCTGTTGAAAGTCGGCGATGGGGCGAACCCGATCGTCTATGCGACCGTGGCCGGTTTGCGCACGACGCAACTGGGCGTCAATGGTGAGGCGGTGAATGTCACCAGCAAGGACAGCGGCGGGTGGCGTGAGTTGTTATCGGGCGCGGGATTGCGGTCGGTGAGCGTGGCTGGTGCGGGCGTGTTTACCGGATCGGCCGCCGAGGTTCGCATTCGCAACAATGCGCTGGGCGGCGTCATTGATGATTACGAATTGAGCTTTGAAAGCGGCGAGCGGATGCGCGGGCGGTTTCTGGTGGCGCGGCTCGATTATGCCGGGGATTATAATGGCGAGCGCAGTTACACGATGAGCCTGGAAAGTTCCGGCGCCGTGGTGAGCGAATGATAGCCAATGCGGCGCGGGGGGAGGCTGCCCTGCGGGTGGCGGGAGAGCACTACGTGCTGCGCCCGAGCTTTGCAGCACTGGTAGCGGCAGAGGAGGAGCTTGGGCCGCTGTTTGCGCTGGTGGAGCGGGCGGCGGCGGGGGCAATGAAGCTGTCGGAAATGGCGGTGCTGTTCTGGCACGTCATTGACGCGCGGCCCGAAGCTGTGACGCGGGAAAGCGTGGGTGAAGCGGTGGTGGGCATGGGGCTGGCAGAGGTTACGCCTTTGCTGCGGGTCGTGCTGCGGCAGATTTTGATGGGGCGGTGAGGGTGGCTTTACTGCCCCACCCCAACCCCTCCCCTGAAGGGGAGGGGCTTTTTGTTGTTTCGGCCACTCGCCTTTCCGCCATTTCCACGTTGATGTTCGGTTGGCGGCCCGCTGAATTCTGGGCGGCGACGCCGGTCGAACTGCATGGGATATTTGCAGAAATGGAGCGGGTGCAGGCGGGCGATGTGCCGCCCGATACTGTCGATTTGGCAAACCTTATGGAGATGTTTCCCGATGGATGAGGAAATTGAGCGGCTGGTCGTGTCCGTGCGGGCCGATACGCAGACTTTTGCGCGCGATGTGGCGGTAATGCGCGGCACACTGGACGGGCCGCTGGCCGATGGTGCGGAGCGGGCGGGCGGTGTGATCGAAGGGGCGCTGAGCCGGGCGGTGCGGACGGGCAAGCTCGGCTTTGAGGATTTGCGGCGGGTGGCGGTGAGCGCGATGGCGGAAATTGCGCGGTCGGCGATCAGTAGCGGGATCGGAAGCATCGCTGGTGGCGGTGGCGGATTACTGTCGGGTGCGACCGGGATATTGACGGCGGCGCTCGGCTTGCCGGGACGGGCGACGGGCGGGCCGGTGTCGCCGGGACAGGCCTATATGGTCGGTGAGCGCGGCCCGGAACTGTTTGTGCCGACGACAAGTGGGCAGGTGATGGCAGGCGGCGCTTCGTCCGTCCGTGACGTGCGGGTGACGGTGAACGTCAATGCCGGGCAGACGGGTGCACCAGAGGCTTTGGCGAAAAGTTCGCGGCAGGTGGCGCGGGCGGTGCGGCGGGCTTTGGGGGAGTAGCTTCCACCAAGGACGTCCCCCTCTCCAACTCCGACTAGGCAGCAGTCTGCCAAGTCTATGTATCCTCCCCCCGGCGGGGGGAGGGAAAGGTTGAATATGACATATTGGCTGGCCGCTGACCGCAAGGGGCGGGAGAGCGGATTTGTGAAGCGTTTCTGCCCGAGCCTGTGGACCGTCAATTTCCCGCGTCCAATGGTGGCGTCAGTGGTGACGAGCGCGGCGGATGCGTTGCGGGTCGATGCGGTTTTCTATCGCAAGGACGATCTGGCGGGGTTGATATGGGAGAGTGAGGACCAGTGGGATCATCCCCTGCTGGCCTATGAGACGAACCGGGATTTCCGAAGGTGTACGCTGAAGTTCCGGTGGCGCAGTTCCGGGGTGAAGACGCTCAACGCGTTGAATGGGCCGACGCTGACCATCGAGGGGCGCGATGCGACAGGCACGGCGCGCAGTTGGTATGTGCGGTTGTGGAATTATGCCGATGGATCGCCCGAGGATGCGGTGATTGCGCTGGACTTTGGCGATATGGACGGCGGGTTTCTGTTGCCGGGGGAGGCCGATCCCGTTTGGGCGGGCGATGTGGACCGCATGTTCATTTCGCTGGTGCCGCCCGATTATGACACCAGCGATGCGTTTCTGTCTGCACCGGCCCAGGGATGGGCGGAGCTGACGAAAATGGTATGCGACGGGTCGGGGTCGGTGATGGAGCGGGGCGATGTCATGGTGCCCGAACATGGGCTGTGCATGGCGACCGGCTATGACGATGCGTACAACCAGACGCCTGAGCGCGTGCTGCGCAGCATTTTGGCGCTCGGCTACCGTGGGGACATTAATCATTATGTCGGGATGAGCCATTATTTCCGGCTCGAACCGCTTTATGGCGGGCTGTATATCAGTCTGGCCGGGGGCGTGCTGAATGGACCATGCGCCGCCTGGCACGCGGATTTTGCGGCGCGGGCAAAGGCGTTGGGATATGGTTTGATCCTGTCGCTATCCTATGAACTGCTCAATGAGCATTGCTGGAACGACTGGAGACAGCGGGCGGAGAATGGCGATCCGGCGCTGACCGGTTGGGATCCGCCTTCGACGCTGCTGTCACCGGCACATGCGGGTGCAATGAGCTATTTGCAGCAGGTCGGGCGAGCCTTTGTGGCGATTGCGCGGGATGCGGGGCTGACCGTCAAGTTTCAGGTGGGCGAGCCGTGGTGGTGGATCATGAGCGATGGCCGTATCTGCCTGTATGACGATGCGGCGAAGGCGGCCTTTGGCGGCGTGCCTGTGTCGATTCCCGACATCCGGGCGCCGCTGAATCTGGCGCAGAAGGACTTGCTTGATGCGGCGGGCGTGCTGCTGGCCACATCGACGGCGGCGCTGGCGGCGGCTGCGCGGGTGGAAGCGCCCGGAGCGGTGACGCATCTGCTGGTCTACCTGCCCACGGTCCTTGACCCGCTGGCGCCTGAGGCACAGCGGGCCAACGTGCCGGAGGGCTGGGCCGCGCCGGCGTTCGATGTGCTGCAACTGGAAGATTATGACTGGGTGACGGAGGGGCGCTCTGCCCTGACGGGTGGGGCGGTGGCGGCGATGACCGCGCGGCTTGGCTACCCCATTGACGAGCAGCATTATTTTTCGGGCTTTGTGCTGAATGCCGAGGACAGCATGCAATGGGCGCGGATCGCCGAAGCGGCGGATGCGGCGCGGGTGCGCGGCACGGCGGGGGTCTTTATCTGGGCATTGCCGCAGATGTGCCGGGACGGCTTTACCTATTTTCGGATTTCGGAGGAGAGCGACGTGGACGCGTTTGACGATGTGCTGTTTCCGCTGGCGCTGGGGCGTGAGGCAAGCGTTGCCCCGGCCTTTTCCACGCAGATTGTTGAAAGCCAGGGAGGGCATGAACAGCGCAGCAGCGACTGGGCCGATGCGCGCATGCGCTATGATGCAGGGCCCGGCGTGCGGTCAGAGGCGGATATGGCGTTGCTGATCGCCTTTTTCCGGGCGCGGCGTGGGGCGGCCAAGGGGTTTCGTTTTACCGACCCGCTCGATGACCGCAGTTGCGATCTGGACAGGGCGCCGATCATGCTGGATCAGCGCCTGGGCATTGGTGATGGCGCGACCAGCCAGTTCCAGCTTTGCAAATATTATGGCGAGGATGAGGAGGCGCAGCAGCGGCGTATCACGCGGCCGGTAGCGGGCAGCATTTCGGTCGCAGTCGATGGCGTTGCCGCAAGCGGATGGTCGCATCTTGGCAAGGGCGTAATTGCTTTTGACACGGGGCCAGCGGCGGACGCTACCCTGAGAGCCGGGTTCAGGTTCGATGTGCCGGTGCGCTTTGCGCAGGACAGTCTGGAGGTAAGCCGGGCGACCTTCGCGGCGGGGGAAGCGCCGTCGGTGCCGCTGGTCGAAATTCGGGAGGGGTGAGCGATGGAGGCCTTGAATGCGGAACTGGTGGCGCTGGCCTTTTGCTGGCGGCTGGACAGGCGGGACGGGGTGAGTCTGGGGCTGACGTCGCATGACCGCGATCTGGTCGTGGGCGGCTTTGCCTATCGGGCCGCACCCGGGATGCTGCCATCGGCGGTCAGTGTCGGGGCGGGGCTGGACGTCGATAGCATGGACGTGAAGGGCGCACTGACCGCTGACGCGATTTGCGAAGCGGATCTGGCGGCGGGGCGATGGGATGGAGCGGCATTGCGGTTGTACCTGACCGACTGGAGTGCGCCGGGGGAGATGTGGCTGGAATTGGCGCGGGGCGAACTGGGCGCGGTGGAGCGCTCTGGGGATAGTTTTGCCGCTGAATTACGGGGACCGGTGGCGTTGCTGGACGGGCCGGTTGCACCAGAGACGTCGCCCGATTGTCGGGCCGCGCTGGGTGATCGGGATTGCCGCATCGACCTGTCGAAGCGTCGGGTGCGCGCGCGGGTTGCATCGGTCGATGGCGAGAGCGTGCTGGTGGAGGGCGGGGGTCTGGCGGCGGGGGCCTATGGCTTTGGCGGCTTGCGGTGGCTGGATGGCGCCAATGCAGGGGTGTCGCAAATGGTGGCTGGGTCCGATGCAACACACATAACCCTGACCGATGCGCCGCCCTTTGCTGTGGCGGCCGGGGCGCTGGTGGAATTGACGCAGGGTTGCGACAAGCGGCTGGACACCTGTTCGGCGCGGTTCGGCAATGCCGTCAACTTTCGAGGTGAACCGCATTTGCCGGGGAATGACCTGCTGACGCGCTATCCGGGTGGGTGAGGAAGCCCATATCCCCTCTCCCCGACCCTCTCCCCTGAAGGAGAAGGGTAGATTTCTAATATATTGATAAACAATCAAGAAATTAAGCTGGTTTCACCTGTGCAGGAACTGTGCAGGAGATTCTGCCCAAATAGATCATTTTCTTGAGTCCATATTGGCCGAATTGCCGAGTCGCCGCAATGCAGTTGCCGCGACTCGCGTCGGTGCGGCATGAGCGACGGGCGCGAGAGAAAGAGGAAACGATAGGACGGACACCATGCGGGCAAGGCGCAGACAGGACGAAGAACGCATGAAGGCGCGGGCGCGCCGGATCATGGGGCTGTGGTCGCGCGGGCTATCCGTGCCGGAGCATTCCCCGCGCGCGGTCGGGCGCAATGCCTCGACGCATTGCCGCCCGTGCTCCTGCTCTCTGTGCAGCGGCCATAAGGACGTGCCGCCGAAGCGCGAGCGCGGTTTCGAGTATCAGGGCTGAAAGCCTCCTTTTTATCTCTGCCCGCTGGCGGGCTTTCCGGCGCGGCCCCAAAGGCCGCGCCGTCGACTCAGGGGTGGGTCGGGCGGGATAAGGAATAGCCGCCGTCACGCATGACGGCGGCTCGGCAAAGCCGGAGGGTTCCTCCGGCTTCTGTTCATGCGGCTTCCTTCACTTCTTCGGCCTTCGGCTGCAAACCATGCAAATAGTCGGCGGCGCGCTGCGCGTGGGCGGCGGCGCTGAAGATGGCGCGTTTGTCTTCCTTCAACACTTTGAGCCAATGCCCGAGATAGGCGGCGTGTTCGTCGCGGGGCTCGGGGCTCAAGGCCAGGTCGGCGCAGAGAAAAGCCGCGCCAAGCTCTGCCACATATCCTGACAGTCCAGCCAAAAACGGCGGTTGGAAGGTGAAATCCATCGGTGCCTCCAGCACTGCCCAAAACCC
>NZ_JAKKIE010000250.1 GCF_021742065.1 Rhizorhapis sp. SPR117
GCGAGCATCTGCCCAGTTTGGTTGGAATCATCGTCGATCGCCTGCTTGCCGAGGATGACCAGCCCCGGCTGCTCCTCCTCGGCGACGCCCCTGAGGATCTTAGCGACGGCGAGCGGCTCGACTTCGTCGTCTGTGGCAACCAGGATGGCACGGTCGGCGCCCATCGCCAGCGCGGTGCGCAGCGTCTCCTGCGCCTTGGCCGGACCGATCGACACGGCTATGATCTCCGTGGCGACACCCTTTTCCCGCAGGCGGATCGCCTCTTCGACGGCGATCTCGTCGAAAGGGTTCATGCTCATCTTGACGTTGGCAAGATCGACGCCGCTGCCGTCGGTCTTCACCCGCGGCTTAACGTTGTAGTCGATCACCCGCTTAACCG
>NZ_JAKKIE010000251.1 GCF_021742065.1 Rhizorhapis sp. SPR117
CTATTCCCCGAGGCAACGGCTGAAGCCTCTTCCCGACTGAAGTCGGGGGGTTTCCTCCAAAAAGCGGGACACTAAAACGTGTACCTAAGAATGGTCCGCGGCCTGAGCCGGCAACGGTTCTTGAAATTGGGTTTGATAACCAATTTACCAATACAGGACTAGGAGGTCTTGAGACGATATTCGAACAGGACATGGGCAATATTCCGCAGGTTCAGGAAGGGCTTCGCGCCTCCGCAACGGGCGTTGTCCATTTCGGCAGGTATAGCGAGATGCGCATCCGGCAATTGCACAGGATGATCGATCAATACATAGCTGAAGGTGAAGCCGAGGCCGCCACAAGGCAGCCCGCTCCCGCGCGCTGACT
>NZ_JAKKIE010000028.1 GCF_021742065.1 Rhizorhapis sp. SPR117
ACTATTCCCCGAGGCAACGGCTGAAGCCTCTTCCCGACTGAAGTCGGGGGGTTTCCTCCAAAAAGCGGGACACTAAACGAACCTCCGGCGAGTAGCAGATATATAGGGGCGAGAGCGCGGACTGCGATACCTAACGTTAATATCGGTTCTCCAGTCCTCCTTAACGGAGCAGGGCCCGGCATTTACTCTGACGGCAACGGCGACGTTTATACGCAAGCCGGACTTCATGGTGTCATAAACACTCGAACAGGTGAGTTTAGCCCGACTAACTGAGGTCAACGTCGGCGGCGAGGGGGAGTGCAGTGACATGGTGCCAGCGACAAAAAGATTGACCACTTTGCTCGTTGTCGGCGGGCTGTTGGTAGGTACTATGGTCGGCTGGGGAATTTCCAAAATTCCCGAGGGCTCCGCCGAACCTGTCCCATCTTCAGCCGTGGAACCGGCGCCACAGGCTGATAGCGCTGTCTCAACGCGCTGGATGCTGACTTATAACGGAGCGATTGTCATTGGAGAAAAATTCGAGACTGAAGCTGAATGTGAGAAAGGGCGCCACCACTATATAGACACCATAGTCGTCCGGGTGAGGACACAGATGGAACACCGTTGGGGAAGGGGATACACGGGGCTCGAATACCCATACTTTCGAGCGGATATGACTCAGGGTGAGGCAGCAATCAGAGAAGCAGAAGCAACATACTGCAGTTCTTATTCTCTTTAGACTGCAGTCGAGTTCAACCATCCCGCACAAGAACTTCGCAGATGTCATGCCCAGGGGTGTGGCCTAATATCTGAGCACGGGAATCCAGCCATCCGTGACTGGGCCGTCGAACAAAATCGCAAAAATTCCGAAAAATTCCGCGAGCTATCATCAAGCCCCCCACCCCCTGTCGTGAAATCAAATCCCCCCTATGGGGTCTCCCTGGGGAAAATAATCCTTTTTCGTGTCGCTCTCCGAGACTGCATTCGCCAGCACAGTAGTCGGTTGCTTAAGGCTGGTTCGACACGGATGGAATACGCCCAGCATCAACTTGGCGACGGTATCGCCGGGCTCCACGGGCTCTCGTTCAGGCAGGGAGCGGCCAGCAAGCCGAATCTCGACGACCTGATTGCTATCTGATTGCTAGATGGCCTTGATCGAGCCGCAAGCGTAGCGGGCTTATATGTAAGTTATTGAATTTATGGTGAGCCCTGCTGGATTCGAACCAGCGACCTACTGATTAAAAGTCAGTTGCTCTACCGACTGAGCTAAGGGCCCCCTGCGGTTGCCTGGATGGTCCGGACAGCGGGTGAGGCGCTTCACCTAGTCAGGCTTTCCTCTGCGGTCAACTGGCTTTGGCTTTTTTAACCGCGCATGCAGGTGACGGGGTGTCAATCCGGTTACCGGATCGCGCCATTGTGCGGTGATCTGAACCATGGGAGCGAGCACGAATGTGCGTTCACGAAAGCTACGGTGAGGGATGGTAAGATGCTTGTCTGCGTATATGCCGCCGGACCAGAATATAATATCAAGGTCAAGTGTCCGCGCACCCCAACGTCGCCCGGTGCGTCGCCCGAAATAGCGTTCAAGGCGCTTGAGGAAGCTCAGAAGTTCAATCGGGCACATACTGGTTTCAATGAGGGCGACCGCATTTGCGAAAGTGCGGCGCGAGGGGCCGATTGGAGGCGTCATGATGATCGAGGATACGCTGCGTAATTTCAGATCCTGATCGTTCAGCCTGTCCAGCGCGGCCATGATCACGCCACGCGGCCCTCCATGTCGGAAATGAGGCCGGTTGGATCCGAGCGCGATGACATACTGGTTTGCGGGCATTCAATTCGACCTATCGCTAGCCTGGACCGAAGGAAAGCTCCATTTGGGACATGCGGGGGCGTCCCGCTCGGTTTTCGCATGAAATCATGTTAAACTAGCCTGACGGTTGCCGGAATTAAGAGCAAGCCGTTGGTTTGATGCATGTCATCACCGAGCAAACTATGCCGTGACGAACATTTTCGTGGCAAAAGGCTGGAACGATGCAGAAAGCGTTAGCAACATGTGCCGCGTGGGGAAGGGAAGCCCCATTCTGGCGTGCTGCGGCCCTGCTGTTGCTGGGAATGGCGTTGTTGGGCGCCCAACCGCGTCCCCCCGCTGTCGTGCTCAATCTGGATGGAGCGATTGGCCCTGCAACGGCCACCTATGTGTCCAGAGGTCTGGATAAAGCCGCCGAAAAAAACGCGCCGCTGGTCGTCTTGCGGATCGATACGCCCGGGGGCCTCGATACATCGATGCGGACGATCATCCGGGATATTCTGGCTTCTCCGATCCCGGTCGCAACCTTTGTCAGTCCCAGTGGCGCGCGGGCGGCAAGTGCAGGTACATTTCTCCTGTACGCAAGCCATATCGCGGCGATGGCGCCCGGAACTAATGTCGGAGCCGCGACACCCGTACAAATCGGGGGATTGCCGATAGGGGACGGCGATGAAGAGAAAAAGAAGGACGCGGCCAAATCAGGTGACGCCATGACGGCAAAGGTGACCAACGATGCCGTCGCCTATATCCGATCGCTCGCCGAAATGCGTGGACGCAATGCCGATTGGGGAGAAAAGGCTGTCCGCGAGGCCGCAAGTCTGTCGGCTAGCGCCGCCCTGAAGGCAGGCGTCATCGACCTGGAAGCGAGAACAGTCACCGAATTGCTTGATAAGGCAGATGGTCGACAAGTGCACGTGGGAGGCCGCAAGCTGACGCTCCACACGCGCGGTCTGAGCATCGAACAGATCGAACCTGATTGGCGCACCACTTTGCTTAGCGCAATCACCAATCCCAATGTTGCCGTCATTTTGATGATGGTGGGACTATATGGTCTGATTTTCGAATTCATCAATCCAGGGTCGTTATATCCCGGAACGATCGGCGCGATATGTTTGCTGCTGGGATTTTATGCCTTCGCGGCGTTGCCGGTCAATTATGCGGGCATGGCGCTGATGGTTCTGGGCATCGGCTTGATGATTGCTGAGCATTTTACGCCATCTTTCGGGATATTGGGCCTGGGCGGAGTCGTGGCTTTCGTTCTGGGCGCGGCCATATTGATCGATACTGACGTTCCGGAATTTCAGATCGCCTGGCCAGTGATTGGCACACTTGCCGCTACAAGTCTGGTTTTCGTGCTGGCTATCGGCCGGCTTGCGTTTTTCGCTCACCACCGACCGGTAGTGAGTGGACGGGAGGAGATGATCGGCAGGAACGGTATCGTACAGGACTGGAGCGGCGATCAGGGCCATGTCTTCGCGCATGGCGAACGGTGGAACGCGGCCAGCGCCGCTCCGTTGCACGTTGGAGAGCATGTTCGGATTCTGGCGCTTGACGGCCTTACACTGCGCGTCGCGCCCGCTCCACCCCCGCAAGCCGAAGGAGAATAGCATCATGTATACCCAACTTGCATATTACATTCCGGCAGCCATCCTTTTGCTGATTTTTCTGTCGGCGGCGATAAAGATATTGCGGGAATATGAGCGGGGCGTGGTTTTCACGCTGGGTCGCTTTACAGGAATCAAGGGACCGGGACTTATCATTCTGATCCCCTTTGTGCAGCAGATGGTCCGCGTTGACCTGCGCACCCTGGTTCTCGACGTGCCGACACAGGACGTCATCAGCCACGACAACGTTTCTGTGCAGGTGAACGCCGTCATTTATTTTCGTGTCATGGACCCCGAAAAGGCCATCATTCAGGTCGAAGATTTCATGCAGGCGACAAGCCAGCTTGCGCAGACAACATTGCGGTCCGTTCTGGGTAAGCATGAACTGGATGAAATGCTGGCCGAGCGAGACAAGCTTAACCGGGATATTCAGGAGATACTGGATGTCCAGACCGACA
This sequence comes from Rhizorhapis sp. SPR117, assembly GCF_021742065.1. Next base: position 3,849 of record NZ_JAKKIE010000028.1, read on the forward strand.
GTTGGGGAATCAAGGTCGCCAATGTCGAGATCAAGCATGTCGATATCAATGAAACCATGATCCGCGCCATCGCTCGTCAGGCCGAGGCGGAACGCGAGCGCCGCGCCAAGATCATCAATGCCGAAGGCGAAGAACAGGCTGCGCAAAAGCTGTTGGAGGCCGCTCAGATTCTGAGCCGACAACCCGAAGCCATGCAATTGCGTTTCTTGAGTTCACTCAACATCATCGCGGGCGAGAAAAACTCGACCATCGTGTTCCCATTCCCGCTGGAGTTCGGGAGTTTGCTAAAGGGTGTTCATGTGGGGAAGGAGTGAGCAGAAGGCGTTTATGCTGCCTGCTGCAACTGCAATTCCATCCTGCCCCAGATTTCAACCAGTGCCGCCGTCAAATCGCGCATCATCGCTTCGTCATGCGTTGGGCCGGGCGTGAAACGCAGCCTTTCAGTGCCGCGTGGCACGGTGGGGAAATTGATCGGCTGTACATAGACGCCATATTCGGCGAGCAGGATATCGCTGATCCGCTTTGCCTTCACCGGGTCGCCGACCATCAGCGGAACGATATGTGTCGTCGATGGCATAACTGGAAGGCCCGCCCCCGCAAACATATCCTTGAGCGTCTGGGCCGCCTCCTGCTGCCCTTCACGCTCCATGCTGGATGCCTTCAAATGCCGCACGCTGGCAAGCGCGCCAGCGACCAGCACCGGCGACAGGCTGGTCGTAAAGATGAAACCGGGGGCGTAGGAACGGATGACGTCTATGATCACCTTGTCTGTGGCAATATAGCCGCCCATCACACCGAATGCCTTGCCCAGCGTACCTTCGATAATGGTTATGCGATGAGCAACCTCGTCGCGGTCGGAAATGCCGCCGCCGCGCTGGCCGTACATACCCACCGCATGAACTTCGTCCAGATAGGTGAGCGCATTGAATTCATCGGCCAGATCGCACAGTTCCGCGATAGGCGCGACATCGCCATCCATCGAATAGACGGATTCAAAGGCGATCAGCTTGGGCGCTTCGGGATCGGCCGCTTCCAGCAATTCGCGCAAATGCGCAATGTCATTGTGCCGGAACACCTGCTTTTCGCAGCCTGAATTACGAATGCCGGCGATCATTGACGCATGGTTCAGCGCGTCGGAAAAGATAATGCAGCCGGGCAGTATTTTTGCCAGCGTCGAAAGGGTGGCGTCGTTTGAGACATAGCCGCTGGTGAACAGCAGAGCGTCTTTCTTGCCGTGCAAGTCGGCAAGCTCAGCCTCCAGATCGACATGATAATGTGTATTTCCGCCAATATTGCGCGTGCCGCCGGAACCTGCACCCACATCATGAAGCGCTTCCTCCATCGCGGTCACGACCTTGGGATGTTGCCCCATGGCGAGGTAATCGTTGGAGCACCAGACAGTGATCGGCTTTGGGCCATTATGTCCGGCAAAGCAGCGCGCATTGGGATAGGAACCTTTATTCCGCAATATATCGATGAATACACGATAGCGGCCTTCGCCATGAAGCCGCTCAATCGCCTGCGAAAATATATGCTGATAGTTCACTTAATATCCTGCCCGCACGTTTGCCCGTTCGTATCATGCGCCAATACCTGCTGAAAGATTGTTTTTCCAGCAAGAACCGTTCGCAATAAACAGATAATGCGCAACCACGCCATTAGCGGAAGGCGCAAGCCATGTGCCAATCATGAAAATTTAACAGCCTGATAGAGAGCCTTGCGAGCCTACAGCCCTTTAATTTCCGTCAGGTTGAATGCCGCCAGCGCAGGGGCCAATGCCTGGATATCGGGCCCCAGTCGGGTAAAGACGGCAGTTCCTTCGACTGGGTGGTCAGGCCATGTCTGTCCCTGAGTAAGATACGCGATCCGACGCGCAATGCCGTCGCCGCCATGCATGAATGTCAAAGGACGAGGACTTGCGGCGGCAAGTTCCGCTTCGACCAGTGGGAAATGCGTGCAGGCGAGCACGACAATGTCCATACGGTCACCGCCTTCCTGCTCCAGCAACCCGGCCAATGCCCGTGACGCTATATCGGGGTCGAGCGGTTCGCCCCGTAGCTTGGCCTCCGCCAGATCCACGAGTTCGGAGCTGCCATGGCGCAATACGGTGCAATCGGCGCCAAATTCCTGCGCCAGTCGATCGACATAGGGCTGGCGCACAGTCGCCTGTGTGCCCAGCACGCCGATTACACGGCTTTTGGACCCCAGCGCAGCAGGCTTCACGGCCGGAACCGTGCCGACGACGGGGATGTCCAGCGCGGCGCGTATAACGGATAAAGCGATGGTCGATGCGGTATTGCAGGCAATGACCGCAAGGCGGGGCCGGTATCGTTCCACCAAGCGCCCCAGCAATGCTGGAACCCGCGCGGCGATTTCCGCTTCGGTCTTTGTGCCATAGGGATAGAATGCGGAATCGGCGACATAAACTACGGGTGCATTCGGCAGCAACGATAGGGTGGGAGCCAGAATCGACAGTCCGCCGACACCGGAATCAAAAAAGAGCAGGGGTGCGATTCCAGGAGTCATCTAAGTCCGATATGTTGTTGTCTGCGTGACGGTCTTTTAATGATCCCGTCGCGCTTGTCGAAGGATATTCCTGCCATCTTGCTGTCCTGCACTCATTGCCGTCCTTCCCATTGCGGCAATGCAGTAAGGGTCTATAGTTATTTGGGCAGAGGGTGAGAGTGGGATTTAATGGATATTATATGGCTCCCGGCGACGGTGCTTGTGCTGGGCTATCTGCTTGGTTCGATTCCTTTCGGTCTGTTGCTGACCAAGGCGGCAGGCGGGGGTGATTTACGTTCGATCGGGTCGGGCAATATCGGCGCTACCAATGTGCTTCGCACAGGAAAAAAAGGGATAGCTGCGGCAACCCTGCTGTTCGACATCGGCAAGGGCGTGGCCGCAGTGCTCGTTGGCGCGATCTTGATGGATGGCGGCGGGGTTCTGGGCGGCGCTGGCGCATTTTTTGGCCATTGTTATCCTGTGTGGCTTAATTTCAGGGGAGGGAAGGGCGTTGCAACCTATCTGGGCATAGCCTTGGCCCTGCACTGGCCCTGTGGTCTCATTTTCGCGGTTGTATGGATATTGGCGTTCCTCCTGCTGCGCTATTCTTCGGTAGGGGGTATGCTCGCCGCCATTTCAGTCCCGGTAAGCGCGGCAGCTTTTGGCCGTTTCGAACTTGTTCCACTTTTCCTGGCCCTCACGCTGCTTGTATTGTGGAAACATCGTGGAAATATCATGCGGCTTCTTGCCGGCACTGAACCCAAGGTGGGCCGAACACATTGAGAATAGATAATTTCGGGGCGCAGGATCAGCTCGCTCGCCTGCAACTCATTCGTTCAGCCAATATCGGGCCGGTCACCTATTTTCATCTCATTGCCCGCTATGGCACAGCGGAGGCGGCGTTGCGCGCCATTCCCGGCCTTGCTGCGCGTGGCGGCGGACGTGCGCCGCGCCTCGCTGACCTTGCCACGATAGAGAGGGAGGTCGAACGCGTGCAGGCGCTCGGTGCGCGCTATCTGTTTGTCGGGCAGCCTCATTATCCGCATTTGCTGGCTGAAATAGAAAACGCGCCACCCGTGTTGATGTATCGAGGGCACCTTGGCCTGCTCGATCGACCAATGATCGCGATGGTTGGCGCGCGGAATGCGTCGGCGGCCGCCTGCCGCTTTGCGCGAGGCTTGGCCCGTGATTTGGGTCGTTCAGGGGCAAGTATTGTGTCAGGCCTTGCTCGCGGCATCGATACTGCGGCGCATGCGGGATCGCTGGAAAGCGGTACGATTGCAGTCATTGCGAGCGGCATAGACATTGTCTTTCCGCCGGAGAATGCGGCGCTTCAGGAAAAGATAGCTCAGGAAGGACTGTTGCTGGCCGAACAGCCGCCGGGTACGGAGCCGCGTGCACGGCATTTCCCTTATCGCAACCGCATCATTGCCGGACTGGCCGCCGGGACGGTAGTTATGGAGGCTGCCCCCCGGTCAGGTTCATTGATTACAGCACGGCTTGCAGCGGAAGCGGGCAGGGAGGTGATGGCCGTGCCAGGATCTCCGCTTGATCCGCGAGCACAAGGTTGCAATGGCCTGATCCGTGAAGGCGCAACGCTGATTCAGAGCGCTGCCGATGTCATGGAATCGGTGGGTCCCATGGACGCGCGGTTCGTTCGACAGCACAATACACCTTTCGCCCATGAGCCGGTTTCCGTCGATGTGAACGAAAGGGAGCGGCAGGGCATCGTACGCCTGCTCAGTCTGACGCCAACGCCGGTCGATGAACTTATCCGCCAGTCAGGATCGCCACCTGCTATCGTTCAGACAGTGCTGCTCGAACTGGAACTTGCGGGGCGTCTGGAACGACACGCAGGCGGCAAAGTTTCACTGGTCTGACGCTCTCCACTTGCTCGGACCCTATGGATGCGCCTATCCAGCGCCCTCTTGACGGCGGGGGTGGTTCATCGCCAGCCTCGTGCGTGTACGCGTAAGACCGGGAAAACTGAACACATGCAGCTTGTCATCGTCGAATCGCCGGCCAAGGCGAAAACCATCGAGAAATATCTGGGTGGGGATTATCGCGTGCTGGCGTCCTACGGACATATTCGTGATTTGCCAGCGAAGGACGGCTCGGTCGATCCCGATAATGGCTTTGAAATGGCCTGGGAAAATTATGCCGACAAGGGCAAACAGCTCAAGGCCATTACCGACGAGGCAAAAAAGGCCGACCGCCTGATTCTCGCAACTGACCCTGATCGGGAGGGCGAAGCGATCAGTTGGCATGTGCAGGAAGTTTTGAGAAAGAAAAAAGCGCTTCCTCAAAAGGTTGATCGCGTTACTTTCAATGCCATCACAAAGGATGCCGTGACGCAGGCGATGGCGCACCCGCGTGCTCTGGACGAAGATCTGATCGATGCATATCGCGCCCGTCGCGCTCTGGATTACCTGGTCGGTTTCACCCTTTCACCTGTTTTGTGGCGCAAGCTTCCCGGTGCAAAATCGGCGGGTCGTGTGCAATCGGTGGCGCTGCGTCTTGTTGTAGAGCGCGAACGCGAGATCGAATCGTTCAAGCCGCAGGAATATTGGTCCGTCGCTGCCGAAATGGAACAGGACGGCCAGAGCTTCACCGCGCGCCTTGTTCGTTGGCGTGGCGATAAAGTCGAAAAATTGACGCTGGGTACAGAGGCTGAGGCCTTGGCTGCCAAGGCGGATGTCGATGCCGGGCAGTTCAAGGTCGAGAGCGTTGAGACGAAGCCAATCACCCGCAATCCGCCGCCGCCGTTCACGACTTCGACAATTCAGCAGGAGGCCGCACGCAAACTGGGTTTTTCTGCCAGCCATACGATGCGGATTGCGCAGCAGCTATATGAAGACGGCGCGATTACCTATATGCGGACAGACGGCGTGCAGATGGACGGCAGCGCCATTTCGGCTGCGCGGAAAGCCATCACGGACCGTTACGACGGCGCTTACGTCCCCGACAAACCGCGCCAGTATCAGACCAAGGCAAAAAATGCGCAAGAAGCGCATGAAGCTATCCGCCCCACTGATTTTACGCGTGATCGAGCAGGATCTGGCGATCATGCAAAGCTTTATGAACTCGTTTTCAAACGGGCCCTGGCAAGCCAGATGGCTTCCGCCCGTATGGAGCGCACGACAGTCGAACTGCGTGACGGCACCGGTCGGACGGGCCTGCGCGCAACTGGACAGGTGGTTATTTTTCCGGGCTTCCTGACATTGTATGAAGAAGGCGTCGACGACAGCGACGATGAGAATGGCAAATTGCTGCCACGCCTGAAAGACGGCGATGCGCCAGCCAAGAAGTCGGTGACCGCCGACCAGCATTTCACCCAGCCGCCGCCGCGCTACAGCGAAGCGAGTCTGGTCAAAAAGCTGGAGGAACTGGGCATCGGTCGCCCTTCGACATATGCCTCGACGCTGCAAACGCTCAAGGACCGCGATTATGTGCGGATCGAAAAAAACCGTTTCTTTGCCGAAGAGAGCGGGCGGCTCGTAACCGCATTTCTGGAACGTTTTTTTGAACGCTATGTCTCCTATGATTTTACCGCTGGGCTAGAGGATGAACTGGACGAAATCAGCGGCGGTCGGGCGTTGTGGCAAAAGGTCCTTGAGGCCTTCTGGCGCGATTTCAAGCCGAAGACGGTTGAAGTCATGGAACAGAAACCCTCTGACATCACTGCCGAACTGGATACGTTCCTTGCCCCCATGCTGTTCCCCGATAAGGGCGACGGAAGCGACCCGCGTGCCTGCCCGCTGTGCAGCGATGGCAAACTATCCCTTCGCGGTGGACGTTTTGGCGCGTTTATTGCCTGCTCAAACTATCCTGAATGCAAGTTCACCCGTAAATTCGGCCAACCCGGCGGCGATGCCAATGGAGACAGCAACGGCCCCGAAATATTGGGTCAGCACCCCGAAACCGGATTGGACATCGTCCGCAAATCCGGACGTTTTGGTCCCTATATCGAAATGGGCAGCGGCAAGGAAGCGGTACGTGGCTCCATTCCCCGCGATATTCCGGGCGAAGATTTCGGTCTGGAATGGGCAATCAAGCTGCTGAGCCTGCCGCGTACTATTGGCGATCACCCTGAAACCGGGAAACCGATTACCGCCAGCATAGGCCGCTATGGCCCCTATCTTGCCCATGACGGCAAATATGCCAAGCTTTCGGGTACATTGGAGGTGTTCGATACCGGCATGAATGCGGCAGTCGCAAAGCTCGCCGATGCCGCCAACAGGGGCGGTAGGGCGGCGGGGGCAAGCCGTGAGCCGTTAAAGCTGCTGGGCGCGCATCCCCGCACGGGTATGGAGATCAAGCTGATGGACGGGCGTTATGGCGCCTATGTCACAGATGGCACGACCAACGCTACATTGCCAAAAACAGCAGAAAAGGACGCCCTTACATTGGAGGAGGCCGCTCAGCTTATCGACGAGCGCGCTGCCAAGGCTCCGGCGAAAGGGAAGAAAAAGACAGCCCCCAAGAAAAAAGCAGCATCGAAGAAGCCTGCGGGCAAGAAGGCGAAGGCCGGCTGATTTCAGTTGGAGCGTAATCTGCAAAGTCTCACCATTGTTTTGCAGATCATTCATTCCCACGCGCAACAAAAAAGAGGCGGCCGTTACTGGCCGCCTCTCATTTATTCCGCAGTGAACGCGCGATTATTCAGCGGCGTTTCCAGCGGCGTTTTCAACGGCAGTCGCGTTTTCAGCAACGTTTTCCATTACCGCAGCAGAATTTTCTACGACGTTTTCAACAACTTCGTTCGAAGCGTTGGTTGCTTCTTCAGCAGGCTTCTCACCGCATGCGGCGAGGGCCATCAGGCCGGCTGCAGCAAAGACAACAGCGAATTTGTTCATGTTATAAGGCTCCCATAGCAATAAGTCGCTTCGAAGCATTACGCCCGTCGCGAGCGGTCCGCATTAACGTGCGCGCACGGAACGTCAATAGTTTTTCGCAAGGCCGAGCGGTTTCTTTACGCGAACGAAATGCTGTTCTCCCCCTGAAAAGCTGCTTTCTTCGCAATATACAACAGACGATGGGGCAGGGGGAAACTACGCGCCATTCTGGGTAAGCTGGCGGGGAAGGCCTTGCTCAATGCGCCATGCGTATTACATTATGGCCAGAGGCGGGATAACCTTGCTAATCCATGGCCATTACTGCCTGTTCTGACGGAGACGAGGCCTGCCGTTAAAAGCGGATTTGCCAACGCGCCTCCGCTCGGTTAGTTCACGCGCAAATTCTCACCCTTTTTGGATCGTGGAGTCACCATTTATAATGGCCGTGCAATACAGCTTCGTCATGAAAGGCCTGACCAAGACCTTTCCCGGCGCTAACAAACCCATTTTCAATAATATCCACCTGCAATTCCTGCCTGGCACCAAGATCGCCGTTATCGGCGTCAATGGCGCGGGCAAGTCGACCTTGATGAAGGTCATTGCCGGCATAGACAAGGAATTTCAGGGGGAGGCCTGGGCCGCCGAAGGGGTCAAGGTCGGCTATTTGGCACAGGAACCGGAACTTGACGCCAGCAAGGACGTCAAAGGCAATGTCATGGACGGCGTGCGTGCTGTTGCCGACATGATGGACCGCTTTAATGAAATCAGCATGCTGATGGCCGATCCGCCTGAAGATGCCGATTTTGATGCACTGATGACCGAAATGGGCGAGCTTCAGGAAAAAATTGACGCGGTCGACGGCTGGACGCTCGACAACCAGTTGGAAATCGCCATGGAAGCGCTACGCTGCCCACCAGGTGACGCCGATGTTACATCCCTATCGGGCGGTGAGAAGCGCCGCGTGGCACTCTGTCGCCTGCTGCTCGAGAAGCCGGACATTCTGCTGCTCGACGAACCGACCAACCATCTGGACGCCGAAAGTGTGCAGTGGTTGGAAAATCACCTTATCAACTATGCGGGCAACGTCATTCTGGTGACCCATGACCGCTATTTCCTTGATAATGTCGTCGGCTGGGTGCTTGAACTCGATCGTGGTCGCGGCCTCCCGTTTGAGGGCAATTACAGCGCATGGTTGGAAGCCAAGGCCAAGCGCATGGTGCAGGAAGATCGTGAGGAAGCGGGGCGGCAGAAGGCGATCAATGAAGAGCTGCAATGGATTCGGCAGTCCCCCAAGGCGCGCCAGACCAAGAGCAAGGCTCGTATCCGTGCCTTTGACGAACTGGTCGAAAAGCAGAATGCCCGCGCCCCCGGCAAGGCGCAAATCGTTATCCAGACGCCCGAGCGTCTGGGTAGCAAGGTGATCGAGGCCAAGGGCTTGACCAAAGCCTATGGCGACAAGCTGCTGTTCGAAAATCTTGACTTTACCTTGCCTCCAGGGGGTATTGTCGGGGTGATTGGTCCCAACGGCGCGGGTAAATCCACGCTGTTCAAGCTCATTACCGGCAAAGAGCAGGCCGATGGCGGCTCTATCGAGGTCGGCGATACAGTGAAGCTCGGCTATGTCGATCAGAGCCGCGATCATCTGGACCCCAATCATAATGTCTGGGAAGAAATTTCGGGTGGCCATGACCTGATGACTATCGGCAAGCATGAAATGCAGACCCGCGCCTATGTGGGTGCTTTTAATTTCAAGGGCGTCGATCAGCAGAAAAAGGTTGGTCAGCTATCGGGTGGCGAACGCAACCGTGTCCATATGGCGAAGTTGCTGAAAGAGGGCGGCAATGTGTTGTTGCTCGACGAACCGACCAACGATCTTGACGTCGAAACGCTGCGCGCATTGGAAGATGCACTGGAAAATTTCGCTGGTTGCGCCGTGGTCATCAGCCATGACCGCTTCTTCCTTGATCGTCTGGCAACGCATATCCTGGCGTTCGAGGGCGATAGCCATGTGGAATGGTTTGAAGGAAACTTCGAATCCTATGAGGAAGATAAACGCCGTCGTCTGGGCGATGCGGCAGACAGGCCGACGCGCCTGGCATATAAAAAATTGACGCGCTGAACTGGCTCGACCGATAAAAAGCCCTTCCTCGATAGGGAGGGGCTTTTATCGAATTCGCTTCACAAATATCTGCCCGCCCTCACGCCGTTCTGTCTTAAAGATCGGTACGGCTTCAAACAAGTCAGAGAGGCGGGGATAACCATAGTTGCGTGCGTCGAAGCTGGACCTGTTGCCTGCAATTTTGCCAACTTCAGAAAGGCGGGCATAGCCCTTGTCATCGCGCTTGACGGCATCATAGGCAGCCACGAGAAGATTGATAAGTTCCGGATCGATCGCATCACCACCTGCGGCCACAGGCGTTTCAGACGTAACCGGCGTATCAGCAGCCTTTTTCTTTTCTTTTTTTACCAAGGCACCGACATCGATGAAGCGCGTGCAGGCTTGAATAAATCCCTGTGGCGCCTTTGTGGTGCCAAAGCCATAAACGGGCAGGCCATCTTGCCGAATGCGCATGGCGATCGGCATGAAGTCACTATCACTGGACATCAGGCCAAACCCATGAACCCGGCCACTGTAGAGTAGATCCATCGCGTCGATCGTCATTTTCATATCAGTGGCATTCTTGCCTTTGGTGACGTCGAATTGCTGATAGGGTTCAATGCCATGGCTGAGCGTCATATCCGCCCATGCCTTGAGCGCGGGCTTTCGCCAATTGCCATAGGCCCGACGGATGTTCACGGTGCCCAATTCTGCCAGGACAGTCAGGACCGGATCAAGTGAGGCGGCTGAAGCATTATCAGCGTCAATGAGGAGTGCGATATTGGGACTGACCTCCGAAGCATTGTGAACCATAGTCTCCACACCTGATGATTGCGAAATATCGACGGCTGGCACCTGCTTTATGGAGGAGGCGCTTAAGTCACGCCGACGCAAACTGCCCCGTGTTTTCATCCAATAGATTTAGCACGCCGTCTGATATGGCGAAAAACGCACCGATGAGGCGCAGTTCCCCATTGCGTTCCTTCTCCCGAATGCAGGGGAAGGTACGTAAATTTTCCAGACTGACTTTCACGCCCTCATGTTCCATCGCCCGATGGGATTCGGGGCTGTGTTCGTTCCCAAATTGAGCCACAACCTTGGCACGGGCATCATCCAACAGTTCGATCCAGTGCGCGATAAAGCCGCCTTCGCCGGGCGGAGCGTCTTTGAGCTCCTGCGTCAATGCCGCATGGCAGCCTCCGCAGCGACCATGACCCATGACCAGTATCTCGCTTACCCCAATAACCTGCACAGCAAATTCCAGTGCGGCGGAGACGCCATGGCGGCCGGGAGCAGTTTCAAAAGGCGGCACCAGCGCGGCGACATTGCGCACGACAAAGACTTCGCCGGGATTGGTGTCGAAAATCTGCGCCGGATCAACGCGGCTGTCGGAACAGGCGATAATCATCACGCCGGGACTCTGCCCATCGCGCAATTCATCCCATCTTTCTCGCTGCTGTGCCCAACCTGTTTCGCGGAAACGGCGGTAGCCTGCCAGCATGTTGTCAAAGTCGGTCATGCGTTTCGCATATGCATAGTTACAGGAGGGGTGGCAAGTGATCCACTACATCGCTATCTGGGCAATATGAACGAAGTAACCCGCATTGAACCCGACAATCCACGTCCAGAACGGCAACGCAAGCCCGATTGGATTCGCGTCAAAGCACCCACCAGTGCCGCTTTCGCTGAAACTAAACGGCTGATGCGATCGAAAAATCTGGTCACTGTTTGCGAAGAGGCTGCTTGCCCCAATATTGGCGAGTGCTGGACCAAGAAGCATGCGACAGTCATGATCCTTGGCGATACATGCACGCGGGCCTGCGCCTTTTGCAACGTAAAGACAGGCATGCCGCGTGCTGTGGACAAGTTGGAACCCCAGCATGTAGCCGAGGCCGCTGCCCAAATGGGGTTGAGCCATATAGTCATCACTTCGGTTGATCGTGATGACCTGCCCGATGGCGGGGCAAGTCAGTTCGTCGAGGTAATTCGAGCATTGCGCGATATGACGCCGCAAACAACTATTGAGATCCTGACTCCGGATTTCCGTAACAAGGCAGATTCGGCCATCGAATCGATTGTCCAGGCGCGGCCCGATGTTTACAATCATAATCTGGAGACGGTTCCCCGGCTTTACCCTACGATCAGACCAGGCGCGCGATATTATGCCTCGTTGCGCCTGCTCGAAAGCGTGAAGCGGCATGATCCCTCGATTTTCACCAAATCCGGAATCATGCTGGGTTTGGGCGAAGAGCGGTTGGAAGTTCATCAGGTGATGGACGATATGCGCTCTGCCAACATCGATTTCCTGACCATGGGCCAGTATCTGCAACCAACGCCGCGTCATACCAAGATCATCGACTTTGTGACGCCGCAGGCTTTTGACGCCTATGCGGCGATTGCGCGGGCGAAGGGCTTCTTGCAAGTGGCGTCGAGTCCCCTCACACGTTCAAGCTATCATGCTGGCGAAGATTTCGAACAGATGCGCGCGGCGCGTCAGGCCAAGCTGGCCAGAGAGAGCAATGCCAAAGCATAGTGAAACCCGCCATCTGCCGTACACGCCGGAACAGATGTTCGACCTTGTATGCGATGTCAGGCGTTATCCCGAATTTTTGCCTTGGGTCAGCGCCGTTCGCGTGCGTTCAGACAGCAGTACCGCGATGGAAGCTGATCTGATTGTGGGATTCAAGGCCTTACGCGAAAGCTTCACATCACGCGTGCACAAGATTCGTCCGACTGAAGTCGATGTCGATTATCTCGACGGCCCGTTGAAATATCTCCACAACCATTGGCGTTTCCAGCCTGATGGGGCAGGAGGGACGTTGGTTGAATTCTCCGTGGACTTCGCCTTTAAAAGCCATCTGTTCGAAATGCTTGCGGGGCAAATGTTCGACCGGGCACTGCGCAAGATGATCGGTGCGTTTGAAGAGCGGGCAAAGGCGCTTTACGGGGCAGCATCCGGCATCAGCAATTCCAGCGCGCACAGCGCTGCCTGAAGCCGTACCGATCCGCGCCCTTCATTGGCAAAGACGCGCGTGTCGGCAATGACGTTTTCAGGATCCTCCACCCGCTCTGCCTTGGCAAAAACGACGGTGCCGACGGGTTTCTTTTCACTGCCGCCGTCCGGTCCCGCGATTCCCGTGATGGCGACCGCCACGTCGGCTTTCGATTCATTGAGCGCCCCTTGCGCCATGCCCCAGGCGACCGCGATCGATACTGACCCGAATGTTTCAAGAACATCCTGACTGACCTTAAGCAATTCCATTTTTGATTCGTTCGAATAGGTGACGAATCCCGTTTCGAACACATCGGAAGATCCAGGAATTTCGGTGAGCGCCGCTGCTACAAGCCCGCCGGTGCAACTTTCCGCCAGCGCGATCGTTCGCCCCGTGGCTCGATTCGCGTCGATCACCTTGCGCGCGGCTTCAACCAGCTCGATGGGAAGAAGGGTGTCGATCATGGCGCTAGAATAGGCCGGGAAGGGCCAGTGTGGCAATGGCCTGTGCAGCTATGCCTTCGCCGCGTCCGGTAAAGCCAAGCCTTTCGGTCGTGGTCGCCTTCACCCCGACCCGATCCGGCGCGATTCGTAAAACCTCTGCAATGCGTATCTGCATGGCGTCACGATGCGGTCCGATTTTCGGAGCCTCGCAAATGATGGTAAGATCGACATGGATGATCCGACCGCCACGCGCGGCGACTCTGTCACGTGCATGTTCCAGAAATATCACCGACGCGGCGCCCCGCCATTGGGGATCGGACGGCGGAAAATGGCTGCCGATATCACCTTCGGCCAAGGCTCCGAAAATCGCATCCGTCAGGGCATGCAGGGCAACATCGGCATCGCTGTGTCCGCTCAGTCCCTTGTCATGAGGAATATGAACGCCACCAAGCCACAACGGCACATCAGCAACCAGGCGATGGACATCATAACCCATGCCGGTGCGGATTGAATATTGATCTGCCAGACGCTGCTCTGCCAATATAAAATCGGCGGGATAAGTCAGCTTTTCCAACATCACGTCCCCTCCGACCAATATGACGTCATGACCGGCTGCACGGGCAATCTGCGCATCATCGGATGCGTCCAGGCCTTCATTCCAGGTTTGATGTGCCGTCAATATTGCTTTGAAGTCAAATGCTTGCGGTGTTTGCACCCGGACAATGCCTGTGCGGTCAACGCTATCGCCAAGGATAGTCTCACCGTGCGCGAGCGTGTCGACGACAGGTAAAACGGGAATCGCGCCGGTGCTGTGCTCCAACGCATCGAGCAGCCGTTCAATAACATCATGCGGCAGAAATGGCCTCGCCGCATCGTGGATCAGCACTTTGGCTGCACCTCCCGTTGCCGCGATATGGTTCAGACCCGCCCGCACCGACGCCTGACGCGTAGCGCCGCCGATTACGCAGGTTGGAACCGGCATGTCTCCCAGTGCCGCCTTGACGTCATCGCCTTGCCCCTCTGCAATGACAAGAATGACGTCATCAATTCTGGCATGGCTGGAAAAAGCCTCAACCACATACCTTATCAGGCTTTTTCCTGCGACCTTGCGAAATTGCTTGGGCACATCGCCGCCCGAGCGTTCACCACGCCCTGCCGCGACGATCAAGGCTATGTTCCGTTTGCCATTCCTCATGCCCAGCGCCATAGCGCAGCCCTCTCTTGCCCGCCAGCCGCTTTGCCGCTATGGCCTGCCTGTTTTTTAGGCAGATCGATGCGCAGACTTGACCCGATATCCATTGGCCCAATGCAGATTGCTATGCCTGTCATCCTTGCGCCCATGACCGGCGTAACGGACATGCCGTTCCGCACGCTTGTGCGCCGCTATGGATCTGGCCTCAACGTAACGGAAATGATCGCCAGTCAGGCGATGATTCGCGAAACACGGCAATCCTTGCAAAAAGCCGCATGGCATCCTGTTGAAGAACCTGTCTCCATGCAGCTCGCCGGTTGTTCCCCGTATGAAATGGCGGAAGCGGCGAAGCTGAACGAGGATCGTGGCGCGGCGATCATTGATATCAACATGGGCTGCCCGGTTAAAAAGGTTGTGAACGGGGAAGCGGGGAGCGCCCTGATGCGGGACCTGCCGCTGGCCGCATCGCTGATCGAAGCGACAGTCAAGGCGGTCAGCGTGCCTGTGACGGTGAAAATGCGCATGGGTTGGGATCACAGCAGCCTCAACGCACCGGAGCTGGCGCATATTGCGGAGGATCTGGGTGCGCAGTTGATCACCGTCCATGGCCGCACCCGTTGCCAGATGTACAAGGGCAGCGCCGACTGGTCCTTCATTCGCAAGGTCAAGGATGCCGTCAAGCTTCCCGTGATTGCCAATGGCGACATCTGTACCATTGAGGATGCAGAAATCGCTCTGGAACAGAGCGGCGCGGATGGCGTGATGATTGGACGCGGCGCTTATGGGAAACCCTGGTTGCTCGGCCAGGTGATGCACTGGTTTGCCAGCGGACAACGTCGACCCGATCCCTCTATAGATGAACAATATGCAGTTATTACAGAGCATTATTGCGCGATGTTGGAACATTATGGTCCAGTGGTCGGGGTCAATATGGCTCGCAAGCATATCGGCTGGTACACCAAGGGCCTGACGGGATCGGCCGAATTTCGCAACGCCGTCAATCAAGTCGCTGACGGCGCAAGAGTGTTAGATATGCTGGAACGTTTCTATGCTCCCTGGCTAAGCCGAGCTGCCGCCTGAACCCGATGGCACAGGCGCCGCCTCATCGGACACATCACGGTTACCCAGATCTTGCGGATATTTTCACCGCCATGCCGGTAGCCGCGCTGATCGTGGCGCCGGACAATCGGATCATGAATGCAAATGTCCGGGCCGAAAGCTTGTTCAACATGGCGCGATCGGCCATTATTGGCAGCGATGTAGCCCGCACGATCCGCATTGCCGATATGACGGCGCGCGTCGACTTCTGGAACACGGATAAGCCGCTGTCGGCTTATGACGTCCATGTGCACGCGGGTCGTATGGCGGCGATGGAGGTCGATCTGATGATTTCGCCCATTGCCGAGCATGACGGATGGCGAGTGGTTGCGATCCACGCGCACAGTCAGGCGCAAAACATCGCTCACCGACGCGCGGCAAGCGGCACCGCGATGGGCGCAGCCGCAATATTGGCGCATGAAATCAAAAACCCATTATCCGGGATCAGAGGCGCGGCTCAGTTGCTGGAAGCCAGCGTGGACGATGATTCGGCCACTTTGACGCAGCTTATTTGTCATGAAGTCGATCGGATCGCGGCGTTGATAGACCGGATGCAGCATTTTACCACGGATCAACCGCTGACTTGCAGATCGGAAAACATCTATCCCCTGCTGGACAGGGCTGTTGAATTGGCAGCAGCAGGATTTGCCAAAAATGTAAAGTTGGTGCGGCAATATGATCCATCCTTGCCCTTTGCCGAAATTAACGGAGACGCTTTTGTCCAGATTATGTTGAATCTTCTGAAGAATGCAGCAGAAGCTCTTGAATTAGTGGATAAAGGTGAAATCCTGATCACCACAGCCTTTCGCCATGGCGTTTTTGTGATGGTAGAAGGAAAGGGCAATGCCCTGCTACCCATTGAAATACGGATTTCCGACAACGGACCGGGTGTACCCGATCACATTCGCGAACATTTGTTCAGCCCCTTCATATCGGGGAAGCGGGACGGGCAGGGGCTTGGACTGGCGCTTGTCGACAAGCTGGTGCGCGACATGAATGGCCTGGTTCAATATTCGCGTGAACCCGACAGCGGACGAAGTGTTTTTCGTATCCTGCTACCAATGGCGCGGGGACAGGCATGACGCCAAAAGGTCGAATTTTGGTAGTGGATGACGATCGGGCGATCTGCGTGGTCATCAGCGAGGCTCTTCGTCGCGGCGGTCACAAGATCAAAACGGCAGGGACCATCGCTGAACGTGCGCAATTGCTGAACAGTTTCGCGCCCGATGTCCTGATTACCGACGTCAAGCTGCCAGATGGCGATGGCCTGGACGATGTCGCCCATATCATTTCCGCACATCCCGACATGAACGTCATCATATTATCAGCCCAGAACACATTGAATACAGCGGTCCGCGCGACCGAAAAAGGGGCGTTCGAATATCTTCCAAAGCCCTTTGATCTTAATGAACTAGCCCGCGCCGTAAGCGACGCCTTGTCGAAAAAGCAGATTAGCGATGACGACGAGGAGCATTCCATCGACGAAAACGATGGCATGCCGCTGATAGGTCGCTCCATAGCGATGCAGGAGGTCTATCGTACTATTGCCCGAGTGATTTCCAACGACCTTACGATCCTGGTGCTGGGCGAATCCGGCACCGGCAAAGAACTGGTCGCTGAAGCCATTCACAATCTGGGACCGCGCAGGAGCAAGCCTTTTGTTGCCATCAACATGGCGGCCATTCCGCGAGAACTGATCGAATCGGAATTGTTCGGCCATGAAAAGGGTGCGTTTACAGGGGCGCAGGCGCGCACGGCCGGCAAGTTCGAACAAGCTCAAGGCGGCACGCTGTTTCTCGATGAAATCGGCGACATGCCGATGGAGGCGCAAACCCGGTTGTTGCGGGTGCTGCAATCGGGTGAATTCACGACCGTCGGCGGCGCCAATCCCATCAGGGTGAATGTACGGATCATTGCTGCCACGAATCAGGATTTGCCGACACTGATCACTGAAAACAAGTTTCGTGAGGATTTATATTATCGGCTGAATGTCGTTCCCATTCATCTGCCCGCGCTACGCGATCGGCGTGATGATGTGCCACTGCTCGCCCGGCATTTTCTTGAGCTTGCAGCCAATGACGGCTTGCCCCGCAAGCTGCTGGCGGACGATGCCGCACGATGGCTGTCACAGTATAATTGGCCGGGCAATGTCCGCGAATTGCAAAACCTGATGCAGCGTTTGGCCGTATTAAGCCGTGAAGATGTCATAAGTTCTACCATGGTGCAGCAGATATTGCCGGCAACGCAGGTTGATCGGGGACATTCCGGTGAATCGGTGGAACGATTGGAAAACGCAGTGCGGATATGGGCAAAGGACAGTCTTTTATTGGGAAATGCCGGCGGTAATGGCAACCCGGACGATGAGGTCCTGCATGAGGCGCTTTTGTCGGTGGTCGAGCCCGTATTACTGAGGGAGGCCTTGCTGAGCGTAGATGGCAATCAGATCAGGGCGGCCCAGATACTGGGGATAAACCGCAATACATTGCGCAAAAAACTCAATGATTATGGCATGGACCCGGCAAGCCTGCGCCATAACGAATGAATAATCGGATTTGATTTGGCTCGCGTGCAAAAACCGTGTGTTAATAGCAACGCCATTGTTGTACCTCTGCAACTATGAATAGTTTGGCTGATCTGCAGCATAACCAGGGTAAAATGTCCTGGCGGATGAGACTGGCGCAACTCCGGCGCAATCCTCATTTCGCTACTTTTGTTGAAGCAGCCACGCTGCTCACCTTCCTGCTGATCGCCGTCATTACCTATTTCGTCGTTGCCGGACACGACCGGCCCGACAAGTTGCTGGCGCCGCCGGTCGTCGCCTTGTTGCTGGTCGCAAACCTGGTTCCTGCGATTGCACTGCTCGTGCTGCTTGGGCGGCGCATCGCCAAAAAGCGTGCCTCGCAATCTCTGATTGGCGGGGATGGCCAACTTCATGTCCGCCTGGTTGCGATATTTTCGATTATTGCAAGCGTGCCGATGCTGCTGGTGGTTATCTTCGCATCGCTGTTGTTCCAATATGGCGTGCAATTCTGGTTTTCCGAAAACGCGCGAACCATGCTGCAAAACGCCAGCGGCCTTGCTCGGGGTTATTACGAACAGAACAAAAAGGAAGTGGGTGATGAAACCGTCACGATGGCGGGGGATTTACGTGACTATCTGTCACAGACGTCCGTCAGCAGCCCGGATTTTGCGGAAGGGTATATTTTCCAGGTCGTCACACGAAAACTCAATGAATCGGCAATCATCGAAATTGGCAAGGACGGCGTCGCACGGACCGCCGCCATGGTGGACCCAGACAAGCGCGCCGCAGAAAATCGCTTGACGAAGGATGTTATCGAACGCCTAGCCAAAGGCGAAAATGTGGTGGTGAAGGCTCAGGCTGACCGGATCGAAGCCGTGACGTTGCTTGATCCAGAGGCCAAAGTCTATCTTTACGCCTCACGCGATTCCGACGTGCCTGCGTTCAGCCAGATGAAGCGTGCACGCGCTGTGCTGGCGGATTATGAAGATTTTACCCAACGCTCACGCGCCCTTCAGTTACAATTCAATGCGGCACTTTTTGTTGGTTCGTTGCTACTGGTCGGTATTGCGGTGTGGATTGCACTTGCGGTTGCCGACCGTCTGGTGCGTCCAGTGGCAGAACTTGTCGATGCCGCGCGCAAGATTACGGCAGGTGATTTGTCCGCCCGGGTGTCTGGCCCACATACCCGGGATGAGGTCGGCACACTCGCCAGCGCTTTCAACCGCATGACCCAGCGTCTGGAGGCGCAAACCAGCGCATTGGTGAGTGCCAACAGCCAGCTCGACAACCGCCGGGCCTTTATTGAAGCCGTACTGTCGGGCGTGACGGCGGGCGTATTGTCGGTTGACCAGAATGGCACAGTCCAGCTCGTCAACAGTTCGGCACAGGCAATCCTGCAACAGGGAAACGTCAGCAATATCGGAGAACCGCTTTCGGCGCTTTCCCCGGAGCTGGCCGAATTGCTCGATAGTGACCAGAATGCAGCCATCGTACAGGTCAAAGTAAACTCTGATCTGCTTACACTGGCGGTCAAGGTGGTGAAGGATGCTTCTGGCCATGTTCTGACGTTCGACGATATAACCCAGCAATTGACCGATCAGCGGCGAGCGGCATGGTCGGATGTTGCGCGGCGGATTGCCCACGAAATCAAAAACCCCCTGACTCCTATCCAGCTTGCGGCGGAGCGGTTGCAGCGGCGCTATTCCAGCGAAGTGGTCAACGATAGGCCAACCTTCACCCGGCTGACCGGCACGATCATTCGACAGGTCGCGGATCTGCGCAGGATCGTCGATGAATTTTCATCCTTTGCACGGATGCCAAAACCGGTTTTCCGGCATGAGGCCATCGGCGACATTGCGCGTCATTCCCTGTTTCTGCATGAAGTCGCGCATCCTGACATCGCCTTCACCTTTGCAAGCGAGGTCGATGCGCGGGAAATCGTATGCGATCGACGGCAAATAGGACAAGCGCTGACTAACATTGTCAAGAATGCGGTAGAAGCCATTGAAGCAAAGTCAGAACTTGAGGATGGCTTGCCGCGTGGCAATGTGCAAATGCGCCTCTATGATGAAGGGGAGGGCCGGTTCGTCATATCCGTTCAAGACGACGGTATCGGACTTCCTGCCGAACGAGACCGTATCATCGAACCCTATATGACCACCCGGCAAAAAGGCACTGGCCTGGGCCTCGCAATCGTCAAGAAGATCGTTGAAGAACATTTCGGCGAGATGACCTTTGAGGACGCGCCGGGCGGTGGGACATGTGTGCGCATCATTCTCGACCCGCAGACGCTTGAAAATCTCGACTTAAGCACGACTGAAAACAAGGCAGTGACAACCGATGGCGCTTGATATTTTGATTGTCGACGATGAAGAGGACATTCGCGACCTTGTTTCCGGCGTACTGGAGGACGAAGGATATGAAACCCGCACAGCGGCGCATAGCGATGCCGCGCTGGGCGCGATAGATGCCCGACGTCCATCGCTGGTGCTGCTTGATGTCTGGTTGCAGGGATCCCGGTTGGATGGACTGGAACTGCTCGAAGAGATCAAGAAACGCGACCCTTCGCTGCCGGTATTGGTGATTTCAGGACATGGCAATATCGATACTGCCGTCGCCGCAATTCGCAAGGGAGCGGTAGATTTCATTGAGAAGCCATTTGAAGCCGATAAATTGCTTCACCTGGTTTCGCGCGCAACCGAAACGGATCGTTTGCGTCGTGAAAATGAAGACTTGCGGGCGCGGGTAGGGCAGGATGATGAACTGACCGGCGTCAGTAGCGCCATCAACGCGGTTCGCGCGACGCTCAGGCGCGTGGCAGGCACGGGAAGCAGGGTCCTGATTTCGGGGCCGGCGGGCGTTGGCAAGGAAGTGGCCGCGCGCATGCTCCACAGTTGGAGCGGTCGTGCCGATGCGCCTTTCATCATTGTATCGGCCGCACGCATGACTCCTGACCGGGTGGAAGAGGAACTGTTTGGAATTGAGGACGGCAATGGACTGGTGCGGCCCGGCCTGTTGGAACAGGCGCATGGGGGAACACTCTATCTTGACGAAATAGCGGACATGCCGCTCACCACCCAAGGCAAGATTCTTCGCGTGCTTACCGACCAGAGTTTTAACCGCATTGGCGGACAAAGGCTGGTCAAGGTCGATGTGCGTGTCATTTCATCAACGGCCAAGCTGCTTTCCACAGAAATCGAGCAGAAGCGTTTCCGGGAGGACCTTTTCTACCGCCTGAACGTCGTGCCGCTCGCGTTGCCGCCGTTGAACGAAAGACGAGAGGACATCCCGGCGCTCGTCGAGCATTATGTCGCCCGCTATGCCGCCGATCGCCGGGTACGTGCGCCAGACATCGCAAGCGACGCAATGGCTGCGCTGCAAGCATGCGAATGGCCGGGCAATGTCCGGCAGCTTCGTAATATTATTGAGCGCACGATGATATTGGCGCCCGGCGACCGGATCAGCCGCATTGACCTGGACATGCTGCCGTCGGAAATCACGGGCGGAGGCTCGCATGATGGCGCCGCTCAGACGGCGATCATGGGTTCGCCATTGCGCGAAGCCCGGGAAAGCTTTGAGCGGGAGTATCTGAAAATCCAGATTCGCCGTTTCTCCGGCAATATTTCCCGCACCGCAACCTTTATTGGCATGGAACGTTCGGCGTTGCATCGCAAATTGAAGTTGTTGGGAATCAGTGAAAGCAAAGGCGGCGAGGAATAAACCTTTCCATCGCAAATTTTTGCGCTGCACAATAGACCTGCACAGATATTTGAGTTATGCGCAGAAAGAGTTTCCTGACCCGCAGGGGACCATACGACGTCACTCAACGGCGCAATGTGGGCCATGCCCCACCAATAACGGAGCTATTCATATGGCCGATAAAGTCAATAACTTACAGGACATCTTCCTGAATTCCCTACGGAAATCCAAGACTCCGGTGACCATGTTTCTGGTCAAGGGCGTCAAGTTGCAAGGCATCATCACCTGGTTCGATAATTTTTCGGTTTTATTGCGGCGCGACGGTCAATCGCAGCTTGTGTATAAACATGCCATTTCGACTGTGATGCCGGCCCAGCCAATGGATTTGACCGAAATCCGCAAGGCTTTTGAAGAGACGCAGCGCAAACCCAAATTGTTGCAGGAGGTATTCCTCAGCGCGGTACGCAAATCAGGCTATCCGGTCACGATGTTTCTGGTGAATGGCGTCATGCTGCAGGGCGAAATTGCCGCCTATGACTTGTTCTGCATGATGCTGGAGCGCGATGGCATGGCGCAACTGGTCTACAAACATGCCATTTCGACAGTACAGCCAACCCATGCCCTCGATTTGTCGGGCGAAGGTGAAGATGAGGACATGGAAAACGATTGAGTGTTTTTCAACGTGAAGCAGAGGACGGCGTAACGCGCGGTACGCGCGCGGTTGTCGTCCATGCTGACCAGAAGCGGGCCGGACGCGATATTGATGCGCGCCTGGATGAAGTTACAGGCTTGGCAGCGGCCATTGGTATCGACGTGCAGGCGCGGCAATCCTTTCATGTGAGGGCTTCCCGGCCCGCCACACTGTTCGGCAGCGGGCAGGTCGATATGATCTCTGATCTCGTGGAAACCAGCGAGGCAGAGTTGGTGATTGTCGACAACCCTCTTTCACCCGTCCAGCAAAGCAATCTGGAAAAGGCCACAAAAGCCAAGGTTATCGACCGCACAGGGTTGATCCTCGAAATTTTCGGGGAACGCGCCGCCACCGCTGAAGGCCGGTTGCAAGTGGAATTGGCGCATCTCGACTATCAGGCCGGACGACTGGTGCGAAGCTGGACCCATCTGGAGCGCCAACGCGGCGGTTTCGGGTTTCTGGGCGGTCCGGGCGAAACACAGATCGAGGCGGACAGGCGACAGATTCGGGATCGCATGGCGAAGCTGCGCCGGGAACTGGATCAGGTCAGCCGCACGCGCGGATTGCACCGCGATCGGCGTAAACGCGCGCCGTGGCCCATCATTGCGCTGGTAGGCTATACTAATGCCGGAAAATCAACGCTTTTCAATCGCTTGACCGGCGCTGACGTCATGGCGGAAGATCTGCTTTTCGCAACGCTCGATCCCACTATGCGACAGATCAGTCTGCCTGGCATCGACAAGGCCATCTTGTCGGACACTGTCGGATTCATATCCGATCTGCCGACCCAGCTTATTGCTGCCTTCCGCGCAACGCTGGAGGAGGTGGTCGCTGCCGATCTCATTATCCATGTCCGTGACATTTCCCACCCTGATAGTGAGGCGCAGCGGGCCGACGTTCTGGACGTGCTGGAAGAACTGGGTCTGGGCGGGGAAGGGGCCTCCCCGATGATCGAAGCATGGAACAAGGTCGATCGGCTTGCACCCGACGCAGAAATCCACGTTCAGCAGATCGCAACACGCCGGGACGATGTGGTGGTCATATCGGCATTGGATGGTTCCGGGATCGATGCCTTGCAACGGCTTATAAGCGCAAAGTTGACAACGCAGAGTGAAGAACATGCCATAACTCTGGCCAACGATGATGGTGCAGGCCTCGCATGGCTCCATGCCCATGGGCAAGTTCTGGACAGCAGCGTTGATGGAAAACGGCTGGACGTCAGGGTACGAATGTCCAATGCGGACTATGCACGTTTTCTGCGGCGCAAAGCCTGATTATCTCCCCTTTGCCAACTGCCAGAGCTTTTCTTTTTCCATCAGGGACAGGCCCGCAAAAGCATCTCCGGCTTCTTGCTCCATATCACGGAAACGATGCTCAAATTTGCTATTGGCCTTACCTAATGCCTGTTCGGGATCAACGTTCATGTGGCGCGCCAAATTGACGACTGCGAATAACAGATCGCCGACCTCATCTTCCTTGTCCGATTGTGAAGTTGCTTCCTTAACTTCTTCTATTTCCTCATATATTTTAGCATATACCCCATCAGTGTCGGGCCAGTCGAAACCAGTCCGCGCGGCACGTTTCTGAAGCTTTGCAGCACGCAACAACGCAGGCAAAGCAGCAGCGACGCCAGCCAATGCACTTTTGTCATCATGATGCCTGCGCTCATCAGCCTTGATCTCTTCCCATCCCGGAAAATGGCTGTCTTCGCCAAAAACATGTGGGTGCCGTCGCGTCATCTTTTGGCAGATGCCGTCTACTACATCCTGAAACGCAAAATGTCCGGCTTCTTCAGCCATTCGGCTATGGAACACCACCTGGAGCAGGAGGTCACCCAATTCGTCGGATAGCGCCGCCATGTCATTCTTGTTGATGGCGTCGGCGACCTCATAGGCTTCCTCGATCGTATAGGGCGCGATTGTCGCGAAATTCTGGGCGATGTCCCATTGGCATCCATGTTCCGGATTCCGTAAACGCGCCATGATGTCCGTCAGGGGAGTGATGTTGGGGGGATTGCTCACGGTCATTCTAAAAGTCCGATAATATATATTATGTTAAATCATATATGGCAGTGAGGGTGGGGTAGCCCCATATGCCCCATACAGTTTCAGGCTGGCTCCAATATCATTTCGTCGCCCTCCACGCGCCAGCTTTTAAGCTGCGAGAGAAAATTCATGCCCAGAACATTCACATCGCCAAACGCTGGCGAAATAACGATAGCCAAATCGCTGGATCGTAACGGTCCGATCTCAAGCAGCGCTATATTGGAACGATGTGCTTCGATGGAGCCGTTGGCCGTTGCCAGCATCATCGGGAAGCCGGACTGGTCGATGTTCAATCCCGCGGCAAGCGCGGCACGTTCCGACAGCGCGGTAATGCTGGCGCCGCTGTCCACCAAAAAGCGCGTGCTGTTTCCATTGACGAGGCCATCAACCCAGAAATGACCGTCCGGTGACTTCTGTATCCGCAGCGTGTCGCCTTCGACCCGCTGTTGCGCCTCACCCGTCACTTCGGATTTTACATGATTGACGATAGAACTGATTTGGCTTCGATAACTGAAAAGACCAAGCGCGATCGCAAAAATGACGATCCACCAGAGCACCATGCCAAGCGCACCAGTCAAGGACCAGCGGCGCGACAACAGCGCGCTTCCGACAAGAACCATCGCCAGCAGCAGCCATATGAGTTCAGCGGATTGCGGCCCGGTCATGGAATGCTGACCGTCATGCCGTCATGTCCCGGAACCACACCGGGCGGCAATATGGTGCATAGATGAGCATAATCCATGCTCTGATCCATATGCGTCAGAATGGCCTGTCTCGGCCGCACCGTATCGATGGCGTCAAGGGTAAGCGCCAGATGCGTGTGCGTGGGGTGCGGCCGTTCGCGCAAGGCGTCGACCACCCAGACGTCCGTCCCTGTAAACAGGCCCATCATTTCGTCTGTAAATTCATGGAAGTCTGTTGAATAAGATATTGAAACCCCTTCATATTCGAAACGGAATCCCGTAGAGAAAATGTCTCCATGCGGCTGATCCACGCTCGTTATCCGGATGTCGCCAATGGTCATGTCGTCAGGCAATATATGGGCTTCAATCGTGGCTGGATAGTCATTGCGTCCATCGAAAACATAGCCGAAACGGCGGCGCAGATGACCGAGCGTTTCACGTCGTGCGTATCCGGGCACCGGGCGGCCATGGTGGTGAAATATCTGCCGCATATCGTCGATGCCATGACAATGATCGGCATGATCATGCGTCCAGAGCACGGCGTCGAGATCAATGACGTGGGCCGCCAGCAACTGCGCCCGCAAATCCGGCGATGTATCGACCAGGATCCGGGTGGTTGCAGTTTCCACGATGACGGACGCCCTGCTCCGTCTGTTTCTGGGCTCGGCGGGGTCGCAGGCACCCCAATCATTGCCGATGCGTGGAACGCCTGAAGATGTCCCGCAACCCAATATGGTCAGCTTCACGCGACCGCCTTTGCCACGGTGACCTTGTCAAACAAGGTCAGGAAATTGCGCCCCGTACTGGCGCTCAATTCCTCCACCGTTTCACCCCGCAAACCCGCCAGAAACCGTGCCGTGTCGGCAACGAAGGCGGGTTCACAACTTTTCCCCCGATGCGGCACGGGGGCCAGAAAAGGGGAATCGGTTTCGACAAGCAGCTTTTCGCTCGGCAAACGCGCTGCCGTTGCTTGCAGGTCCTTGGCATTCTTGAACGTCACTATCCCTGAAATGCTGATGTATAAGCCCAAAGCCAACGCCTTGTCGGCAAACTCGCCGCTAGCGGTAAAGCAATGGATGACGCCTTTATACGCCCCCTTCCCCATTTCATCGGTCAGAATCTCAATCGTGTCGGCTTCGGCATCCCGCGTGTGGACGATCAGCGGCAGACCGGTCTCCCGCGCAGCAGCGATATGCGCACGAAAACTGCGTTTTTGCTGGTCTCGGTCACTGTGATCGTAATAATAATCAAGGCCAGTCTCGCCTATGCCGACGATTTTGGAATGTTTCGCTCGATCTACAAGCTTGGCCGTATCGACCGCAGGATGCGCGTCGGCCTCATGCGGGTGGATGCCGACGGTGGCCCAGACGTCCGCGTTGCGCTCTGCTGTCGCCAGCACCGCATCCCATTCGCTTTCGCGGGTAGAGATGTTGAGCATGACGCCGACCCCGGCATCGCGGGCGCGATCCAGCACGGCGGTCTGATCCTCAACGAGGCCCTTATAGTTCAGGTGGCAGTGGCTATCGATCAGCATGAGGGGGATATAGGGGGTCTTTCCGACTTCGTCACGGTTGGAAGTTCAGGAAGTTTCCCAAATCTTCTCCGTCATCCCAGCGAAGGCTGGGACCCATGTCGCTATCCTCAATCGTCGGCTTAATGCGAATAGCGACATGGATCCCAGCCTTCGCTGGGATGGCGATGTAAGGCGAATGTCGCTCAGGCGTCCGCTTCGGTAAGTTCGAGGCGCGGGAACAGCGGCTTGGGCGCGGCGAGGATGAAGTCGCTATCAGCAGGAATGGAATACCAAAAGGCGCCATCTTCACATGATCGCTCGCCTTCGGGCACTCCCATTTGGTCCAGCAGCGTCGTCGCGCTGGCCGGAATGATGGGTTGAATCATGATGGCGAGGCTTGCAATGGCCTCGTACAGCGTGCCCAGAACCGCCTCCATTCGCACCGGGTCAGTCTTGCGCAACGTCCAAGGTGCCTGCGCATCGATATAGGCGTTGCACGCAAAAACAGCGCGCATCCACGCTTCGATCGCTACAGATGGAGCAAAGTCGTTCATTGCCATCCGAAAGGCGTAGGCCGCTATCCCCAAGCTTTGCTGAAGCTCTTCATCGACATCCTGCTTTTCGCCCTGCGGCATACGACCGTCCAGGTTTTTTGCAATGAAGCTGAGTGTCCGCTGCGCCAGATTGCCGAAGCTGTTGGCAAGTTCACTATTTGACTTTTGAACAATAGCTTCCGGGCTATAGCTTCCATCATTTCCGAAGGTAACTTCGCTCAGCAGAAAATAGCGGAGCTGATCGACGCCAAAAGCCTGCGACAGTTCCAGCGGGTCGGCGACATTGCCAACCGATTTCGACATTTTCTCGCCCCGGTTGAGCAGGAAGCCATGGCCGAATACCTGTTTCGGCAAAGGCAGATTGGCGCTCATCAGGAAGGCAGGCCAATAGACCGTATGAAAACGGACAATATCCTTGCCTATAATATGGAAAATGTCGCCGCCCTTTTGCCAAAACGTGCGGTAATCCCGTGTGTCGGCCGGGTAACCAAGGCCAGTCAGATAATTGGTGAGCGCATCGACCCAGACATACATGACATGGCCATCGCTGTCGGGTACCTTGACGCCCCAGTCGAAACTGGTGCGCGAAATGCTGAGGTCCGACAAACCGCCTTCGACAAAACGCATGATTTCGTTACGCCGGCTTTCGGGGCGGATGAAATCCGGCTGGCTTGTATAGAGGTCGAGCAGCGGCTGCTGATATTTGGAAAGACGGAAGAACCAGCTTTCCTCCACTGTCCATTCGACCGGTGTTCCCTGCGGTGAAAGACGAGCTTCCCCTTCCCCGCCGATCAGTTCCTTTTCGTCATAAAAGGCTTCGTCGCGGATGGAGTACCAGCCTTCATATCGGCCAAGATAGAGGTCGCCATTGGCTTCCATCGCTTTCCAAAGCGCCTGACTGGCCTCATGATGCGCAGGTTCGCTGGTGCGGATAAAGCGGTCGTAGCTGATATTCAGGGCATCATCCATTTCCTGAAAATAGCCTGACATTTCATCGGCGAGCGCGCGGGGTTCAATGTCTTTGGCGCGCGCGGCTTGCGCCATTTTCAGTCCATGTTCGTCCGTGCCGGTCTGGAACCGCACGTTGCGGCCCATCAACCGCTGGAAACGCGCGATCGCGTCAGTCGCAATCGCTTCATAGGCATGACCGATGTGCGGGCGGCCGTTGGGGTAACTGATGGCCGTGGTGATATAGAAAGGCTGGGACATTGTGGTCTTCTGTCAGGAGGTTTGGCGGCCTTCCTAGACGCAGGGGCGGAATTTTAGAAGGGGTGATCTGGTATCGACTGAATGTGGCGCTCCGCCGTGAGGGCGCCACGGCTTGTCTGATGCCGCTTGGGCGTGATCCGATAGGCTATAAGGTGCCTTTGTAAATTCTTGATCGGATCACGACTTGGGAATGAAAAAGCGGCAGCTGATGCGCAGGAAACGTGTGCTCGTGACGGGCGGTGCTGGCTTTTTGGGATCGTTTCTGTGTGAAAGGCTGCTGGCGCTGGGCAACGAGGTCCTGTGCGCCGACAATTTTTTCACGGGCACGCGCGACAATATCGCGGCGATACTGGGCAACTATCGTTTCGAGTTATTGCGCCACGACATAACGTTCCCCCTCTATGTCGAGGTGGATGAGATATACAATCTCGCCTGCCCGGCCAGTCCGATCCATTATCAGCATGACCCGGTACAAACGACCAAAACCAGCGTACACGGCGCGATCAACATGCTGGGCCTCGCCAAGCGCACAGGCGCGCGGATATTGCAGGCCTCCACTTCGGAAATTTATGGCGATCCTGAAATTCATCCGCAGAACGAAAGTTATTGGGGGCGGGTCAACCCCATCGGGCCCCGCTCCTGCTATGATGAGGGAAAACGCTGCGCCGAAACACTGTTTTTCGATTATTGGCGGCAACATCGACTGCCGATCAAGGTGGCTCGAATATTCAATACCTATGGCCCGCGGATGCAGCCCGACGATGGCCGCGTCGTTTCCAATTTCGTCCTTCAGGCGCTTCGGAACCAGCCGATCACGATTTATGGCGATGGTCAGCAGACCCGATCCTTCTGTTTTGTTGAGGACTTGATCGAGGGACTCATCCGGTTGATGGACTCGCCCGATGACGTCACGGGGCCGGTGAACCTAGGCAATCCGGTGGAATTCAGGATGCTTGAACTGGCGCAGATGGTAATCGCACTGACCGGCAGTGCGTCGAAACTGGAATACAGCCCGCTGCCGCAGGACGACCCACGCCAGCGCCAGCCCGATATAGGCCTTGCCCGACAGTTGCTGGATTGGCAGCCCGCCGTGTCACTCGAAGAGGGGCTGGGCCGGACTATCGACTATTTCCGTCAGCAGATGGATTTGGGTCAGATAGAGGGATGAATGGGCGGACGATATTGGTGACCGGCGGGGCGGGCTATGTCGGTTCGCATTGCTGCAAGGCTTTTGCGCAAGCCGGATGGAGGGTGGTCACGTTCGACAATCTTTCACGTGGTCATGCCGAAGCGGTCAAATGGGGGCCGTTGGTCGTGGGTGACATATTGGACCGGACCGCACTGGATGCTGCGTTCGACGAGTACAGGCCTGACCTTGTCGGTCATTTCGCTGCCTTCGCTTATGTCGAGGAATCGGTGCGCCAGCCGGAACTCTATTATCGCAACAATTGCATCGGCAGCTTCACCCTGCTTGACCGAATGCGCGCGGCAGACGTTTCAAAGCTCATATTCTCCAGCACCTGTGCCACTTATGGCGTGCCCGAGCGCGTGCCAATCGACGAAGCGCATCCCCAATGGCCGATCAATCCCTATGGCTGGTCAAAGCTGATGGTGGAAAGAATGCTCTCTGATTATGCAGTTGCTCATGGGCTGGACAGCGTGGCGCTACGCTATTTCAACGCCGCCGGATGCGATCGGGATGGAGATATTGGCGAATGCCATGATCCGGAAACCCACGCCATTCCGCTGGCTATAGCGGGCGCCTTGTCCGATCAGCGGCCCTTCACCGTCTTTGGCACGGATTTCGACACTCGCGATGGAAGCGCCGTGCGCGATTATATCCATGTTGATGACCTTGCGGCAGCGCATGTCCTGGCGGGCGAATGGATCATGAAAAGGCGCGGCTTTCATCCTTTTAACCTGGGTACTGGACAGGGTACAACCGTCCTTGAGATCGCCCGCACTGTCGGCCGGATTTGCGAGGCCGACCATCCACCGCACATGGGGCCGCGGCGGGCCGGCGACCCGCCAGTGTTGATCGCCGACGCCGCCAAGGCCCACCGCGAGTTGGGATGGAGGCCGACGATGTCGGACATTGATATGATCGTGCGCACTGCCGTGGCTTGGCAGAGACGAC
Source organism: Rhizorhapis sp. SPR117 (assembly GCF_021742065.1). The sequence continues at coordinate 34,065 of NZ_JAKKIE010000028.1, forward strand.
AGACAACTGACGCTGATCCGACTACAAACTCTTTAACATGCCCTAACAACTAAGCCAGGGCGGCGAGGGATATGCCGGGTCGTGGTTCGAGCATTTCGGCAGGTGGCCCCTCCCCCAGCATTCGTCCTTCGCTCAGGCAGATGACATGATCCACATGGCGCACCGTTTCCAGCCGATGGGTGATGATCAGGATCGTTCGACCCGCAAATCGCTGTTCCAGAGCCTTGCGAATTTGCGCTTCCAGTGCGGTATCGAGCGCGCTGGTTGCTTCGTCGAGGATCAATATGTCCGGGTCGCGCAATATGGCGCGGGCGAGCCCCACGCGCTGCCTTTCGCCGCCGGAAAGGTTGAGCCCCTGCTGTCCGATCCAGTTCCTGTCGCCATATTCCAGCCCGGATAGCATATCGGCGAGACCCGATAAGGCATAGGCTTGGGCCAGTGCTGCTTCATCGGCGTCAGGACGGGCCATCAGAACATTGTCCCGCACCGTTCCCTCCACCAGGTCGATATCCTGACCAGCCACGGCAAGCGCCTGCAGCCATTCATCGCGGCGAATATTCCCGATCTCCACGCCATCGAGCAGAATCTGTCCACTTTGGGGTGTGTAGAGGCGCAGGAGCAGGCTTACGATTGTTGTCTTGCCTGATCCACTTGCGCCTACCAGCGCCGTGGTCCGCCCGTGAGGAATATCAAAGCTCACATTGTCGAGTGCATGCTTTCCGTCATAGCCGAAAGTCACATCGCGAAAGCCAATGCTCTGATATTGATCGGGCATGGGAAGCATTCCCTGATCTGGAAAGGATTTTCCGGTCCGGCCGATCATGCGTCTCACCGACTGTAATTGCGGAGATGACTGGGCGAGAAAAAGAGAATTGCTTTCAAACTCCTGCAAATGCGGTTGCAAGCGATAGAGCAGCGCGACCATCGTCAAGGTCGTATGGAAATCGACCTTGAGCAAGCCAGCGCCTCCAACGATAAGGCAGATTATGGCCAGGTAACCCATCTGTGTCGCGGGGCCGATGGCAGCCGAAAGCCTTTCCATTCGGGCGAGGCTCCGCCGTGCGGCTGCCGATGATTTGAGAAATGCCTTTTGCTGTGCCCTTTCCCGGCCATAGGCGCGAATGGCGCGCATCCCCTGAAGCGTCATCAGCATGAGCGCGCCCATGGACTGATGTTCCGATTTCACTGAAGCGCCAAGCTGAGTCACCGGACGGGACAGGCGCGCAAGGAACAGCGAGACCAGAGTGGCGCACAGGGCAGCGATCAAAGTGATGCGCCACGAAAGAAGCAGTAGGAAAAAGACAAAAACCGCTATCGCGCAGACATTTATGATCAGGCGCATGAAGGCATTATAGGCCGCCGCCACCCCCCAGCTGTCAGTGCCCAATATCTCCATCAGCTCAGCCTGTTCATGGCGGCGGATAAAATCATAGGATACATCGAGATACTGGCCGTGAATGACATTCCGGGCGGTCTCGCTGATGCGGGCGGCAAGACCCAGCGAAATGCGGCTATAGGCATATCCTATAATGCCCCTCAGCACGATCAGCGCGAATATTGCAGCTGCAAGCTGTAGGGGACCGCCGAGCGCCTGCAATATCGACGCCGCCAGTTGGCCAAAGTCCCGTGCAGCCGCACCCGGCGCATCAAATTGGCCTAGTGCGGCATATAGGAAGAGAATGATGAGGCTGATGCCAGCCGTTTCCGCGAGTGAAGCAAAGACGCCCAGACCGATCAGCAGCGGCGCGGTGCGCTTGGCCGCCGGGGCGATGTCCAACAAGACGCGTAGGTCCTTAAGAGCCGCGATCTTGCCGCCCGTGGCAGTTTTTCCGGCGTCAGCCATGGCTCGTCTCCCCCATCGCTGCGCCATCATAACAACCGATCAGGAAGCGGGACGGTGCATAATCGCGGCGGCGACGTGGCTTCCCGGCGACACGGAGCCGCAGTCCCCTGATAATCGCACGCGGAAGCTTCCAAGCAAGCAGCATGGAACTGTTGACCGGCTTTTGTCGGAAATAGGCCAGAAACAGACGAACTCCTGTCCGAAAAGCGCCCCGTTCTGCCGCTGTGAGGATACTCCATTCCAGAAAATAGGCGCGCCCTGCCATGATGTCGCGGTGGTGCGCGGGATGGCGGCTCAACATTTCTGCCGCCACCAGATCGAACGAACGGAGCATGCGCAGCATGTCGCTGGACATGTTGCCCGGCAGCACGCGGTAGCCGGTGAGAGGCTCGGGTACGAGGGCAAAGCGATATTTCTCGGCAATACGGAAATAGATCGAGAAATCTTCGCATCCTTGCGCACCACGCGCATGCAAGCTGGAATCGAAACCACCCGCCTCCTCCAACGCAGCCCGGATCATCAAGGCGGCGCTGCCATTGCCGATGAAATTCCCCAGGAACATCGCCTTCAACACATCCCCTTGTACAATGGGGCGGTGGCTGCGACTGGTGATCAGGCTGTCTTCGTCGATCCGGGCGTACCAGGTATAGGCAAGCCCGGTCCCCGGCCCTTCCGCCTTTAGCGCGGCCAATTGCCTTTCGATCTTGGACGGCGCCCAAAGATCGTCAGCATCCACAAAGGCAATGAGGTCGGACGCAGCGACTTTCCAGCCCCGGTTGCGCGCCGCGGCAACGCCTGCATTGGCCTGTTGCATCAGGCTGATGCGCGGATCGCTCGCCGCAAACGACAATATCATCGCCTGCGTATCATCAGGCGAACCGTCATCGACCACAATGATGTCCAGCGGCGCATGCGTCTGGGTCTGCACGCTTTGCAGCGTCTCTCCGATGGTTTCAGTCGCCTTGTACGCAGGGATGACGACGCTCACCAGTTCCATTGGATTCAAAGGGGCCACACCCAGCATATCGGCAAAGCTGTCGAACACGATTCCATGTGCATCCGGCTCGATATGTTCATCCAGAATGATCCGAAGCCGCTCTTTGGTTTCGGCCCAACTGCTTGTCAGGTGAGCAGGCGTACAGCAGGCGCCCGTGCATAGAGCCTCCATCAACAGGGATGCAGTCATGCGCGCTTCGCTGGCCGGGACAGAAACGGCCGGAAGTTCGGGCAGCCAGTTGGGAAGCGGGCGGTCTTGACCGGCGGATAGCGCCGCGCACCAAAGGCCGAACCAGGCGAGGCTCAATTCTTGCTCGCCATGCCCATTCGACTGCCCGGCAGCGCCTTTGTCAAGCAGCGTGGCAGCGTCGCGGAAAAGCTGCCCCATATCTTGCGACGCCGATCCCCGCCGCAGACAATAGCGGGCATGGACATCCTCTACCGGGAGAAATCGTGCGCCGGAAAAGGCCAGCCTCTGCCATAGGTCCCAATCCTCGCAGGTTTGGAAGCATGTGTCGAAACCGCCCAGATTTTCCACCTTGTCGCGCGCAAGCATGACCGTATGCGGCGTCGCCAACGGATTGCTCCGCCCAAACACTCGCCGTGCATCGGCTGCAATTTCGGGAGAAAAACGCGGCATGAATGCCTGCCCCTCCGGCGTAACACGGACATATCCGCAATAACTCGCGCCCGCACCGGGATCACTCCTGAGCTTTTCTGACAGCCGCGCCAGATGATCGGGCGCAATCCAGTCATCCGCATCAAGAAAAAGCAGCGCGCGGCCTTGCGCATGACGCAACCCCTCATTGCGGGCTGCCGCAACGCCAGCGCCAGCGGTCTCAACCAGTTGGAAACGGGCATCACGGTCGCAATAATCCGATGCAATTCCGGCTGTAGCATCGGTCGAGCCATCGTTGACGATGATGACGTGCCAATCGTCCCATCGTTGGGCGAGCAGACTGTCAAGCGTGACCGCCAGCGTGGCCTCCGCATTGCGTGCGGGAACGACGACGGAAACGGCACTCACGGCAATTGCGGCCTGCCGTGCCGCAGATAATAGCCGATACCCGCCAGAAGGCCTGCGATTTCCCGCCAGAGGAAGCGATTTTCCGGTCGATCGCCGTAGCGAATTTTACGCCATGCTCGCTTGGCATCATAGCGCGGCAGGAAATAGAGGAGGCGCCAGAGACTCCCCCGGTTGCCGCTGCGCTCATATTGTACGAGCAGGGCGGCCGCATGTCCCTTCATATAATGATATATCTGGCTGCCCAGCCCCGCCAGATCGCGCCGGTGATAATGATAGGCGACCGCTGCGGGTTCGTAATGGCATGTGCCGCCCCGGCTCAGGATACGGTGCCAATATTCGGAATCTTCCGAACAACCGGCAGCGCCAGCACCCAGCCGCGTGTCGAAATAGCCGGCCAATTCGAAGGCTCGGCGGTGGAACGCCATGTTCGCCCCCGCCCCGATCTTCCACGCTTCGCAGCCCGTCCCCTTGTCGGCGGCAAAGAAATCCGCATCGAACGCCATAGGTTCATAGCCTTGGCTGAAACCCCAGTAAGTTTCGAAATGTTGCTGCGCCTCAGTCTCCAGCTCAGCCGGAAGGACAAGGCCGGTCACAGCCAGCGCCTTGCTGTCCTGAATGGCGAGAGTCAGCCGTTCCAGCCAGCGAGGGTGCAGGACGACGTCGTCATCTGTAAAGGCGATGACGTCCGATGTGGCGTAACGAATTCCGCTGTTGCGTGCCGCTGAAAGGCCGGGACGGTCCTCTCGTACATATTTGACGCCCGCTGCATCTGCGACACGGCGCGTGCGGTCGTCGCTGGGCGCATTGTCGACGACGATGATTTCCAGTGGCTTGAGGCTTTGATGCGTCAAAGAGGCAAGGCAGCTTCGCAGCGCATCGGGGCGGTTGCGCGTGCATATAATCACCGAGGCATCAAGCGCCGGACGCCTCTTTTGTATAGAAAAACGCTCCGCGCGCTTGCAGGCCGAGGACGCCGAAAATACTTGCCAATGGGCTTTCAAATCCACAAGCTCACCCGGCAGACCATCGTCCATGACCTGCCCTACCGGAACGTCTTCCCACCAGAAGACGACAAGCGTTCGGGTCGTTTCGCGGACAAGCGCGGGCGGCATGCGGAAGGCATCGACGTGTTCAATGGCGATGCGCGACATGTATGGCTCCTGATCCTTGGGCATAGAGCATGCTGCAAGTTGACGACCACACAACACCGACTCGCGGCGGCAGGTTCCGATTTTGAGGCAAACGGCGCTATCTCTGGTCGCTGCCCTCAGGCACTTTGTCGAGACGGAAAGGAGAAGCCCTTGAGCGCGGCAGAAAATAGCACCGTATCGGTCATAATACCGGCCTATAATGCGAGTCGCACTCTTGGTGAGACGCTTCAAAGCGCCCTGGCGCAGACCCATGCCGCGCTGGAAATAATAGTTGTCGACGATGGCTCGACTGACGAAACGCCGGAAATTGTCCTGGCTCATGCTGCCAAAGACGACCGCGTGCGATTGCTAAGACAGGCGAATTCGGGTGTTGCGGCGGCGCGCAATGCAGGAATTGCAACATCCATCGGAAAATTCATAGCGCCGCTCGACGCCGACGATCTTTGGCATCCGGCGAAAATAGAGCGGCAACTCCGCGTCTTTCGTGACGGCGGGGATCGGCTTGGTCTGGTATATAGCTGGTTTGCACTGATCGACCGGGATTCGCATGTGATTCAACTGCGGCATCAGCCGCGGCATCAGGGCGACGTGCTTTCAGCGCTCGCCTATAATAATTTCATCGGCAATGGCAGTTCGGCCCTTATCAGGCGCGCAGCATTCGACCGGACCAGCGGCTATGACCCCCTTTTACGCATGCGCGGTGGGCAGGGCTGCGAGGACTGGAAGCTCTATTTCGAGATTGCCGAACGTTATGCGTTCGGACTCGTGGCAGAACCGCTGACGGGTTATCGCGACCTTCCCGACAACATGTCGAGCGATGTGCTGCAAATGCTGCGTTCGCGCGATCTGTGTACGGCAGATCTGCTGCCTCGCCACCCTGAGCTGGCGAGAGCCTTTCGTTCCGGCCGCAATCGTCTGAGCCGTCTTCTCTTTCACCGTGCTATCCGGCGGGGTCGAGCCGATGAAGTGGGCAAGCTGGCGCTGTCCATCGGACGGCATGATCCCGTTTTTTTCGCGCTGCTGGTGGGAGCCCTGCCCGTTTCGGTTCTGAAAGGCGTGATCGGCCGCGTTTGGCGCAGCGGCGGCTATCAGGGACAATCGGCCAGCGATTTCGCAGAACTCAATCCACTTTAAAGCCCGCAGGCCGCGCATTGGTCCCGATCACCTCATTGAAAAGATCCGTCAGCAACTGCAGGTGGCGCTCTGCGGAATATTCAGCCTGCGCCTTCAAAGGGCCAGCGCAGCGTAGACGTCTGTCCAACTGCGAATCCGCTAGCAGCTTTTCAATACAGTCGGCCAGCGCGACCGGATTGCCTGCCTGAAAGAGCAGCCCATCCTCTCCATCTTTGATGGCTGCGGCGAGTGAGCCCAGATCTGAAGCAATGACGGGCACACCCGCGCAAATGCTTTCCAGATAGGAATTGGGCAGATTTTCGAACCATCGCGAAGGAATAATCGACGCGATTGCGCGGTCCAAAAGCTCCGCTACCGCTTTGGCCGGAACCGGTTTTTCGAAATGGACGCAATCATGGAGACCAGCCCGTTCGCTCCGCCGGATCAGCGCTCTTTCATAGCTCTCATATTGGGGGCCTCCCAATATACGGAGCGGCGGCGGCTTGCCCATACGATGTTTGAGGATCGCCATGGCATCGATCAGCGTCTCCAGACCCTTCGATGGATCAAGTCGTCCGGTATAGAGTAGATATTCCGCCGAGCCGTCCTTACGCGGCGAGAAAATTTCCTCATCGGCGAATGTCGGGATGCAGGTCAGTTTTTCGGGAGCAAAACCGCCCTTGATCATCATGTCGGTCAGAAAGGGATTAGTCGTCACGAACCGATCGATCAGATCGAAATAGCCTCGTTTGCGGTGAAGCCATGTGGCAGCCGCATCAAGTGCGGATACAATGCGGCTGTCATGAACGCAGCCATGCAGGACGCCGGGCAACAGGCGGCCGCCAAGGCATAGCGTGCACATTTTTCCATCGCGGAGAAAATGATGCTCGGCGCAAAGGAAGCCATAATCCGATACTCTGACGACGATGGGTATTCCTGTCTGGCGGAGCGCCACGAGAACGGATGGCGACAATTTTCGCAGGAAAAGCATCAGATACGCAACATCAGGCCGAAAGGCTTCGATCAAACGCGACAGATCGCGTTCGACCTCTCTGGAATAAAACAGACGGGCAACAGTCTTGGTATAAGTCGCGGGATGTTTGCGGTGTTCATCGAAATAAACCTCATCCCGCCCGCCGATCGGCGATGTGAAGTAATCCGACCATTGACTGGGCCGGTTTTCCTCATAATCAATCGAAAAGACAGCTGTTTCATGCCCGGCGCGCTGCAGCACCCGTTCCACATTAAACAGGTAGCGCTCCGCGCCGCTCGCGACGAAATAGCGATGGTTGATCAGCAACAGTCGCAATTTTCTTCCTCACGCAGACCTGCCGTTGGCTAGTCATCCAGTTGCACTATGGCGGCAGCCGCCACCAATTCAAATGCTCCTGAATCGCGAGATATGACCTTTAGGATTAATCTTACTGAGATTTAAATGGTCGGGGAGACAGGATTCGAACCTGCGACCCTCTGGTCCCAAACCAGATGCGCTACCAGGCTGCGCCACTCCCCGAGGTCGATGTGCCTTAAGCACCCCTTCGCTCTTCTGGCAACCCGAAAAGGCCGCGCCGGGGCGAAAGAATGAAATTTACAGACGAATTGGTGGGCCCGGAGGGACTCGAACCCCCAACCTAGCCGTTATGAGCGGCCGGCTCTACCGTTGAGCTACAGGCCCCCACCAGTCGAAGGCCGTCCGATAGCGGACCGCTGCTTGTCTTTGCAAGCCTTTATGCGGAATTCAGGCGGGGGCACAGCAGCAAGAAACTCATCAAGCGATGCCGCTTGAACGCCGCGCAGCGTCATGCGGTTCAGCACAGCATCCCACCAGCCATAAAAAGCCCGTAGATCGGCGGCATCCCGTACATATGGCGTATGTCCCGGCTCCAGCGAAGGCGAATGGAAAGACAGGTTCAACACGCGCACGCCATCGTCCAGCATTTTGTCGATCGCTTCAAGGGCATTGCCCACCGGAATACCTTCGGGCGTCAGTGCCACGCGTGTCAGCATGCCAAGCTTCGACAAGCCACCCGGTAGAGGGCCGAATTTCCGGGCAAAGCTGTATAGTGGTCGCCCGAGTCCCCGCAAATATCCGGTAAAGGTCGTAGATAGCGGCAATTCGACCAGCCGACGCTCCGGCCCAGCCCAATAGGGCACAAGCGGAAGGTGATAGAAGTTCGGACCAAGCTGATCGCGGTAATCAAACAGTGCCCGTACGGAACTGTCCAGGAGGAAGCCCTCCTCCTCCAGCAAGCGAGCGCTATTTGGCCCAACCCCGTAGCGACCGGCCCGAAAGCTGACCGGCGGCTTGCTCAATTCTGCTGTTATCCGGTCGCGAAGTGCACAAATTTTGGCGCGCTCCAGTTCCTCCGGTAAGCTGCCGACATAGCTGTTGGCGGCTGTCACTTGCTCTTCATGCGGTGGATTGACCCAGGGATGAAGCTGCGCCCCGACATCGCACTCCCCCGCCGCCAACCATGCCCGCAGCAATTCGACGGCAGCAGGGCTTTCTAGGATCGGATAATCGACCATATGTACTGGACGCACTCCCGATCGGGTCAGATAACTCTGTCCTTCAGCAAGTCCCCGCAGGCTGTTGACTGTGTGGTCCGTTCTGGAAAATGGCTTTCCCCAGTCAAACTCTTCTTCCGTGTCGATAAACAGTGTGAAACGCACACCAAATTCGGGCGCGAGCGCGATGACGTCCCGCTGGTCGGGATAGCGGTTGAAGGCTCCGTCGTGAGTATCGGTCCGCATGGCGGCAGAAGGCAAGTTCATTCCCTTTCGATGTCGAAGCCGAATCAAGCTTTGACGGGAAAATGACTCATGGGAATGAAGATTCCGGTAAAATGCGAACGGGACAGCCCGCCAATAATTCGATCAGGCGCCGGTTCCGCTTTCCTCCGCCTCGACCATGGCGGGCAAGGTGAGAATGAAGCGGTCGTTCTCGATCACGAATTGCCCTCCACCACCGCGCGCCAGATTCTGTACAAGCCGAAGCGAAAAACCGATGCCTAACAGGGGCGCGTCCGGCCATTCGCCATCGGGTCCATAAGCAGGATCGAACATGTCCGCTTCTGCCATACCCCGCAAAGCTATCGGACGATCCAGAGCAAATACGATCGCTCTGCTGCTGTGGTCGTATGAACAATGGCCTTGGACGGGCTCTCCCGGACCCGAAACGGACAAGACCGCACGTAACAGATGCTGGAACATGCGTTCGGCCTGCACGGCTTCCAGCCCCAGTGGCGGCAGTTCATCCCCTGTCTCTATGCTGAGCCGCGCAGCTGCGCCGTTGTCGCTGAACCGGGCCGCAAGTCCAAGCAGGAGATCGGCGGCATCAACGAATCCCGGACGCGATTCCAGATCGCCGCGTTCGATACGACTTGCCAGATCCAGATCATCGAACGTGCCGAGCAGCTGCTGCGCATCTGTAACGATATTGCTCGCCAAGGTGCGATATTGCCCACTTACAGGTCCGAAAAACTGATGATCGATAATTTCCGCAAAACCCAAAATGGCATTGAGAGGCGTGCGCAGCTCATGGATCAATTCGCGCAGCGATTCGCCGGGAACGGATGATCCGTAAAGTCCCCCGGAGCGGCCTGTAGTCGCGCTGACTTCATGCAGATGCGGTCGCCGGACATTGCCTCTGTAACCCTGAAACCGGCCGGTTTGCTGGTCGAAATAAGGTATGGCCGACATCCGCCACTCGCCTGCAAGTCGCCCCGATTCGATCGTAAAACGCGCATTACGAAAGGCTGTGCGATGGCGAAAAGCCCCTGCGACGTGCCCGTCCGGACCGGCATTGGCAAATGGCGGCGGCTGGGAAATGGAAAGACCGATCAATTGGGCACGCGGAGCATCCTTCACCCAATGGATGACGCCGTCCATATTGGTTTCAAAGCTGAATTCTCTGATTTCATGCTCAGTTGCTTCCCCAACGGCAGCATCCAATTCCTTGCGCGTTTCAGCGACAGGCGCACGCAAGCCGCGACCACTGGTAAAGCTTTCGATTCGATCCACCAGGCGGCGGATCTGGCTTTCCTCCTCCTGCGGCTCCGATATGGCTTGCAATGGCGTTTCTGATTGAGGGCTTCCCTCATTCGCATTGGCCGCCATGCGATTGGTCAGCACCAGATCATGCGCGCCAAAGCTGTCGATTGCCCGGCGTGCAAGTGGCCCCAGATCGCGACGGTGGCGCAATATACCTCGTGCGGTAGGTGACAGCTCCCCAATCAATTCGGCCCAAGATGCATCCGGCAATTCCGCGCGGGCCATTGCCGCCGCGCAAATCGCGGATCGGTCCGCGGCAAAAAAACGAATGAGTCTGGGCGAACGCAAACGGCTGCCCAAGTCAACAACGGTGGATATCCGTTGCCGTTCGCTGATCTGATCACGCATGGATTCCAGTATATGTATCAGCGATTCCCGGTCAGCGGGCGCTATCGCATCGCCGCTCGGCCGGTCGAACTGTGCCAGTAAATCGACACATTGCCTCCAACGGGTCACAGCCCCGTTTCCATTTGACGACTGCGCCATAAGCACAGTCTGCAATATGTCATTGAAGCGCAATGCTGGCTCCCGAACTTTCCTAATCTTTCATTAAGGTTTTCGAATAGGCCGGTTCACGCGAAATAGGAAGATACCAGAATGAAACGTCGCATAGTGGGACAATTGCATTTTCCTGAAATATTATTAGTATCCGGCGCATCAACAGGAAAGGTTATTGCAAGTTCATGGCTGGAATGAACATCGACGACATTGACATGCAGATACTGGCCGAATTGCAGGACAATGGCCGCATGACCAATGTGGATCTGGCCAAAAAGGTGGGCCTGACCGCGCCACCCTGTTTGCGCCGGGTGCGTTCTCTGGAAGATAACGGCGTAATTAAATCATACCATGCAATGATCGATCAGGCTTCGCTTGGTTACAGCATTACCGTTTTTGCGATGGTCAGTCTGAAAAGCCAGGCCGAAGCCGATTTAAAGGCATTCGAAGATCATGTCGCGCATCTGCCGGAAGTGCGTGAATGTCATATGTTGAACGGCGAAATCGACTTCATGTTAAAGGTCGTCGCGCGCGATCTGCAAAGCTTTCAACAATTCCTCACGTCGCAACTAACGCCGGCGCCTAATGTAGTGAGCGTCAAAACTTCGCTTACGATCCGCACCGCGAAAAATTTGCCCGGCGTCCCGCTACGGAAATGAAACTTATTTGGGAGTCGCCGCCGCCGTCTGACTTGCCCATAGCAGCCAGAATTGAGCAATGTCGGTCCATGGCCCGGTAACAGCGGAAAGGACCTTTTGGGCGCCTTCCCGATCACCCGAACGTGCTAACGCGATACCCAGCCGGGTATTGATTAGCCCTGGATCCGCAGATGCTTGTGCCAGCGCAGTTCGATAGAGTTCGGCGGCACGGCCATATTCACCAAGCGCCAGATAACCATTGGCCGCTTCTCCCGCGCTCGCGGCCTTGGCTGCTTGCGTAGCGAGCTTCGCCCGGTCCTTGGTCGCTCTGGCTGCGGCGGTCTTGTACATGCCTGCAATAGCCGCATCGCCCGTCAATAGACTGCCGTCGGCTCGACCAGCCTCTATAACCGCCTTGGCCTCGCCATATTGGCCATTGTCGACGGCCGCCTGCGCATAGGCCTGATAATCACGCTCACTTGCCAGTGCATCACGGGCGGAAACAAGGCGATAGAGGTCCAGCCGCATCGCCGAGGTCAATGCAGGATTATCCAGGTAATTACTGATAGCGCTGCGCCAGTTTTCGGGCGCCGGATACTGCGTGATTTTCTGCCTGTACCAGGATGCAAGGCCACTCCAATCCTTCGCCTTATAAGCGAAGGATACGGCCCGATCATACCATGATGCATCGGCTTTTCCGCCTGCGGCGCGTTGCTGTGTCACGGCTTGAGACAAGAAACCCATGCCCTCCGGATAGTTGCCCATCCGCAGATGAGCATCTGCCAGCATCAGTGTTGCTTGTGGACTGTCATACCCTAACTGCCGTGCATACGTGATCTGCGCCACACAGTCCTTCAACTCATTCAGCATGAAACTGAAATAGCCGGCCAGATAACGTAGATATGGTATCTCGCTTCCGGGGGCTCCACCGCTTTCCAGCATCGCATTCAATGCTTTCCGTTGCGCGGTAAAATCAGCCTGTTTCGCCGCCAACTGCATATGCAACGCTGCGGCGATATATTTTTCCGAACCTGTGTGAGCGGCCGCCTCAAGCGCTCCTATCCGGGCGCTGGCGGTCACGGTGTCGCCCATATCCATTGCTGCCTGAGCATTGCGCGCCGCCAAACGAAAGTCATTGCCAAGAACATAATCGGGCGTCTTGCTTTTTTTTGCTGCATTAGCACCGGTCGACAGTCCAAGCACCAAGGCTGCGCCCAGTGTGAGCATTATGCGAAATGAGTCGTTTTTCATAAAATCTTTCGCTGTACCGCAGTCACAACGACCGGATATGAAAACGGGAGCAGAGGAATTCTGCTCCCTTTTGAATTAGCATTCAAATCAGCCTTGCTGCTTGCCAAGCCACGTCAGCCAGAATTTGGCAATATCCTGCCGTGCTCCTGCCGTGACCTTTTCAAATGCGGCTTTCGCCCCGGGCAAATCGCCCGACCTGGCCAGCGCAATGCCAAGGCGTGTATTGATTTCATTGGCATCGACGGAGCCCTTCTGCAAAGCAAGCTTGTACAGTTCCGCTGCCTTTGCATATTCACCATAGCCCAGATAGGCATCGGCAGTTGATGATGCGACCTTGCCATTGGCTGCCTTCGCCGCATCGCGCGCGCCTGCAGGGAGACTGGCCTTGTCGCCGGCTATGCGGCTATTGGCGATGCCGTAGATTTCGGACAGGCGCGCTGGGCCGATCTTGGTCTTGCTGCGACCTTCATCTATGACCGCCTTGGCTTCGCCGGGCAGACCGCTGCTGACCGCCGCTTCAGCATATTCGGAATAATCATGTTCGCTCTCCAACGCGCCTGTCACGCGCATCAGGCGCATCAGATCAAGATTTTCGGCCTTGGTCAGCGCGCGATGCGTATCCTGATAGCCGCGCAGCAAATTCCGCCAATTCTTCGCATTCGGGTCCGCGTCAACGGTCATCATCGCCCAATCGCTGGCCTCCGGCAATCCCGCAAGATAGGCGAGCTGGAATCCACGCTCATACCAGCTGGCGGGGACGGCTTTGCCCTCGCTTTTTTCAATTTCCACGCCCTGTTTGAGATGCGGCAATCCGGCCTGCACGGCGGCCTTCCCATCCGGCGTCAACTGATTGCCCTTGGCAGTGGCGGTCGCTTTCTTGAAATAGGCTTCGGCAAGCAACACATGCGGGGCGCTGCCTGGAAAACCCCCATCGACTGCCTGTTGCAGATGAGAAATCGCAGCATCAACGTCGTCCGCATTCAACGCGAACTGGCCGGCATAGAAATGATATTTGGGAGCTTCGCTCGCCGGGGACGCTCCGCTCGCCAGCATGCCTTCCACTCCGGCGCGCTGCATCGCATTATCATTCAGGCCAATGCCAAGCTGGAGACGCAAAAGATGAAGCGTATAAATATCATCGGGCGTTTTTGCCGCGGCTTCGGCGGCCGCTAGCTTGGTTTTGGCAGCTTCGAAGTCCTTGTCCGTAATCGCCTTTTGCAGTTCTGAGGCAGGCGTGCGGAAACCGTCGCTGAAATTCTGTTTTGGTGCCTTTTCCTTTTTCGCGGCGATGGCGGGTGATGCGCCCACCACGGCAACGCCAGTGACCGTCAGCAAAAGGCCAAGGGCCAAGGGAGAAACGAAACGCATAATATTACCCTCCAAACACTTCCTTGATACGGCTCTGATGATGTCCCTAGATGCCGCGCCGGTCCTGCACAAGACCAACTCTCGTTCATGGACCTAGACAGTCGTGACTGAATACCGGTTGAACGCGTTTACAGCCCCTTTGACCGACCGCTCCGCCTCGGCTAGGCGGAACGCATGCTCACTCTCCTCTCGCCCGCCAAATCACTCGATTATAATTCAGCTCTTCCAGATCTTCCGGTCACGAGCTTGCGTTTTGGACCGCAAACCGAAGAACTGGTGCGCGCCGCAGCAAAGCTGAAAGCTGGAGACTTGAAAAGGCTGATGCATATATCGGATGCCTTGGCTGAACTGAACGTTGGACGCTATGCCGATTTTTTTGGCCAATCGGAACGGCCCGCCATCATGGCCTTTGCGGGCGATGTCTATGTCGGATTCGAAGCGCGCAGCCTTCCAGAAGAATCACTGCATTTCGCACAGAATCATGTGCGCATATTGTCGGGTCTGTATGGCTTATTGAGGCCTTTCGATGCGATCCGTCCCTATCGACTGGAAATGGGTACGTCGTGGGCGCCCAAGGCCAAAAATCTGTATCGATACTGGGGCGGGCGCATCGCGGCGCTGATTGCCGACGATATGCGAGCACAGGGCACTGACGTACTGGTGAACCTGGCCAGCCAGGAATATTGGAAAGCTGCCAAAGAACATATGCCGCCGCACATTCGCGTCATCGACATAGACTTTCGCGAACGGGGACCCAACGGTCTGCGATTCAACAGCTTCGGGGCAAAAAGGGCGCGCGGGATGATGGCGCGATACATGTGCGAACATCACCTGACGGATGCCGAATCACTCAAATCCTTCGATAGCGATGGTTACAGCTACGATCAGGAAGCGTCTTCCGAGTCCATGTGGCGCTTCGTCCATCGATGATCCTGTATTTTCTCGCGCGTGCGCGTGCGCGAGGGGTGACATAACTCGCCCCCTCGGCTAGAAGCATCACCGAACTGCCACTCAGAAAAAAAGAGTAAAACATTTGAGCACCGACGAGACATTACTCGCCGATCCTTCGGACATCAGACCCATCAATATCGTTGACGAGATGAAGTCGAGCTATCTCGACTATGCCATGTCCGTCATCGTCAGCCGCGCCCTGCCAGACGTGCGCGATGGATTGAAGCCCGTGCATCGCCGTATCCTTTATGCCTGCCAGGAAGCGGGCTATGTCGCGGGGCGCCCCTATCGCAAATGCAGCCGCATCGTCGGTGACGTCATGGGTAAATATCACCCCCATGGCGACAGCGCGATCTACATGGCGCTTGCCCGTTTGGCCCAGGACTGGTCGATGCGGGTTATGCTGATCGACGGTCAGGGCAATTTCGGGTCGATGGACCCGGACGATCCTGCGGCCATGCGGTACACCGAGGCACGACTGGCAAAGGTTTCCAACAGTCTGCTGGACGACCTCGACAAGGATACGGTCGATTTCACGCCCAACTATGACGCATCGGAAAGCGAACCGCAGGTGTTGCCCGCGCGTTTCCCGAATCTGCTGGTCAATGGCGCGGGCGGTATCGCCGTTGGCATGGCGACCAACATTCCGCCCCATAATCTGGGCGAAGTCATTGCAGCGGCCCTCGCCTATATCGACAACCCAGCGATCAGTGTGGATGAGTTGATCGAAATCGTGCCGGGACCGGACTTTCCGACAGGCGCAACGATCCTTGGCCAATCTGGTGCGCGGTCCGCATACCACACGGGGCGCGGTTCGATCATGGTTCGATCGAAATATGAAGTCGAGGAAGGGCGTGGCGACCGCCGGTCGATCGTTCTGACCGAGATTCCTTACCAGACCGGCAAGAACGGCCTTGTGGAAAAGATCGCCGAAGCCGCCAAGGACAAACGGATCGAAGGCGTTTCCGACATTCGTGATGAATCCAATCGTCTTGGCGTGCGTATCGTCATCGATCTGAAGCGCGACGCGACGCCAGAAGTCGTGTTGAACCAGCTTTGGCGTCACACCCCGGCGCAATCGAGCTTCCCCGCCAACATGCTCGCCATTCGGGGCGGTCGTCCCGAACTGCTGAACCTGCGCGACATTATCGAAGCATTTATCAAGTTCCGCGAAGAAGTCATCACGCGCCGCACCAAATTTGAATTGAACAAGGCGCGGGAGCGGGCGCATCTTTTGCTTGGCCTTGTTATCGCCGTCACCAACCTGGACGAGGTCGTCCGGATCATCCGTGGCTCCCCCAGCCCCCTCGCCGCGCGCGAAGCGCTGATGGCGCGGGAATGGCCGGTGGCTGAGATCGCAGCTTATATCAAGCTGGTCGAAGCCATCGAACATGAGGTTGAAGGCGACACATACAAGCTGAGCGAACTGCAGGTACGCGCCATACTCGACCTGCGTCTGCATCGCCTGACCGCCCTTGGTCGTGATGAAATAGGCAATGAGTTACAAGGGCTTGCAGTCCATATTGAAGAATATCTCGCAATTCTCGGCGATAGGGTCAAGCTCTATAAAGTGATGCGCGGCGAGTTGGAGGCTGTACGTGACGAATTTGCGACGCCGCGCCGCTCGCTTATTGCGCCTGCTGCCGACGGAATCGACGACGAAGATCTGATCGAGCGTGAAGACATGGTCGTGACCGTGACCCTGCAAGGCTATATCAAGCGTACCAGCCTCGACAGTTTCCGTGCTCAGGCGCGTGGCGGCAAAGGTCGCGCGGGTATGGCGACCAAGGACGAAGACGCCATCACCAATCTGTTCGTGACCAGCACGCATACGCCGGTGCTGTTCTTCTCCAATCATGGCAAGGTCTATCGCATGAAGGTCTGGCGCTTGCCGGAGGGCGGTCCGGCAACACGCGGACGACCGATGGTCAATCTGTTGCCGCTTGCCAATGGCGAAATCATTCAGACCGTCCTGCCCCTGCCGGACGATGAGGAAGAATGGAAGAATCTGCATGTCGTGTTCGCAACCGCGCATGGCGGCGTGCGGCGTAACAGCATGGATGCCTTCACCAATGTCCCAACGAATGGCAAGTTCGCCATGCGGTTCGACGAAGATGCCGAGGACCATCTGATCGGTGTTGCTTTGCTGACAGAAGGGGACGACGTCCTTCTGGCTACGCGAAACGGCAAGGCAATCCGCTTTGCCGCCACCGATGTCCGCGAATTTCAGAGCCGCACCTCAACCGGCGTGCGTGGTATGACGCTGAAAGATGGCGATCACGTCATTTCGCTCTCGATCCTCCACCGCGTCGGTACAAGCCAGGAAGAGCGTGAGGATTATCTGCGCTTTGCCCCCTGGAAGCCCGAAAAAGACGGCGAACCAAGCATGGACGCCGAACGGTTCCAGCAACTTGCAGAACAGGAACAGTTCATCCTTACAGTCTGCTCCAATGGCTATGGCAAGCTGTCATCCGCCTATGAATATCGCCGCACGGGTCGGGGTGGTCAGGGCATCACCAATATCGACAATATCGAACGTAACGGCCCCGTCGTCGCCAGCTTCCCCGCGAACAAGGACGATCAGCTGATGCTCGTCACGGATCAGGCAAAGCTCATTCGCATGGGCCTTGATTCTCTGCGCGTCATCGGCCGCAATTCAGCGGGTGTGCGTTTGTTCAACGTTGCCGACAATGAACATGTGGTCAGTGCTGCAAAGATCAAGGAAAGCGAGGGAGAAGAAGGCGCAGAAGAGGTCATTGGCGAAACGGAGGCGTAAGCGATGGGCGAACTCTTCGTCTATAAAGTTTTCACCCGCGATCAATGGAAGACCTTTGGAAACGACAGGGTCTTCCAGGGTGCGCCTGTCGATCTGAGTGATGGCTATATCCATATGTCTACGCGCGAGCAGGTGGCTGAAACCGTGGCAAAGCACTTTGCCGGCCAGGATGATCTGGTGCTCGCGATGGTCGATCTTGCCGCCCTGGGCGATGCGGTCAAATGGGAGGTATCGCGCGGAGGGCAGAAGTTTCCGCATTTATACGAGCCGCTTCCCTTGGCTGCGGTTGTGACCAAAGCAACCCTTCGATTGGGTTCCGATGGCAAACACAGCTTTCCGGCGGGGTTTTAGGGTCTTATCCACCGTCATATCCGCGAAGGCGGGGATCCAGCTCCAGACCTGTTCGCGTGATGTGACATTGGGAGATGGATTCCCGCCTTCGCGGGAATGACGAAGAATTGGCTCAACAGTATGAAATAACCTTCCACTTGCCATCCGCCCCGCAAAGCCTATCTCCCCAGACCATGACATATCAGGTTCATATCATCGGTGGCGGCCTTGCCGGTTCAGAGGCGGCATGGCAACTCGCGCAAGCTGGCGTCAAGGTGCGCCTGTCGGAAATGCGTGGTAGCGGCGACATGACGCCAGCGCATCAGACCGATGGCCTTGCTGAACTGGTATGTTCGAACAGCTTCCGTTCGGACGATGCGGATCGCAATGCGGTCGGACTGCTCCATGCCGAAATGCGCAACCTGAATTCACTCATCATGGCAGAAGCCGGCAAAGCAAAGGTGCCCGCCGGATCGGCGCTGGCTGTCGACAGAGACGCCTTTTCCGCCGGTGTCACCCGCGCCCTTGCCGAACATCCCAATGTGGAAATTGTCCGTGAGCGGATCGATGCTCTTCCATCGTTCGGCCTGACGATCGTCGCCACCGGCCCTCTGACTGCCATGGGTTTGGCGGAAAGTATCGGCGCGGCAACAGGGGAAGAGGCGCTGGCCTTTTTTGATGCCATTGCACCCATCGTCCATCGTGACAGCATCGATATGGACATTTGCTGGATGGCGAGCCGTTGGGACAAGGTGGGTCCGGAAGGCGACGGCAAGGATTATATCAACTGTCCGATGAACAAGGCAGAATATCTCGCCTTTCATCAGGGACTGCTGGATGGCGAAAAGACCGAATTCAAGCAGTGGGAAAAGGACACGCCTTATTTCGAAGGCTGCATGCCGATTGAAGTAATGGCCGCGCGGGGGCTCGACACTCTGCGTTTCGGGCCGATGAAGCCGGTGGGCCTCGACAATCCGCGCACGGGTCACTGGCCATGGGCAGTGGTGCAACTGCGGCAAGACAATGCGCTCGGCACGTTGTGGAACATGGTGGGGTTTCAAACGAAGTTGAAGCATGCCGCGCAGGTCGAATTGTTTCGTACCATTCCAGGGCTGGAAAAGGCGGAGTTCGCGCGGCTGGGCGGGTTGCACCGTAATACCTTCATTCAATCGCCCAAGCTGCTGGATCGACAGTTGCGCCTGAAAAAAACGCCGCACATCCGTTTCGCTGGTCAGATCACGGGCTGCGAGGGCTATGTCGAAAGCTCGGCCATCGGTTTGCTTGCCGGACGTTTTGCGGCGGCTGAACTGGCTGGAAATGCTATTGCCCCACCCCCGCTATCAACGGCCCTTGGTGCATTGCTGGGCCATATTACCGGCGGCGCGACAGCCGATAGCTATCAGCCGATGAACGTCAATTTCGGCTTGTTCCCGCCGATGGACGAAAAAGTGCACAAGAAGCAGCGCAAGGAAGCCATGACGTCACGCGCGCGGGCGGAATTGGCTGAATGGATGGCGGAAATTGCCTGACCACCCGCTATCCTGCCTGACCTTCGCCATTCACTGTCCCTGCACTGCCTACCGAGCTGTCTATCAACCCCGACCTCATCATCAGCCAGAACAGGATGATGCCCGGAACCGCTGCCAGCGTGGTGAGCAGGTAGAAATTCACATATCCAAACGCTTCGATCAGCGCACCCGCCGTTGTTCCAGTCAGGAACCGTCCGACAATGCTCGCCGCCGCTGAAATCATTGCATATTGTGATGCGGTAAAGCGCAGATCACAGAGCGCCGAGAAATAAGCGACGACGGTTACTCCGCCGATGCCGCTGGCAAAATTTTCAAACCCAATGGCGCCCGCCATCCCCCAATTGCTGTGTCCCGCTGCGGCCAGCGCGGCAAAGCTGAAATTGGACACGGCCATCAATATCAGGCTGAGCAGCACCGATCGCTTCATCCCCATGCGGGAATAAAGGATACCGCCAATGAATATGCCGGCCAGATATGCCCAGAAACCAAAGCCAATGTCGTATATTGCAATCTCGTCATTGCTGTAACCGAGATCTTCGAACAACAGGCGGAATGTCAGGTTCGCCAGCGTGTCTCCGATCTTGTGCAATAGGATGAACAGCAGCACCAGAAACGCTCCACGCCGTTTGAAGAACTCGACGAGCGGTCCTGCTATCGACTGCCACACTTCCGCCATACCGCGTTTCTCGCTTGGCTCTCTATGACGCGCTGGTTCGCCCATGATGAGGCCGGTCAGCATGGCGGGCAAAGCAAACATGGCGCAGGCGAGATACGCCCCCTGCCACCCAATGCGCGCCGCCAGGACCAGGGCAAGGCCGCCCGCCGCCACGGACCCTATGCGCCAGCCATATTGCACCATGCCCGACCCCACACCCAACTGTCGCGGTTTCAATATCTCGATACGATAGGCATCGATCACAATGTCGAATGTAGCCCCGGCAACGCCCACCAACACGGCGGCATACGCCGTTTCCAGCAAGCTTGTTTGCGGATTGACGAGAGCAAGATTGGCCACCGCGGCAATGACGAACACCCCGGCAAGCAGCAGCCAGGACACGCGCTGGCCCAGCCGGCCCAGCAACGGAATATGGACGCCATCGACAATCCATGCCCAAAGCCATTTCAGATTATAGACAAGAAAGGCCAGCGAAAAGGCGGTTACAGCCTTCTTGTCAATACCGTCCTGCGCCAGTCGCGTGGTCAGCGTCGCGCCGATCATCGCATAGGGAAAACCCGATGAAACCCCCAAAAAAAAGGCCGCAAGCGGCGCAGCTTCGGTATAGGGTCGCACGGATTCCGGCAATGCCATGCGCCAACCCTTTACGTCTTGCGCTGCCTCCATCGCCTAACCCTCCGCTTGCTGTAACCGTCTGCGAAACTATAGTAATTTCAGGCTTTGACCAGTGCGCAAATCTTGTCAGAACAGTCTGAGCGCGCGCGGCAGACGACCAGGCTTTTCACCGCGTAAAATAGCGTCGCTGATCTCTATAGCGGTCAGCAGGTCACGTTGGGCATAGGGCTTTGACAGGCATCCAATAGCCAGATGCTTGGCGTCGGCCGGACAAAAAGCGGTCACGAACAGTACGGCGACCCCCTTGTCATGCGCGATTTGCGCAACATCGATGCCACTCCGCTTGCCGGTCAGTTTTATATCCGCCAATATCAGGTCGATCTTGGCCCAGTCGGCCCGAAGCTGCGATTTTGGTCATCTTGGAGAACACGTCGGGAACGGGCTGGTTGTTGTTGACGAT
>NZ_JAKKIE010000252.1 GCF_021742065.1 Rhizorhapis sp. SPR117
GCCGACGAGATCCTCGCCGCCGTCAAACGCTTCTGCCAGAAAACAATGAAGCGAACTTCGGATTCAGGTGACTAGGTGGTGTTTACATTCATAGGCAACATTTGAGTGCTGCGACGAGGTTGAGGAAGCCGCTGTAGTTTCGCGCAAGTTTGTCGTAGCGTGTGGCGATGCGCCGGAAGTGTTTGAGTTTGTTGAAGAAGCGTTCGATCAGATTGCGGTCCTTGTAGATTGCGGCGTCGAAGCTGCGCCATTTGGCAGTTGTGGTTCGACGCGGAACGACCGGTTTCGCTCCTGCTGCCGCGATGGCGTCCATAGCGCGTTGGCCGTCATAGCCTTTGTCAGCCAGAACATGACGTG
>NZ_JAKKIE010000253.1 GCF_021742065.1 Rhizorhapis sp. SPR117
CGCTGGCGCTCAAAGGGAACCAAGGGACGCTCCACGCCGACGTCCGCCTTTTTCTCGATGACCCGCGCGCGACAAAGCACATATCCGAACCGATGGTGGAGGCCGATCACGGCCGCATCGAAACCCGCGTCGCGACCATCTCCGACGACATCGCCTGGTGGCAGGAACGGCATCAATGGCCCGGTCTGGAGGCCATCGGCAAAGTGAGCCGGACCCGCGACACCGACGGGAAGACCACCCACGAGACGGCCTATTATCTGCTGAGCACCAGGCTCTCGGTCGAGCGCTTTGCCGAGGTCGTCCGCGCCCATTGGGGCGTGGAAAACAGACTGCATTGGTGTCTCGATGT
>NZ_JAKKIE010000029.1 GCF_021742065.1 Rhizorhapis sp. SPR117
TGCGGTGAAAGCTGCACGTGCGGTTCGGCGGGGGGATCAGGGCTGACTCCATGAGCAGCACCAATCCTACCCGACTGAGCGAAAACATGGGACCGTGCGAAGCCGACTGTCCCGCTTCCATCCTCGACCTCCTTTCGCCGACCGACAACAAGCATGCGCTCGACTGGCGCGAACGGTGCCGCGCCAACATCGCCCGGCGCGCACGCAAGCTCTCGGACGGCGACCGCATCCGTCTCGAGCAGCCGGTCACCTTCACCGACGGCCACGTCGCGCAGGAGTTCGTCGTCTGCAAACGCCAACGCAGCCTCATGCTGCGCGACCCGGAAAACGGCTGCTTCTATCGGATCAGCCGGCTGATGGAGCGGGCCTGGTCGATCGTGCCCGTCACCAAAATCCACAAGACGGTGTTCGCCTGAGCATCAATCCGTATATCCTCGTGATGAAGTGGATCATGTCATGACAATCGCCATCGAAAGGAACAGCCTGTCGTCCAAGCGGGGATTGCTCTGCAGCCGCGAGAACGCCATGCGCGTCGCGGGCCGGATTTTCGATCATTCGCAGGAACGGGTCAGCATCCTGCGCACCGCGGATCCGCTGCAACCCTTCCGGGTGTCGACCGACCCAGCTCCGCCGGGTCTCATCGTGCTCGAAATGGTCGCATGAACCGCCTTGTCGTCCTGGCGCTCCTGCTGTCAGCCGCCTGCACGCCCAGCGATGCCGCCGAGGACACCTCGTTCAGCGCCAAGGCGCGCGCCCTCGATGGCGATACGGTCGCCGCCGACTTCCGCCTGCTCGGCGTCGATGTGTTCGAACGGCATCAGCTATGCGAACGCGCCGGCGCCTGCTGGGAATGCGGGAAGGCCGCGCAGGATCTCGCCGCGCGCACCTTGCGAGGCGGCGACGCGCAGATCCGCCTCTCGTCGCGCTCGAGCTATGGCCGCCCGGTCGCCACCGTCTCGATAGATGGGAGAGACCTCGGCGAAGTCATGATCTCTGCCGGACTCGCCATTCCGCAGCCGCAATATCTGCGGTCCGATCCTGCACGCTCGGCGCGCTACACGGCGGCGTTCGCCGAAGCGCAGCGGCGGCGCGCCGGTGCCTTCGCCGGAAGCTGGCTGGAACCCGCCCGGTGGCGGCGCGGCGAGCGGCTAACCTGCGAACGCTGAAGGCCGGCTACGCTCGCTTCATTCAGCCGCGATCACCTCTGCAGGCGTCTTGAGCTCGCGCATGGCGTGACCAATGATCTGCCAGCCGCCGCTGACGCCGAGACCGGCCAGGATGATGGCGACGCCGATGTCCGGCCAAGCGGTCCCTGTTCCGAACACCCCGCCCGCGGCGACGACGACAGCCACGTTGCCGATCGCATCATTTCGCGAGCAGATCCACACCGAGCGGCGGTTCGCGTCACCCTCGCGGTGACGCCACAGCAGTAGCGCGCACCAAAGATTGGCGACAAGGGCCATCACTCCGATCACGCCCATCGTCTCGACCTGGGGGAGGCTTCCGGCATAGGCCATCCAGAGCGTGCTCCCGAGCACCCAAAGTCCGACAAGGAGAAGGGTCAACCCTTTCAGCAAGGCTGCCCGCGCCCGCCAGCGCAAGGCGAGCCCCGCGACGACAAGGCTGATCAGATAATTTGCGGCGTCCCCGAGGAAATCGAGCGCATCGGCCATAAGCGACGCAGACTGGGCGGAAACGCCGGCGATCATCTCGATCGCGAACATGCCGGCGTTGATCCCGAGCGCGATCAGCAGGACGCGTTCCCACCTTTCGTCCCTGGAGCGGTCCGAGCCACATCCGCCACCGCAGCAATCACCGGCCATCGCGCCAACCTCGATTCGACTGACGCCGTCATTATGCACCCGGCACCCGTCAAAGGGTCAAGCAAAGCCTATGGGCCGGTCGGCAGCACGTGCCTCCGGCGCGAAATTTGACCCTGATCGACCGGACAGCCACATTCTGCCCGATCGATCCGAATTTCAGGCACGCAGGCCGGGATCGGCCCACCAGGACTGGCCCTGCTGGAAATCGTCTGATGTGGACACGACCGGGCCATCGGGCTCGTCCGCCACATAGGGCCGAACAAGCAGCCGGGCCTTGACCTTGCCGCGATGCATCTCGCCCGCGATCCGGCCGCGCGCCTCGAGCAGCTCTTCCAGCCACATCAGATCGTCGATCATCTCGACCACGCCGCGTCCCGCGAGGCAGAAATAGATACAGCGCTGGAAGTCATCGCCGGCCGGATTGCTGAGGATCGAGGCCAGCTTGCGCTTGCCGCCCTGTTCGCCCTCATGGATCCAACTCACAGCCTCGCGAAGTTCGCGGACCGAATAAAAGGCGTCCTCGACATGCATGCCGATCGCCGCGTTGGCGATCATCCGCCGGGTCGGGCGGTTCTGCTCGTCCAGGGTCGCGTCGCGCAGCGTCACGTCCAGATCGAAATGGTCAAGATAGCGGGCGGCGGAATCGGTCATCGGGAATCTCCTTTCGCAGGGAACATAATATGAACACGGTTAGGGTCAAGCCGAGTACGATCGCGGTCATGATCGGGCTGCCCCATCTGTCCGAGGGCAAGCTGCTCGATCGGGCGAGGCGGCTCCAGCAGCCCGTCCTGATTTCGGCGAACGCCCTGTCGCGCTGGTCGAGGCGCCGCGGCTGGCGGGAATGGACCGGCTGGTCGTTTCGCCCGCTCGGCAACGCGGCGGGCCTCCACAGCCTCTGCCTCGACAGCGCGGGGTTCAGCGTGATGGTCACCTACGGCGGCTATCCGTGGACGGTGGACGATTATATCCGCCTTGCGGCGGCTTATCCGTTCGGTTGGTGGGCCAGTCTCGACTATTGCGTCGAGCATCAGGTCGCCGGCGACCG
Source organism: Rhizorhapis sp. SPR117 (assembly GCF_021742065.1). The sequence continues at coordinate 2,869 of NZ_JAKKIE010000029.1, forward strand.
CGACGAGGTGCTCGACCGCATTTCGCGCACCGTCCGGGCCAATATCGAGTGTCGCCTGCGCGGCGACGACGAAGGGATTCTCGACACCTTCATGCCAGTCATCCAGGGGCGCCTGCCGTCCGACTATGAGCGCTGCGCCGAGGCCCTGTCCCTGACGATCGAGCGGGCAGGGCTGGTCGGCGTAGGATCCATGTGCAGGCGGCCTATCCATGGGCCCGAAGGTCTCATGGCAGTCGTCGATCATCTCGACCGCGTGCTCCCGCGCCTTACCCGGTTGCACCTTTTCGGAGTGAAAGGGGAAGCGCTCCCCTATCTTTCAGCCTTCCGCCACCGCGTCGCCTCGATCGACAGCCAGGCTTACGGGGTCGCAGCCAGGACCGCGGCAAGGCGCCATAACCTCGCGAAGACCGACTCCGTCGTCGCCGATCATATGGAGCACTGGTTCCACACACAGCATGCGCGCCTGCGCCAGCCGCAGCGCCAGCTTCCCATTCAGCCGCCGACGCCGGATACCGGGCCGCCCGACGATCCCTGGGAGGCCGCGATTGCCGAAGCGCGGCAGCAAATCCGCGAACTCATCGAATCCGGCGACCTCGATCATGACGAAACCACCGCCCCGTGGATCGAGCAATGGGCTGCCGACATCTATCGCGAGCGGATGACGGGCTGATCCCGCCCGGGCCGCAGGGCGCTCCTCGCCTGAGCGCGTGGCCGCGCCGCCAGAGAAGAGAGGGAAGGTGCGCGTGCGATCCGTCAGGAACCGAGCGTTCCTGCAGCCCGAGGAGCCCTCATGCACCACCAGTTCATCGTCGCCGAGCGGATTCCCGCTCGCTCAAATCGTGCGGAGGTCCGCAATCCAATCCTCACGCTGCCGGCAGTCGCGCGGCTGCGGGCGCTCGATCCCGAAACGCGCGCCATCCTGCAGGACCTTCTCCTCGAACTGCAGCAGGATGCAAGGCAGCGCGCCGAAGCTAGGTGGCGCAGCCGCAAGCCTCCGCTCGCCGCGTATTGGGCGGCCTGCGGGGTCTATGCGGGTCACATCGCCCGCGTTATCGGACCGCGCGCCGGCCGCCGCATCCGGTCAGCCTGGCGAGGATGAACGGAGGAGCACTTCGCCCAGCTCAAGCGCTCTTCAGGTCGCCAACATTGGCCGATCCGATCCGGGGCGCTTCGGCCGGCCAGTCGCCTGTCACGAGAACAGGTAACCCCTCGAATCCCTCCAGGTCGATCGTGAGCGCGAGGCGCTGCGCAGCGAAACAAACCACGTCGCAGGGAACGGCGCGCAGCGTCTCGTCGATGCCGCCAATCCCGCCCCGCGAGACGACCAGATAGCTTATCCTCGCCGAAGAGCACTCGACCAGTGCTTCGACTGCGCGCCCGATGCGCTGGCCGTGACAGTCATCGACCTCCATGCCGGCAAGCCCCGTCGCGGTGAACAGGTCATCGCTCGAACATCGGCGGCTGGCCTTCTCGGCGGACTTGCCACCCTCTTCATATCGGCGCTGTTCGCCGAGCCATCGCCATGCGCCCACCAGGTTGACGACGGTGAGGAAGCCATTCGTCGCGAGGAGATTGGTCTGCCCGGTGGAGAGGCCCACCAGCGACCAGCAGATCGATCCGATCGTAAACACCAGGAATCCCGACCCGGTGATCTTCGCGCCGAGATTGGCCGCGGTCATCATGGCGGCGATCATCGTTGCGATCGGAGCGATCCAACCCGCGATATTTTCCATCCAGTTCCTCCGTCCGCCCATCTCTTCGCTGCGTGCGGCGGCAATACACGCTCGATCGGTTGCTGTCGTCTTTCCGCAGAGGCGGCAGCGGGGTCCGCTTCCCTCCCACCCGCCGAAAAGAGGGAAGGGGGACCGGGGGCGCGAGCGGAAGGACCGCTCGAGATTCTCGGAGGACCCCATGAGTTATGACGTGGCATTTCGCTATGCCCAGGCGCTCGATCCCAGCGCACTGATCACAATCGGCACCACGCTCCATGCCATCCAGGCGGCGATCACCGATTGCCGCAACGCCGGCATCGAGGTCGAAACCGACCCTGCCGTCATTCTGCTCGTGCGCCATCTCTCGCAGGTCTGTGCCGATCGGCCAGCTGATGCGGAGCTACGCCGCGAATGCATGGCGCGGATCGCGGACCTCAAAAACCGGCCAATGCTCAAGACGCTCGCCCTGCGCGGCGTCGCCTATGACGAGCCTGCCAAGCGCCTCTTCCATTCCGAAGGCCGCGCCGCGATGCGCCGCCTTGCCGACGCGCTCGGCCTTGAGGAGGGAAGCTTCGACATCCGCTCCAACAAGGCGGGACCGGCGGTGTCGGGCGAGATCACGCTGCATGCCGACATGCTCTGGGTCCAGTTCTCGCTCGGGCCGTTCGGGCCCGACCGCGAGGTCTGCTTTCGCAAAGTCCGCGATCGCCAGGATTATATCGGCGAACGCAACCATTGGGCGTCTGTCCGCGAACTGGTCGAGCCCGATCGTTTCGCCGCGCGCATCCGCCGCGATCTCAATCTCCCCGCCGCCATCCCCGCCGCGCCGCGGCTGGTCGCCTGAGGGAGGCGCCGATGCGTATCCTTCTCACCCGCACCCGGATCGGCATGGAACCACCCAGCTACTCCTTCCGGGTCTATGTCCCCTTCACCGAGATTTCGCTCGAGCGCCAAGCGCTGATCTCGATGCACTCCGACTACGGCATGGGTGCCGGCCTCCTTGCCCGGCTTCCGGACGTCATCGCGCCGATGTCGCATCTCGAATCCGCGCCGGGCCTCGATAAGCACAACCTTGGCAAGCGCATCGATGGCGTTGCCGATCGCCTGGGGGCGATCCTGCTCGGACAGGTCTTTCCCGAGATGGCGGAGCGAACCGTTCCGTTCCGTCTCAGCGTGCCGGCCGGCCCCGCCAATGCACGGCTCTTTGCAACGATCGACAACCTGTCGGGACGCTACGAGCCGCTCTCGCGTGCGCTGGAGAACCTCACCGCTGAGGGCCTCGGATTTCACCGGGAGAGCGACCGATGATCTCGGAGCCGTTCGATCCGGCCGATGAGGCCACCTGGATCGCTCGTGGCCGCCGGCCGGACCACGCCGCCATCCTGGCCGATGCCTGGCGGCGTTTCCCGGACCTGCCCAACGAGGCCGATCGGGAAGCCAGGGGCGCGCGGATGCGGCAGCGGGCGCTCGCGCTGCGTCCGGTCATGGACGCCATGTCTAAAGCCGCCGATGCGGAGCGTCAGGACCGCAATTTCGCCTTCACCGAAACGCGGATTGCCAGCGGCAAGGGCGACGATCGCGATCGCGCCATCCTGCGCGCGCGCAACCTTCATCGCTACGACTGGGACCGGGCCGTCCGCTACGCGTCGGGATGGTATGCCGCCACCGCCGGGTGGGAGCCGGAGGCACGGCGAGGGCAAGGCGAGACGCCCGCGACCCTGGCCTACGAGCAGGGCTTCGCCGATGGCGGCGGCAATCGCGACGACCTCTTCTTATCCAGACTCTGTGAGTCTGTCTTAGCGAGAGCGCCTCCGATACAAGGCGGGGGATATTCGCAACGGATGGATATCACGCGCCCCATCATAATCCTGACCCGGCTTAAGCCGGGTCAGGATTATGATTTGCCGTTTCCGGAGGCCCATGCCGCACCTGTATTTCACCGATCTCGCTGCATTGAAAATGCCTGCCATTGTCGATGGCGCTGTCGATCAACTTACCACGGCGGAGATCGCGGCGGCGGAAGACTTCGGTCTTGTCGAGGGCATGCCCTTCATCCTTGGAGAGGACGGCAGCTACGATTACGACCTCAACAGGTTCTTTCGCGCCGCTCCAACGATGGGTGTGCGGTCGCTAAACAGCCTGCGTGCATATGCGCGCGACATAGTGGTGTGGCTGCGCTTCCTCGCCGAGCGGCGTGACGGGAAATCGGTCTGGGCGGCGAACCGAGACGACATTGCCGCCTATCATATGGCCCGCCGCCTGTCCTCGCCGCCGCACCGCGTCTCGGCCGCGACCTGGAATCGCGCGATCGCCGCACTCGACAAGCTCTATCGCTGGGCGGTCGGGGAGAAGCTGATCGACAAGGCGCCCTTCACCTACCGGCAGATGTGGGTGCGCGGACGCGATGCCGGCGCCATCGGTGTTGCCGCCAACATGGCGCGCGAGCCGGCGGCCCGGAAGCGTAACACGCGGTTCCTGTCGCTCGATCGATACCTGCTGTTCCGCGATGTCGGGCTGCGCGGCCGCCTCCCCGATGGGCAGGAAGATCCGAGCTGGCGCGGCCGAAACGGTGAGCGCAACGCGCTCTTCGCGGAGCTGCTGGTGACGACGGGTCTGCGGTTGCAGGAAGGATCGAGCTTGCTGCTCGCGGAACTGCCGATGCCGGACTATCATCACGATCGGCGCTCAATCCCGTTCCCGATCGCAGCGGCGACGGCCAAGGGGAGCAAGGGGCGCGAGGTTCGGTTGCCGCTGCGGTTGCTTGAACGGTTGCGGGACTATGCCGAGGTGGAACGCGCGAACGCGCTGGACCGCTACGAGCTGCGTCACAGATGGGAACGGATCGAAGCGCCGCTGATCGTCGCCAGCTACGATCATCAATCGCTGCGCCTTGATGACCAGTCGGCCAAACCCGTTCGCTTCGAGGGCCTCAGCTTCAGCGAACGCCGCCGGTTAATCCATCGACAGGCCAGGGTGCCGCTTATGCTCTGGCTGACTGAGGGTGGCCTGCCGATGCCGATGGCGTCTTGGGAGGCGGTGTTCATGCGCGCCAGCGCGCGGTGCCGCCGCTTCGGCCTCGACATCGACGTGACGCCGCACATGCTACGTCACACCTTCGCCGTCCACATGCTGACGCTGTTGTTGCGCGAGCAGATGACGTGGCTTCTGGAGGAACGAGCGGGTCGCATGAGTCCCGCCTATCGGCGCATGATCGGCGACCCGCTCCTCAAGCTTCAGCGGCTATTGGGCCACAGCCGGATCGAGAGCACCTATATCTACCTCGATCATCTCGACGAATGTCAGGCGCTGATCGACGCCGCCGTCGATCAATGGGGGCTGGATGTCGGCGCCGAAAGCATGGCGGCATGAAGGGCCGGGGCCGTCGGGCAACCTTCCCGGAGATCGATGCCCCGCCGCCCGAGGAGGTCGCTCGAACCAAAATCATCGAGACCGCAGACCCGCGCCGCTTCCACGTCGTCCTCGATAGCGGCGACGCGCAAGAAGTCGACCTGACCCAGTGGTCGCACCCGTCGTTCTCGACCGCAATGGCGCCGCTCCTCCACGAACATATCCGCCAGCTGGGACCGGCGCCGATCGGGCGATCCATCTACTACAAGGTGCACGAGCTCAAGTCCTTCTGGACGTTCCTCGATGCGACCGACATGAAGATCGACGGTCTCGACGATCTGACGGCCGACCTCATCGACAGCTACGAGGGCTGGCTGAGGCAGAACGGCAAAGCCGAACATCGTCTTCGGCGCCTGCTAAGCGCGCTGATCGCTTTGTTGCGTATGGCGGCCGAGAACCATCCGGGTCGCTTCCCGCCCACGCTGGAATACCGGCTAAGCTGGCTCAGCGGCGGCGAGTATATCTATCCCCGTGTGCGGGATGCTTACAGCAGCGGTGTCGCGACCGCGCTTCGGGTGGCCGCCAGAAGGCAGATCGCCGAGGCGGCGGCGCGAATCCTGCTCGGCGACGACATGCCCGCGCCGAGGGCGGACATCGCCGCGCACCCGAAGCTAAACGGCCTCTATGCCGAGGTCCTTGTCGCACTCGCCCGTGACGGAGCGCTCTGCTCGCGAGTCCCGCCGTTGCTGCACCTCAAGCGCGGCACTCATAACAACGGTCGACCTAATCTGAGCAGCACGACGCTGCATGGCGCCCTCTATCTGACCCGCCTCGATCTCATCGCCTTCCTCGTGCTGCTGTCGTTGGACACTGGCATGGAGATCGAATGCGTGAAGGGCCTCAAGGCTGACTGCCTTCGCAACCCCACGCGCGGCTATGTCGAGATCGAATACTGCAAGCGGCGCGCGCAGGGTGCGGAATGGAAGCACCTGCGGATACGCGACGGCGCCAGCTCGACCCCCGGCGCGATCGTCCGTCTGGCGATCAGCCTGACGGAACGCGCGCGCCGATATCTTGGCACGGATGGACTCTGGGCCTGGTGGGACGGCTTTAAGCTCCTCGAGGGAAAGAACAGTCGTAGATCCGTCGATGCGTTCGTCGCGCACCACCGGCTTGTGGATGACGATGGCCGACCGCTTCACCTGCATCTGTCGCGGCTGCGCAAGACCCACAAGGCCGAACGCTATCTACATACCCAAGGCCAGCTCGCCGACTTCGCGATCGGTCACTCGATCGCTGTCGCGGCCAATCACTATGCCGACATCCCGGCGCTGCGGCACGTTCACGAACAAACGGTTGCCAGCGCCCTCTATGACGCACTGGACACCGCGTTCAGACCGACGCTCGTCCCGCCGGAGATCGAGGAGGCAGTCCGCGCCGACCCGCAATCCATAGAGCTTCCCATCGCGGCCGAGCAGGTTCCTGCGCTACTTGCCGGCGACGAGGATGTGTGGCTGGCGAGCTGCGGCGGCTATTATGCCAGCCCGTTCGCGTCGGTTGGGGAGCCGTGCCCCACACCGTTCTGGGGCTGCCTTGAATGCAAAAATGCCGTGATCACCGCCCGCAAGCTGCCGGCGCTGATCGCCTTCGACACCTTCATGATCGAGCAGCGTGGCGCGATGGACGAAGCCGCCTGGTCGGCCCGGTTCGGCCGTGCCCATCGTCGTATCGCCGAGCAGATCATTCCGGCCTTCCCGCCGCAGCTCGTGGCGGACGCGCGCGCGGCAGCCGTAAAGGACGGATCGAGCCCCGACTATCTGCCCCCCGAGGTCCGCGTATGGTGAGGTATCTTCCCGTTGCCGAGGTTCGGTCCCCGGCTTCGATCTACCGCGACGACGCCGATATCGTGCTCGCCTCGGTGCCGCTCAGGGACGACACGGATCGCGACCATCTGTCGCGGTTCGGCGACGACCGATGGGACATGGCGCCGGGGGTCTTCCAGACTCGCGCGCGGCGCGCGCCCCAGGTACTCGACTTCACCGACATAGCTTGTCCGGTCGAGCGCCTCATCGCCAAGGAATATATCTTCGCCAGCCTCAACACCCGCGTCGGTGCCGGACGGCGCCGCATGCTTCCGTTATCGGCACGGACGGCGTTCCAGAACCTCCAGCGCTTCATGGTTTACGTCCGGGAACAGCATGGCCGGTTCGATATGTCGCTGATCGACCAGGAGACGATCGACGCCTACCGATCGATGCTGGCTGCCACGCTCTCCGCAGGCCCGTATCTCTTCGCGCGATATCTGAAACCGATCGTCGAGCTACGCCGGCTCGCGCCCTATCTGACCTGCGGCGGCCTCACCTTCCTGCCCTGGGGCGGCCGCACGCTCTATCGCGTCGCCGGCTGCAATGGCACGCAGCCGAGCGAGAACCGGACGCCGCGTATCCCAGAGTCGGTGATAGGCACGTTGCTGCACTGGTCGCTCAAATATATCGACCTGTTCTCGGCGGACATCTTCGCCGCGCGCACCGAGTTGACGGCACTGCTAGCGAAACGCGCGGCGAGACCGCAGGTCCGTAAGCGGGCTGACGTCATCGCGCGCGTCAACGCATGGATCAAGGAACGTCGGCAATCGGGGCGGGGCATCCCCGTCTGGGACAATCGGGACAGGATGGGAGCCGCGGCCGCGATGGCGCGTGACACGCCGATGCGCGGGGAGGTTATCAATATACAGCTGATCTCAATGCAGATCGACGTGAGCATGAAGTCGATCGCCGTCAACGGAAATGCCCACTCCTTGCTCAGGGAGGCGGCGGTCGAGCTGGGTATCGAGCGCGGCGGCATGGACACGCCGATCTCGATCGACCCAGACACCGGGTTGCCCTGGCGCGTTCGGTTCGATCCGCGCAGCCTGGTCGACGAAGAGGTCAACCTCCAGACCGCCGCCTACATCTTGTGCGCCTATCTTAGCGGAATGCGCGACGCTGAACTCCAGGCGATGCGGCGTGGTGCCGTTGCGCGTTCGCGCAGCGCCGACGGCCTGGTCGAGCGGCTCGCCATCCGCAGTACGATCTACAAGGATCGAGGCACCCGCGGCGAGCCCGCCGAATGGATCACGATCGCGCCGGTCGATCGGGCGGTTGCCGTCGCGGAACGCCTCGCCGAGGAACATCGCCGCCAGCGCGGCGAGGATGAACTCTGGTTCACCCTCAACGAAATCAACAAGGCGCCCGAACGTGGCATCCCGGACATCGTAATCCAGATCAACCGCCTCCGTAAACTCATCGACGAGCGCTATGGCGCTTCGGGTCAGCCGATCTTCCCGTTGGTGGAAGGGCGATCGTGGTCATTTACCACCAGGCAGTTCCGGCGGACGCTGGCCTGGTACATCGCCAACCGTCCGTTCGGCGTCGTGGCCGGGAAGATCCAGTATAAACATGCTTCGGTCGCTATGTTCGATGGCTATGCGGGATCGTCAGCGTCGGGCTTCCGTCAAGAGGTGGAGCAGGAACGGGCGCTCGGACAACTCGACGATATCGTCGAGCATTACGAAGCCCACCTTCGCTCCGAACGCATAGCTGGCCCCGCAGCGACGCGCCTCGCCCAAGAATATGATCGCGTGCAGCGCGAGCTTGACCCATTCCCTGGGCGCATCGTTGACAAGGGGCGGATCAGGGCAATGCTCGCGCACCTGGCGCGAACCCTCTATGTTGGCCACCTGACCGACTGCTTCTTCGACCCCGCGACGGCGCTATGCCTGGACAAGCGGGGGATCGACCGGCGGACAAACCCGCTTCAATCGCAATGCGCGCCTGATCGATGTCCGAACTCCTGCATCACGCTCCGGCACTTGCCGGTCTGGGAAGCCTCGATCGCCGAGACAGATGCGTTGTTGCAGAGCAAGCGCCTGTCCCGCGTCCAGCGTGAAGCGCTCCGCCGCGACAATGATCGCAAACGCAAGCTGATCGCACCTCTGAAAACAGGGGGTGCCGAATGACGCCGCCCGTCAGCCGCACGACCGAGGAAGCACTGAGACAGGCGTTGGCGCGCCTCATGGACGGATGCCCGACGCGGACCGATGGCCGCCTTACCGTCGCCAACCTCGCACGCGAAGCCGGCGTGAGCCGGGCCACGGCGAACCGCGCCACGGCCGTCCTGGCCGCCTGTCATGAAGCGATCGCCGCCGCCAGAGTGAGAGGGGCGGCCCCGGCGGGCGGGCCTGAGAAGGGAAGAGAGGAGCGCCGAACGGCGCATATCCGCGCCCAGCACATACAGGTCCGAGCCCTGCAAAAAGGGCAGGAAGAGCAACGCGCTTCGCGCGCCGCTGTCCTGCCGTTCCGGAGAAACGCCCATGCTCAGCCCCGCAAAAAAGGAGATGAGACACCCTAGACAGTTTAGATAACTGTTCGATACCGCGCGCCGCGCCTACGACGCAGCTTCGTTGCCCGAGGCGCAGCCGGTTCCCCCCACAGGGCGGCCGCTGCCGAGCAACTGGCCCAAGCCGACCGACGATCCGCTCCCCACGCGGTGGGCGCGTCGCCTCCTTATCCTCGGCGCGCCCGAAGCGGGATGGATCCGCGAAAGCGCGGCCGAGCAGATCGAGTCCCCGCTCCTGCTCCCAGCTCTCCAGGCGAGCGAGGGGCAAGACGAACTCGCCATCCTCGTGATTTCGAGCACCGGCTTCCATGCGCTCCAGAACTCCATGCCAGACGCGGCCGCGATCGAGTCCTTGAGCGGCGACGCTGTCTCGTTTGATCCCCAACTGGAAGACCAGCTTCGCAGCCTTCTCGCTGGCCGAGATTTCGACGATATCCTGATCGCCGCCCAAGGCGACTATCTCGCGCTCCTCGACCTGCATGCGGTGGCGCTGCCGCTCTGCCGGACCATGGAGCGCACCCGCAACACCTTGCTGCAGCAGCGCGCCCACTTCCGCATCTGGCTGGATCGCGGGCTCATGCCGGGAGAAAGCCTGGGCGCCGGCCACATCCGCTGGGGCAAGGCGGTGAAGGGTCTCACCGGCAAGCTCGGCGAATTCACGGCCCGTTATGCCGGGAAGCAACCCGGCGGCGGCCACCGCATCACCGTCGAGACGCCGGACGGGCAGCTTGCAAACGGCTATGTATCGGCCCGCGGCGAACCGCTGTCCCCCGAGACCGTCATCGGCAACCGGGCTCATCTGCGCAAGGCGATGGCGGCCCGCCTGCGCGCCTTCGGTGGAGCCACGCGGCTTGTCGCAAATCGCGCGCCTGATCTCCTCGACCTTGCCACGGCCTGATCCCGCGCGCGTGCAAGGGGAGGGGGTGTCCGGGAAATGTGCCGGCGGATTGAGCGGCCGGTGCCCGCATTTTCGTCCACTTACAGGAACCCGACCCATGCCCGAAACCAATGTCGTCTGGCGCCCTGCCGCCGCCCCCGCCGACGCCAGGCTCCTCCCGCAACTAGAGCACCTCTTCGTCGCACTCAGCGAGAGCGAATATCATGCGGCCACAATCCTCGCGTTCGATCCCGACGCGCATCTGTCAGCAGGCCAATTGGCGGCGGATGATCACGAGCCGCGCGACCGCCTTCTCGCCGGCGATGCGATGAGGCTGCGCGGCTGGATCATCCTTGCCCGCGCCTGCTGCGAGGCCAAAGATCAACATGACGACAGGGCGCGTCTGGAAATCTTTCTCGCCGAGCGCGCGATGCCCGTCGAAACAATCCTCAAGCCCGAGATCGGTGCGCGTGTGCGTCTCCGGCGACATCCGCGCGTCGGCGGGGACCGCTATGCCGGCCGCGAGGGCGTGATCGTGAAAACGCATTTCGCGGGCTTCTACGTAAAGCTCGACATGACGCCGCGTGAGCGCAGCCAGAAGACCGAGCTGGTCGAGACAGACTATCTCGAAGTCCTGACTCAGCCCGCGACCGCCTGAATTCGCGCCCATCGCGGAGGAGGATCTCATGATCGATGCTTCAGACTTCTACGCCGCCATCGAGCGCAACATCGCGCGGAGCGGTCAGCATCTCTTCCTGATCTTCGCCGACGGCGAGACGCCCGCCTTCGCCTACAGCATCGGGAACGCGCTGCAGGGCCTGCCGGAACTCCTGCTCATCGGCAACTTCTCGCCCCGCTTCGCCGGCTCGATCATCAACGAGCTCGGCCGGAAGATGCGCGACGCGCGCAGACCGCTCGAAGGCGACATCGACGTTGGCGGCCGCTTTCCTGCCCGCGTGCGGCAAGCCTCGGCCCAGGCCCGCCAGCGCTTTACGCTCCAGGTGGGGCGCTACCTTCGCCACGAGGAATATGACGTGCTGCAGGTGCTGCTCTGCGATCCGGACGGGGTCTATCCAGGCGAACCGGGCTGCGCGCCCGCCTACGACGTGCCGCTGGCCTGAAGTTCGCCGCTCGCCGCCCCCACACTATTGGCGAGGACCTACAGGAATCCCTCGGTGCAAAAGCGAAGGAGCTTCGCTCGTGAACCCCGCTCTCGCCAATGAACTGGCCGCCCGCGCCGCCGATGGCTGGCATCCCGTCACGCTCAGCGAAATCAAAGCGCAATTGCGCGGTCTGGGCTATGCGCTCGATCGCACGCTGGACTGCCGGTCCACGGCCCAGATCATGACCGGTCCACGTGCCGGCAAGACCTACCCTACGCTTTCGACCGGCATCAAGGAGGCCGACACCGGCCGCAGCGCGTTCCATATCGAGGCTCGGCGCGACGCCAAGTTTCGAGCGCTGCAGGAACTTCGCTTTGACGTCGGCCTCTATGCCGTCCTGGGCGGCGCGATCATGGATCTCTGATCCTGGGCCGATCGGTCCAGCATTCCCGGGACAAGGGTCGTCGAGCGCTTCGACCCTGGCCCACACCCCCAATTCCTCATCTGGAGACCGATGATGTCGGAGCCCACTCATTTCGTTCACGTCTATGCGACCGTCCGCGTCAAGATGGCCGTCACGGCCGCCAGTCACGAAGACGCCATGCGCGCCGCCGACGAGGCCCTGTTCGCCAGGGGATTCGGCGTGCGCTTGATCCCGATCGCCGAGGGCGCGCTCGACGCCGACTATGCCGAGGAAGTGACCGGCTATCTCGTCGACGAGGCCGGCGACACGGAATACCTGCGCAGCGCGAATTATGGCCACGACTATGCGCCCGACTGGGGCATGCGTAGCCGCTCGAGCGAATGACCTGAAAGCTGCAACATTCTCCCGCCAAAGCGGCGGTCAGGCTCCACAAACCCGCATCTTGACGATTTCCCGGATTTTCCCTATATTCCATATTACCGGGCAGATACGAGCCCTCATGATCCGGGAAAATCGTAAAACATAGTCGGGACGGTAAATCAGTACGAAGGCGCGACAGATATCCCAAGCGGTGGATCAGAAAATTCGGCCTAAATCGTTGGTAGTTATATCCGAACCTATTTTCGCACAGGCATCACTTCCGGACGTAGAGATTGGAGCCCAAAGCTCATGGCGAAGAGCATGGAAATCGTTCCTTCAGGTGAATTGCAGAAGCAATTCGGCCGCTACTCTGACGAGGCGATGATCCGTCCCGTCGGCGTCAGCAGGAACGGGCGGTTGCGTTTCGTCATGGTTCCTATTGACGACTATGAGCGCCTGCGTCGCCGTGAACGAGTTGCAGGCCGTGCGGAGGATTTGGATGAAGAAACCCTCGACGCGATCCGGGCCGTCGAGCCCGCGCCCGAGTGCGACGAAGCGGAAGCTCGACTTAGCGCTTCCTAAGCCGGGCGAGGTTATCAATTACAGCTATCTTTGGGAGTACGAATACAAGGACGGTCGCGACGAGGGCGTCAAAGATCGCCCCGTTGCCGTCGTGCTAGTCACCCAATCCGACGATGGGTTCGATCAAGTTCATGTCGTGCCCATGACGACCCGGCCTCCCACCCGTGGTCAGCAAGCGGTGGAAGTTCCCCAGGCAGTAAGACGTCAGCTTGGTCTCTCGGGCGAACGCTCATGGGTCATCGTCACCGAATGGAACAGGTTCACTTGGCCTGGTTACGACATACGGCCGGTGCGCGGCCGAGAGCCGTCGATAAGTCATGGCTTTCTCCCCTCGGGACTCTTTCGACAGATCCGCGATGCCCTGATCGCTGCGGCGATCGGACGACCTGTCGATCGAGATCTCTGAGGCCGTGCGCCGCGCACGACGATGAAAGGCTGCAAAGAAGCGAATTGGGGAGGTACTGAACGTGGACAATGAGGATCGCGCACGCGGCACATCGGATCGGCGCATCGCGCTTCTCATCGATGCGGATAATGTCTCCCACACGAAGATCGCGGCGATGCTTGCGGAGCTCTCCAAATACGGCACCGCGAACATTCGGCGTGCCTATGGCGACTGGGCCAAGCCGGGCCTCAAGGGCTGGACCGACAAGCTGCACGATTTCGCGATCCGGCCAATCCAGCAGTTCAGCTATTCGACCGGCAAGAACGCGACCGACATCGCGCTCGTCATCGACGCGATGGAACTGCTTTATACGCAAAAGCCCGACGCGTTCTGCATCGCATCGAGCGATGGCGACTTCACGCCGCTGGTCATGCAGCTCAAGGCCAATGGTCATGAGGTCTATGGCTTCGGCGAGCGCAAGACGCCCACGCCCTTCGTCAACGCCTGCACCACGTTCCTCTATCTCGATGGTCTCGAGGATCCGAGCCAGCCAGCGGCACCTGGCGAAGCCCCCGACACGCCTGTCGCGGCCAAAACCGAGACCAAAGCCAAGGCTAAGCCCAAGCCTTCGGCCGCCAAGGCCGCGGAAAAGACCCTGGCACAGAATACCAAGCTCGTGACGATCCTGCGCGGTGCCGTCGAAGCTTCCGCGCGCGAGGATGGCTGGGCGCTCATGTCCGCGGCGGGCAGCGCTGCGAAGCGCCAGGCCCCCATCGATCCTCGCAACTACGGCGTGAAGAACTTCACGGCGCTCTTCACCGCGACCGGGCTGTTCGAGATCCTCAAAGGCGAGAACGGACAGAGCTACGTCGCCGACAAGCGCAACAAGGATCGCACGCCACGTCCCGGCGGGTGATGCTCCCGGCGCGCCGATAGCGAACACAGGCGCCGAACGAGCAAAGGGAAGGGGGATCGAGTGGGCGGAGGCCAGACAGGCCGAGCCCAGGAGATCCCATCATGGCAACAGTCGTTTCGATCGACCCTTCCGCCGATCAATGGTCCGTGCCGATTGGCAAGCACAGCCGCGGCGCGCTCATGCTCAATCTCGAACGCCTGCTCGCGGGCCGCTTGCTGATCCAGGGCAGCAGCGGCGCGGGCAAGAGCCGAACCTTGCGCAAGATCATCGAGGAGGCCTTCGACTTCACGACCATCGTGCTCGTCGACCCCGAGGGCGAATTCGGCAATCTCGCCGCGCATATCGGCGCGACGTCGCTCAAGGGCTGCGAACTGACGTCGGACGGCCTGACGGCGGCCGCCGCGCGCGCGCGGCAACACCGGCTCTCGCTCCACGTAGATCTCACCGATCTCGACCCCGACCAGCGCATCATCAAGGCGGCCGCCCTGTTCGCCGGGCTGATCGGCGCGCCGCGCGAGCATTGGAGCCACACCGTCCTCGTCTGCATCGACGAGGGCCATCTGCTCGCGCCGCATCATGCGGGATCGGCCCGTGACGCGGAGACCCGCCGCCTCGGTGTCGCAACGCTCACCGACCTGTGCGCCCGCGGCCGCAAGCGCGGCATCGCGCCGGTCATCGCCACCCAGCGCCTCGCTAAGCTCTCCTCCTCGGTGATTTCCGAGCTGCAAAACTTCCTGGTCGGCCTCAACGTCTTCGACCGCGACATCGCGCGCGCCGCCGACCTGCTCGGATTCTCCGCCAAGGAAGCCGACCGGCTGCGCAAGCTCGCGCCCGGCGAATTCTTCGCCATGGGTCCGGCCATGTCTCCGCTCCCCGTCCTGGCCCACATGGAAGAGACGATCACCGAGCATCTCGGGGCGACACCCCGGCTGACCGCCGCCGCCGCGATCGACAGCGACGAAGCCGAAAGACTGCTCGACCTCTCCGCCCTGCGCGAGGTTTCGAGCGGCGGCCGTGACACCACGCTGACCCTCAAGGGCACGCGGGCGCTCGACGCGTTCCTCCTCGATCCATCCGCGCCGCACGCGGCCTCGATCATCGGCGCGCTCAAGCGCATCGCCCCCAACGCAACCACGGCAGACGACCTCTCCGGCCACCTCGGCTGCCCACGCGAGGCCATCGACAATGCGCTCGACATGCTGGCTGCGATCGCGGCAGTCGATACCATGCCGCGCGGGGAGGACCGCATCGCCCGGCTGCACGCACGGCTCAGGGCCAAGATCAGCGACATACCCGTGGTGGCGCTCGCATGAAGCCGCTCGATCTGGGCGCCGATGTCGTCGAGCTCGCCGCCGCGCCAGGCCCATTCACCCGACCCCAGCCGCTGCGCGAAATGGCCTATCGTGCCGATGCCTGGACGCCGGCCGAAACCGAACGGCTCCGGACGCTCTTTCTCGACGACACCGCGATCGCCGACATGGCCCTTGCGCTTGGCCGGGGCAGGGCGGCGGTCGCCGAACGGATCGCTCTGCTCGGGCTTCGTCGCAACTCGGCAAGGGCCTGGACCGAACTCGACGATGGCGAGCTGACCCGCCGCTATGGCGGCGAACCGACCGCGACCATCGCTTCCGATCTCGGGCGGTCCTGTTCGGCGGTCTATGCCCGTGCGCGGATTCTCGACCTGACCGAGGGCAATCCTCCCGAATGGTCGCCCTGGGAAGATGCCCAACTCGTCGAAGGGTATCGCCGCGGCGTGCCGCTTACCCAGATCGCGACGCTGATCGGCAGACCCTTTGGCGGCCTGTCGAGCCGGGCCGGCACCCTCGGGATCGTCCATGCGAACCATCCGCCCGATTGGTCCGCACAGGAAACGGCGCGCGCGCTGGAGCTCGCCGAAGCAGGCCACCGCTATACCGCGATCGTTGACATGCTTGCCGGTGAGGGCTTCCCGCCGCGCACCATCCGGGGCTTCGGGCTCGCGATCCGCAAGCTCGGATACGGCCGGGGCTGGGGTCGGGCCTGGACGCCCGAAGAAGACGCACTCCTCCAGAAAGCCTATGGCGAGGGCACCAGCCTGACGCCGCTGCGGCGGCAGCTCGGCCGCACATCCGGCTCGCTGCGCCACCGCGCCGAATATCTGGAGCTGCGCGGTCGTCATGCCAACCGCAACGGATGGCGCGTCGGTCCGGACTGGACCGATGCCGAGGAGACGCGGCTGCGCGCGGACTATGGCCGTGTTCCGACCAAGCTTCTTGCCGCGCGCATGGGCCGGACCAAGGCTGCGCTCACCTCGCGGGCAAGCAGCCTCGGGCTCGTCCACGGCTACATCCGGCCGTTCAGCGACGAGGAAACGCGCGCCCTCGACATCGCTTTCCGCACCGGGGTTTCGATCGCGGATCTCGCCGTCGCTCTCGACCGCAAAGCCATGTCGCTCAGCAAATATGCGACCAACCACGGCTACCAGTTCGGGCGCAGGCCGAGACGCACCGTGACACTGGAGGCCCTGCTCGCCGCGGCGTGATTCCGCCGCCGCCAGCCGGCTTTCTCGGACCATTCACTCAGACAAAACGCATCCGCTTGCCCAGCGGGCCTGCGCTCGGGAAATCCTCATGCCGCCCCAGGATCGATACATCAGGAACGTCCTCAAGCTGTTCGAGGCCCATGGCCATCGCCACGATTGCTACACGCTGTTCTCCGATTGCATGGAGCTCATCGCGATCAGCATCTCGAACAGCGTCGACATCCGTTCGCGCGACCATCGGGAGGCACGCTATCTCGAGATCGTCGGCCGCTATGATCGCCCTACGGTCGAGATGTTTCCGCGTATCCTGGGCGAGATCACCATGGCGCTGGAAACCGCGCCGGGCGATGTTCTGGGCAGCATCTTCACCGCGCTCGAGATCCACAACAAGAGCCGGGGCCAGTTTTTCACGCCCTATCCGGTCTGCCAGATGATGGCCGAGGTCACGCTTGGCGATGCCCAGAGCGCCCGGGCGTTGATCGCCGACAAGGGCTATGTCCGCGCGATGGAGCCCGCCTGCGGCGCCGGCGCTATGGTCATCGCGCTCGCCCAGACGATGCTCGCCGCCGATATCAACTACCAGCGCCATCTTCACGTGACCGCGGTCGATATCGACCCGCGCGCGGTCCACATGGCCTATATCCAGTTCTCGCTGCTCCACATTCCGGCCCACGTCATGGTCGGCAACTCGCTCAGCAACGAGGTTCGCGAGCACTGGTTCACCCCGGCCCATATCCTGGGCGGCTGGGGTGCCCGGCTTGCCAGCCAGCAGCCTTCCCGAAACGAGCCGATATCGGGAGGGCCGGTGGAACCGCGCGCCGGCCCACTGCCTCGCTTGCCGCCCCCGCAGCCCCCCGCACCTGTAGCCGCGGCACCAGTCCGTGCCGAGCAGCTCAGCCTGTTCTAGCCCCAGGCGTTCTTCGCCGCCACATAGCTGCCGACCACGATTACCACCGCGGCGAAGACCTTTTCGAGCAGGCCCTTGTGCGCCGACAGGCCCCGGCCCGCGGCGATGCCGATCGCCGATCCGGCCATCCCGCCCACGACGAGCAAGGCTGCGATCCGACAATCGACGAGGCCGGACAGCGCGTAGGACGCCGCCGTGGTCAGCCCGAGCGCGGAAACGACCACCAGCGACGTGCCGACCGCGATCTCGACCGGCATGGCGGTCGCGGCGATCAGGGCCGGAACGATCAGGAAGCCGCCGCCGATCCCGAAAAAACCTGCCGCCAGCCCCACGCCGAGCCCGGCCGGGACGAGACGCGGCAGGAGTTCACGCGCGCTGGCGCGCGTCAATCGCACCCCTGGAAACTCCGGTCGTCGCCGCTTGCGCAGCATCGACAACCCGACCCCGATCATCACCAGCCCGAACAACGTCAGCAGGCGCCCCCCGTCGAACGCCTTCCCGGCCTCGGCGCCGATCGCCGCGCCAACGACCCCCGCCGCCGCGAAGACACCGGCGCAGCGCCATTTCACATTTCGCGCCCAGGCATGCCCGGCGAGGCTCGCCAGCGCATTCGCCGTCACGCCGACCGCCGCGGTGCCGATCGCCATGTGCGGCGAGCGAAGCCCGACCGCGTAGACGAGGAGCGGTAGTGCGAGGATCGAGCCTCCGCCTCCGACCAGTCCCAGAACGAGGCCGATCAGAACGCCCGAGCCGAGCGCGGCAAGGTCGCCAAGTCCCACCAGGATCAGGCCAGTCCGCGGTTCCACGGCATCCGCCGGAAGAGATGGGCGAGCCCGCACCAGCCCGTCGCTCCGGCGAACATCAGTCCGGTGCCGACGAAAGCGGACAGCAGCAGGAAAGCCGGTATGACGAACACCCCCAGCACGACCCCGAGCAAGACGAGGCTGCCGGCGGCAAGCTGCACCTGGCGTCCGATCTCCAGGGGCTGCCCGCGATCGATCACGGTCTCGAAGCCGCTCGCCTTCCACGCGTCGAGCCCGCCATCGAGCACATGGCAAGGCGCGCCCTTTGCCGCGGCCTCCAGGGCCGGTCCGCAGCCCTTCGTTCGCATTCCCGACCGGCAGTGGAAGATCAGCGGTCCGCTTGGCAGGGCCTGCGCGCCGAGGTCGGCGAGCGGAAGGTTGACGGCGCCCTCAATGCGCTCGCGCGCATATTCGTCCCTGCCTCGCACATCGATCAGCGTGGCTCCGCCCTGCAGGGCGGCACGCGCCTCAGCGGGGGTCATCGATCCGACGGCCATGGTCTCACTCCTTGCAATATAGGTCGTAGAGGCTCGCGAGCAGCGCCTGGACGCGCGGATCGGCGATCCGGTACCAGAGCGTCTGGCTCTCGCGCCGGAAGCTCACCAACCCCTCGTCGCGCATCCTCGCGAGATGTTGGGACAGCGCGGACTGCGACAGCCCGACATCGACCGCCAGATCGCCGACGGTCCGCTCGTCATGCTCGACGAGCTTGCATAGGACCATGAGCCGGCGACCGTTGCCGATCGCCTTCAGCACATTGGCTACGCCCTCCGCCTTTCGCTCGAAGCTGGCGAGATCCATCGGCGCTTTCAGCATCGCAGCTCACTCCATTAGGAGTTGCTAATGTAGCAGATGCTTATATATTAGCAACAGCTAATGGAGGTCCGAATGCACGTCGATCCCGTCATCGAAGCCTTTTTCGACGAGGCGACCAACACGGTCAGCTATCTCGTGGCCGACTCCGGGACCGGCATGGCTGCCGTGATCGATCCGGTGCTCGATTTCGACATGGCGAGCGGGGAGGGCGATGTCCGATCGGCCCAGCGGATTCTCGATCGAGTGCATGAGAAGGGCTGGCGGATCATCGCGGTGCTCGAGACCCACGCGCATGCCGATCATCTCTCGGCGGCGCCTTTCATCAAGGCCCGCACCGGCGCGTGGGTCGGAATCGGCGAGCATATCCGCGACGTCCAGCATATCTTCCGGCCGGTCTTCGCACTGGACGATCTCGTCCCGGACGGTCGCGACTTCGACCGGCTGCTGCGCGACGGCGAAACCTTCGCCGTCGGCGATCTCACCATCGAGGTGCTCCACGTCCCCGGCCATACGCCTGCCGATCTCGCCTATCGGATCGGCCCCAACCTGTTCGTCGGCGACACGCTGTTCATGCCGGACTATGGCACGGCGCGCGCCGATTTTCCCGGCGGCGATGCCCGCACCCTCTTTCGCTCGATCCGCCGCGTGCTGACCCTCCCCGACCAAACCCGCCTGTTCATGTGCCACGACTATAAGGCGCCCGGCCGCGACGACTATCGTTGGGAGACGACGGTTGGCGAGCAACGCCGGGCCAACGTCCATGTTCACGACGGCGTCGATGAAGACGCATTTGTCGCGATGCGCGAGGCGCGCGATGCCACCCTGGCGGTGCCCCGGCTGCTCCTCCCTTCGATCCAGGTCAACATTCGGGCCGGCCGCTTTCCAAAGGCGGATGCCAACGGCGTCAGCTTCCTGCGCATCCCGGTGAAAGACCCGCGTCACGTCCTGACGCTCGTGTGAATACCGGCCTGTAACGCTGCTCGAAACACCCTCCGACTTGCCCGCCACTATGTTCAATAGTGCTCACTTTGGCCGCAATTTTTGTAGCTTTCCGCAATAATCGCGCTATGGGGCCGCATGAATTCCAAGGACACGCTTCAGCTTGATTTCACGCGGTCGCACCGGCGACCCGTGAGCCCGGAACCGCGCTCCTGGCGCGGGTTTCGGGCCGAGCGGATCGTGCTCGATTCCGACGAGCCCTATGAGTTCCGGACGCTCGGTGCGACCCACTATCTCGCCCTCCACGACATGCGGCTCGACGACGGCGAACTCTACATCGATGGCCTGTCGCCCGTGCGCCGGACCGATCTCCGCGACACGCTCACATACGCGCCGCGCGGCTGCACCCTCGCGGGCTGGGCCAAGCCGCGCCCCGGCCCGAACAGCTTCACAGCTTTCTATTTTGAGCCGGAACAGGCGGCCGACGGCCTCGACGCGCGATATGCACGGCTCGACCCGCGCCCCTTCGCCTATGCGCGCAACGCTGCGCTCTGCGCGACCATGAACAAGATCAAGGACGTCGTCTCTTCCCCCGATGCCGACAGCCTCTATGCCGAGGCGCTCTGCCTGACGGCCGCAATCGAGATACTCGGGGTCGAACAGCCCGCGACGCTGGGTCAGTTGACCAAGACCCAATTGGGCCGGGTGACCGACTATGTCGGCGCCAATCTCCACAGGCCGATCAGCCTCGACGAACTGGCCGGCGCGGCCGGCCTCAGCCGATCGCACTTCTCGCGCGCGTTCAAGGCGACGACCGGGCTGGGGCCTTACCGCTTCGTCACCGGCCGGCGGATCGACCGCGCACGAGCCCTGCTGGCACATAGGGACGGGCCGGGCATCGGGGCGATCGGCCAGGCGGTCGGCTTCGCGAATGCCGGCGTCTTTCGCCGCGCCTTTCTGCAATCCATCGGCATGACACCCCAGCAATATCGCAAGGAGCGATGCTGACCGGGGGGCATTCAGTTACGCGTTCAAGGGGGGACAGTGACCACAGACAGTTCATCAGGCTCGTTGCTCGGCTGGCTCGGCTTTCGCGGTTCGCGCGCTGGGGACAAGACCGGCGCCGCGGCGGCAGGGCGCGGCGGCAATCCCGCCACCAACATATTCCAGCAGGCACGCGCGCATCTGCTCGACGAGATCGGGTCATTCCTGCTTGCCTACGAGCTCGACATCACGCCGAATAATCTGATGGCCGCGCATGGGGCCTTCTCCGGATCCAATCCGGGCTTGGCCCGCCAGATCGCGCATCAAGTCGCCTCCGGCATAGGGATTACCCAGCAGTGGCTCGATGAGGTCACCGCCGCCGACCAGGTGGTCGACAAGCATGACGGAATCGAATTCCTGATGACCAAGCTCGAGACGACGCTGGAGAATTTCTCGAAGAACACGACCGCCGCTCGAAGCGCCACCTCGGACTATAGCGACGAACTCGAGCAGCACGTCGCCGAACTGGTTCAGGTCCAGGAAACCGGCCACATCATTTCGAGCCTTGCCGATCTCGCCAAGGCGATGCTCGAACGCACCCGTCACCTCGAGGCGGACATGCGTCGCAGCGAGGACGAGGCGAAGACGCTGCGCCGCAACCTCGAAAAAGCCAAGCGCGACGCCGAGGTCGACCATCTCACCGGCCTGCCCAATCGCCGCGCCTTCGAAACCGTGCTCGATCGCGAGCACAAGGAGGCCAGGGCCGCGCTAGACGCGCTCGTCGTCGCCTTCTGCGACATCGACCATTTCAAGCTGGTCAACGACACCCATGGCCACGACGCCGGCGACCGGGTCCTGCGGCTCATCGCCGAAATGCTTTCGGAGATCTCCGGCGACAATTGCCATGTGGCTCGCCATGCCGGCGAAGAGTTCGTCATGCTCTTTCGCGGCGCGACCCTCAGCGAGGCCAGATCGCGCCTCGACGATGTCCGCGAAAATCTCGCGGACCGCAAGCTGGTCAACCGCAAGACCGACGAACCCTTCGGGCAGATCACTTTCTCCGCCGGTGTCGCCGACGTGTTCGACTTTCCCGATCCACGATCCGCGCTCAAGGCCGCCGATGAGGCGCTCTACGCGGCCAAGCAGGGCGGCCGCAACCAGATCTGCCTTGCCGAAAAGCCCGCCCAGGCGGCCTGACGGCCGCCAGTTGCCTATTTCGGGGGCTGATCCTCGCCACCCTTCGGGCGGCCACGCCGAGCGGGCGCCCCCTTGGTAACCTTTGCTGGAGCCGAGGCCGTCCTGGGCTTGCGTCCGAGCCCGATGCTCTTGGCGAGCGTGCGCCGCTGTTCGGCATAGTTGGGCGCGACCATCGGATAGTCCGCCGGAAGGTTCCACTTCGTGCGATAGTCGGCCGGCGTCATCTGATAGTGCGTCATCAGGTGACGCTTGAGCATCTTCAGCTTCTTGCCGTCTTCGAGGCACACGATGTAGTCGGGCTTGATCGAAGCGCGCACAGAAACGGCGGGTTCCTGCCTCGTTTCCGCTGGTGCATCGGTCTTGCCAAGACCGCTCAGTGCCTCGTGAACATTCCTGATCAGGGCTGGAAGATCCGATACCGACACGCTGTTGTTCGTCACATGCGCGGCGACGATGTCGGCGGTCAGGGTAATCAGCGTGCTGTCGGTTTCGGACGCGTCGGTCATGTTGATCTGCTTTCTTCGAAGTCAGGAAAGCCCCGGACGCGCACTCGCTACCGGGATCGCGGCGCCTTGTGAAGCACGCAGGCCCTTAAAACGTCGTTCGCCTCTCCCAAAGGACTTGCCGAAACGGTTATCGGCGGCGGCGATACCGGCAACATCTCCGAGCCCGAAATAATTGCGCGATCACAGGAAAGAAGAGGGAATGGGTCGGGATGACAAGTTGGGGGGCGAAGCACCCCAGGCTGTGCAAAAACTCATTCGTCTAATCCGCCGCCGCCAGCACCGCGACGCGCGCCTCACCCCGCTGGCGTCAGTCGCTCGGCACCGAAGGCATTTACTGCATGGAGGATGTTGAAGGCGACAATCGAGAGAGCCGCTTCGGCCTTTACCGCTCTGAGACCTCGCGTGAGGAACCTTCCGCCGCCGGACATCCGTTTAATCGTGCCGAAGGGGTGCTCTACAGTACATCGGCGGGTCACCATCAAGCTCGGATCCGCGTAGATTCTGGCCTCCATACGATCCAGCGCCGCCTGGTCGAACAACCGATGGATGGTCCGTTGGGCGCCGGACGTGCATCGGCTCTTCAGCCGACAGTCTTTGCATGCAGACGTTCTATATCGGATCGCACGGTTGCGGGTATGTTTGCCGGATGGTCTCAACGTCTTGCCGGCGGGGCACCGGATTGTGTCGGTCTCCTCATCATACACGAACTGCGCTGGCCGGAAAAAATCGGTGCTCATGGCACCGCGTTTGATCGGCGCCGCGACCTCAATATGGTCGCGCTCGCATTGCGCGACCGCCTGGGCGTTGGAGTAACCGCCGTCGGCCAGGACTTTGAGCTCGTCAACCTCAAGCACCTCCATCGTCGCCATTGACATTGGATGCAGGAGCTGGCTGTCGTTTGCCTCGTTGGTCACGTCGTGATGTATGATCAGGCCGCTATCTACATCGACCACGCTTTGCATGTTGTAGCAGGGTGTCTTGGGAGAACGTCCATAGCCCATCGGCCGCGCGTCGGACTCGCCAAAGACCAAAGCCGTCTCGTCGCGATCCTTCAGGATGTCCTGCCGGCGCACGAGCCTGTCCTTGCGGCGCCCGAGGGTCTCGATCGCAGTGGTGAACGCCTCCCGATGTTTGGGCTGATCGTCGAACCCCTGGTCCACTGCCTCATCTATGATGTCGAGCCGCTCAAGGTAGTAGGCGATCTCCTTTTCGGTGTGCGCAACGTCACGGGCAAGCCGGTCGGCGCCAGCGATGTTCTTTGAGCTCGCGACCGCGCGCATCTTCGTCCCGTCCAGCGCGACCAATCGACCGCTGATCAAGCCGGTTTCGCGGCAGAACTGGATGAATGCAGCGCTGGCGCCGACAATGGCTTCCGGATTGTCATGACGAAAGGAGGCGATCGTTCGGTAATCGGGGGCAAGCCGGCGCATTAGCCAAAGCGCTTCGAGGTCGCGGACACACGCTCGTTCCAATTGGCGTGAGGACCGAACCTGGTTGAGATAGCCCCAGATGTACAGCCGGAGCATATCGCCTGGATGGTATCCAGGGCGGCCGGTGACCGCAGCGATAGCGCGACCGAAGCCAAGCTCAGCCAAGTTCAAGCTGGTAACAAAAGCATCGACGACTCGGACCAATGCGTCCGGGGAAACATAGTCATCAACACAAGGAGGAAGCAGGCTGACCTGATCTCGCGCGAGTCCCTCAATAAAACTCATGCACACCCCGGCGCGGAAGATGGGAAGATAATTGGATTCTACACTGACAGGTTCATGAGTAAAAGCTTGTTATTGGCTTTGAACATCTGCGCCAGGTGGCGTAATAACTCATTACAGATGTTGCGGGCTTCCGAGAAGGATCAGGTCAGAAGCGCCGGGTTCTCCGTTACGTCGAAGCAGTGGCCGCTTGCGCGTCGAGCTGCCACCCGTAGCTTTTGGAATCCGGTACGAGATCGGCGATGGTGAACTGATCGAGGTGTCGCGCGAAAGCTTCCAGCGCGCCTGCCAAGGCATGGCGCAAGCCGCATGCGGGCGTCACGACGCAGCTGTTGGTCGCCGCGTCGAAGCATTCGACGAATGTCCCGGTGTCTTCCATGATGCGCATGATCGAACCGACGTTCAGGGCATTGGCGGGCCGCGTGAGCTTGAGGCCCCCGCTCCGGCCCCGCACACCCTCGACAAATCCCTCCGCGGCCAGTCGCTGCGCCACTTTCATCAGATGGTTCTTCGAGATGCCATATGCGTGTGCGATCTCGGCGATCGAATGGTGGCCGTCCTTCACGGCCAGGAACATCAATGTGCGAAGGGCATAGTCGGTCTGGACGGACAATCTCATAAAAGATGCATATCATATATTGGTTTTATCCGCCAAGGCGCGTAAACCATGCATAGGAAATTCATCTTAATCGAGTCGAGGCAGGCAATGACGTCGAACCATGCCGAGCAGGCGCGGGCGCGCAAGATGGCGGATGCGCTCGCCTGCGGGATCGATGATGCTTTCATCTCGCGGCTCGTGGAGAGGTTCTACGACACCGTCCGGCAGGACGACATGCTCGGTCCGATCTTTGCTGAACGCATCGGCGACTGGCCGCATCATTTGACGCGGATGAAGGATTTCTGGGCCTCGATCATGCTCGAATCCGGTCGGTTCAGCGGCAATCCGATGCGCAAGCATATCGCGATCGGCGAGCTTGATGAGGCGCATTTCGCGCGCTGGCAGTCGCTTTGGGACCAGACGCTTGACCGTATCGCGCCGAACGCAGCGGTCGCGGACCGGTTTGGCGAAGCGGCGCAACGCATTGGCGAGAGCTTGCTGACCGGCATCAAGATCGACCGGGGCGGTCTGGCCGCCATTTCCGCGAGGGCCGCGTCGTGACACCGGTCCCCTACGGCGCATCGCCGATCTTCGATGAGCAAAGCCTACCCGACGCGCTGCGCAACGATCATCGCACCAAAGCAGGCACCTGGGGCCTCCTGCGGATGCTGGAGGGCGAAGTGCGGCTCGTTTTCGTCGATCCGCCGAGCGAGCAGCTCGTGACGCCCGACAGGCCCGCGATCATCCCGCCGCAAGCAACCCATCATGTCGTTCCGCTCGGCCCCATGACGATGCAGGTCGAGTTCTACCGGGAACGCCCAGAGCTTGTCGAAGACGCGGACCGTGGATGACTTCGCCCTTGCTCGCACGGTGCATGTCATCGCGGTCCTGTTCTGGATAGGCGGCGTCGGTTTCGTCACCTGGGTGCTGATGCCGACGCTTAAGGCAACGGAACTGCCGCAGGATCGCTTGCGCCGTTTTCAGCAGATGGAGGCGCGCTTTGCCTGGCAGGCACGCGTGTGGGTTCTACTTGCCGGCGCAAGTGGCCTGTGGCTGGTGGCGCGCGCCGATCTGTGGAGCCGCTTCCTCGACGGCCGGTTCTGGTGGATGCACCTGATGGTCGCGCTCTGGACCGTGTTTGCGCTGATGTTGTTCGTCATCGAGCCGCTGCATCTCCATCGCCGCCTCGGCAATACACAGTCACCAGAGGCGGATTTCGCTCGAATGATCCGGCTGCATCAGTTATTACTTGCAGTCAGCATCATAACAATTTTGGGCGCGGTAGGCGGTAGTCACGGACTATTCTGAACAGAGGGGGTTTGGGGCATGAAGAGCTATCAAACGACATTCAGCATCAAAAGGCTGTGGATCATCCTGTCGGTCGGCATGGTGGTCATGTTCGGAATCCTACTGTTGCTCGGGCAGCAGATCTACCAGCAGGCGCCGCCCATTCCCGAAGCAGTGAAGTCCCAAAGCGGCGAGACATTGTTCACGCGCGCGGACATCGAGACCGGCCAGAATATCTGGCAGTCGATCGGCGGCATGGAGCAGGGCTCGATCTGGGGCCATGGCAGCTATCTGGCGCCCGACTGGAGCGCCGACTGGCTGCACCGCGAGGCGGAGGCACTGCTCGCCCTATCGGCCACTCCGCTCCCCGCGGGCGTGTCCCCCACGCAGGCGGAAGCGATGCGAAAGGCCGCGCTGCAAGAGGAAATGCGCAGGAACAGCTATGACCCCGCGTCCGGCGCTATCACGGTCAGCGACACCCGCGCGCGCGCAATTCGGCAGGTGCAGCAGCATTTCGTCAGCCTGTACGATGGCGGCGATCCTGCCTCGCTTAAGCTCCGCCGCGACTATGCCTTCCCGGTCTATGGCGAGCTGTCGGCCGCGGAAGCCCGGCAGCTTACCGCCTTCTATTTCTGGACGGCCTGGGGGGCGACCACCGATCGTCCGGGCCAGAACATCACTTATACCAGCAACTGGCCGCACGAACCCCTGGTGGGCAATAGCCCAACCACCGGCACTCTGTTGTGGAGCCTTGCTTCGGTCATCCTGCTGCTTGCAGCGGCAGGCGCACTCATCGCCTATTACGCCAAGCAGTTCGACGTCTGGCGCGGCGACATCCTGCCCGAGGGCGGCATGGCGACCTCTGATCTTCTGGGACAGGCCGTAATCACACCGTCGATGCGGGCTACCGCGAAATATTTCTGGGTCGTCTGCGCGTTGTTCGTGGGGCAGGTGCTGCTGGGCATTGTCACCGCTCATTATGCGGTCGAGGGACAAGGGCTCTATGGCCTGCCTTTTGCAGAATATCTTCCCTACACGATCACCCGCACATGGCACACGCAACTCGCGGTGCTGTGGATCGCCACGGCATGGCTGGCGACCGGGCTCTATGTCGCGCCGATGCTCGGGGGACGCGACCCCAAGTTCCAGCGGCTCGGCGTCAATTTCCTGTTCGTTAGCCTGCTGGTCATCGTCATCGGCTCCTTTGCCGGGCAATGGGCGGCCGTCCACCGCTTCTTCACCAGTCTGACGGCGAATTTCTGGTTCGGGCATCAGGGCTATGAATATGTCGATCTCGGCCGCTTCTGGCAGATCTACCTCCTGATTGGCCTGTTCCTCTGGGTGGCGCTGGTAGTGCGCGCGCTCTGGCCCGTGCTGCGACGGGAGGGCGGAAAGTCCCTCATCTATCTCGTGCTGGTGTCAGCGCTCGCCATCGGGCTGCTCTACGGCGCGGGGCTGATGTGGGGCCAGCATACGAACATCGCCATCATGGAATATTGGCGCTGGTGGGTGGTGCATTTGTGGGTCGAGGGCATTTTCGAAGTCTTCGCCACGGCCATCATCTCGCTGCTGTTCGTCCAGATGGGCATCCTGCGAACCTCCACCGCCACCGTGATGGTGTTGTTCGCAACGATCATCTTCCTGTTCGGCGGGGTGCTCGGGACCTTCCATCACCTGTATTTCAGCGGGACGCCGACGTCGGTGATCGCGGTCGGCGCGATGATTTCGGCGTTGGAAGTGGTGCCGCTGCTGGTGGTCGGCTTCGAAGCCTATACGCGGCACAAGGTCGAGCATGAAGCCGAGTGGGAACGGATTTACCACTGGCCGTTCATGTTTTTCGCCGCCGTCCTGTTCTGGAATCTGGTCGGCGCCGGCCTGTTCGGCTTCCTCATCAACCCACCGATCGCGCTCTATTACATGCAGGGGTTGAACACGACGGCGAACCATGGCCACGCCGCGCTGTTCGGCGTCTATGGCATGCTCGGCCTGGGGCTCACGCTCTATTGCATGCGTGGATTGACCGACGTCACGCGATGGAACCTGAAATGGATCAGGATCTCCTTCTGGTCGCTCAATATCGGCCTTGGAATGATGACCTTCCTGTCGCTGCTCCCGCAGGGCATCCTGCAAACTTATGCCAGCATCGAGCACGGCTATGCCTATGCGCGCTCAGCGGAGTTCATCCATAGCCCGATCATGCAGGCGCTGGTCTGGGCAAGGGTGCCCGGCGATGTCGTGTTCGCATTCGGCGTCTTCGCGTTCGCATGGTTCATGGTCCAGGCGTTCATGCACGGCAGGAAGCCGACTCCAGAAACGGTGGCCATTCCAAAGCCGGCGCTTTAGATTCGCCACTCCGCTTCCCGGCTGCACCCCGGTTTTCAACAGACGGCCGGCTAATTTCGGGCGTTGGTCGCTCTCGGCCAACGCCATTTGCCCGTGAAACGGCTTCAGGATCGCCGGACAGGCTTGCCCGCTCCGTGGGTTTTAGCACAGCCTGACCCCCGACACCCCCTCATCTCCGAGGCCGGCATGGACACATCGCGCAGCCAGCGCTGGCGGGAACGGCGCGCCCTCTGGGCCACCGATTTCCGCCTCATCAATCCCCGAGCCTATTGCGTCGACATCATCGATCACGGCCTGGCGCGCGCCTTTATCGCCGAGCATCACTATCTGCCCACTTATCCCGCGGCACAGGTCGCCGTCGGCCTCTTCGGGCGCTGCGCGCGGCTCGAAGGCGTCGCCGTCTTCGCCGTGCCCGCGACCGCTGCCGTCATCGCTCGCCACACCGGGTTCACCGACCCTGCCAGTGGCACAGTGCTCGCCCGGCTGATCCTGCTCGACAGTGTCCCGCAAAATGGCGAGAGCTTCTTTTGCGCGCGCGCCTTCCGGCTGCTGCGCCAGGCCCGGCCCGGGATCGAGGCCGTCGTGTCCTATAGCGACCCCGAAGCAGGCCATATCGGCCGCGTCTATGCCGCCTTGTCCGGCGCGCACCGGGGTACCACGCGGCCGCGCATCGTGCTTCGTGCCGGCACCCGCACCATCTCCGATCGCACGCTTTCGAAGATCAGGCTGCGCGAGCGCGGCATGGACGGCGCGATCGACCAGCTGGTCCGGCTCGGCCTTCCCGGTCCAGGCCTCCGCGAGGATCCTGCCGCGTGGCTCCAGCGCTTGCAGACCGAACAACTGCTGACCCGACACCGGCACGCGGGACTCTACACCTACTGCTTCGAGCTCACCCGCGATGCGCGTCGACGTGGCCTGACGCTGCCGAGGCTTCCCTATCCTAGGATCCTCCCGGCGGCGTGATTCTAGCGCGGGACCCTGGTCTCAGGCCTTGGCTTTCTCGAGATAGGCAATCGCCTCGCCGACGGTCTGAATCGTCTCCGCGTCGGCGTCTGGTATCGAGACCCCGAACTCCTCCTCGATCCGCATGACGAGCTCGACGACGTCGAGGCTGTCGGCGCCCAGATCGTCGATGAAATGGGCATCGGGAACCACCTTCTCGCGATCGGCACCGAGCTGATCCGCCACAAGCTCGGTCACCTGATCGGCTATGTCACTCATCAGCTTGGTCTCCATGGTCTGCGCGTTCCGAGGTTCGAGGTCCGGGATGCCGGCGATCCATCGATTCCGGCATCGTTTCGTACACCGCGAACCACACGGTAGCGCTACGTAGAGTTACGGTTCCGGCGCGAGCGATCGCCCGGTTTCGTGCCCTTCAGGGAGACCTCTCCGCGCTCATCCTTGCCGCCATCTCGCCACGCGGCCCCGCGGTTATCCATCGCGTAAGCAGGAGCATTGTGATGCATGTCGATTTCGAAATCCACGGAAGTTTCGAGGTGCCCGTCGGAACCCAGCCGGTCGAGGGACTGCCGAACCTCTTTCGCCTGCCGACCGGCGAGATCGTGTCGGTTCATCCGGTGATCGAAATGGCCAGCGCCGATACCAGCGACGACCATCACGATCTGACCACCTCCGAGGCGGCCGCGATCGGAGTCCATCTCGATCTCTACGATCGTGAGTCCAGCCTGCAGGACGCCGACTGACGTCGCGACATCGGCGACAAGTGACTGGGAGGAGAGGGGGAGGGCGTTCGGCGCGCAGATGGACTGCGCGAGAACGGAGCACCCCATGCTGGCCGCCCAACCCCGCGACATCGACTATATCCGCGTCGCCGAACCAGCGCCGGTCGTGCTCGCCTATGGCATCGGCGTTGACAGCACCGCGCTGCTCGTCGAGCTGGAGAGCCGCGGCACCCCGCCCGACCTCGTCCTGACCGGCGACCCGGGCGTCGAGAAGCCCGAAACCTACGCCTATAAGCAGATGATCGCCGCCTGGATGGCCGCCCGCGGCATCCCTTACGAAACGGTGCGCTACACGCCGCGCCGCTTCAAGCATTGGCCGCCCTATTACGACCTGCTCGCCAACGTCCTCACCAACGCGACGCTGCCGAGCATCTCGCTGGGGCGTCATTCGTGCAGCTTAGGTCTACCCATTGAAACTGTCTCCTTTGCGCGCGATGAGGGACGGGCCGACCGCCGCGCTAACCCAAAGAGCTGGCGGTGGTCGGCCCGTCCCTCGCGTCGCGCAGCGACGCTTAAGCGTCGCATGAGGCGCCGCACAAAAATGCCGCGCTTGTTATTCAAGCCATTCGTTTCCGAATCGATTTCTCTAGCGGAACGATGGCCGCCTCTGTAGAAGGTCGGAGAACAAAAGGGGGCCTTATGGCGCGGCGCGTTTCTTCAGTTTTCACTTCGCGAACGATTTTTGGCGTACTCAGCAGGTGCGTAACATCGGAGCCCTCGAAGGGCAGACTCTTTGCACTGCGAATGCTTGGGAGGAGGTCAAGCGGAAGGGCAAAGCCTCCATCGAAAAATGGATCGATGACAACATGTACGGCAAGAGTTGCGTGGTGGTGCTCGTCGGTTCGGAAACAGCGAACCGGCCATGGGTGATCCGCGAGATCGTCAAAGGTTGGGACGCAGGCAAAGGCGTGGTGGGTATCCGGATAAACAAACTTCTTGGTCACGATGGGAACTCGTGCGTGGCAGGCAGCAATCCATTTGATGAAATAGGCTACGCCAATACAGGGAAGAAGCTTTCTTCCATAGTGAAGCTCGTCTCTCCTTCCGGAGCAGATAGCAAAGCCGCCTATGACTCGATTAAGAATGGGATCGAGACTTGGATTGAAGAGGCCATTGCGATCCGAGCAAATAACTGAAGTGCAGAGAATCGGAGATTTTGCGCGGAATTAAGAGCGGGCGGCAAGAATGATAGAATATATTACCAAATCCGAGCTTCGTAATTTCGCTGGCAAATTGAACATCAACGAGCAGGTAAACCTCAGGAAATCTGCTTCTTCTCGGGCGCTGTCGGGTGCTACATTTCTTTCGCACTCAAGCAAGGACGATGATCTCGTCGTTGGCGCCATTCGTGTATTAGAAGGGCACGGCGCCAAGGTTTATGTCGATGAAATCGACCCGGAAATGCCCCCATACACGACGGAGGAAACGGCAGGGCTGTTAAAGAGCCGTATTCGTCAGACCAAGCGCTTTGTCCTTCTTGCAAGCAAGAACAGCAAGGACAGTCGTTGGGTGCCCTGGGAGTTGGGCGTCGCGGATGGGTATAAAGGGTTGACGAAGATCGCGCTGTTCCCGGCATCCGACAGCGCGCATGAGCAGGCATGGGCGTCGTGGGAGTATCTGGGATTATACCGCCGCATCGTCTGGGGGGATCTACAGGGTCATCAAAAGCGCGTCTGGATGGTCCTCGACGAGAAAAGGAACACAGCTACCGAGCTTAGCGAGTGGCTGGCTGGTGAATAACGAGTTCCCGTCCCGTTTAAGCAGTGGCAGGGGGTTGCCAAAATCGCTTCTCAACGACATCCGGTTGGAGAGTTGGACTTTCGAAGCGCTCCTCTCGGACGGAAACGTCAAGGTGGCGGTGAAATAACGCAACATAGTCCCGGTCTTCCGCTAGGTCGGGCGATAGAGATTCAACCTGCGCCCCAACTTCAAGCGTCGCGCCGCCCGTGGAGACTACTGGAATCACTGCAGCGTCCGGTTGCAGGCGTCGAAACATTTCATATTCCTGTACAATCCCGCCCATACCCCCAATGAAAACTGCCGCTTTGAACTTGTGTTCGGAAAACATACGCTCGCGCATGGCCAGCAAGCTCTTCTCCCGATCCTTCTCAATCTCGTCCGTATAAACCACGTTGTTGAACCGCTCATTATCCTCGGGATACTCGTCCTTGAAATGGCGAGACTGGTAGAGCCGGACCCAGTGTCCGTAATTTATTCCTATGTCTTGCGAGACCACCCAGATCATTGGTGTTATTGCGGGTTGACCACCCCAAACAAGCAGCCTGCGTCCTAGCGTGACGTGCACCAAAGCGGAGACTGCGGCTGTAATCGCGACACTGTCAGCGGTCGCCGCATATTGTGGGCCTCGCTTCGGATCCGGCACGCCTGCCGAAAGAAAAATGGCCTCAGTCATGGTCAGTTCTCCCATGCCGCAAGAGCCCATCCGGCTTCGGAAACTTTAATCGTGCGGACCGCGCGAATATGCTCCCCAAGCCATCGGAGATGAGCATTCCATGCATCACGGATGCCGATATGATCGTAGACCAGTACCGGTATCTCCTGCTGTTCCGCTCGTCGCGCCTTATCGGCCACATCGTTCAAAATTTCAGCCGTGGGGATTCCGACGATCGGATATGCCCAGATCTTTTCGCCGTCCAGCAACCGCACGGCGACGGCCCGATGTGCGCCGACGCCTTCCACTGACGCACCAATTTTCTCGACGTCAGCGCGAAGTTTGCCGGTAATCGACATATATCGAGATGCGATGCTCCGGCTTCGTAGCCGCTCGACCTCCAGGACGATTGTATCCGCCGTTTTGGCTACTATTGGGCCATCTGGCCCCTCGAGTTCCTCTGGATCAAGATATATAGTCTCTGCAAGATCGGTCAGCTTGTTTGGCGTATGCTCAGGCCAAATTACACGAAGGACCTGGATCTCTTTCGCGCGCGCTCTTCCTATTTCCTGTCGAGTCCAGCGGCTATCGAAATAGGTAGGCGTGTCGAGCATAACCATAACATCAGAATCGACGAGCCTATGCCAAAGCACATCTTGGAACGGATCGCCGGGCCTAATGTCGTGCGTGTCCAAGAATACGTCGAATCCGCGGGACGCAAGGAGATCGTGAAGTTGCAACGCTGCTGCTCGGGATTCCACGCGCCGATAGCTCACAAAAACCCGTCGCTGTCGACGAAGTAAGCCCACGCATTCCAGCATTGCTGACGCGAGTTCAGTCATATTTGGATCGTCAGCGCGCCGCGTTAGCCCATTGATGGGCTGGAGAAGCGGGGGGATGTGAGCATTGAAGTCTGCGCCAGCGGCAATCGTTGGAATGATGGGCGCACTGGCCCGGATCAGGTCTTGGGCCGCTTCGAGATCTTGCTGGGCATTTCCTCCAAAATACGCACACGCGAATGCTGCTGGCTTGTGCCGCTCACCCAGCGTTGCCGCATTATGCACAACTACATCGTCCCCCAACGTCAATCCGAAGTCGGAAACGATATCCGTGAGCGTCGCTGTCAGTGTTGCACGCTCCTCTGGCGTTGCCGCACCAAGTATGGCCAGTTCATAGATACTCATTGGTGTCAGCGACCGGCCGCTTTTGCCGCAGTTTCGATCCAAGCCGGCATGTTGGCATAGCCGTTATCCCGGACCCAATCATATGTCCCGTATAGGTTCGACAGCGGAATATCTCGGCCATTCTGCTTTATTGTAAAATAACTGAGAGGGTTGGTCCCCTGTCGATCAGTTCCAAGTTGCGGATCTTTTACGCTATGGATGTCGATGGCCAATAGGCCTTTCCCAAGCTCGTAACTTCTCTTGATCTCGTGCCGGACCCATTCGCGATCATACGTCTCTGCGCCGAACAGCACCACAGTCACGGACGTGCCTTTGAGCTGCTCTTCGATCCATTTTTCTATGCCGCCCGCGCGTCTTTTTGCCTCTTCGAACTCTGCCTTGTCATAGAAAGGCTGCGCTTCGCCACCTGGACGAACCACCCAGGAATTGCGGACTTGCACGACCCGTCGAACGTCACGGTCATAGTGAAAGCTAAAGAATACCCGACGCGCCACCGCTTCCCCCCTCGATCATCGTCCACTCATATCAAGGCGGACGCCAGGTGTCAGCAGGCGCGGTGAGTGCTTGGGGTAGGCTGGTCGAAGCGACACCCTTCGGCATGGCGAGGAAAGCGCCCATTCCATCGAAATGCGTCGGCCAAATCGAGCATGTTGCGCTACTTTCGAAATCGCACCTGTGCGGGCGAGGGAGATGGCCCGTGGTATCAGTGATTCGGGCTGCCTCTGGCGTGCCCAATGTCCCCGCTGGCTTCCCGATTCTGTTCGACGCCGACATGGCGATTATCGAGCCAGCTTTCGTTTGGCTCATGGAGCATGCCGAACTCAATGGCCGCGCCCATGCTTCCGAAACCGTGCGAACCTATGGTGAGCATCTCCACGACTGGTTCGACTCGCTCGAACAATCGGGGATCGAATGGCGCGAGGCCGACGAACGCGTCATCGCCGCCTATCGCAACCGGATGCTGGAGAATTCCAGCACGCATACCGGGCGGCCCTATGCCCGGACCACGATCAACGCGCGCGTCTCGACCGTCTGCCGCTTTTATAGCTGGGCCCTAGATCGAAAGCTGATCGACCACTGCCCGTTTTGGTTGACCGAGAAGATGACGCTGATGCTCGACGGCGCCTATCGCCCAGGTTTGCAGCGGCGCCAGGTCAACGAACTGATCGTCTCACGCCCGGAAAAACTGCCGCGACCGCTGCGCGCCGACGAACTGGCACGGCTATTCGCGCATCTGAGGCCTACCGCCCGACTTGCCGCTCAATGGGCGCTCGGGGCGGGACTGCGCCGCAAGGAGCTTTGCGCGCTCGCTGTCGACCAAATCCCGGATAGCTGGCCACTCGACCTCGACAGCGATCCACTTGTCGGCGTGCCGCTCCATATCACCAAGGGAGACCGGCCAAGGACAGTCTATCCGCCGCTTCGGCTGCTCGATCATACGCACTGGTATGTGGGCGAGGATCGCGGCCGGATCGTCCGCCGTATCCGCCGTTCCGACCGGGGCTATCGCGCGCCGCCCAATCTCCTGCTGAACGAGCATGGTCGCGCTATGACGCGAAAACTCCTGACGGCGCAGCTCGCGGAAGCGTTCGCGGTCGCGGGACTTCTGGGCACACTGCACTGCCTGCGGCACACCTTCGCGATGGCGATGCTAGCCCGCCTTCAGATCCAGGCCCGCACCAATCCCGATCTCAACCCGCTCAAGGTCGTGCAGGTGCTGCTGGGCCATGCTTCGATCACAACCACCGCGATTTATCTGCGCTGCGTCGAACTGCACGAGCGCGATCTGAGCGAAAGCCTCGCCTATCTTTATGGCGAGCTGATCCCCGCCGATGGCTAGGGGCCGCCTCGATCGGACGCTGAGACTCGATCCGGCACCGGCGAACCATCCGGCGCAGGTCGCCGAAATCCAGTTCCGCGACGAATGGGGCAAGATCGTCCAAAGCTTCGACCCGGCGCTGTTTGGAATGCCGGACGATATCAACGCCGCCATCGCCCGGGCTTTCCGCGATCATGATGTAGCATCCAGCCCCGCGACCCGCACCGCGCACTGGTTCGCGCTGCGCGTGTTCGGGAGGTTCCTGCGCGAAGACGCGCGTGTCAGGCGCGCGGCAGACCTCGACACGGCAACGATCCGCCGGTTCATCACCTGGCTGGCGATGCCCACCAACGGGCGCAGGCGCGGCGTCCGCTCACAATCCGGTCAGCTCGGTATGATCCGGCCGGTCCTCAAGCGCGCGATCGCGGACAATCCAGGCTTGTTCGCACCGGGCTTCGCCGTTCCCAACAATGCGATCCCGCTCGCTGGCGTCCAGCGGCTACCGCAAGACCGCCTGACACCTGCCGCAATGCGCGCCCTGCTGGCAGTCTGCTATGCCGAGATCGACACTGCGTGGGACAAGTTCCAGCACGGGCAAGCTATTGTTGGTCTTCCGAATGTGCTGCTTCATGGCGGCCGGACCGCCGAACGGGATCGCTGGATCTGGAAGCTCTACCGCCTTGGCCACGGCATCCTGCCGACCGACCGAGGCTTGGACCTTAATAAGCCCGATCGGCAGAGGATCGCCGAGGTAGGCGGGTTCCGCGAGCTCGAGGGTTATCTCCACCTCACGACCGACACGCTGGTTGCGTTCTATATCGTGCTGCTGATCCAGACGGCGGCCAATGCCGGCCCGCTGCGCCAGATCAAGCGGGACTGCCTCGTGCCGCATCCGCTCGAGCGGCATCGCGTCATGGTCGAGTGGGTGAAACCCCGCGCCGGCGGTAAGGTGAAGCGCATGCAACGGCGCTCGTTCGACAATCGCCGACCCTATGCGGCGCCGCGCCTGATCGAAAAGCTGCTTGCGATGACGGCACCCCTATTGCCGCATGTGGAGCCGTCCAAACGCGACCGACTGTTCCTCCACCGCTTCCTCATGACGACAGGACGCATCGAGCGTGAGCATCGCGCCGGTCATATCGTGCAGGCCACGTTGCGATCGGCAATGTTGCGCTTCTACGAGCGGCACAATGGCGCGATCGCTTCCTGGAACGAAGCGCATCCCGGCAAGTCCCGCTCCCTGCTTCCAGACTTCTCGCCCAAGCTGTTCCGCAGCAGCATGGCAAGCGCCCATTACACAGCGTCGCAGGGCGATATCATGGCGGCCAAAGCGGTCCTCAATCATGCGAATGTCGCCACCACCGACATCTATGTCGACGGCGAGGCCGTCCGCCGCCTCGAACGCGATACGATCGTGCGGCTCCAGTTGCTGATGATCACATGGGTCACTGGCGAAACGCCTTCCCATAACTCACAACATCAAGGGCCGGATACCAGCGCCCGGGTAACAGCGCTGTTCGGCCATGACTGCCTTCGTCCTGTCGACGGCGGGCAGGCACGGCCTGGCCGCGTGTGCCCGAAACTGGGAGGCTGCCTTGCCTGTCCGGGCCTGATCGTCCCGATCAACCCGGATCATCTGGCGCGCATCGTCCAGGCCACCAGGCATCTTCAAGCGGCGCGGGAACGCATCGACCCGATCCGGTTCAGCCTCTTCTATGAGCCCAGCCTCCGGGTGCTGACAAAAGACCTGCTGCCGGCGTTCCCGCCCGAAATGATGCCGGACGCGGAACGGCACATACCCGCCTTGCCGCCGCTGCCGGACCTAGAATAGCCTCATGGCCGCCGTCCCGACATCCACGCCTACCCAGCTTCCGGCGCCATTGCTCGGAAACGAAGGCGTCCCCGCCGCCACGACGTTCAACTGGGGCTTCGAAATGCCGGACGGGAGTCGGTTCGGAGACGATCGGTGGACGCCGCTTCGGCACGCCGCCGAACTGTTCCTGCTCTCGCTGCGGGCCGATCCGCCCGAAGAGCGGATGCCACTTCGCAAGGAAACGGTCGATGGCCACTTCAGCCACATCCGCTTCCTCGTTCGATGGATGGCAGCCGAGAACGTCCGATGCTTCAAGGATCTCGATCAAGACGCCGTCGACCGGTTCGTGGCCATGTTGCGCGCTCGTCCCGGCAGGAACGCTTCACGGCTCTCCCTCAGCACCGCCGAAGGCTATCTCGGCACGATCCGCACGTTCCACATGCAGCGCCACAAGCTGGACGACGCGCCGCTGATGGCGCCGCCTCGCGCCGGTTCGGTTGGGAAGCGGCACTGGAAACCTTATGGCGGCCATCCCTATACGCCCGACGAGATCGCCGTGCCTCTCATCAGCGGCGCTATGGAACTGCTCGGTGACCCAGCGGACCAGATACTCGCGCTGCGCGACCGTCTCGGAGATCTGTATGAGCAGTTCCGACCACAGCATCAGGGGCGAAGGCTCCACTGGCATATCAGACGCGCCATGTTGGCTGAGCCATGCCCCTACGCGGATCTGTATCCGAATCCGGAATGGCCGCTGCGCCGCCTGAGGTTCATGCTCGATCGCCTTGCCGACGCCTGCTTCGTCGTCATCGCCTATCTCGTTGGCGCGAGAGCCTCCGAAATACTCAGGCTTGAGGAGGGGTGCCACGAACGGCGCGCGGCCGATGGAGACGGCGAGGAGCACGTCTATCTGGTCGGCACGATCACGAAGACGTCGCTGACGGAACATGGTGACATCCATCGCTGGCTTGCGCCCGAGCCGGTCCAGCGGGCGATCCACATCCTCGAACGTCTCTCCGCACCGCTTCGCGAACTTAGCGGGAAGAGGAACCTCTGGCTAAACCAGCTCGGCCGGGGACGCTCGCCGCTTCCGACCATGATGCCCGTCGCCCGACTGCGATCATCCATGGTCAATATCCGCTTGAACGAACGACTTGCGCCGTTCCTTGCTTTGCCGGAACACCAAGGCGGCACCTGGCACCTGACCACCTATCAGGGCCGCAAGACGTTCTCGCGGTTCATCGGGCGGCGTGACCGCACCGGCCTGACGGCGCTGCAACGCCATCTCGGCCATGTCCACCGCGCGATGACCGACCGGGCCTATGTGGGCACAGACTTCGAGCTTGCCGAGCTGATCGACGACCAGGCCGCCGAAGAAACCCGCAAAGCGCTGGAAGACCTACTCCTGGCGCCGAACGTCGCCGGGAAGGCGGGTGTCATGCTGTCCGAGCGATCGCCGTTCCGCGGGCGCACGCGGTCGGGCGACGTCGATGGCTATATCACCGAGATCCTCGCCGAAACGGATATGCGCCTCGGCGTGTGCGACTGGGGCTACTGCCTCTACCGCCGGGAGACCTCCGCTTGCCTCGGCGGCGAGCGCGAGCCGAACCCGGTGCTTCGCACACAAAGCACCTGCTCGACTTGCGCCAACTTCGCCGTGACCGACCGGCATAGGCCGGTCTGGGAAGCGCGCCTTAAGCGAAACACCGCATTGATCCAGCGCGATGACCTCGATCGCGAGAGCCGAGCACTTGCCGAAGCCCGCATCAGGGAATCTCGCTGTATCCTCGATCAGCTCGACGAAGGAAATGCCGGTGACGTCTGATTCTGGCCTATCCACACCGCAGGCCCGTCGCCGGGCGAACACCAATGCACGCCTGCGAGAAGCCCTTGGCGCCCTCGCCAAAGACCCGTCCGCCGCGCCAACGGTCGCCGGCCTCGCACGAGCAGCCGGGGTCGGCCGCAACATCATCTATACGCACCATGCCGACGTTCTCAACGCCCTGCGCGAGCTTCAATCGCAACGTGAGGGCGCCTCTGAAACGGCCACCGGCGACGCATATCGCGCACGCGCCACTCTTCATGACGCGATAGCCAAGAACATCGCCCTCGCGACACATAATGCCTGCCTGCTGAAACGCGCTGTCGAAGCCGAGCAGCGCGCGGAGCGGCTCGAACGCCGTAACTCGCAACTTGTGCAGGAACTCGATCGGATACGCCGGCCCGTTCCGATCCGCGCCAGCGCCGAAAAGCCCAATCCTACCGCTGCCTGAAGGCGGTCACGCCCTTATCGGGCGTCTTGGAAGGGGAGGAGGAGCGGGAATGGCGGAAATACGGGCTTTGTAGAGCCAATAAGACAGGTCGATCCAGACCTAATGTTCGCTCAAATGGAAGGTGGCGCCGCAGGACGCGTTCCTGAAACAGTGGGAGCCCGCGAAGGCAGCCTGGGCGCGCCGCCAGAAAGTCATCCGCCTGATCGGCTACGATGCTTCGCCGGCGGACACGCGGCGCCATGCCCATGCGTCCGCGATCGAGCATGATCTCTTCGAGTGCCGATACCCGCTTCGCGAATGGAAATGGGACCGCGCCGCCTGCATCGCGCGGATCGAGGCCGCCGGCCTCCCCGTGCCGCCCAAGTCGAGCTGCTTCATTTGCGGCGCGATGAAACCGGACGAGGTTCGAGCGCTACCGGCCTGGTGCCTTCGGCTCATTGTCCTGGTCGAAGCCCGCGCGGCCCCGCGTCTGCGAACCGTCGAAGGCCTCTGGCGCCGGTCGACCTCGACCAGGCCCGGCCGAATGACCGACTTCATCCGCGCCGAGGAGCTGCTCCCCGCGGCCGACATCGACGCGATCATCCGCGATGCGCCCGCCGACCTCATCCGCTTTCAGGACGTCGCTGCGCATGTCCCGCTCCCCGAACGACCGGCAATGGCGGAGTGGCTCGAGACCTTCAACGCCGGCTTGCTGGAGGCCGTATGACTATCACCGCCACCGAACGCATCGCCCGTCTCAACGATCGCTGCCGGCAGGGCCTCGATGCCAATGCCCGCATCATGGTCACGCGCAATTGCCTTGCCCGGCTTTCCGGCGAGGGCGAGGGCATCGCCGAGATCCTCGCCCAAGCCGAGTTGCTCGCGGCGGTCCGCCGTTATTCGTTCAAGCCCGGCGACGGGCCCGAGCGCGATTTCGGCGCCTTCGACCTGCAGGGGCAAAGGCTCCTCTTCAAGATCGACTATTATGACATGACGCTTGAGTTCGGCTCCGACGACCCGGCGGACGCATCGATCACGCGGCGCGTCCTCACCGTCATGCTCGCCGAAGACTACTGAGCGTCGGCGAACCCTCAAGCCCCATTCCCTATGAAAAATCAGCGCACCGGCTCGCCGGCCCTTCGGGCAGCGAGAGGGGAGGGGGAGGGCGAGCTTCAGGCTCGCCGACCGAGAGCGCGCGGGCTCGATGGACCCTGCCTTCCCCAATCCCCGAGGAGACCAGCCTTGACCCCTGCCGAACCGATCCGCGCCACGCTGCCGCTCTCCCTCATCACCAAGGGCGACAATCCGCGCCGCTATTTCGACCGCAAGAAGCATGACGAGCTTGTGGCCTCGATCCGCCTGCGCGGAATCCTGCAGCCGATCCTCCTGCGTCCGAAGGGCGAGGTCTATGCGATCGTCGTCGGCGAGCGCCGCTACCGCGCCGGTCTGGAAGCCTACGGCCCCGATGGCGAAGTGCCTGTCATCATCCGCGAGATGACGGACCAGGAGGCGCTGGATGCCGCGATCGCCGAGAATGACGACCGCGACGATCCGTCGGAAACCGAACAGGCGGACGCCGCCGTCCGCTATCTCGCGGCATGCCAGAACGACCGCACCGAGGCCGCGCGCCGGCTCGGCTGGTCGCGGAGCAAGCTCGACCGGCGTCTGGCGCTTGCCGAACTCTCCGACGCGGTGAAGCTCGCGCTCGACGAACGCCGGATCAAGGTCGGCCATGCCGAACTGCTCGCGGCGGTCCCCGGCGACAAGCAGGACAAGGCCCTCGAGACCATCCTCGCCGCCGAGCTGGATGTCGGCAAGACGCGCGAATTGCTTATGCGGGTGACGCAGAACCTCGCCGCCGCCTGCTTCGACAAGACCGAGTGCACCACCTGCCCGTTCAATTCGGCCTCCCAGCGAACCCTGTTCGAGACGCATGTCGACGACGGGCACTGCACCAATCCCGGATGCTTCGAACTGAAGACCCAGACCGCCGAGGCGATCCGCTTCGAGGAGCAGGAGCGCGCCGAAAAAGCGGCACGGGCTGCAGCTTTGCCTTCCACCGACGATCCGCAGGGTGTTGAGCGCGATGACGATGATGATGGCGGTCTCGACGACACCGAGACCGAAACCGATGCCTCGCCGGTTGACCGCACCGAACCGCGCGCGCCGGCCCCGCTCCCTTCG
This sequence comes from Rhizorhapis sp. SPR117, assembly GCF_021742065.1. The sequence goes on from NZ_JAKKIE010000029.1 coordinate 44,952, forward strand.
GCGAGCGGCGGCTCCGCCGCGCACAAGCCGACCGTCACGGTCAAATCGATCGCCGGCCGTACCAGCGACCTGCGCGAGGCGAAGTGGCGCACCGCCGTCGCCCGGGCCCTCGCGGCCGATGCCGTCCATGCCCATACCACCATTCTCGTCGCCGCCATGTCGGGCACGCTTCCCCAGATCAAGGCCGAGACGCTGAAGGCGCGTGCCGGCATCTTGGTCGGCGCCACCTTCCCGGACTTGCCCTATGGCGACAAGATCGCGGAAATCCGCGTTCTCTCAGAGCCGCAAGCGGCCAATGTGCTCTCCGCCGTCGGCGCCGCCTATGCCAAGGACGTGCTCACCTTCGCGCATGTCGCAGACCTCGCCAGGGCCTTCGCGGTTGACCTGCGCGACGTCTGGCAGGTCGATAAGGCCTTCCTGGAGCGATACACCAAGGACGAACTCAAGTTCATCGCCCAGGAATGCGGCCTCGTCGCGCACATGGGCGAAAAGGGCTTCGCCAAGCTCCTCACCGCCAAGAAAGCCGACCTCATCGCCGGCATGCTCAACCGGCCCGGCTTTGACTGGGCTGGACGCCTGCCCAGTTCGATGACGCTCGACGGCCAATACGGACCGCCGCCGGTGAACGTCGCACCGCCGCCCGAAGCCGCGATCACGGAACTCGCCGCCTGACCCCCGAACGCTCACACAGACAAGGAAGCGCCCCCATGCTGATTACCAACCTGCTCCCGCTGCTCGCGCGCTACTCGCTCGGCTTCGATCTCGTCGCCGGCCCGGACCATACCGTCACCCTGACCGTGATCCCCCGCAGGCAGGAAGGCGCCGCGCACAAGCTCGAGGCCGGCGAGACCCGCCCGATCTCGCTCACCGCCAGCGCCGCGGAAATCGATGCCGAACTCGCCAAGGGCGAAGACGGTGCGCTCGGCCAGCTCATCGCCGCCCGCAAGACGCTCGGCGACCAGCTCGCCGAGCAGCGCCAGGCTGCCGAAGCCGCACGTACCGCCGCGGCAGAAGCCGCGAAGGCCAAGGCGGCGACGCCGAAGACGCCCGCGCCCGCCAGTCCCACAAAAGCTCCGAACCCCGCCGCTCCGCCAGCCGATGCCAAGGCGGACGAACCGGCCAGCCTCTGGGACTGACCATCATCAATTTGCCCAACATCTCAATTCGAGAGGCCCATCATGCAGATCAATCATCTCACCCGCACGTATCGATATGACGGCTTCGATCTTCCGGTTCCGCCGCATCTCGCTGACGAACCGGGGGCGCTGCGCGCCTACCATGCGACGCTCTATCCCGCGATCCTCAACGCCGAGATCGTCGACGCCGGCGTGTCAGGCGCCGCCCACGTCATGGAATATCGGCGCGCCGTCGGCACCAAGGGCTGACCGTGCCGCGCTCCCAGAGCGCGGCCATTCCGGCCGCACCGCGCAAGACGCTCCTCGAATGGATCGAGCACGACGATGGCAACACGACCGGCTTTCCCCAGCCTCCCTGCAGCGCCCAGGCCCAGGCCCTCCACGCGCGGATCCTCTTCGACCCCGCCAACCACAAAGCCGAAGCGCCGGAGCCGCTTCAGCCCCCCGCCGGCCTCAGGCTCGCCCCACTCGGCTGATCTCGCGGGGCGGTCGGTCTCGCTTTCCGTCGATATCCCCGCCACTTTCGATCAGCCGCTCAGCAATCACCACAAGCTGATCGGCCGCTGGGTGGCCGCACGGGAAGGGACGCCCCCGCGGTACACGCGCGTCGGCGCCCGCAAGCGCATCGAGCAGGTCTTCAATGCCGCGGTTCTCGAAATCTTGGCGCCGATCGAGCTTGTCGATCTGCGCGTCGCCGTCCTCGTCGGCGAAGACGACAATCCGCCCGCAATCGCCTTCGTCTGCGAGACCCTCGGCCAACTGGATCTTGGCTGGATCGAAACCGGCGACGCTCCCATCCCCTGGCGCGCCGCCGCCTACGCGGCCCTTGGTGAGACGCTCGGCACCGCCCTTCCGGTCTTCGGCTACCAGGACCTCTTCGAGGAAATCTCGATGTATTATTGGGACGGCGAGATCGACGACGAGGGCGCGCGCCGGAGCTTGGCCGCCTATCAGGGTCTCAGCGCCGAAGAGATCGAAGAGCAGACGCTCCCCTCTGAAATGAACGCGCGCCGTCCCGACTGGATGATCGGCACGAACGCAGCGAAGCCCGCATGCCTCCCGAAAACGCTGGCGCAGGCGCTGCATCGGCTTCGCGACGCGCACAAGGCGCTCGATCACCTCGCTCCGGACCGCAACGCCTGGCACTTCGATAGCGACGCCCTCTACGAATATGTGCCGGGCATCGAGGAATGCTCGTCCCTGCCGCCGCTGACGCTCGTTCCCTTCGAGGAATTCGCCCGCGAACTCGACGACGTCGCGCGCCACGGCATGGAAATGGGCTTCATGGATTTCTGCGGCCTCTGCCCGCTGCCCGAGATCAGCCGGATCGACGACTGGTTCGCGAGCCTCAGACTCGGCGTGCAGTTTCTGCTCGCGGCTCAGGATCTCGTCCGTCTCGACCCACCCAATCCGTGAGGCCCTCATGTCCGATCACAGCAGCCACTTCGAATCCACCGGCGGCGGTCTCGTCCTGACCAACGCCATCCTCCTCTATCAGGTCGGAACGTCCCGGACACCGACCGCCTATGGCGCGCCCAGGAACGATATGGCGGCGTTCGCCAGCATGCACGCCGTCGAGCACGATGGAGACGGCCGCCCCACGATCGCCGCGGGCGTTCCCCTGTCGCGCGCGCAGCTGCGCCAGTGGACCGAGGCGCTGGGCCGCACGGCGATCCCCGAGATATTGCCCGACACCGTCCTCGTCTCCCATCCCGATGTTCTCGCCTGGTGGTCGCCGGCACAGGTTCGCCCCGCCTATTTCGCGCTCTCATCGCCGCCCGACGGTCTTCGAGCGCTGGCGCGGCGCACGACGGTTGCCGTGCCCTATCCCGCGCATCTGTTCATTGCCACGCGCACGGGCCTTGGGGTCTACGCGCTGCCGGCGAGCGAGCGACCTGTGGCTGACACGCCGGTGCTGCACTCGCCGATTCTCAATGTCTTCATCGAGGGTCGGCTCTGCTGGGGCAATATCCCGAGGCCGAAGACCCTCGGCGTTGCCGCAATCCCGGAGTTCGAACGGGCCGTGTTCGATTCCTGGTCGACGCACCCCAATCCCGGACAGGAGTGGACCGTCACCGGCAAAGGCGGCCTCGTCAGACTCTGGGACGATCTCGCCGCGCGCGCGGCAAGCCGTTTCCCGGTCCGGCGCCTCAGGCCCTTCCATCCCGCCGCCCGTCAGCGACAGGCGCGCCCGACGGCCGAGGCAATCACCGTCGGCCGACTGGTTGCAGCGGCTGCAGGGAGATGACCATGCTCGCCAATGATCCGACCGCGGCCGCGCTGCTTGAGGCCGTCCCCTGCTATCCTGTTCCGTCTATGGGCCGATCGCCTGGGCTCGATGCGCTTCGCAGCAGTCGGGCCGGACACGGGCTCGCCGTCGGGGCCGATGGTGTGATGCTCATATTGCGTCGTCCCTGGCTGGCGCTCGATGCGCCTCTGGCGCCACCTTTCGCCGCCCATCTCCCTTATGGCAGCATAGGCGACCCCAAGGCCGAATTGCGCTGCGGCCGGGTCCCAGGCAAGCATCTCGCCGCCGTCCTGGACCATTTCCGCGCGGCCCTGCCCAACGAGGCAGCGGCCTTCATCCTGTGGAACGAGGCGACGGCCGAATTCGCCGTGCATTTTCCGCAGATCGATGAAGCGACGCCGACGCGCCTCGTTTACCGTTCCCCGGCCTGCGAATTTGGCTGGCATGTTGTCTGCGACATGCACAGTCACGGGCGCGGTCCGGCCTATTTCAGCGCGACCGACGATGCCGACGATGCCCATGCCACCAAGATTTCACTCGTCGTCGGCCGGCTCGACCATCCGGCGGGCCCGGTCATGGCCGCCCGGCTCTGCGCCGGAGGCATGTTCCTGGCCGTGCCGCGCAGCCCATTTTCGGGAGATTCCCCATGCAGCCTGACAAGCCCCAGCGCCACTTCCTTCCCGCCGCCTTCGACAATCGCGGGATCCGGATCCTCCTCGTGGGATGCGGTGGAAACGGCGCTCAGATGCTGATGGGCCTTGCCTCGCTCGACACGGCTCTCCGCGCGATCTCCTCGCGCTCGCTCACGGTCACCGCGGTCGACGACGACATCGTGACCGAGGCCAATCTCGGTCGCCAGCCCTTCTATCGCTGCGATCTCGGCAACTCCAAGGCGCGCACGCTCACCGAGCGGATCAACCTTGCCCACGGCCTGGGCTGGAAAGCCGTTCATGGCCGAGCGCCCGATGCCGTCGATACGGAAGGGACCGACATCCTCATCACGTGCGTCGACACGGCTTCGGCGCGCCGGGCACTCGGCGCGGCGCTTAGCGACGGCAGGGTCGTGCCGACCTATTGGATGGACCTCGGCAATCGCGCCAGCGACGGACAATATCTGATCGGTTGCCCATGCCGTCCGAAGGGCAACGTCAAGGCGCGCCTGCCAACCGTCCTCGAGGCATTTCCGGAGCTGGCCGACGAAACCCTGGCCGAGGACGATGCTCCGTCCTGCTCGGTCGCCGAGGCGCTTGAACGTCAGTCCCTGTTCGTCAATCGGGTGCTGGCGAGCCACGCGCTTGCACTGTTGTTCGACCTTCTCGGCCGCGGTTCGATCGGGCACGCCGGCGCCTTCATCAACCTCGCCAGTGGCCAGGCCGTCCCGATCCCTTTGCCGCGCGGCGACTGAAACCCCGCCGGCCACTCCACCACTTTCCGTGCCCATCCAACCCCGGTGGCCTGCGCCCGGGGCACGAGGAGATTTTGTCATGACCGTCATCGGACATAACCGCATCCGCCGCGTCGACAGCTTCGACGGCTATGAGGTTCTCGCCCATCCCCTGGCGAACCGCGAGGACCGCGTCTTCCATCGCGGCGAGGGCGGGGCGTCCCAGGTCGGGGTAACCTACGGGTCGCATGACATCCAGATCGCGCGGCCGACCGGTCCCGGAAACAAGGGCCTCCTTGCCATCCTGATGCACCACGGCGGGGGCCGCCATATCCTCGAATTCTACGAGAGCGCCCTGCCGATCACCGCGACACTGCTCGGCCTGCCGGAGCGCGCGCAATACGCGCTGGCCTACACGATGTTCAAACAGGCCGACGAATGCGCCATCGCCGCCCGCGTGGACGAAGCCGGCCGCTGGGCCGAGGCCTTCGTCGATGGTCGCATCCGCAAGCGCCGCCGGGCCGGCAAGCGCTATGTCCACATCGAGACGCCGGCCGAGAAGGAGCGCCGCTGCGCCTGACAGCCACGCCACCGCCGCCCATGGGCGCGCAGCCCCGAGCGAAAGGAGAGAAGGGCGGGGAGGGGGCCATTCGCTCTTGCCGAGGAGACCCCGATGCCCCTTCCCACCGTCGTCCACAGCCAGGTCGATCCTGCAGCGATCACCAAGGTGACGCGCCTGTTCAATAATACGCTCGGTTCCATACTGACCGAGCTCATCCAGAATGCACGCCGGGCCGGCGCGACGACCGTCGACCTCGATGTCGCCGAAGCCGACGATCGGCAGTGGCTCGTCATCGCCGACGACGGCGCGGGGATCGCCGATCCCGCGGTCATTCTCGCGCTCGGGCGCTCGGGATGGGACGACGACATCGCGGCCCGCGAAGACCCTGCCGGCATGGGCGTGTTCAGCCTTGCCGGGCGCCATGTCGAAATTCGTTCGCGTCCGCGCGCCGGCGGAGACGCCTGGCGGATCTCGATCGCGCCCGGCGACTGGGAAACGGGCGGTCCTATCCCGGTTTATCGCTGCGATCATCGCTTCGGCACCGAGATCCGTCTCCCACTCCAGGATGACTGGGCGAAATCCCTGGAGGCCAGCGCGAACGCAGCCGCGCGCTATTGTCCGACGCCGATCCGCTTCAAGGGCGCGCCGCTTGCCCAATCGGACTGGCTCGCCGACGCCCTGGTCACGGTTGAGACCGACGGCGTGCGCATCGGCGTCTATAACGGGACGCGCGGCGCCCACTGTCAACCTCGCATCAACTTCCACGGCCTCACCGTTCCCTGCATCTTGCCCTCGATCAACGAGAAGGATCGCTGCTGGTGGGCACGCGTCGATATCATCGATTCTCCGGCGCTGCAGCTTGTGCTCCCAGCCCGGACCGAAATGGTCGAAAGCGCGGCGCTCGAAGCGCTCCGCGACTTGGTTCGCAGGACCATCTTCCGCCACATCGCGTCTCTCGGCAGCCACCGCCTGTCCTTCGCCCAATGGACCGAGGCCCGGAATCTCGGCATCGATCTCCCTGAGGCGACGGCGCTCCTGCGAGGCTGGACCCCGGCGACGGCCGATCTCAACAGCGGACGCGAGGGATCTGGCCTGATCCCGGCGGACAATCTCGTCCTGATGGAGCATTTCGGCGCGCCGCTCGAACAATGTGCAGCATTCGCGCTCGCCCGCGACGGCCGCCTCGAAGCCTCCCTCGCCGATCCAGACGACGCGATGGCGGGATATGGCTGGTACGATGCTCTTCCCCGCATCACGGCGCTCAAATTCGAGATCCAACGCGACGGTGCCACTCATCTGTTCGACAGCGAGACCCTGCCCGGGCTCGAAAGCGGAACGGTCGACCGCCTCGATCTCGTGGTCGAGATCGGGGGCGCCAGAAGCGAGACGCTGACCGTCGCGGCTCCCGTCGTCATCGAGTATGACGAGGCGCATCATTGGGGCTTCGAGGAAGCGAACGTCCTTCTCACCGCGCGCGACGCGGTTTCCCCGGACGAGCTGGTCGACCTGCTCGAGGCTTCATGCTTCTGCGCAAGCGATGATCGCGAGGCCGATAGCTGGGAGACGCAGAACGATCGCTTCCTGCTCGATGCCAGAGAAATGGCCACCCGCCTGTTGCTCGGAGACGACGCGGCGCTGGTCGAGCGGCTCCGGGCGATCATCGCCTACCGCGCCCAATGGTTCGTTCCCGAAGGGCGCCAGTTCTCGGCCATCATCGGCCGGAACGCCATCGATGTCCGCATCGAGCCCGTCCCGGCGTCGCCGGCATCCTGATCAATCTCGAAGGGACCAATCCCATGCGACCCATCAGAGCCGCGAGGCTTGCCGACCGCGACGCCGTGCGGGAGGCGATTGACCAGCTTCGCAGCGCGCGGCACCTTCTGGCCCAGAGCGGTGCCCCGCGCGCCGCCGCCGCGGTCCGCAAGGCGCTGCGCAGCGCCGAGGGTGCGGCCCGCCACGTCGATCATCGCATTCGTCGGAGCCAGACATGAGCCGCTACGAACTGAAACCGAGACCGGGGAACGGGATCATCAAGGCGGTGGTTGGCTGGGACAGACCTCTCCAGAGCTTCTTCGCCCAGATATTCACGCCGACCGACGAGGAACCCGAAGAGGGCGAGGCGACGATCTGGCTTGGCACCGAGCCGGGCGAGCTGCCGAGCCCAGAGGTCGCCATCAGGGTGCTCGAAGCCTATGTCGACATTCCCGAGAGGCTGGCTGCCGATCTCGCGGCAGATATGAACGCCACGGTCGGCGTCAAGGACGGCCTGCATCAGGCAGAGGCCAAGAGGCGTCTCTTCGGCTCGATCCACTAACACAAGCGCCCAACGAGTTTCGTCCCGAGGCCGCTTTGGCGGCGCTCGGATGGGCGCTTGCGCGCCTGCTCGGCCGAACGGC
>NZ_JAKKIE010000254.1 GCF_021742065.1 Rhizorhapis sp. SPR117
AACAGTATTGATCCAAAGTCGCTCAGATAGGTTTCGTAGCTCGGATTTACATTGATGCTCCATTTTGGAGCCCTGGGTAGGTCGAGAAATGTTGCATCTTCCCCAATGCCGTCGTTGTTGAGATCGGAAATGAATTCCTTATATTTTGCATCGAGATAACCAACTGACGCGGAAAGTCGGAACTGCGGCGTGATGATCGCAGTCAGCTCAGCTTCAACACCTTTGATCTCGACTTTGCCGGCGTTCTCGACGAATGTGTCGAACCCGGCCCCGCCCACCGCAGGGCGCGTCTGCACTGTCTGCAAGTCATCATAATTGGTATAAAAACCAGCGAGGTT
>NZ_JAKKIE010000003.1 GCF_021742065.1 Rhizorhapis sp. SPR117
TCATGCGTTACCTGGACCGGCATTCCCACAGAAACGGCTTCAGCCCCTCCACTTGATCCTACCGGCATCAGCCGGTCAGTCATTCAGGTGACTAGGATGATATTGTCCTGAAGCATACCGGCCGGTTGAGGTTTTTGTTCGATGCTGTTTTATGCCGTGTATGACCGAACCATTACCGAAATTCCGGGTCCGTATATCATGCAACATACTGAAAAGGTTGGTGACCCCTACGGGAATCGAACCCGTGTTTCAGCCGTGAAAGGGCCGCGTCCTAACCGCTAGACGAAGGGGCCCCGAAACAGGGCTGTGCCAGAGCCGACGCCATTAGGGTAGGGGGCGATGCGGGTCAAGCCCGGATAGCGGCCAAATACAAAGATTCTTGCGCCGGCTTCGGTTTACATCTGATCTGCCCAGGCGGCATCCTCAAGATGGAGTTCGGCGGAGGGGCGCGTACCCCAATCATCAAGCTTTGCACGGCCTGCCATCCACAGGCGACGGTCGCGGGGAGCGCCCAGCAAGGCTTGACCGAGTTCGGATTCGGCGTGGCGGAATGCAACCGTTTTAAGACTGCAACCATCATCCCCAGACACGATGGCGCGGACATGGCCGTTGCCGACGATATCCGCCTTGATCACCCGTACAGGGCCAGTCGCAATACGCGGTGCTGGCCAGCCCGTGCCATAGGGGCCGCCTTCCTCTATCGCCTCCAGAAAAGTGGGATTAACGCCTCTTGGCGACAGGATGGCGTCCAGCAACAGCGCCCGTTCACCTCTTGCCCGCGCGACGTCGGCAGACAGGCGTTCGTCGAGAAAATCGGCCAGCGCGTCCATCTGTCCTTCCGCCACCGTTATGCCCGCCGCCATCGCGTGACCCCCACCGGCCACAAGCAAACCATTGTCCTTTGCCGCCAATATTGCCGCGCCCAAATCTACCCCGGTGATCGAACGCCCCGATCCTTTGCCCAAGCCATTCTCGTCAAGCGCAATGACAACGGCGGGGCGGCCCAGTTTCTCCTTGAGCCGGCCAGCAACAATGCCGATGACGCCAGGATGCCAGTCCTTGCCCGCCATGATGGCGACGGCACGGTTATGCTGGCTGTCGCTCATTGCTTCGGCCTCTTCCTGAACGTTTGCCTCAATCACCCGGCGTTCGGTATTCAGGGCGTCAAGCTGCGCCGCAATATCACGGGCCTCCCCAGGGTCCAGCGTGGTTAGCAGGCGAACACCCAGATCGGATTTGCCCACACGTCCGCCCGCATTGATACGCGGTCCAAGCGCGAAGCCCAGATCGGAACAGATCGGTGCGCGCTGTAGCCTTGACGCTTCGATAAGGGCAGCCATCCCTATATTGCGGCGGTTGGACATGATCTTGAGCCCTTGTGCGACAAAAGCGCGGTTGAGGCTGCGAAGAGATGCCACGTCCGCAACGGTTCCCAGGGCGACAAGGTCAAGCAGATCGATCAGACGTGGTTCAGGGCGATGTTCAAAATAGCCCCGTCCACGCAATTCCCGTATAACAGCCGCGCCCAGCAGAAAAGCGACGCCGACCGCCGCAAGATGTCCATGGGCTGCGCCTGCTTCGCTTTCATCCAGGCGGTTGGGGTTAACCAGCGCAAAGGCGCGGGGGAGGGCGCTCGCGCATTTATGGTGATCGACCACGATGACATCCACGCCGGCCGCGTGCGCCATGTCCAGCGCTTCGAATGCCTGCGCGCCGCAATCGACCGTAACGATGAGGGAGGAGCCACCCTGCGCCAGCCGCACCAGGGCTTCGCCGCTTGGTCCATATCCTTCCATCAGGCGGTCGGGAATATAGGCTGCGGCATCCACGCCAAGATCGCGCAGCAAGCGGATGAGAAGCGCCGCACTGGTCGCTCCGTCAACGTCATAATCGCCGAAAATCGTGATGTTCTCACGCGCTTCGACGCCGTCGGCAATCCGGGATGCGGCTTTGTCCATATCCTGAAATATGCTGGGGTCCGGCATGAACGCTCGAATGGTCGGGTCGCGGTGGGCGGCCATATTCTCCTGCGTACAACCACGCGCCATAAGGATTTGCGTCACCAGATCATTGGGTTGAAAGCCGCTCTCTCTTCCATCCGCGCCCGCGCCTCTCCATTGCCATGGTTGACCGAGGATGGAGCGGGTTACGTTAAGAGCGTTGGACATGGAGTTCTGTTATCCCGTGCGCCATCAGGGGGAAAGGCGAAGATGTCACATTTTTTCAAAGAAATTGGTTATGCGTGGTGGGTAAACAGGTTTGAACCTTGATTTGCTTGTAAGCGGGGGTTTTCTTCCTACCTTCACCGCACGTCCCAAGGTTTATGTTCAGGAATTCCAGCTCCATGTCATCCATGATTTCCGTTTCCGGCCTGTCCAAAAGCTATGCTTCTGGCACCAGGGCGCTCGATGCCGTTGATCTGGACATCAGGAAAGGAGAAATATTTGCGTTGCTGGGCGCCAACGGTGCGGGCAAGACGACGTTGATCAGTATCATATGCGGTCTTGTGACGCCCAGCAGCGGCAGCGTGCTGGTCGATGGCAAGGATATCGTGCGCAATTACAAAGCAGCGCGTGCGAAAATCGGCCTCGTCCCCCAGGAAATTTCGCTCGATATGTTCGAGGACGTTATCTCTACCGTCAAATTCAGCCGCGGTCTGTTTGGCAAAAGGCCTGACCCCGTTCTTATTGAAAAGGTTCTGCGTGACCTGACGCTTTGGGACAAACGCCATGCCAAATCGATGGAATTGTCAGGCGGCATGAAACGTCGCCTGATGATAGCCAAGGCTTTGGTGCATGAACCCGAAATATTGTTCCTGGACGAACCAACTGCTGGCGTTGATGTCGAGTTACGCCGGGATATGTGGGAACTGGTCCGGCAAATGCGCAAGGAAGGCGTCACCATCATCCTGACCACCCATTATATCGATGAGGCAGAGGAGATGGCGGACAGGGTCGGGGTGATCAACAAGGGACGGCTTATTCTGGTTGAGGAAAAAGAAACGCTCATGAAAAAACTGGGCAGAAAAACGCTCACCGTGCAATTGGCCGATCCTTTGAAGGCAATCCCGCCCGCCCTTGCCGACTGGAACCTGTCGCTGAGCGAGGATGGCAACACCATCGAATATGTTTTCGATACCAAAGCGGAACGGACAGGGATTTCTGCGCTATTGGGACGCATGGCCGATCTCGGCATCAGCTATCGGGACCTGAACACGCAGCAAAGTTCGCTGGAGGATATTTTCGTCGATCTGGTACGCACGCCTATGGAGGCTGCGGCATGACAGGATTCAGTGTGCGCGCCGTCCTGACGATTTACCTGGCGGAGCTGGCGCGGTTCCGGCGCACGATGCTGACCAGTTTATTGACGCCGGTCATTACAACATCACTGTATTTCATTGTCTTCGGCTCGGCCATCGGATCGCGGATGACCGATATTGGCGGCGTGGCCTACGGTGCATTCATCGTCCCAGGCCTCATCATGCTTTCGATGTTCACGGAGAGCATTTTTAACGCCAGCTTCGGTATCTTCATGCCCAAATGGACAAAAGCGATTTACGAGCCATTATCCGCGCCGATTTCGCCTTTCGAAATTGTCATGGCCTATGTCGGCGCAGCGGCAACCAAATCGATATTATTGGGGCTCATCATCTTCGCAACGGCGCACCTGTTCGTTGATGTTCAGGTGGCTCATCCGGTTGGCATGATCGCGTTCATGGCGCTGATCGCCATCAGTTTCAGCATGTTTGGCTTCATTCTGGGTATATGGGCAAAATCATTCGAACAGTTGCAGGTGATACCTCTACTCGTCGTCATGCCGATGACATTCCTTGGCGGAGCTTTTTACTCCATCGACATGTTGCCGCCAGCCTGGCGCGTCGTGACCTTGTTCAATCCTGTGGTCTATCTGATCAGCGGTTTCCGCTGGACTTTTTTCGAGCGGGGCGACGTCAGTATTGGCATCAGCATGGCTTTCGTCATGCTGATGCTCACAATATGCATGGCCGCTATTATAATGATTTTTCGGACGGGCTACCGATTGAAAGAATAAGGGGTTTTACCGCTTATATTCTGTGTTGACCCTTTACCCAGCGGATCGTGCCGGAGCTTGCGCGCATGACGACGCTTTCGGTCGTCATTGTACCGCCACGCAGGCGCTTGACGCCTTCAAGCAGTGAACCGTCGGTAACACCTGTCGCGGCGAAGATGCAGTCGCCTTTTGCCAGGTCATTCAACTCATAGATTTTGTCCAGATCCTCGATACCCCATTTACGGGCGCGACTGCGCTCGTCGTCATTGCGGAACAGCAGGCGCCCCTGGAACTGACCGCCGACGCAACGCAAGGCAGCAGCGGCCAATACCCCCTCGGGCGCACCGCCTGCGCCCATATACATATCGATGGTCGTGTCCGGATCGGTAGTCGCAATAACGCCAGCGACGTCGCCGTCGGGTATCAACATAATGCCGCACCCAATATCACGCAATTCGGCAATCAGTTTTTCATGGCGCGGGCGGTCCAGAACGCAGACGATGATCTCGTTCGCATTAACACCCTTTTCCTTGGCTACAGCTTCCACATTTTGCCGGACCGATTTGTTCAGATCAATAATGCCGGGGGAATAACCGGGACCAACGGCAAGCTTGTCCATATAGACGTCGGGTGCATTCAGAAGGCAGCCTTCTTCCGCAATTGCCAGCACTGCCAAAGCATTCGGTCCGGCCTTGGCTGTGATGGTCGTGCCCTCCAACGGGTCGAGCGCTATGTCGATTTTTGGACCTTTTCCCGGCGACGCGCCGACCTTTTCACCAATATAGAGCATGGGCGCTTCGTCGCGCTCTCCCTCGCCAATGACGACTGTGCCATCAATATCAAGGCCATTGAAAGCTTTGCGCATGGCCTCTACCGCCGCAGCGTCCGCAGCCTTTTCATCGCCACGGCCGATCAATTTTGAAGCTGCAATTGCGGCGGCTTCGGTGATCCGCACCATTTCAAGGACAAGAACGCGGTCAAGAACGTGGCTGGCGCTTACCATTTTAATTCCCTCTAACATCGACAAGTTAAACTCCCGATAGGCGAGGGGTGTTACATTGTCGAGAATGACGGACGTGGCGCAGGCGCTTTTTGTCGCATTTCCATCGCTGTATTAGACAGCTGAGATTGCGCGCCGTTCCATCCGCCCCCGTCGAAAGCTGTCTGCCGTGTACAGGATGAGGCCGGTCCAGATAAGCCCAAAGCTCCATAGCTGACCACGACCGAGTGTTTCGCCAAAGACCAGCACGCCCAGCAGAAATTGCAGCGTCGGCGCGATATACTGCAGAAGACCAAGCGTTGAATAGGGCATGCGCTTTGCCGCTACTGCAAACAATAATAGCGGCACCGTCGTAATCACGCCTGAAGCGACAAGCAAGCTGTTGGTGGTGAGATCCGAAGCTATGCCAAAAGCCCCGATATCGCCAAGCCAGATGAGGTAGAGGACCGAAACGGGCGTCAGGATTAGCGTTTCGCCTGCCAGCCCCTGCAGGGGCGTGACCGGGGCCATTTTCCGGATGAGACCGTAAAGCGAGAAGGAACAGGCCAATGTCAGACTGATCCATAGCGTGTCCAATGCAGTGGCCGCCAGAATAGCGACACCCAGCGCGGCAAGTCCCACCGCCGCCCATTGCAACCTGCCATGCCGCTCCTTCAATATCCAGAATCCAAGAAGCACATTGACGAGCGGGTTGAGAAAATAGCCGAGGCTGGCCGCAATGACATGGCCATTGTTGACGGCCCATATATATCCGAGCCAATTGCAGGCGATCAGCCTGGCGGTCGCGCCCAGTATCAACATGGACTGCTTGTTGCGGACCAGTTTGCCGAATTGCCTCAGCGTCCTGCGAAAGGCGAGGATAACGAGCAGAAGAAAAAATGACCAGATGACCCGGTTAGCGACGATTTCCATTGCCCTGACATGATCCAGCATGCGGAAATAAAGTGGCAGGAAACCCCAGGAAAAATATGCGGCAAAGCCATATATGATGCCGTTCCGATGAAACCCTGCACTATTGCCGGCCGTATCGTCGGTTGCGGCAGTATTCTGTGATGTTTGATTCATGATAGCGACTGCCGGATCAAAGGTCATTACGGTCGGGCTCGGCGCTCCAATACACTGAATACGCGTATGAAAGTAGTCGGCCTGAAAGCCGATGTAGGTCCTGACTCTAGATAATGCCACCACCAATGAACAGGCGGATGATACCTAGAGCCGCAACGATCAGGCAGAAGTTGCGTCCGGTGTTATACGATGAAAAGCTCCCGACGACCGCACCCAGCAAAGCGATGGGAACGATCAACCAGTTGGCCCAGCCCAGAAAGGGTACCACGGTCGGGATCATCAGAAGAAGAGCAGCTATGCCGATGATAGAGGCTAATACGCTGAGCATCGCACAGGAATGCCTGCAATAGCCGCACACAGCAAGCAGTTTGTACCGGAAAAACCCCGGCATTGTACCAAATTCCCCCGATTGTGTTTGATTCCTAACGGAAATTTAACGCAATTGCGAGAAGGCTGTTTTTGAACAGAAGGAGCAAATCGGCATGGTTGCCAAGCTATTCACTCTTACTGCTGCGGCTCTTGTGCTACCGTTCGCGCTGTCCTCTTGCGGCGGTGACGATGAAGCCGGTGGCAACTTGACTGCATTGGATGAAAGTCTGGCCAATGCTGACGATCCGGCATTGCGTGGGGCATTGGAAGATCAGATTGTTGTCGACCCGGAATTGGCGGGGCAGTCCAACGCCCATGCCGTGCGACCAGGTGCAAAGCCCGCGAATGGTGCGATACCGGCTGCTGTCATTGCTACGGAATATCAGGCTCCGGTTGGGGGCAAACTTTATCGCGCGCCCAAGGCGGTCAAGGCAGCGCCATGTAAAGCATGCGATACGGACAAACCCGTTACATTAGGCGCGCTCGCACGTGAGCAGGGTAATCGCCAGGGAGGCGGATGCGACGCCAAGCTGGAATATGGCATGGCTTGGGCCAATCGCTTGCCAAGCGAATTCCCATTGTATCCCAAGGCCAAGCTGATGGAGGCCGCCGGGGCCGACAGCGATTCTTGCAACTTGCGTGTCGCAAGCTTTGTCACTGGTCAACCCATGCAAAACGTCATTGATTATTATTACACCAAAGCGCTTAAATCCGGCTTTGACGCCGAACACCAGCTTCTAAACGGGGAACATGTTCTGGGCGGCGTGCGCCAAAAGGATGATGGCGCCTATTTCATTACCTTCGCCGATCGCAAGGGTGGGGGCACTGCTGTTGATATTGTCGCCAATAATGGACGGTGAGTTCTAACTTTTTCTGAAATGCCCAGAGGCGGCCTCCGCCATTGACAGCTTGATCGGCGGAGATTATCTGCCCGACCTCTGCTGTGCACATCGGCAATGCGCTGTTGCAGCCGTGCACATGATGCCCCGTCGTCTAATGGTAAGACAGCGGACTCTGACTCCGCTAATCGAGGTTCGAATCCTCGCGGGGCATCCATAGAAATTTCTGAAAATTCCTACGAGCGAGGCACTTACCGCAGCGGCTATGGCGCGATTGCGGCCCATTTTCCAATATGTTGGGGCGTTCTTATTCCTATGATACCCATCCGGTTACTTGCGTTCCTGGCGTGGTCCGATAGGAGGCGTAGAGACGCAATGGGGAGTATTTTGTGATATTGCCGTCACTCCACGCTATTGCCGCGATAGGTATCTCAGGCATTACCTTTTGGCTTTTCGCCAGTGGGCGGATGCGTGTGGAGCTTGTCTCGCTTCTTCTGATCGCGGTTCTGGCGGTCGGACTGTATTTTTTCCCGATCAAGGTGAATGGCGCTTATACTGGGTTGGAACTCGCGTTCGGCGGATTTGGTCATGAAGCGCTGGTCGCTATTTGTTGCCTGATGATATTAGGCCGCGGCCTTGTCGTCACCGGTGCTCTGGAACCTGCGGCCCGGGTCCTGACAAGGCTTTGGCGATTCAGCAGTTTGCTTGGCCTGCTATTTTCCCTGGTCCTGGGCGGCATGATGAGCATGTTTGTCAACGATACGCCCGTTCTTGTGCTGACAATGCCGATACTTCTTAACCTGGCCTTACGAACAGGCGTTCCGGCATCAAAGACGTTGATGCCCATGAACTGCGCCATTCTGATCGGTGGAATGGCCACGACCATTGGCACATCCACCAACTTGCTGGTCGTGTCCATTGCCGAAGATCTGGGCCTGCCGCGCTTTGGCATATTTCAGTTCACCGATACGGCGCTTATCGCCGGAGCAGTCGCACTGCCTTATCTCTGGCTTGTCATGCCGCGCTTGCTGCCGGCACATAGTTCCAGCGACGATCAGCTTTACCGGAAGTTTCACGGAACACTTTTCGTTACTGCGACATCGAACCTTGAAGGGCTTTTGCTGGGCGATCTTCGCCGGAAACTGGGGCAGGGCATCAGCATTCTGGGCGTTAGCCGTCAGTATGGATCGATGGACGATATTGCTTCGCCGCTGGCAGCCGGGGATATGGTTCAGATTGAAGGGACCAGCGATCAATTGCGCGATGCCAGTCTGGCCATGAATGCACCGCTTTCGCATGATGCCATATTGGAAGTTGCGCGCGACGTGGGCGGCCAGGCGGGCGGCGATGAAGTCATTGCCGAATTGGTCGTTGGCGCGGATTCCGCGCTCATAGGGAAAACGGTCAAGACGGCGCAGATTGCCGATCGCTACGGCGTAGTGGTGATCGGGCTTTATCAGCCGGAACGTACATTGTTTCATGGCAAGTCGCATCCCGATGACGAGCGGCTTGAAATCGGCGATGTGCTGTTGGTTCAAGGCACCAATGGTGCCTTGCGGCAACTGCAACTCGGCGAAGGGGCGATGGTTCTGGAAGGCGCAGCGGAAATGCCGCGCAGTTCCAAAGCCGGTGCGGCCTTGTTGATTTTCGGGGCGGTCATCGTCTTTGCCGCTACCCATCTGGTGCCGATAGCGATTTCCGCGTTGGCGGGTACTATTGCGATGTTGGCGACGGGATGCGTCAAATTCGATAGCCTTGGCCGCGCCTTAAGTGCGAAAGTCATCGTACTCGTTGCCGCAAGCATCGCTCTTGGCCGGGTGCTATTGGAAACGGGTGCAGCCGAATGGCTTGGCACGGTATTGGCGTACACATTGCAGCCATTCCCGGCAGCGGGTGTTCTGGCAGCCGTCATGGCATTTGCCGCCCTGCTCACCAATTTTTCATCCAATACGGCAGCTGCTGCCGTGGGTACGCCGATTGCTGTCAGCCTCGCTAACCAGATGGGCGTGCCCGCCGAACCGCTGGTGCTTGCGATCCTGTTTGGTTGCAACCTGTGTTATGCAACGCCGATCGCCTATCAGACGAATATCCTGATCATGAGTGCAGGCGGATATCAATTTCGCGACTATGTGCGCGCGGGCCTGCCGCTGGTGTTGCTTATGATCTTCACACTGTCATTCCTGCTGGTGGCGAAATATAATCTTTAAAATTCATTTCAGGCTTGATGGGATCAGCCTGCCTTCTTCGCCTTATGTGCACGAAGAAGTGCATCTATCTCAACGATCCTCAAGCGTTCGGGAGTGCCTTGGGCAAGGCCCTTCAATCGGCATGCGGCCCAAAGGCTGCGGCGCTCCGATTCCAGCGCCTTCAAATAATAATCCGCCATTATGGTCTCCATGCCTTGCAGCTACAGCATAGTTGCGGGACGCGATCAGTAGATACAGCAGGCCCCGCCAACGCAGGGGGGTAGCAGGAATCCAGCTATTAACCCCGTGATTTGCGCTTCTTTCGCGCTGCATATTGCGCATCGCGGGCCAGCTTCTTCTCGGCTTCCGTTGCAACGATGGCGTCTTTGGCAATTTGTGCCGCAGCTTCAGCTTCAGCAGCTTGAGCCAGCTTGTCCGCCTTGGCTTGCTCCAATGCCTCTTTCCGGGCGCGGGCCTTTTCTGCCTGCGCCGCTTCCCGTTCAATGCGTGCGGCTTTGCGCTTGGCTAAAACCGCTTCATCGACGGGCGGCTTGGCGCGTAGTTGTTCCAGTGCCCGTTGCCTGGCCTTCTGGGCGAGCGCCACCCTCTCCTGAAAACCGGGATCCTTGTACGAAGCCATAGTGAGTTAAACTTTCTGATCTGGGTAATCGTGACTGCGACTGGCCTATATGCCATGATGCCAGACTGGTAAGGTCTGGACTTGGTCGCGTCATCATTATTGCCGGATGGATATGCGTGAACATGGTCCAAGCCACGCCAAGCATCCATGCACGGATATAGAGGAACGAAGGCGCGGAAAGCCTGTTCAGGCCGTCCGCGCCCTCAAACACATGTCAGGCAGATTGAAGATTTACAGCCGACATCTTGCCGCGCTGATCTTTTTCAAGTTCGTATGAAACGCGCTGATCTTTATCCAGCGTCCGCATCCCGGCGCGTTCAACAGCTGAAATATGCACGAATGCATCATCGCCACCCGATTCAGGTGCGATAAAGCCATAGCCCTTGTCGGCGTTGAAAAATTTTACAGTTCCAGTGATCATTCAGGTATCCTTTGACCCTATTTGCATAACGAACATGTACCCGCGTTGGTACATGTCGGCTTCGGTGAGGCTAGAAAGGGACAGAAGGGCCGTAATGGTCCGATATCCGTGACAGGCAACTTCGGCTTCGCTGACATAGAGCATTTATATGCAAAATGCAAAGGAACTGAAACAGATGGGTTCTATTTCAGAAAATGCGGGTCAGCCGCAAGAGTTTTGGCATCGGTAAAACCTGCTCATGCCTTTATGCGCGGCCTGCCAAGATAGTCACGTTTGCCGATCGGAACACCTTTCCAACGCAGAATGTCGTATGTCGTGGTGGCGTGAAAATAGAAATTGGGTTGCGAGAACGAGAGAAGAAAATTCTCGGCGGTGAAGTCCATCTGACGTTGGCCCATGGAAAAACGCATATCCTGGCCCACAAAGCCATCGATTTCGGCCGGGTCGATCGCCTCCAGCTTGGCACGCGTTTCGTCAATGCGTGCCTTGAGCGCGGAAAAGGTTTCGGGGGGAGGTGTGACGTCCGGTGAGAAAATGCCTTTCCGCACGCCTTCGATCGCGCCGATCGAATGCACCGCACAGGATTTTACTTGATAGGCAAATGGCAGCATGTCTTCGTAAAGGCAGGCCTGGATGATGTCGTCCGGGGCCATGTCCCTTTCAGTGCAGAAGGCTTCCGCCTTACCAAGCAGGCGCGAGATGGATTCAAGGATTTGCTGATAAGTAGGGATGGTGGCCGCATAGAGTGAAATGGTCATGCTGTTCCTCTCAATTTATCGACGAATGGTATAGTCGCCCCCGGCGTTCCAGTCATGCCTCAAATCACGGCGCTGCCCTCGCCTCCGGCTAGGACTGACCAGATTGCGATCAGACGGTTGTGGAGAGGATGACCTTTCTTTTCGGCTACGCAATCGCTCTTTTCGTCGCAGGTAGCGACATAAGGCGTCATCCCGCGTTGTTAATTGCACCTGAAACATGCTCAAATCCCCTAATGCAACGACTCGCATTAAACCCGAACCTTGGCCCCCTTGCGAGCGCGATAGCAGAGCTTCCCGAATGGGTTCGGCTCGAACTTGCCTCAAAAAATGAAGATCTGCGCCAACGTGCGGAGGAAGTGCTGGTCGCGCGGATTGCAGCACATTTGAACCAGACAGCCCAATATGATGATGAACAGCTGATTTTGCCTTTGCAATAATTGTGGGTCACAGGCCAATCGCTATTCGTTTGAGCGACTCACATCGAACTGCTATGAAGGTTAAGTCTTGCCGGGAACCCTCCGCCGGGAGTGACCGGAGAGAGGGCGCGCTGCAAAGAGATTTGCAGGCGAACCAGGGCAAGAAGATACGCATCCCTCGATCTGAGAGTTGGCTCAGAAAACCTCTGATATGCCAACAAGTCTCTGAGTTGAGGGGTGCGTTTTTCATTCATCCGCGGTGGCTTTACGGCTAAAGCGGGCAGCATGAAATCTGAATCAACATGCCTGCCAAGACTTTGTTATTGAACCGTTTTTTGTAGAGGACTGGTTCCACTTTTCCGCACGATGCTCTGGTTTTTGGTCCTGCGGGAAATTTATCCGATTCAAAGCCCCCATGCACCCCCTGCCTTTGAGATATCCGGGCTAGCGCCGATCAGGATTTCTCCTTTCGCGGCCTGCTGCGGTGTCTTTTTCTTCACCCTTCCGGGTCATCGTGCGGGGATTATAATCGGGCGGGATAGCGCCGCCGCTTTGAGGGTCGCGATCGGGTTCACGATCCAGCGTGTCACTCGGTCTTCCCGCTGCGCCTTCCGGCTGGTTTTCGGTGGATATATTGGGCCTGTCGATGTCTGCATCAGGCTTTCGCCCGCGACTGCGGTACTTCTCATTCATGGTCGTCGTCCGGCTGTTTGTGCTATCTGAAAAAAGCCTGACGGCCTCCTGCGTTCCCGTTCGCTAACTTTATCTTCCTGAGAGGGGAGCAATGGAACGCATAGCATTCCGCACCGTTTTAAAGCGCAATCGAATGTAATGGCGGTGCGATTGTCAACGGAGGCCGTCTCGAAATGGTGACAGCACGTTCCGATGGCGGAACAAATCTGGCACAAGCGCCTGAATGGGAGACGGTGCGTGATGAGGCAAGCCAGTGCAGGCGCTGCCATCTCTATTGCGACGCTACGCAGACGGTTTTCGGAGAGGGGCCGTCCAACGCCGCTCTGCTGCTGGTTGGCGAACAGCCCGGCGACCGGGAGGATATTGAGGGGCGTCCCTTTGTCGGTCCCGCGGGCCGAATTCTGGATTGCGCCCTTGATGAAGCGGGGATAGATCGCACGCGCGTCTATGTCACCAATGCGGTCAAGCATTTCAAGTTCCAGCAGCGTGGCAAGCGGAGGCTGCATTCCAGACCCGATGCAGGCGAAATCGAAGCCTGCCGCTGGTGGCTGGACCGGGAACGTGAAATCATTGATCCGGCGCTCTCCGTTGCATTGGGAGCGACGGCGGCACGTGCGCTACTGGGAAAGACCGTCACTATCTCCCGCTTGCGTGGCGAGGTTCAGATTTCGGATATTGGAAAACGCGTACTGGTGACGGTCCATCCCAGCTATTTGCTGCGGATTCGTGACCGGACGCGGGCCGAAGCCGAATATGGGCGCTTTGTCGCCGATCTGGCTCAGGCTAAACGGTTGGCCCGGCGGCGCTGAGTTCGCGCTGGCGAGCGCAGGGGCGAAAACCCAAAAGCAGGAATTGGCTCCGAGTAGGACTATAACTATGTTTGAATAAGTAATTGAAAATATTAAATTAAATAATAAAATATGACACCATAGTATTGCATATTCCCCCACTCATTCCCCCACAGTGGCGCGGATAAGGGCGAATGTGCGCGGTCAGACTGGAGCGCATCTCGCCTTCTGAATCCGCCGATTTTCAGGCACCAGCCCATGAGGTGCCACCTTGCCGTGCCTGCGTCATCAGGTGCGCCAGCACAGCATCGGTCTTCGCTTCGATTTCCGGCTCGTCATAGCTGCCCGGAAGCCCCTTGTTTTCGTCCCAGAGGTAGTTTCGGATCGTTACCCTGATCTGATCGCGCGTGGCTTGCTTTGCGGCGAAATCCTGCATTGCGTCTATTTGCGACTGAAGGGTTTCATATAGGCCTACCGCCACCTGCTTCAGCCGTTTGATGTCGGCCTTGTCGAGATCGGGTTTCATCAGCAGGTCGAATAACGCCTGTGTTTCTTCCGTCAGCCCTTCCCGAACGGCCCGTTTCTGTTCCTCGTCCAGTTCCCCCGCGAGCACCAGCAGCGCCTCGAACACGCGCTCGATGTTCACCGCATCCTTCTCGCTGTTGTATTCGGCAACCAGTTCTTCGTAGTGCTTCTGGAAATCGGTGCGCAGCGGGTTCTGGCGCAGCATCAGTTCCAGTTTGCGCTGCAAGGCGTCCTTCAGGCTCTGGACCGTGGTGTTCTTTGTCGGGCTGCGCTCGAACTCTCGCTTAAGCTTCTCGAAGTCAATCTTGCTGATGTCATAGAGCCTATCGCCATCGGCGGCTGGATCGGGCTGAATCTCGATGCTGTCATCGACCACGCCCTGCAAAATCCGCATGATGTCGGAAATGTCGGCCTTTTTAACGTCCTCTTCCAGGCTGTTGTAGATCACCTTGATCGCCGCAAACCGCTGGCGATAGGCGTTAACGGCGCGGAAATTGACGCAGGCCTTGAACTTCTTGAACACTTCGCGCGCCATGATCTGGAAACGCTTGCGGCTCTCGTCGTTCTCGTTGACTGCTTCCTTGGCGTCGATGATCGCCTTGTTACGCTCGAACCCGGCTTTTTCGAGAATGTCGAGCAGGCGGAAATTGCGCGCGGCGAGGAATCCTGCGGCGGCGTCGATCGCCTCTTCCAGATCGGCCAGCAGTTCCTCGGGCGGGCGGACAGGATCAGTTTCAGGGCTATCAGGTCCTGCGCCACTGTCGCCAAGAGTCCCGGCATAGGTCGCCAGAGCCTTGCGCAGGTTCTTCAGGATGCCGCAATAATCGACGATCAGGCCGTTGTTCTTGCCCTCGTTTACCCGGTTTGCCCGCGCTATCGCCTGCATCAGTGTATGCGCCTTCAACGGCTTGTCGAGATAGAGCGTGGCAAGCTGACTCGGCTGTATGAGGCCATTGAGAATGGTCTCGCTGAAATGGACGATTCCAACCTCAAGGGACGGATTATCGAGTTGAAGCGGATCCGTGATTCGGCACGGGCCGATGCGGACCGGGCCGAAAACAGGGGAGAGGGCGACGACAATCGAGTGACGCCGGAGCTGCTGCGTCGGTTCGGCATCGAGGCTCGTAAGAAGATCAGGGATCGAGAGGGCGGTTTCCGGCGCCATCATCTCCAGGCGCTAGTTCAGCGGGTGGAGGTCGGAGCCGACGAAATTCGGATCAGGGGATCGAAGCCAAGGCTCCTCCAGACGCTTGTGGCGTCTGGAGGAAACTATGGAGTGGAAACTGCGGCGCACGGCGTTCGCAGTTTCGTTCCGAATTGGCTCCCATTTCCGGATACGTCTAAAACAATTTTACGATTTGCATCAGACGAGGCCCGACAAACCATATCACGATATCGAGCTGTCGCAAGATCTTCCTTATTCCAGCGTGCAGAAGAATCTACCGCATTTGCGTCTGACGCGACCCTCGCACCTCCTCGGGAGCCGACACACGGAATTCGAAAGCGTGACCGCGATCGCGCGGAGCGCGTGCGCTTGGCGGGAGGTCCGAAGCAATCATTGAGGGAGCGTGCCGTCGCCTTCGCTCGAAAGCGAGGTGAGGTTCGGACAAAGGATCTCACCGAGATTGGCGTCCATCGCTGCTATCTAGCCCGCATGTGCGACGAAGGCTTGCTCGTGAAGGTGGGCTATGGCCGCTACCGGGCACCTGATTCAGGGGCTGACCGCGCGGGCGGCGCTGCTTGAGCGTGGGATTACCCAGGTGCAGTCCCATAACTTTTCGTCCCACTGGCGGTCGCGCCTTAGGTGTGATGGAGCCAGCTTATCCGCGGCTTATCCCAAGCAATAGATTGATACACCAAACGTGCTACGTCTTCATTCGAGATCGCTGATCACCTCGGCGCATTGGTGGCCAGAAAGTGAGGCCCGGTCCCGACAGACCGGGCCGTCACGCTTCAATATTCCATCGCCGGCGCAGGCATGGCCGCGCCCTTTTCCTCCTTCGGGGCCTCGGCGACCAGCGCTTCGGTCGTGATGAGGAGCGAGGCTACCGAGGCCGCGTCCTGCAGCGCGGTGCGCACAACCTTGGCCGGATCGATCACGCCCGCCTGGACAAGATCCTGATATTCGCCGGTCGCGGCATTGAAGCCCCAATTATAGTCTGGGCTTTCGAGCAGCTTGCCGACGATCCAGGCTCCGTCCTCGCCGGCATTCTCCGCAATCTGGCGGGCCGGGGCGCGCAGCGCCCGCCGGACAATATCGATGCCCGACTGCTGGTCGTCGTTCGCGGCCTTGAGGCTGTCGAGCGCCTTCAGGGCCCGGAGCAGCGGGACGCCGCCCCCCGGAAGAACGCCTTCCTCTACCGCGGCGCGGGTTGCATGGAGCGCGTCGTCGACCCGGTCCTTCTTCTCCTTGACCTCGACCTCGGTCGCGCCGCCGACACGGATGACCGCGACGCCGCCGGCCAGCTTGGCAAGGCGCTCCTGCAGCTTCTCGCGGTCATAGTCGGATGTGGTGGTGTCGATCTGCTGGCGGATCTGGGCGACACGAGCATCGATATCCGCCTTGGTGCCGACGCCATCGATGATGGTGGTGTTGTCCTTGTCGATCGTGACCTTCTTCGCCCGGCCGAGCATGTTGATCGTGACATTTTCGAGCTTGGTGCCGAGTTCTTCGCTGACGACATTGCCGCTGGTGAGCACGGCGATGTCCTCGAGCATCGCCTTGCGGCGATCGCCGAAGCCCGGCGCCTTGACCGCCGCGACCTTGAGGCCGCCGCGCAGCTTGTTGACGACCAGCGTCGCCAGCGCCTCGCCCTCGACATCCTCGGCGATGATCAGCAGCGGCCGCCCCGATTGGACGACCTTCTCGAGCAGCGGCACCAGCGCCTGCAGGTTCGAGAGCTTCTTTTCGTGGATAAGGATATAGGGATCGTCCAGTTCGACCTTCAGCTGCTCGGCGTTGGTGATGAAATAGGGCGAGAGATAGCCGCGGTCGAACTGCATGCCCTCGACCACTTCCAGTTCGGTGGCGAGACTCTTGGCTTCCTCGACGGTGATCACGCCCTCATTGCCGACCTTCTCCATCGCCTCGGCGAGGATACGGCCGACCTCGCCGTCGCCGTTGGCGGAGATCGTAGCGACCTGCGCGATCTCGTTGTTCGCGCTGACCTTCCTGGCATGGCTTTCGAGATCGGCGACTACCGCGCTGACCGCGAGATCGATACCGCGCTTGAGATCCATCGGATTCATGCCCGCGGCCACGGCCTTCGAGCCCTCGCGGACGATCGCCTGCGCGAGGACGGTGGCGGTGGTGGTACCGTCTCCCGCCAGGTCGTTGGTCTTCGAAGCGACCTCGCGCAGCATCTGCACGCCCATATTCTCGAACTTGTCGGCAAGCTCGATCTCCTTGGCGACAGTGACGCCGTCCTTGGTGATGCGCGGCGCGCCGAAGCTCTTCTCGATCACGACGTTGCGGCCCTTGGGGCCGAGCGTGACCTTCACCGCGTTCGCGAGCGTATCCACGCCGCGCAGCATGCGATCGCGCGCGTCCGACGCAAACTTGACTTCCTTGGCAGCCATCTTGGCTCAACTCCTTTCCAAATTCCTTCCTGAATGTTTGAGGAATGGCGGTGGTCAGGCCGCCTGCTTGAGTTCGGCGTGCGTCTCGATCACGCCGAGGATGTCGCTCTCCTTCATGATGAGCAGCTCCTCGCCGTCGATCTTGACCTCGGTGCCCGACCATTTGCCGAACAGGATCCGGTCACCGGCCTTGACCGACAGGGCAACGAGCGTGCCCTTGTCGTCGCGGGCGCCCGGCCCGACGGCGACGACCTCGCCTTCCTGCGGCTTTTCCTTGGCGGTGTCGGGAATAATAATGCCGCCCGAAGTCTTTTCCTCGGCTTCGATGCGGCGGACGACCACACGGTCGTGCAAGGGGCGGAATTGCATAGGCAGAACCTCCGGTTGCAAAACAAGATGTGATGGTCCTGTCGTTCATCGGAACGACAGGTTCCGCCGAGCTAGGAAAGCCGATTTTTCGGTTCAAGAGGGCATGTGAAAAAATTTGGCACTCGCAGTACAACGGTGCCAATGTTGTCCTTATCAACCACTTGACGCGGCGCGGGGCCGCACCAAAATTCTTCACGCGGCTGTTTGCCGCACCGACGAGAAAGGAGCGACACAAGGAAAGGAGGCGTGCCCATGTCGCAGCCATTTTCGCGTTTTCTGCATCCCTTCGAAGTTGCGCGCCATCCGAGCCTGGAGCCGGAAGTCAAGCGCGCACTGCTCGCATCCTGGGCGTCCGACCGCTCGGCGGTCAGGGATCATCCCGCGCTGCGCAAGCCGCCCGGCGCGCGCCGCGCCGTTCCGATCGACGATGTGCTCGCCGCGATGCGCTCGCTCGACGAGGGTGCCGATCGAGGGCCGTCGCGGCAATGAGCGATCCGGAGTTCATCGCCCAGCTGGAGGGCTATCGCCTCACCACCGCGGAGGTCCACTTTTACCGTCCCGACGCGCCATCGCTGCTGCAGCTGTTCGTCTGGCAGGCGTATGACCTAGCACCGAATTTTCCAGTGCTGTTCGAGTTCCTCGACCATTGGCGGCGCGAGATCGAGGCCGTGCTCCACTCGGTGCGGATCGCGCACGAGCGGCTGATCCGCCCCGCGGAGTGGCGCCCGATCGACGGCGTCATATCGATCCAGTGAAGCGTGGTCCGCTCCGGCGCTGGCGTGAGCGAGGCGGGCGCAACGTCCGCCTCCTGCTCCCGTTCGACGATATCATGGAGTTCGCCTTCGCGCTGCTGTCGCTGTCACCGACCGAGCTGGAAGGCCTGGGCTGGACTTTTGCCGACCGCAAACGGCTGCTCGATCATTTCCTGCGCTCGGGCAAGGCGGCGCAAGGGGTCGCCCCGGACCGTCTCGGAACCATGCCGATCGCGCTCAACCTGCCGCAGCGCGACGTCGACCGGCTGCAGTATTTCGCGCGCCGCGAGCTTCCCAAGGCGGCGAGCAATGCCGGCATGATCGACCGGGTGCTGGCCGCGCTCGATCGCGCTTCCCATCGATAGCGCGGGTGATCCATGAAAGGCCCGGGAGCCAACTGCTCCCGGGTCATCGCTCAACTGCTGTTGGGGCGAGCTTCCGGCTTTTCCGGCGTGGCAACGGCCGGAATTGGCGCGCGCGTTGGCGCTCCGCAGTCGCCCGAGCTGCTCGAGACGACCTTCGGCTGCCGATCGGCCCCGAGCGAGATCACCTGGATGCTTCGGCTGCACATGCCGTTGCCCGTGCTTGTCGAGACGAAGCGATAGCTCACCGTTCCGGCTGGCAGGCTGTCGAACGTGGCGCGGTCCTGGGTTGCGCCGGTTGCCGTCGCGGCGTCGATCATTCGCACCCGCTGCAACATGGCATAAAACTGCCGATCCATGTCGGCGGCGATCCGGTCGAACAGGGTGATAGGCGAGGCGATCGCCAGGTCGGTGAGGCCCACGGGCACGAACTGCAACACCGGTTCGACAGTGACCTTGGGCGCCACATCGCCCTGATACTCGATCCGCGCCAATGAGCCGTCGGGCAGGTCGACGGTCATGACCCGGTTGTGATTGGCGGCCGCCAGGGCCGTTCCCGCAATGGCAGCCGCCGCCGCGCCGGCCAAGACGGCTGTACGAAGCAATTTTCGCATCAAACGTCCTTTCATTGCTGGTTGTGGAGTCGTGAAATCTATCCGGCCAAGCTGAACCGCGGATGACAATCCTCCTCCATATTGGAGACCGGATCGACGGCGCACCAACGTGCAGGCGGCCCCTTGGACGAGCAGCATGAAATGCGGAGCTGCTCTGTTGACAGGGGAGCGGCGACCGAACGCCGATCGGAAGGCGGCCCATGGATCGAGAACCGCACGCCCTGACGCCGGCAAAAGTCCATCGCCGAATCGCGATCGGCGAAGCGCAGCTCGATCGTCTCGAGCGGATCGCCGCTGCCGGTCCAGCCGGTCAGCGGATCCGCTCTCGGGGCCCAGCGGGGCGCGAAGCGGATCCGCCACTGGCCAAGCCGGGCGCGCCCGCCCTGATGGGTGGCGCGCGGCACCGGCTCGACCACGGCGCAGGCATCGGGCGGCAGCGCGCTCGCTGTGCCGGGCCCGGCGCTGTTGTCATTGGCGGATGGCCCGGAACCGGGGTTCCGGGCCGGGCCGTCAGGCCGCCTTGCCATTGACGGGAATGCGGCGGACATTCTCGTTCGCCGCCTCCGTCTTAGGCAGGGTTACCGTGAGCACACCGTTCTTGAAGGTCGCGTTTGCCTTGTCGCGGTCGACACTCTGGGGCAGGCCGATGCGCCGTTCGAAGCGGCCATAGCTGCGCTCCGAATAGCCGCGGTCCCTGTCCTCGACCTCCGAGCGCTTTTCACCCCGCAGGGTAAGGACGCCGTCCTCGACGGTGATCTCGACATCCTTCTCGTCGAGACCCGGCAGTTCGGCCGTGACGCGGATCTCCTTGTCGGTCTCGCCGAGCTCGACATGCGGCCAGCCGGCAGCGCGGTCGAAGCCGGCGAAGGCGGGCACGCCGAAGCCGCGGAAGGCGTCGTCGAACAGCCGGTTCATCCCGCGATGGAGCGAGAGCAACGGATGAGTGTCATTGTCGCGGTTGCGCTCGACGCCGACCGGGACGGGGAGCCGGTTTTCCTGCCGGCTCCAGGGAATGAGATCACGAAATGCCATGATGATCATCTCCTTTTCTGGCTGGAAGTTGGTGGACCCTGCCGGTCGCCGCTGGCGGGGGGTTGCGGCGGCGCCGGCAGGCCACTTTGCCAAGGATCAGGCCGCTTCGAGGGCCTTGTCCTTGGGCGCTTCGATCCGATCCTGGGCAGTCGTGCTGCCGCTGATCGTGATCTTACGCGGCTTCATCGCCTCGGGGACGACACGCTTGAGCGCGATGCTCAACAGGCCGTTCTCGAAGCTGGCGTTGCCGGCCTCGACGAAATCGGCGAGCTGGAAGCGCCGCTCGAAGGCGCGCGCGGCGATACCGCGGTGCAGATACTCGGCCTTGCCGTCGTCGTCGGCGCGCTTGCCGGTGACGCTGAGAAGGTTCTGCTGGGCGACCACCTCGATATCCTCGGGGCGGAAGCCGGCGACCGCCAGCGTGATGCGATAGCTGTCATCGCCTTCCCTCAGAATGTCGAAAGGCGGATAGCCATCGTCTTCACGCGCGCCCGCCTCGAGCAGGTTGAAGAGGCGGTCGAAGCCGACGGTCGAGCGCCGATAGGGCGCAAAGTCGAAGTTGGTTCTCATCTCCAAATCCTCCTGGTGAAGCAACTTGGGCATGAGAAGCGCCGGAAACGGAGAGCCGGCACCCTCTGTGTCCAGCCGGACCCGGTATTGGCGTCCGGCATGGATCAGATAGGAGCGCAAAAGCTCTCTTCAAGATCCTATAAATCATGTCGCAATCGCGTCGGGCGAATTGATATTTCCTCGTCCGTAGATTCGCCAGCGCCGAGAAGGGCGGCCAGCCAAGCTCCCGCCAGGAACCACCAAAATCGAGAAGCAATGATAGCAACCAAATGCTGTTCCTCATTTTCCGATGGCACGTTCGCGCACTGCTAACGACGGGGCGCATCGCCGATTCGCTAGCCTTGTATTGCTCAGGGCAGATATCGGCTTGGAGGAACACCCAAAATACGTCGGAACATCGTCGAGAAGTTCGCCGGGCTGTCATAACCGAGATCGAGTGCGATCGCTGTCACAGATTCGCCCGCAGCGAGCCGCGGCAAGGCCACGGACAGACAAGCCTGCTGGCGCCACTCCGCAAAGCTCATTCCCGTCTCGCGCCGGAAAAGCCGAGTAAAGCGACGGCGATTCATCGCGAGAACATCCGCCCATTGGTCGATCGTCGCTGTCGCTTGCGGTCGCTCCAGAAAAAGGTGGCACTGCGCTGCCAGCTTGGCCTCGCGTGGAAAGGGAACGGCCAGCGGGATCACCGGCGCCTCTTCGAGTTCGGCCACGAGCAGCTTCATGACAAGTCCGTCGCGCCCGACCTCGTCATATTCGAGCGGTACCACGGCGGCTGCGAGCAGGAGCTGGCGCAGCAAAGGTGAAATCGCGACGACGCGACAGGATCGGCCGAAGTCGCGACAGGCACGCGGTTCGATCAGCACGCTGCGGGTTTGGACCGCGCCAACCATGCGTGTCGCATGTGGTGTTCCACCCGGAATCCAGACGGCGCGCTCTGGCGGTGCGACCCAGGCGCCGTCGGGCGTGCTCACTGCGATGACGCCGCTTGCCGCATAGAGCAACTGTACGCGCCGATGCTTGTGCTCGGCGAGCTCGAAGGACGGCGGATAATCATTCCCGATCCCGACCACGGGCCTCGGAACATCCTCATGATCATCTGGATGGCGGTGCATAGGACTGCCCTGCTCTCAAAGTCGATTGGCCCATATGTCGAAGCGGGACGCGCTGGGAAAGGCTAAGCGCCCCTCTCCAGGGAAGGAGCGCGAATGAACGAGACGATAACGCCGACGTCGAAGCCTCAGGCAGCGACCGAGACAGTGTTCGGCGTGATCGTTGCGATCAGCTTCTGCCACCTGCTCAACGACATGATGCAGTCGCTTCTTCCGGCCATCTATCCGGGGCTCAAGGCCGAGTTCGGTCTAAGCTTCGGCCAGATCGGCCTCGTAACGCTCGCCTACCAGGTTACCGCCTCGATCCTACAGCCTTTGGTCGGCCTGTATGCGGACAAGAGGCCGACGCCGCTTGCATTGCCGGGCGGTACGCTCTTCTCGCTCGCCGGCCTCGCGGTGCTATCCGCGGCGCACAGCTACGCCCTTGTGCTGCTCGGCGCGTCGCTGCTCGGTGTAGGTTCTTCTGTCTTCCATCCCGAATCCTCCCGCGTCGCCCGCATGGCCGCGGGGCGACGGCACGGCCTAGCGCAGTCGCTGTTCCAGGTCGGCGGTAATGCCGGCCAGGCGCTGGGCCCACTCGCCGCCGCTTTGGTCGTCGTGCGCTGGGGGCAGTCGAGTCTCGCTTTCTTCGCATTGCTGGCGCTGCTCTCGGGCGCCGTGCTTTGGAACGTCGCCAGCTGGTATCGCCACCACGGCTTGATTCGCTTGAAGGCGGGAGTGCGGGTTTCCGCCGTGGGTCGGCTGGCCGAGGTTCGCGCCGCTCGTGGTATTTCGATCCTGCTGGCGCTGATCTTCTCGAAATATGTCTATCTCGCCAGCCTCACGAGCTACTTCACCTTTTATCTGATCCACCGCTTCGGCGTGTCGGTGCAGAATGCGCAGCTCCATCTTTTCGCCTTCCTCGCGGCGGTAGCGATGGGCACTGTCGCCGGCGGTCCGCTCGGCGACCGCTTCGGACGCAAATACGTAATCTGGTTCTCGATCCTGGGCTGCCTGCCGTTCACACTGCTGCTGCCTCACGTCGGCCTGTTCTGGACAGGGCCGCTGACGATTGTGATCGGCCTGATCCTGGCCTCCGCGTTTCCCGCGATCGTCGTGTTCGCGCAGGAGCTGGTGCCGGGCAAGGTCGGGATGATCTCGGGACTGTTTTTCGGCTTTTCCTTCGGCATGGGCGGGCTCGGCGCAGCGGTGCTCGGCTGGCTCGCCGACCTGACCAGCATCGAGACGGTCTATCAGCTCTGCGCCTTCCTGCCTGCGATCGGGTTGCTCACCGCGCTGCTTCCCGACATCGAACAGAACTGAGTGGCCGGCCTTGCGGTGCCGGTAATGCAGCAATTGCCGCATCTGAAGCGCGCCGATGAAGAGGTCGGTATGCCTTTCATGCCAGAAAAGGAGAGCCGTTGTACCTCTTCGGCTGAGCGCGCCCGGCTATCGGACGCCTTGGCAGATCCCGCAAAGCTGCGGTCGTCTGACCCATACGTAGATGACCCGATAGGGAGGCAAGGCTTCGTGGCCTAGTGACTGCGAAACGCGGGATTAAAGCCCAGCGGACCGACACATCGCAGGAGGTTCACAGGTGAGTTACGCACGTCTGATGGTCCATCTCGAGCTCGGCAAGTCGAACGCCGCGCTGCTCACTGTCGCCGGTGATCTCGCCGAGCGATCTCATGCCAGCCTTGTCGGAATTGCCGCCGCGCAGCCATTGGTCGCCACCCCATATGCCGGCGCCTTCATCTCCGGAGAAGCGATCGAGCTCGACCGAGCGGAGATCGAACGCGAAGCGAAGGTCGCACAGTCCGAATTTCAGACGATATTGAGTGGTCGCGTCGCTGATCTGGAATGGCGCTGCATGGAAACGACCGCGCTGCTTTCGGACTACTTGGCGAGCGAGGCGCGCAGCGTCGATGTCATTGTTACGGCACCCGATCGTGGCGGAGGGTTGCTTCCGGATACCCGACGCACCAGTGTTGGTGACCTGGTGATGCGCGCCGGACGGCCGGTAATCATTGTTCCGACGCATGCTACCGGGCTAAAGCCGGAGCGCGCGCTCGTCGCCTGGAAGGACTGTCGCGAGGCACGGCGCGCCGCGCTCGATGCTTTGCCGCTGCTCGAAATCGCCGGTCATGTGACAGTGGTCGAGGTCGCGAGGAAGGAGGACGAGGCTGCGGCGAGGCGGCGCCTGACAGATGTGGCCGATTGGCTCAAGCGCCATGGGATCCTGGCAGAGATCCTCGTCTCGCCGGCGACCGGTGATGATGTCGCGGCCCTTTCGACACTCGCGAGGGCAGAACGCGCCGACGTCATCGTCGCGGGTGCCTATGGACACAGCCGGCTCCGAGAGTGGACGTTCGGAGGCATGACCGCTGATTTGTTGCTGAATCCCGCATGTTGTGTGCTGCTGTCCCGCTGACCATTTTCGAGACGCTGCAGGACAGCCGGGTTCGGCGCGAATGCGCGATCAATGCCGATGACCGGACATAATCGCGCTGCTCGTGCCGCACACGCGCGCCTCGCCGGCGAATTGACGCTCGCGCCAAATAGCGACGAGTATCCGTAACACTACCGATATGCCCGTCAGGGTCGCAAAGCGAAGCTTTCCTCGCTTACGAAAAGGGGAATCTCCATGCATACGATAGCTAGAATTCGTCAGTCGGTCGATGTCATCTTCCTGTACGGTTTGGCAGCGGGGCTGATGTGGCTCATCGCCGCAACCATCATGGCAAAGCTCCCGGAATGAAGTGTCATCCGCGTGGCGGATGTCTGCTGGCGCTTGGTCTGAGCGCCTTGCTCGCCTTTCCGGTTTCCGCCCCGGCTCGAACCGCTTCTGCCGCCGCCGAAGCAACCACCCCTACCGGCTTCCGCCTCGATCCTGACGGAACCCTGGTGCATGAGGGAAGCGGCACTCGCTTTCCGCGGACGCTCGCGGGCTTCACGCGCGTGACGGAACAGGGCTATGATCCGAGCGGCCAGTATGTTTCGGTCGAATATCGTGCGCCAGCGCGTGATTCAACAATCGTCGTGCGGATTTCACTGGTTCACATCGAGCAGATGTCCGCCAGAGATCACTATGAAATCATGAAATGGCTTGCGCGAAGGTATTTCGATGAAAGCACACCGGTATCCGAAGGCCCCGTTCTTCTTCCCGACATGCCTGAAGATTCGGTGTGGCGCGGGCGATTCCGCGGCAACCGACAAGGCCGGCCGTTTGAATTCAGCCTTACGACGGTCGATTTGGGCTATTGGGGTGCCCGAATTGCAACGGCCTATCCCGAAGCCGGGCATATCGAAGCGGAACAGCGGCTCGATGCATTCATACATGGATTGCGCGCCTTGGCACCGTCCAGGACTGCCCGTTAGGGTCGACTTCTTCCGCTGGCTGTTTGCGCAAGCAGCTCTTCAGGGACGATCTGCGACAATCTATCCTTGGGCGCGCGTCGACCCTTCAATGCGATCTGCAGGATAGGGGTCGCTGCATCTGAAAAGGTCCGGGTGAAAAGCAGTGTTGTGCACGCGCTTTCGCCGACCAGCCGCTGGGCCGCCCACGAGATGGCCAACATCGACGGCTGCTTCCGTCCGAAGCTTCGCGAAGGTAGCGCAACAGCCGGGCGATAATCTCGCGATCGAGTGCCGATCCCGCGATCCACCTTCACCTGGGAAATTTACGGAGTTCGGAGCGTTCACCCTGGCGTTAGATTCTCTGAACCGAATTCCCGGAGGGTAGCTCAGATTGCCTGCTGCGCGTGACAGATAATCCCGCAGATCCGCAGGTTTCAGAACCGATGGTCCTCGTGGTCGAAAGCGACGCCGGGCTAAGGCGCGCGATGCACCTTTTGCTCATCGCGCGGGGTTATGGCGTGAAGGCCTACGCAGATGAGGGCTTCCTCATCGGCGACCCTGCGACGAGGGATGGAGCGTGCCTGATCGCCGAGTACCGCCCCCCATATGCCGACGGCATCGGTCTCCTGCGTCAACTTCGGGCTGCCCGCTGGCACCATCCCGCCATCTTAACAACTGACGATCGTTCGGCCGAGACTGAGTCGCGCGCTCACGGTGCGGGCTATGCGCATGTTCTCCGCAAGCCATTCGCTCATCACGTCCTACTGGACCTCGTCGACGGGGTTCTGTCGCGCGGCCCGCGTCAGGCGCGAGAATGACACTTCCGGCCATCACGCATTTAAGGTTTGATCGCCGGCATAGGTCTGCGGTGCGGTTTCACGAGGGAGCCGTACTGAAGGCGGCTGGGTTCGCCGTGATACGGGCGACTGCGTCAACAAGCGCGTGCTCGCGCAACGGCTTGTCGATGACTATGCTGAAGCCATCCTTCGTCGCCCGCTCCACCAGTTCTGGTGATATATAGGCGGTGATGAGTATCGCCGGTTGCTGCCATCCTCTCGCACGAAGGAATCGCAGAACTTCGATTCCGTCCATTCCCGGCATGCGATAGTCCGCAACGAGGCAGATCGCCTCATCCGCGAGCGGATCTGCAAGCAGCGCCGCGCTGGATGCGTATGACCGTATGTCATAGCCTTTGCCATGAAGGAGAAGCTGGAGGGACCGCCGCACGCCCGGGTCGTCCTCCACTAGCAGGATCTTCGGGCGCGCCGTCGGGAGAACTCCGATGTTGCTACTCATGCTCGTCTCACATTGACCGGCTCAAAAAGCTGGCCGGGTGCAAGGAATCGCAGCAAAACCGGATCAAGTCGCTACGTAGAGGTCCCTATGACCCCTGTCCGACATTGGCGGCGAACGCGATACGTAGCGCGTCGGAGAGGCTGCGGACCCCCAGCTTTGCCATCAGATTGGCGCGATGCACCTCCACGGTTCGTGGCGATATGCCAAGATCATAGGCGATCGTCTTGTTGGGCAATCCATCAGCCAGGCCCTTGAGAACGTCCTGCTCGCGCCCCGTCAGCGCCGAAATCATGACCGCGGCGTCGGCGGCGCGGGCCGCACGCCGGCCGCTGTCGTCGAGCCGCTCGAAGGCGGCGGCGATGGCGTCCAGCATCACTGCCTTCTCAAATGGCTTTTCGATGAACTCGACGGCCCCCGCCTTCATCGCGCGCACTGCAATTGAGATGTCCCCATGTCCGGTGAGAATGATGACGGGCATGACGACGCCCCGTTCGCGGAGCGCCTGCTGCACCTCAAGGCCGTCCATCTCGGGCATGCGCACATCGAGCAGGATGCATCCCGGCTCGGCGTGGCGCACCTCGCGAAGAAAGGCGACACCCGACGGATAGGTGGAGACCGAAAATCCAGCAGTCTTGAGCATGAAGCCAGCGGATCGCCGAATCGATTCCTCATCGTCCACGATATGGATCATACGTCTAGTCGTCATTGGCGTTCTCCGGCTCGGCTTCAACGAGCGTAAAGTGAAATTGAGAGCCGCCCTCGGCGCGCGGTTCCAGCCATATTCGACCGCCATTCGCCTCGACGATGGTGCGGCAGATCGAAAGCCCAAGCCCCATGCCCTCGCTCTTCGTGCTGACAAAGGCGGTAAAAAGCTGCTCCGCAACTTCAGACGACACGCCGGGCCCTGTGTCGGCGACCGTGACGCGGATGAAGCCTGCTCTCTCGCGGCGGGAGATGACCCACAGATGCCGTTCGGATGAGCCAGCCATCGCCTCCACCGCGTTGCGAAGGAGATTGATCAGCACCTGCTGGATCTGCACCTTGTCGAGGAGCACTTTCGAGGCGCCGGGATCGAGATCGAACTGGGCGTCGACACCTTTCTCCTGAGCGCCCATAAGCCCCAGCGCCGCCGCTTCATGGATGAGGGAAGGGAGGTCTTCGACCGTCTTCTCGACCTCCCCGCGCGCCACGAAGTCGCGTAGCCGCCGGACGATCTGTCCGGCGCGAAGAGCCTCTCGAACCGTATCCTCGAGGGCTTCGCGGATCATCGGCAGATCCTCGGGATTCGCCTCGGCGAGAAGGTCGCGCACAGCCTCCACATAATTGGCGACCGCTGTGATCGGCTGGTTGAGCTCGTGGGCGAGGGTCGACGCCATGGTCCCCATCGCGCTCACCCGCGCGACATGGATCAGCTTGGACTGCAGTTCATCGAGGCGCTCCTGGGTCTCCTGCCGTTCTGTCAAATCCCGGATGAAGCCGGTAAAGACACGCTGGCTCTCGCCGATGGCTTCACCCACGGACAGTTCCATCGGGAAGGTCGAACCGTCGCGCCGCGCACCGATCACGACACGTCCGATCCCGATGATCCGCCGCTCGCCGGTCGAAAGATAGCGCTGGAGATAACCGTCATGTCGCTCGCGATCGGGCGATTGCATGAGCATGCTCACGTTCAGTCCTCGAACTTCGCTCTCGGAATAGCCGAACATGCGTTCCGCCGCGGCGCTGAACGAGAGAATGATGCCTTGCTCGTCGATCACGATCATTCCATCGGGAACCGTCGAGAGGATTGACCGGAGATGGTTGGCGCTGGCCTTGTGAGCGCTCTCGGCCGCACGTTCGTTCGTCGCGTCGCGGACCACCTTGCCAAAGCCCCGCAACTCTCCACTGTCATCGCGAAGCGCCGTGATCGAGACATGCGCGAGGAACTCGGAACCATCCTTTCGCAGCCGCCAATCTTCCTCCTCGAATTTCCCCTGCTCGCGCGCGCGTCTCAGATCGGCTTCGGGCTTGCCGGCCTGGACGGCATCCGCCGGATAGAAGACGGAACAATGCTTGCCGACGATCTCCTGCTCGGTCCAACCCTTCAGCCGCTCGGCTCCCTCGTTCCAGATCGTGACGCGCCCTTCGGGATCGAGCATGTAAATGGCGTATCCCTGTGCGCCATCGATGAGGAGGTTGAGTTCGTCGGCAATCTCCGAAAGCTGGCTCCGGCGGCGCTGGTCCAGCGCGGCACGTCCGCGTCGCAGGAACGTGCTGCGCACGTCGAGCAGGGCGATGCCTGCGGCCACCAGCAACGACAGCACGAGATCGAAGGAGGTGGTCGCGGGCGATGCGCGATATGTCGCGATCAGCCCGCCGATCAGGATCGCGAGAACGGCCGCGATCGTCGCCGATCCGGTCGGACCCAGTGCTGCGGCGATAATGATCGAAAGAACCAGGAGGAGGTAAGGGCTGTGGTTGACGCCCGAAGCCCGAAGCGCAAGTTCTAAAGGGACGACGAGAAGGACAGGCACGACGGCGATTGCACAAGCCCCGCCGGAGGGAGGAGTGAATTTATCGTCGACATCGCCCTTCATTGCACTTCCATCTAAAATTCGTCCGTTCCTTCGCGCGCGTGCTGCATTCTGCTCCTCGGGATATCCGATTAGACATTTTTTCATCAATCGCTATTCGCCAGGAGAAGATCGTCTGTTTTCCTTCAGCCATCCGCCTTTCTGCGGTTCCAGAGCGCCACCCGGAAAATGTGCGAATCGGTCGATGCGTCCGTTGCGCCGTTCGCACGGCACCCGAGGCTTCTATCTGCGGCGCGGCCATTCGGCAGCATCAAAACGCTCCTCCACGACAGGGCTCGCTCACAATCTCCCGCCGCCCCAACGTCCGGCCGGAGCGGACCGGCTTGCCACAAACAGCCATCCATCGTTTGATCGGGGGGCAGAAATCTAGGATGCATCACGCCGCATAGTGGCTTTCCAATGCTGCCGCGCGCCCCGCCAGCCGGGACGGTTGATCGCGCGCAAACATAGGAAAACGCGCCCGGCGTATTCCCCGAAGGTATTGTATTCCGCAGGCCGCCCGACCGAAGCCGAGAACCCATGTTTGCCGCGCGATTGCGGACCCCTCCTCACGATCAAGATTGGAGGGGCAAGGTGAGGCTATGCCGATCGTATCCGCTTGTCCATAAGCTAACCCGACCGGTGCCTTCGCCGGCGTGCCAAGTTGCTGGAAATTAAGGCTAGTCGCCGACGCATCGGCTAGGCTGGCCCGAGCGATCGCTCGCACCGCGCCGGACCGCGCGACCGCCCCGCCTGGTGTGTGGAGGCTTCAGGGCTGATATGATCGCAGGAGGGCCAGGATATCCGGAGCGTCGCGTTGAGCGAAGTCCTTGGCAATCTCCGCGAGAATTTGGGCATGCCTCTTCGGGTCGAGCTCGCTCCGGAGCGTGCCCAGCATATGCGGCGGCGCGATCAGGATCAGGGGGGCGTCCTCCCGATTGAGCGAGGCGATTGCCTGCAGCGCTGCGTGGCCGAACCTGTCCTCCCTGCGCTGGTGAAGGTCGGAATTCTGATAGGCACTACGTTTCGGAACCGCGCTGCCGAAGCTGCGTCCTGGAGCGCTCGTGCCCATGGCGCTGGTCGGTGGATTTCTAATTGTCTGCTCTTTCAGAAGCTCCAGATCGGGTGCGGCGTCGGTGCCACGGTTGCGCAGCACCTGCATGTGGCTGCCATCGACGACCAGGATTGTCGTATCATGAGGAATGAGCATCTTCTGTTCCTTATCCGAGGGCTGATCTGTCAACCGCGAAAGGAGGGGGCGCGCGCTGGCAGGCGCCTCGGCCGGCCGAAGGCACGGGCCTCGCGAACCAGCCGGATCACCTCCTCGTCCGTCGTCTGGTCGAACACGACATAATGCGCGCCGACGGCATAAAAGGGTTCGGGCTGCGTGAGGCAGACGACCTCGTCGCACTCCGGAGCAATCTCCGCGAGGCTGTCGCGCGGGGCGACAGGTATGGCGAGAACGAGGCGGGCCGGGTGATTCTTGCCCAGCCCCATGACCGCGGCCTTGACGGTGCCGCCGGTCGCGATGCCGTCGTCCACGACGATCACAGTGCGTCCCGTCACCTCCGCGGCGACGCGACTGCCCACATAAGACCGCCGGCGGCGATCGATTTCAGCGAGCTGGCGTCGCATCTCGGCGCGGATATAGTTCGGGCTCGGCGCGAGCTGGCGGACGATGTCCTCGTTGAGCACGAGTTGCGGGTCGGCGCCGTCCACCACCGCGCCGATGCCCAGTTCCTCATGACCCGGCGCCCCGAGCTTGCGGACGAACAGCAGATCCATCTCCGCGTCGAGCGCCCTGGCGACCTCGAACGCGACCGGCACACCGCCGCGCGGGAGCGCCAGCACCAGCGGATGTGCCGCCGCCAGATGCGTCAGCGCCGCCCCCAGCGTGCGGCCCGCCTCAAGCCTGTCCTGGAATTCGGGTTGCTGCTGGACCATGTTCATATGTCCCGGAAATATCGCAGGAACCACCGCGCGGCGTGGTCGATCACTTCGTCGAGCGTTCCCGGCTCCTCGAATAGGTGGGTCGCGCCGGGTACGACCGCCAACTCGCTCTCCGCGTGAAGGTGCCGCATCGCCACGCGGTTGAGCTCGATCACCGGCAGGTCCCGGCCGCCCACGATCAGAAGCGTGGGCGCGCGCACATGTGCGAGGGCGGCCGAGCCCGCGAGGTCAGGCCGACCGCCGCGCGAGACGATCGCGGCCACGCGCGAGGCGCCATCGGACGCGGCGAGCAGGGCGGCGCCCGCGCCCGTGCTCGCGCCGAAATAGCCCACCGGCAGCGCGGCGATCCCGGGCAGCAAACCCGTCCATTCGGTGGCGCCCTTCAACCGGCTCGCCAGGAGCGGGATGTCGAACACATTGGCGCGTTCCTGCTCTTCCCTCGGCGTCAGCAGGTCGACCAGCAGCGTCGCCAGACCCGCATCGCGGAGACCCCGCGCGACATGATTGTTGCGCGGACTGAGGCGCCCGCTGCCGCTGCCGTGCGCGAAAATGACCATTCCCCTAGCGCCGGGCGGCACGCCCAGCAGCCCCTTGAGCCCATCCGGCTGAACGGTGACGGGAATCGGATCGTGCGCGGCGATGGCGACCATGGTCACAGTCCGAAGGGCCAGGTTTCGGGCCGCCGTGGGGGCGCTCATGTCCCAGCGGGGTCACCGCTGTCGTCTGCTCGAACCAGACCCAGGCATCGAATTGCTCCGCCAGCACGGCCTCGAAATAATGGCTGAGGCGCTCGGTCTCCGGGCGGTAGACGACGCCTATCGCGCGCTCGAGCAATGGCTCGCGCAGCAACTCGGCGAGCGCCGGGTTCCTGCGCCAGTCGGTCAACGTCCGAACGAGGCCGGTGGACCGGAACGCATGCTCGTAGCTGTCGGGGCGTGCCGGCTGCACGGTCTTGATCTGCATGTCGGCGCCCCAGTCGCTGGCGGCGGCGACTGTGCCGGTATCGGTGCCGAAGCCGATCGACACGACGTCATCGCCATGCGCCATCCTGCACAGCTCGCCGATGTTGAACTCTCCCTGCCAGCCCATCGCGGTGGCGGCGGCGTTGCCGACATGGCTGTTGTGCGCCCAAACCACCGCCTTCGCGCCGTCGCCGCGATGCGCGAGCAGCGCTTGGAGCGTTTCGAACATGTGCCGGTCGCGCAGGTTCCAGCTCTCGGTCGAGCTGCGGTACATGGCGCGATAATAGCGCTCGGCCGCCCGCACGATGCGAGCATTCTGCACCGCGTCGAACCAGGCTTCGCCGTCTCCGGCCAGATACTCCAACCGATGGACCAGCAGCTCACGGAGCTGCGCAATCGCCCGGTCCTCGCAACTCGGCCGGCCGCCGTGAACCACCGCGCGACCGTAGTGCGCGGGCTCGTCCTGCCATGGTGTGAGGCAGCCATAGCGATGGCGCGCGTCGGCCGCCGCCGCCGGATCGACCTTGTCGAGATAGGTGAGGACGGCATGGATCGACTCGCTGAGGCTGTAGACGTCGAGACCGTGGAACGAGACGCGTTGCGCCTCGGCCAGCGCGGCGTTGTGGCCGCGCATCCAGTCGGCGAACTGCAGCACCTCGGTGTTGCGCCACGTCCACGTCGGAAACCGCACGAAGGAATCGCCGCGGCGCGGGCGCGGCGCCTGATGGCGGACATAGTCGTCGATCTGCGCCGCATCCGGCCAGTCGGCTTCGACGGCCACGATGTTGAAGCCATGGCGCTCGATCAGGCGGCGCGTGATCGCGCCGCGCGCGCGATAAAATTCGGAGGTGCCGTGGGTCGCCTCGCCCAGCAGGACGACGCGCGCATCGCCGAAGCGATCGAAGAAACCGCCGAACTCGTCGAAGCGATCGGGCGGGGGGAGGGGCTCGGCGTGGCGGCGCAACGCCGCGACAAGGTCCGCCGGCGCTTTCCTGCCGATCGGATCGTGCAGTGCCGCGTTCGCCATCACGCTCTCCTTTCAGCGTCGCCGCGTTCAATGGCCCAGGAGGAGCGGCACCGGGCTCTCGGCGAGCATCCGCCGGGTTACGCCGCCGAGGAGGGTCTCACGCAGGCGCGAATGGCCATAGGCTCCTACAACGCAGTAGGCCGGCTGACGCTCCCGACAGAGAACCAGAAGTGCATCGCTCACCTTCGATTCCGGCGGAACGTCGCGATCGATGCGGGCATGGATGCCATGGCGCGAGAGATAGGCCGCGGCATCTTCCGCGGGCGCGCCGTCGGTCTTGCCGATCTCCAGGATCGTCACTCCGTTCGCGAGTGCGAGGAGCGGCGTCACCGCGCGAAGCGTTTCGGCGACCGCCGGAGAACCGTTCCACGCAACCAGCACATGCCCGCCGGCATCGAGTTTCCGGGCCTGCTGCGGGACCGCCAGGATCGGCTTCCCGGCACGCATCACGACGTCCGATACGATTGCCCGCATGTCTGGAGGTTCGTGATCGGCGAATGCGGTGTTGAGCACGATGATGTCGGCGAGGCCAGCCTCTGCTTCAACCAGCGCCGCAATATCGCCGGTTCCATCAGCCCAGTCCCAGGCGACGTCCTCAACGGCAAGCCGCGCCTCGATCCGGCTCTTATTCAGCGCTTCGCGGTCGCGAGCG
Organism: Rhizorhapis sp. SPR117; assembly: GCF_021742065.1. The sequence goes on from NZ_JAKKIE010000003.1 coordinate 33,892, forward strand.
TCGGCGAGCAGGGCAACTTCGGCATCGATCATCGTATAGTCCATCACGGCTGGCAGCTGCACGACATCGAGGCACGTGAGATGCCCGGACAGGGCCCGGACGAGATCAAGCGCCGCCTGAAAGCGAGCCTCTTCACCCGCGTCGTCGTGTATCAGCAGCAGAACATTTTTCATGTCGTTCTCCGGTCCGTCCAGCCTGCAAGGGCATTGAAGTGCCGCTAGAATGGCGGCGGACTTTCCGAAGATCATTACGTGAGGATACGGAGGCCGCGGCGGATCTGCGCACTGCGTAGACTTCCGGATATCGAGCATGTGCCGCGCTGCATACGATTGTCCGGATTAGAATTGAGGAACCAAAGTAGGAGGCCAGCATGAACCGGCCAGTCGAAGTACACGCCAAGCGTCCCAGCGACGGTGCCACTCGCTTGCGGATCGGATTGATCATGCTCGGTGGCGTGGTCGCAAGCCAAGTCATCGTAACGGTGGCGGTCGGAGCCGACCCCCTGCAGCGATGGGCGCCGACGCCGACGGTCCACGTCCAGGCCGAAGCGCGCGATTCGGGCGTGACGCAACATCTTGTCAGCTCGCGCTGACGCGCATCCAGCTTGGCTCGGCTGCTGAACGGTCGGCATTCTGGCGCAAGCAAAGGCCGCGCCGGGTCAGAGAAGCAGTCGATCATCACCCGCGCCCGAGATCTCGGATCGCCGGGTTGCTGCAATTTGCTGATGGGATTTCAACTTATTGCAAGGTGCTGATCCTCAGCAACAGCGCGCGCATCCTTCCGTTCGGCGCAGATTGTCAGGAGGGCCGCCGGGCAGGCCCGGCGGCCCTCGACGCATCCGGCTCGGTAACGCTCAGTAGGCGACGACGATATTGTCATCGACCTTGGTGACTCCGGGAGCGGACCATGCGGCACGCTCGGCAATCTGGCGCTCGTTCCACGCCTTGACCTTTCCGCTCAGCGTCACCTTGCCGCCGTCGGTAAGCACCGTCACCGTCGCCGCATCGAGGTCGGCCTGGCGCTTGATCGCGGCCACGATCCGGTCCTTGACATCGTGGGCGGTCGGCAGCCTACGCAGTTCGATCTGGTTGCTGACGCCGGTGACGCCAGTGACCTTTCCGGCGACCTTGCGGGCTTCGTCGCTCTGATAATACCAGTCGACGGTGCCGGTAAGCGTGACCCAGCCATGCTCGACCTTCACCTTGATCTTGTCGTCCGGGATCGAGACATTCCAGGCGAACATGTCGAGGATGCGCTTGGCGATCTCGTGATCGGCCGTCTTCGGATCCGACGCGAAGCGCACCTTGATCTCCTCGGCGATCGCCTTGACGCCGGCCACGCGCCGCGCCGCCTTCTCGGCCGCCAGCTTCTCGGAGTAGGTTTTCACGAACCCCGACAGTGTCACCACGCCATCGGTCACCGCCACGCCGATATCGGCATGGTCGACGCTCGGCTCCCATTCCAGCTCCGCCATCACGTCGCGCTGTAGTTGACTGTCGCTCTTCATCTCAGCTCTCCTTGCTCGCAGAAATGACCGTCCCAAGCCGGGAGGCCACAGATTAAGGACCATCGGCACATCATCGCAGGTTCGCCGACGGCTTGCTCACGCATCGAGGACTCCTGCAGCATCTCTTGTCTGTCGGGCGGCGCGACGGCAGAATCCGTAATGTCCCGGAGGCGTCGAACATCTGCGATCGTGCGCGGCGCCCTGCGGCGCGCCTCCCTCAGCCAGCCGGCAGACTTCACGGTTTGTGTGGCGGGCACGGCGCCGGCTAGGTAAACTCCCCAATATAGACGCTGATGGGCGACCCCTATTCTCCGACAGACTCGGGCAAGGAGGTCAGCATGAGCTACGAGAAGACCATCGGGGCGGGCCAGCGTCCGGGTGATCCCGACCCAGCCGCAGCGGTGCTTGGTGCCGAGGGTTTCTGGCAGCTGCCCCTGACATTCTATACGAACTGGTGGAACGCGGGTGTCGAGGCCCTTTGGCCGCGTACGCATTCGCACCATCCCGTCCATCGCGACGAGCATGACCAGCTCGTGGTTCCCGAGCCGCTCGAGGCTGACGGCGAACATGTCCTGTTCGCCTGATGACGCGTCCTTCCCGCATCACGGGATCGACCATCTTTAACTTGAGGAGAAGCAAGATGAACGATGTGACCAATGTTCCGGTGACCAAAGCGCGTCCGACATCATCGCTGCGCGATTTCGCAGCCCAGTTCGAGCCGGTCGGCTGGTTGAGGTCGGAAATCGACCGCTTGTTCGACGGTTTCGACAGCCCGGCCCGCGGCCTTTTCAGCTTCGCGCCGCGCGGCCCGTTGGCCATCGTGCCGGCGCTCGAGATGGTCGATGATGAGAAGGCCTATCGTCTCACCGCCGAGCTTCCTGGCCTCGACGAGAAGGATGTTGAGATCAACGTCGCCGATGGCGTGCTCAGCATCTCGGGGGAAAAGAAGGAGACGGAGGAGCGCAAGGAAAAGGGCTTCCTGCTCAGCGAGCGCCGTTATGGTTCGTTTCAACGGCAGATTCCACTTCCCGCCGACGTCGATCCCGAGGGCATCAAGGCGCAGTTCAAGGACGGCGTCCTGTCGGTGACGCTGGCCAAGGACGAAAAGGCTGCGGCGCGCACGCGCAAGATCGCGATCGAAAAGGCCTGAGCCGATGGCGGCGACGTCGCATGGTCCCGGGACGCCGGACGGCCAGGCTGATGTCGTCGCCTTCCTCGAAGAAGGCAATGCCTTCGAAGGAACGCGCCCGGCGCGCATCGATACCCACTGCGCGACGATTTTCCTCGCCGGCGACCAGGCATGGAAGCTCAAACGCGCGGTTGAACTCGGCTATCTTGATTTCTCAACGCCGGACAAGCGCCACGCGGCGCTCGAGGCGGAGCTTCGCCTCAACCGCAGAAGCGCACCCGACCTATATCGTGGCCTTCACGCGGTCACGCGGGAATCCGGCGGGCTCCTGGCGATCGACGGCACCGGTGACGTTGTCGACTGGCTTCTCGAAATGCGACGCTTTCCCGATGATGCGCTGCTTACTCACCAGGCCGACCGAAACCGCCTCGATGAGCGCCTGCTGATCCGGCTAGCGGACCGCATTAGCGCCTTCCACTCCGCGGCGGAGATTGATCGGACTCGTACGGGCGCGGCATCGTTCCGGCGCGTCGTGGAAGGCAATATCACCAGTATGGCTGCCTTTTCCGATATCCTCGACCCGGACAAGGCAAAGCATCTCGGCGACAGCCTGCTCCAGATCACCGATCGCATGGCGCCGCTGCTCGACAGCAGGGCTCGGGAAGGCCGTGTCAGACATGGTCATGGCGACCTCCATCTCGCCAACATCGCGCTCGTCGATGGTGAACCGACCTTGTTCGATTGCCTCGAATTCAGCGTCGAACTGGCCACCATCGACGTGCTTTATGATCTCGCCTTCCTGCTGATGGATCTCTGGCATCGCGATCTCCACACTGAGGCGAACATTGTCTTCAACCGTTATCTCGACCTGTCGCAGGCGGATGAGAGCGGATTGGAACTGCTGCCGCTGTTCCTGTCGGTTCGCGCCGCGATCCGCGCGCATGTGCTCGCGGCCCAGAGCTTTCGTGCCAGCCGGGACATGATGCTTGCGCGAGAAGCGCGATCCTATCTGGATCTTGCGCTTGCCATGCTGGCGCCGGTGCCGGCACGGCTGGTTGCGATCGGCGGGCTTTCGGGGACCGGAAAGTCCAGCCTCGCGCGCCGGCTTGGCGGCGCACTCGGACACGCGCCCGGTGCGAGGATCCTTCGAAACGACGTCTTGCGCAAACGGCTTGCGGGCCTGTCTCCGGAGGCCAGGCTCCCCCGCGAAAGCTATTCACCGCAAGCTGCCAGGCGAGTTTATGAGACCACCGACACGATGGCCGCGTCGGCGCTCGCGGTCGGTCAGTCCGCCGTGGCCGATGCAGTGTTCGCACAGCCGGTCGAGCGCGGGAGGATCGAAGCCGTTGCGCGCCAGCTGGGCGTCGCCTTCGACGGGATATGGCTCGAGGCACCGGTGGCGGCGCGGCTCGGTCGGGTCGAGACGCGCGCCATCGACGCGTCGGATGCCGACGTTGCCGTAGCTCAGGCCCAATCCGAGCTGGACATTGGCGACCTCGGCTCCTGGCACATCGTCCAGGCCGGCGGATCGCCAGACGAGACGGCTGCCAATGCCCGCCTCACGCTGAAACTCGGCTGAGAAAGCGAGTCCTCGACAGGCCGAGGCGCACGTCGCGTCGCGTGCTCGGGCAGCCTATTGACCCTCGCCGGTAATGACCGTGAGCTGCCTTCCGGTTTCACTCCTGGCGAGGCTATCATTCGTGACCAACACGGTTGTCCCCTCGGTCAGAATGGCTGCCACCGAACGCCGGAATTCCTCAGCGACCCGGAATCGATTCCGGCCATCGGAGATGGCGTCTTGCGCGGGAGATGTGTCCGCGAACAAGGGGATTCGCAACCAGTGAAGCCCGGCGCTGTCGACAGCGCGCAGCGTGTAGGCCGTCGTCCGGTCGGTGCCGGCGTCGGCTGCGATGGACGCCGAACCGATTTGGCGACCATTGCGCAATACCACCATCCGCCGATCCGCGGTGCTGATAACGATGGAGACGGGCCCCGAGGGCGACCGCTCGGGATGCCACGTGAACCCGCCGGGGGGTGGAGCATCATCGATATCGGAGGCGACCGGCCGCAAGGGATCGGGCACTGGCGCAAGGCGAGGAACAGACGACTCGTTCGTGATCACGACGGTCAAGCCGAGCCGCGTGATCCCATAGAGCAGTTTGGCGAAGCCCAGGGGCAAGCGGATGCAGCCATGGGACGCGGGGTAGCCGGGAAGGTTGCCGCCGTGCAGCGCCACACCCCCCCATGTCAGGCGTTGCATAAAGGGCATTGGAGCATCGTCGTAGAGGTTGGATTTGTGATCGATATCCTTTTGAAGGATCGTGAAGATCCCCGTCGGCGTCTCATATCCGGCCTTTCCCGTCGAAACCGTCGACACGCCGATCGGGATCCCGTTTCTGTAGGTGACGGCTCGCTGGTTGGTAAGGCTCACGACGATCAGCACAGGACCCGCCGGAGCGATGTCGGGCGCCCAGATATATTCCCCGGGCTTGAGCCGCTCGACCGCTTCAAGGGCCGACCTCGTGTCGGGCGCCGGTTGCAGCGCGAACAACGGCGAAGATGCGCCAAGCAGCAATGTCAGCATGAGGGCCATGCCGGAATGAGGTCTCCAACTATCGGTCATGCGGCGTTCGTCCAACGTCCTTTGCCTGGGTCACTGGGTTGTCCTTTGCCCTCGCGGATGCTTGCACGGAATTACTCCTCGTCGCGCACGATAGGGTCGGGTCCGACGCACCACTCCGATTCAAAGCTCCGAGGTCTCTCATATCGCTCCTGCCAAACAGAATGTCTCGCAATCGCCGAGGGTGATAAATGATGCCCGCCGCACCATTTCGGCATTGGTATTATCCCCTAGTGACCGGCGCTGCCTCCACCCTTAGCGTTTGCTTTCAAAACGGAATCATAGCGAATGCGAGGAGACCCGCGTGAAATCGATGCTCCTTCACGTCCACCACGATAGCGGCCAGGAGGAGCGGCTTGCCGTGGCACTGGATCTTGCGCGCGCACATCAAGCGCACATCACCTGCGTCCAGGTCACCCCGTTCAACAGCTATGTCATCGGGGACCCCTTCGGCGGCCTCTATGCCTCCTCGCAGCTGCTCGAGGCCCTTCAAGCCCACGACGCTGCAGAGCGCGAGCGCATCGAGCATCGCCTCAAGAACGAAGGCGCTTCCTGGGATTGGGCGCACGTCGACGGAAATCCCGCCGATGCACTGGTCAGCTGCGGACGCCTGGCAGACGTGCTCATACTGAGCCGCCAGAACAAGGGACAGGATGACGCCGCGGAGCCTCTTCCGATCGTCGCTGACGTGGCCGTCCATGCGCGCGCGCCGGTGTTGGTGGTGCCCCCCGGCACAACCTGCTTCATTGCCGATAACCCCGTCCTCATCGCCTGGAACGGATCGATCGAAGCCGCGCATAGCCTGCGCCTGACGCTTTCTTTCCTGCGGCTGGCGACGGAGGTCCACATCGTCACCATCGCAAGCAGTGGTAGCGATTTTCCATCGACCGACGCGAGCCGTTACCTCGCCCGGCATGGCATAGCTTCTCAGCTGCACGAATGGCCCGCGGAAGGGCGGACTATCGCCCAGGCGCTTTCGGACGCCGCGCGAGACCTGGGGGCATCTTCTCTCGTCATGGGCGCTTACGGGCACTCGAGGCTGCGCGAGACGGTGCTCGGCGGCGTGACCCGCGAGCTGCTGTCCGATACGTCCGTTCCGTTGCTTCTGGCGCACTGACCCGTCCAACCGCCGATTGTTCTTGCGCTCCTCGATCAGGACCCTGCGAATGTGGCTGTTGGACAAATTGCTTTCTCGCCTCATCAAGTCCGGCGAGCTCATCCTGTTCGAGGCGGATGGCACCCGACATGACTACGGCTCTCCGCAAGAAGGGCGCCAACCGGTGACGGTCCGGTTCACCGATCGTGGCGCGCCGAATGCCGTCGCCAGAAATCCGCGTCTGGGGGCTGCCGAGACCTGGATGGATGGCAGGCTGCTAGTCGATGGCGACGACATTCTCGGTCTCATCGATCTCGTCCAATCCAACGCAGCGTGGGAGGAGGAGGAAGGCGACGCGTTGCGCGGAAATCTCATAACAAGTCTCGCCTCTTCACTGATGTCCCGGCAGGACCGGCTCAACTGGAAGCGCCGCTCGAAACGCAATGTCGCGCATCATTACGATCTCGACCACCGCCTCTATGATGCCTTCCTCGATTCCGACCGTCAGTACAGTTGCGGTTATTTCAGCGACTTGGCCGCCGGCCTTGAGCAGGCGCAGACGGACAAGAAGGCGCACATCGCCGCGAAGCTTCAACTCAAGCCAGGTCAGCACGTACTTGACATCGGATGCGGCTGGGGCGGGATGGCCCTCTATCTGAACCGCGTAGCTGACGTGGATGTGCTGGCCATCACGCTCAGCGAGGAGCAGCTCGAAATAGCGCGACGGCGCGCTCAAGAGGCAGGGGTGGCCGGCCGTGTGAAGTTCGAGCTGATCGACTATAGAGACCTAACCGGCACATTCGACCGTATCGTTTCGGTCGGCATGTTCGAGCATGTCGGACCACCCTATTATCGGCGCTTCTTCCAAAAATGCCGCACGATGCTGGCGGAGGACGGCGTGATGCTTCTGCATACCATAGGGCGGATGGGCAGGCCTGGCAGCACCGATCCCTTCACCAGCAAATATATTTTCCCGGGAGGGTATATTCCCGCTCTGTCGGAGATCATTCGCTCGAGTGAAGTCATGAAGTTGATCGTCGCCGACGTAGAGACATTGCGGCTCCATTACGCTCATACGCTCGAGCATTGGTATCGCCGAACAGTAGCAGGAAAAGATAGGATCGCAGCGTTGTACGATGCGCGTTTCTACCGCATGTGGACGTTCTACCTGGCCGGTGCGCTCGCAGCCTTCCGGCACGGAGAGCTATGCAATTATCAGATACAATATATCCGCCGCCGCGACGCCCTCCCGATTGTCCGTGACTATATGCTGACGCTTCCGGAGCGAAAATGAGGTTCCGGATCGGCGCCAGAGCGAGAGATATTCACAAGCTGCACTGTGGCGACCTTTCCTGATGCGGCGGGAGCGCAATCCGCTTCCGGATCACCGCTACCAGCGCGCGCCGTGCCTCGGTTCCCGTCCGGCAACGGCTTCCACCTAGCGCCCACCTCCGTAAACACCCGTATTTCGAGCCATTCCGGGATGGCTCACCGTGCCCGAAAGCCAAGGCGCGGCGTTGAGGCGAGCGGAGAGTCGCGCTCGAGCTCGGCGCTGTGCGCGATACCGCCCATGCTGGTGGGCCGGAAATAGCCGCGTAAGGCAACAGGAGGCCGGAACATGTCGAGATCAAGCGCACTCTTCCCCGTCGGTGTCGACTCGCAGGCGGGAACCGGCCACGTCGTCGCATGCCTCGATCGGTCCGAACACGCCGCCGGCGTCGTTTCCCATGCCTTCGCGATCGCCCAGGCGCTCGAAGCTCCGATTACCTTGCTGCAGGTGCTCGAAGCACAGCCCGCCAAGGAGATTAGGCCTGATCCGATCGAGTGGGATCTGCGCCGACATGAAGCGAGGCGCACGCTCGGGAAGCTCGCGGCCCCTCCGGTTCCTGCGAAGACGATCGCCGAGGTCCAACTTGCCGAAGGCGCGACCGCCGAGGAGATCTGCAGATTTAGCTGCGGACAGCCTGATTGCCTTCTCGTGCTTGGCACCCGTGGCGAGAATGGCGCAAGGCAAAAGGGCATCGGCGGCACCGCCCACAATGTTCTCGATCGCGCCCCCGGCTCGATTCTGCTCGTGCCGATCGCAGCGTCTCCGGCGCCAGCACCGACGTATCGGCGCATCCTGGTCCCGCTCGACGGATCGAGTTGGGCAGAAAGCGTCCTTCCGCTTGCGGTGCGGCTTGCCAAAGCGGCGCAGGCCGAGCTGGTTCTCGCGCACATCGTGCCGAAGCCGGAACTCACCGAGACGAGGCCGCTCGAGCCGCGCGATCTCGAACTCCAGCGCAATGTGGTCGAACGAAACGAAGAGACGGCGCGCGGCTATCTCGACCGCGTCCGGACCTATGTTGCAGCGATGGGGTTGAGGGTTCGAACGATTTCGGCGCGTGGCGACGATGTTCGCACTTCGCTGGCCGGGCTGATCCGCTCCGAGTCCGCCGACCTTGTCGTGCTGTCGGCGCGCGGGCATGGCGGGCGGCATCATGCGGACGTTCCCTATGGCAGCGTCGCCGCCTATCTCATGGGCCATTCGGCAACACCAATGCTGATCGTCCGGCCGTCCGGCATGCCCCAGGAGCCCGCCCCATTGAAGACGATCCAGGATACGCGCCTCCCGGCCGTGGGGCCGGCTTGAGGATGGCTGACATTGAAGGTGCGGACCCGATAGTCGCCGCAGCGCACGAGCTTGCGCGCCGTCACCGTCTCGCAGGTTTGACCCGCAAACCGTCAGCGCTCGCTGCCTGGTCCGATCTGCCGGAGCTGCGTGGGTGGCTGAACATGGCGCGCGCCGCCGCAGGTGCCGCTGAGCCGCAAAGCAGCTCAGCGGCCGAATGGCTGCTCGACAACGATTATCACGTGCAGCGCGCAATTCTCCAGATCAAGGAGGACATGCCTGCCCGTTTCTATCGACGCCTGCCCGGGCTCGCAGGCGAGGCGGCGAGGGGCCTTCCTCGCATTTATACGCTGGCCCACGGGTTGCTCCACGCTTCCCATCTGCAGGTGTCGCTCAACACCGCCATCCTGTTCATGGCACGCTATCAGGATGACGAACCGTTGAGCATCGCCGAGCTTTGGGCATTTCCGGCGATGCTCCGCCTGGCCTGTCTCGAGATTCTGATCATCGGCTTCGGCCGCATCTTCCCGGATGTGACGCCGCCGTTCGAAGTCGGCCCCGACGCCGCCTTGTCCGCGGCGGCGGACGACACCGAATGCGTCTCGCGCGCGATCGCCAATCTCGCGGTCATCTCGACGATTCAATGGAAGGAGTTTTTCGACAAGACGAGCCGGGTAGAGGCGATCTTGAGGCGCGATCCCGCCAAGGTCTATCCGCACATGGATTTCGACACCCGTGACCGTTACCGCCACGCGATCGAGCAGCTGTCGGATCATGGCGGATTGCCCGAATGGGAAGTTGCCGAGCGGCTGCTCGTGCAATGCCGAGCCGATGACGAGGTGGCGGCCGATCACGTCGGCTACTGGCTGGTCGGCGACGGCCGACCGGCATTCGAGGACGCGATCGACGTCCGGCCGCTGGCGCTGGAGTCGATCGGCCGAAGACTTTTGCGCTATCCAGCCGCGCTATATACGGCAGCGCTGTTCCTGGCCGGCTTCGTCAGCTTTCTCGTTCCCGCTCTCTACCTCGCCTTGGTCGAGGCGACCGCGACCGGCTGGCTTCTGGGCATCGCGCTTACGACGCTCCCGGCTACGATCCTGAGCGTCACCCTCGTCAACTGGATCGCGACATCGCTTGTCTCGCCGCGTGTCCTGCCGAAACTCGACTTCGAGAAGGCGATCGCCGACGATTGCCGTACGGCGGTCGCAATGCCGGTTCTCGTCGGACATGCGGAGGATGTCGCTGCGCTTCTCCAGCGCCTGGAAGGCCATTATCTCGCCAACCCCGACCCAAGGCTGCAATTCGTTCTGCTGAGCGATTTTGCCGATGCGGACGAAGCCAGCGTTCCGGGCGATGCTGATGTCGAGGCGGCGCTGACCAATGGCATCAAGCGCCTCAACGACACCTATGGCAGCGCGGGCAACGGTCCGTTCCACGTGCTGCACAGGCCGCGTCTCTATAATCCTGCCCAGTCGGTCTGGATGGGGTGGGAACGCAAGCGCGGAAAGCTCGAGCAGTTCAACGGCTATGTTCTGCGCGGGGATCTTGCCCCTTTTTCGCTTACCGAAGGCCGTATCGAGGCGCTGCGCGCGGTACGGTTCGTCGTCACCGCCGATGCCGACACCCGCCTGCCGACCGGTGTGGTCAACCGGATGGTGGCGACGCTCGCCCATCCGCTGAACAAGGCGCGTTTCAATCCGCGGACCGGGCGGGTGGCCACCGGCTACACGATCCTCCAGCCCCGCGTCGAGATTGCCCCGGAAACCAGCGGACGGTCGCTGTTCACCCGTTACTTTGGCGGTGATACGGCCATCGACATCTATTCGCGCGCCGTGTCCGACGTCTACCAGGACCTGTTCGGCTCGGGCATCTATGTCGGCAAAGGAGTCTATGAAGTTGCTTCGTTCGAGCGCAGCGTCGAAGGACGAATTCCCGAAAACAACCTGCTCAGCCACGATCTGTTCGAGGGACTCCATGGCCGCGCGGCGCTCGCCAGCGACATCATCGTCTATGAAGGCTTCCCCTCCGGCTATCTCGAGTACCGCAGACGATGGCATCGGTGGGTACGCGGCGATTGGCAGCTGCTGCCCTGGCTTTTTCCCTTTGTCCCCGGCCGCGGCGGAACGCGCCTACACAACCGTCTCACCTGGTTCGACCGGCTCAAGATCTTCGACAATCTGCGCCGCAGTCTCGTTCCGCCCAGCCTCGTCGCTCTCCTGCTGGGCGGATGGTTCGTCCTCGGCGGCAGCCCCTGGATATGGACGCTTCTCGCGATCGTCGCACCGGCGGCCTATCTCTTCACGGATGTCGTCACCGGTCTGGCGCGCGGCCGGCGGCGCGGCGTTCTCCAGGGGGTGCTGCGACGCCTGGGCGACGAACTGGGGCGATGGGCGCTCTCGATTGCCTTCCTGATCAGCGATGCAGCCATCGGACTCAATGCCATCCTGATCACGCTCTGGCGGCTCGGCACCGGGCGCGGGCTGCTGGAGTGGACATCGGCAGCGCACACGACCGCGCATTTTGCCACGCTCGACCCGCGTCGGGCCGCCTGGCGCGAGATGTGGGCGTCACCCGCATTCGCGATCGCGGCCGGCTCGGCATTGGCGCTCCAACATGCGGCGGCGCTTCTGCCCGCCGCGCCGCTCCTGCTGCTGTGGCTGCTCGCGCCTGAAATCGCCTACCGGATCAGCCGTCCGCGGCGCCCATCGGTCGAGACACTCGGCGCCGACGACCGCCTGTTCCTGCGCAGCATCGCGCGGCGCACCTGGCTGTTCTTCGAAACCTTCGTGAGGCCGGAGGACAACTGGCTGCCGCCCGACAATTATCAGGAGCCGCCCGAGGAGGAGATCGCCCACCGTACATCGCCGACCAATGTCGGGATGATGGTGCTGTCGATGTTGACGGCATGGAAGCTGGGGCACATCGGCGCGACCGATCTCGAGACGCGGCTGCGAAATGCGCTGGATGCCCTGGATCGTCTCGAGCGCTACCGGGGGCATATGCTCAACTGGTATGACACACGCTCATTGCAGCCGCTCGAACCGCGCTACGTCTCGACCGTTGACAGCGGCAATCTTGCCGTCAGTCTCGTCGTCGTGAGCGAGGCGTGCGGCGAAGCCGTGCGGGGACCCGTGCTATCAAAGGCGTTGTGGTCCGGCCTGGACGACACGCTTGCTATGCTCGCGGGCGCCCTCGCAGCCGATGGCTTCGATGGCGATCATGCCTGTGGCACGCTTATCGCTGCGATGCGGCACTCAGCCTCCCTAGCGGCTGACGATGGGGCCGGCTGGACCGATCGGCTGGACGCGCTTGTCGATCGCGATTTTCCCGAGCTTCAGGAGCGTATCCGGAAAGGCGTTGCCACTGCGGGGACGCTGCAGACGAAGATCATCCGCGATGTTCAGGTGTGGCTCGAGCGGGTCGAACATCATCTGCACAGCATGCGCCGCGAGGTGGGGATGTACCTCCCCTGGCTGCCGCTGCTGGCGCGCGCGCCGGCCGATTGCGCAGAGATCGCCACCCGGATAGCGACGGCGCTGGCCGGCGAGCGTGCGTCCGCCGAAGTCGAGACCGCATGCGCGCAGGCGCGTGCGCCGCTCGACGAGTTCGCTCGTTCTCTCGACCCTTGCGAGGCGAAGACCTGGGCGGAAGAACTTGACTCGGCTCTCGACCGAGCGGCAGGGGCGCACAGGGCGATCCACGATCGGCTGAACGGCATTGCCCAACGAGCGCGCGATTGGGCGGCTGGCATGAATTTCAGCCTGCTCTTCGATCGCAGCAGCCGGCTGTTTCATATCGGCTACAATGTCACGGCCGACCGGATCGATCCGCACCATTATGACCTGCTCGCGAGCGAGGCGCGGCTGGCGAGCTTCTTTGCCATCGCCAAGGGCGACGTGCCTCCCGAACATTGGTTCTTCCTCGGGCGTCCGATTACCAAGAAGGCCTCCGGGCTGTCGCTGGTCTCGTGGAACGGATCGATGTTCGAATATCTCATGCCGAATCTGTTCCTGCGAAGCGATCCCGAGACGCTTCTGGGCCAAAGCGACCGGACCGCCGTTGACCTTCAGCATTCTTACGGCGCTAGCCACGGCATCCCGTGGGGCATCTCGGAATCCGCCTTCGCCTCGATGGGCCCCGATCGCGTCTATCGCTACCATGCTTTCGGCGTCCCCGGGCTGGGCCTTCGCCGTGGGCTCGCCCGCGACCTGGTGGTGGCCCCTTATGCGACCGTGTTGGCGCTCGCCGCGCGAACGACAATGGCGGTCCGCAATCTTCGCGAGCTGGCCGGGCTAGGCCTGGTCGGGCGATATGGCTTCTATGAAGCCGCCGACTTCACGCCCGAGCGCGTGCCGGAGGGAGAGCGCTTTGCGGTCGTCCGATCCTATATGGCGCACCATCACGGGATGAGCATGGCGGCGCTCGGCAATGCGCTGTGCGGGGACATGTTCGTCCGCTGGTTCCATGGCGATCCCCATATCCGAACGATCGACCTGCTCCTCAACGAGCGCATTCCCTGGGAACTTCCGCCCGAGATTTCGCGGATTGAAATCCGCGAGCCGCAGCCGGTCGCCGAGGGGGCCATCCCCCGCCTGCAGCCGTGGATCCCCGAGTCCATCGGTGGCACGATGCCGCTGCATGCGATCGGCAATGGCCGACTGACCAGCCGCATGGCCGTGAATGGCGGCGGTGGCCTTTCCTGGCAGCGCTATGCGCTCACCCGCCCCGATCGGATGGCTGGCGATGCTGGGCTCTGGATCTATGTGCGCGACAGGGAGAGCGGCGCTCTCTGGTCGGCGACGCCGGAGCCGGTTCGCGCGCCGGCGACCGATGCGCGCATCGTCTTCCAGGCGCACCAGGTGGAATATCATCGCCGCGACCATGACATCGCCCTGAACATGGTCGTCGGCATCCCGCACGGGGATGATCTGGAAGTGCGCCGGATCACGGTCGTCAACGAGAGCGATCGACCGCGAACGCTCGATTTCACGAGCTATGCCGAGGTCATGCTCGCACCCCCGCTCGACGCTGCGCGTCATCCGGTATTCAGTAAGCTCTTCGTTGGCAGCGAACTGCTGCCCGGCACGAACGGGCTGCTGTTCACCCGCCGACCCCGCGATGCGGGCGAGCGGCCGCCCGTGCTGCTTCACAGGGTGATCGCCGACGACAAGGGCTTCAGGCCACGTGGCGTTGAAACCGACCGCGCGGCCTTCTTGAAGCGCCATGGCGATCAGGGGAGCCCAATGGCGATGCAATCCGATGAACTGGGCGGCACCACCGGCTGGACCCTCGATCCGATCCTGGCGATCCGCGCCGAGGTGCAGCTTCCGCCACATGGGCGGCGCGAACTCGCTTTCGTCACGATCGTTGCCGGCTCGCGCGAATCCGCCGTGGAGATCTCGGAACGCTACGCAACCTTGACGGCGCTCGAATGGGCAATGAGCGACGCCGTGGCGGATACGGCGCGTGAGATGCATCAACTCGGCCTGCCGCCCGACCGCGTGCCCGACGCGCAGAAACTGCTGTCCGCTCTGCTCCAGCCCGTTCCGGCGTCTGCCGATAGCCAGGGCGCGCTTGCTGCCGATCATCATGGCCGAGGCGATCTCTGGGCGCTCGGAATATCGGGCGACAATCCCATTCTGCTGGTGCGCGCAGGCGATGGCGAGCGGACCGCATTGCTACGGTTTCTTGCCGCGGCCCAGCAGCTATGGCGGCGGCGTGGAATCGCGATCGATCTCGTGATCATGCATGAGGGAGCGGCGGGCTATCTCGAGCCGGTGCGCGAGCGGCTGATAGAACTGCTCCGGGATACCGGCGTTCAGGAACAACTCGGGCAAAATGGCGGCGTCCACCTGGTCGGGATCGGCCACGCCGACGCCGACCGTGGCCGGTTTCTGGAGCGCGCCGCGCAAATCATACTCGATGAGGCGGCCGGCGCGCTGCACGATCAACTTGCGGGTGCCGATTCTGCCCAGCGCCGCAGCCCGCGGTTCGAGCCGGTCGGCGGGATCGGATCGCGGTCGACGTCATCCATCGCGATTGCCGCACCGGGGGAGCTGACATTCGAGAATGGCCTGGGCGGGTTCACGCCGGAGGGCGATACGTATGTGATCCATCTCGCGCCCGGCGAGGCCACCCCCGCACCTTGGTCCAATGTTCTCGCCAATGACGGCTTTGGCACGATTGTCACCGAAGCCGGCCTCGGGTTCACGTGGGCAATCAACAGCGGCGAGAACCGTCTGACTCCGTGGAGCAATGATCCCCTCAAGGATCCTCAGACCGAAATCCTTTATCTGCGCGACGAGGAGAATGCGCGCCTGTGGACCCCGACGCCGGAGCCTGCCGGAGCCGGGTCCGCCTGCAACATCCGGCATGGGGCCGGGTATACGAGCTGGGAAAGTGCCAGCGAAGGCCTGGATCAGGAGCTTGTCGTCTTCGTTCCGGTCGACGATCCGGTCAAGATCGTTCGGCTGCGGCTTCGCAACCTCCTGCCGCAGGCCCGCCGGATCACGGCCACCTATTATGCCGAATGGCTGCTGGGCGCGGTTCAAGGCGAGCCGGCTCCGCTACGAACCGCGGAATATGATGCCGAGGCCCATGCACTGATAGCGAACAATCACTGGAATGACGAGTTCGGCGACCGGACGGCCTTCCTGACGAGCACTCGTCCTCCACACAGCCTCACGACGTCTCGGCTGGATTTCCTGGGCCACGACGGCAACTCGCGCCGTCCCGAAGCGCTGCTCAACTGGGATCTTGGAGGGTGCCAAAGTTCAACGGGTGCCGACTGTTGCGGTGCCTTTCAAGTTCATCTCGACCTGGCACCGGGAGAAAGCAGCGATGTCGTGTTCATACTGGGCCAAGGAGATCACCAGGCCCATGCAAAAACGCTGGTTCGACGGTGGCAGGATCCGGCCGAGGTCGAGCGCGCCCTCCAGGAATGCCGGGATGATTGGGACAGGCGGCTGGGCGCCGTCACGGTGAAGACGCCGGATCCCGCGTTTGACACACTCGTCAACAGATGGCTCCCTTACCAGACCACCAGCGGGCGTTTACGGGCTCGCGCGGGCTTCTATCAGGCCAGCGGCGCGTTCGGATATCGCGATCAGCTTCAGGACGTGCTCGCCTTGCTTCATGCCGACCCCGACCTGGCACGCCGGCACATTCTTGCAGCCGCAGCACACCAGTTCGAGGAGGGTGACGTCCTCCACTGGTGGCATCCGCCGCTGGACCGGGGTGTCCGGACACATTGTTCGGACGATATGCTGTGGCTGCCTTATGTCACGGCCGCCTATGTGGAAGCCACGGGCGACGCCAGTCTTCTCACTGAAGACGTGCCCTTCCTGCGCGGACCTCCGCTCGCCAGCGATGAGCCTGACCGCTACGCGCGGTTCGACGTCACCGAAGAGCGCAGAACCTTGTTCGAGCATTGCGAGCGTGCGCTTGAATGGGGCCATCGGCTCGGAAGCCACGGACTACCGCTCATCGGGAGCGGCGACTGGAACGACGGCATGAATCGCGTGGGGGATCAGGGCCGCGGTGAGAGCGTCTGGCTGGCATGGTTCCTGATCGCCACGATCGATGGCTTCGTCGGCCTCTGTAGCCGGCTGGAACGCAGCGATCTGGCTGAACGCTGGAAGCCCCGGGCGGCTGCGCTGGCCAAGGCGGCCGAGCAATCCGCCTGGGATGGCGAGTGGTATCTGCGGGCCTTCGACGACGACGGTCGGCCATGGGGCTCGGCTACCGATACCGAGTGCCAGATCGATTCGATCGCTCAATCCTGGGCGGTGCTGTCGGGCGCCGGCAGTCGCGAGCGGATCGCGCGCGCCATGGCCGCAGCCCAGCAGCATCTGGTACGCGACGACGACAGGCTCGTCCGGCTTCTCTCGCCTCCGTTCGATACCACGCCGCGCGATCCCGGCTATATCAAGGCCTATCCGCCCGGCATTCGCGAAAATGGCGGCCAATACACGCATGCGGCCGCCTGGCTCGGCATCGCGCTGGCCCGGCTCGGCGACGGCGAGGGAGCGATGCGGGTCTTCGACCGCATCAACCCGATCAACCAGACCCGGTCGGCCGAAGACGTCGCGCGGTATCGGGTCGAGCCTTATGTGGTTGCCGGCGATGTCGGCGGTACTCCCCCGCATGTCGGCCGTGGGGGCTGGAGCTGGTACACGGGCGCTGCCGGGTGGACATGGCGACTGGCGGTCGAGGAGATATTGGGACTGCGGCTGGCCGAAGGAAGGCTTCATCTTGCGCCTTGCCTGCCAGCGAAATGGCCGTCCTTCGAGGCGACCATCACAAGGGCGGCGGGCAGCCTGCATATCCGTGTCGAGAATCCCGAGGAACTTAGCTCAGGAGAGGCGCGCATCGCCGTCGATGGCGCGGATTGGCCCTCGGAGGGAATTCCCTTTCCGCGGAAGGGCGAAACCCGCGAGGTGCGATGCCGGCTGACGCGCCGTGCCGCCTTGGCGTCCTGAATCTGCGGCTTGTCGACAAACCGATTGCTGGCAAGGCTGATACCAGAAGCATGTGCCCTTATCGCGCGCTTCGTGACCGCTGACGCTTGCGCACCGGTCGTGTGCGATGTTGTCGGTGCGCGCCGCCATGGAGGTGCCTCGGGGGACCAATCGGCCTGTGCTCGCGGGGGCCGGTCGGCGGTCAGCACCCGGAATAGACAAACGTCATCCCAGCCGTGGCTGTCGTCGTTGAGAGCATAGCAGGAAAACCCGTGCTCCGATTGCGGGGCTTTCATAGGTACTGTTACGGAACCCGGTCGGCTTTTCCGGCTGCTATCACCTCAATGCCGGTCACCCTACGGCCGATCTCGGCGCCTCGATCTCGACAGACGTCAAACCCCGATGCGATAGCGTCGCACAGGAGCAATCGATGGAGCATGCGCACGGTCACCATCACCAAGGGGCGTTCGCCGCGGGACAGGCGTTGACCAAGGATCCTGTCTGCGGGATGACCGTCGATGCGCAGAAAACCGCCCATCACGCCAAGCACGCAGGTACCGATTGGCATTTCTGCAGCGCCGGATGCCACGACAAGTTCATCGCCGACCCCGATCATTATCTTGCCGGGCCGCGGGTCGCCCCGTCCGGCACGGATTGGACGTGCCCGATGCATCCGGAGGTTCGGCAGGATCATCCCGGCAGCTGCCCGATCTGCGGGATGGCGCTTGAGCCTGCCATGGTGACGGCGGATACCGGGCCAAGCCCCGAACTTGCCTACATGACGCGGCGCTTCTGGATCGCGCCCGTGCTGACGCTGCCCGTGTTCGTCCTCGAGATGGGCAGCCATGTCTTCCCTGCGCTGCACCATCTGGTCCCGATGCGGATTTCGGCATGGGTCCAGCTCGTGCTGGCGACTCCGGTGGTGTTGTGGGGCGGCTGGCCATTCTTCGAGCGCGGCTGGGCCTCGCTCCGGACACGCCACCTCAACATGTTCACCCTCGTCGCGATGGGAACGGGGATCGCATGGTCCTACAGCATTGTCGCGACGCTGGCACCGTTCGCCTTCCCGCCGGCGTTTCGATCACCGGATGGGACGGTCGCGATCTATTTCGAGGCGGCAGCGGTCATTACCGTGCTGGTGCTGCTGGGGCAGGTGCTCGAATTGCGCGCGCGCGAACGGACGTCGGGGGCGATCAGGGCGCTGCTCGACCTCGCGCCCAAGACCGCGCGACGGGTGACGGCGGGCGGCGAGGACGAAGACGTCGAGCTCGACCGGATCGTGGTCGGCGATCGCCTGCGTGTCCGGCCGGGCGAGAAGGTGCCGGTCGATGCGGTGGTCGAGGAGGGCCGCTCGTCGCTCGACGAGTCGATGGTCACCGGCGAGTCCATGCCGACGACCAAGGCGGTCGGCGACACGGTCATCGGCGGCACGCTCAACCAGACGGGCGGTCTTGTCGTCCGGGCCGACAAGGTCGGCCGCGACACGATGCTCGCGCGGATCGTCCAGATGGTCGCCGCGGCACAGCGCTCGCGCGCGCCGATCCAGCGCATGGCCGACCGGGTCGCCGGCTGGTTCGTGCCGGCGGTGCTGGCGATCGCGGTGCTCGCCTTTGCGGGCTGGGCGATCTGGGGACCGGAGCCACGCTTTGCCTACGGTCTGGTTGCCGCCGTCGCCGTGCTGATCATCGCCTGTCCTTGCGCACTGGGTCTCGCGACACCGATGTCGATCATGGTCGGCATCGGCCGCGGCGCGAGCCTCGGCGTGCTGATCAAGAATGCCGAGGCGCTCGAGCGGATGGAAAAGGTCGATACGCTGGTCGTCGACAAGACCGGAACGCTCACCGAAGGCCGTCCATCGGTGATCCGCATCGTCGCGGCCCCGGGTTTCGATGAAGAGGAAGTGCTGCGGCTGGCGGCCGGGGTGGAGCGCGCGTCCGGGCATCCGCTGGCGCGGGCCATCGTCGAGGCGGCGGGCAGCCGTCGGATCGCCATTCCCGAGGTGAGCGATTTCGACTCGCCCACCGGCAAGGGGGCGCTCGGCACGGTGGAGGGCAGGCGAGTACTGCTTGGCAACGCGGCGTTTCTGACGGAGCAAGGCGTCGATGCCGCGCCCCTGTCCGGGCAGGCCGACACATTGCGGCGCGACGGCGCTACCGCCATCTTCGCGGCGCTCGATGGCCTGGCAGCGGGCGTGCTGGCGATTGCCGACCCGATCAAGACAACGACGCCCGAGGCGCTCGCCGCGTTGCGCGCCGAAGGCATTCGCGTGGTCATGCTGACCGGCGACAACCGGACCACCGCCGAGGCCGTGGCGCGGACGCTCGGGATGGAAGAGGTCGAGGCCGATGTGCTCCCCGAGCGCAAGAGCGCCGTCGTCGACCGGCTGAAGCGCGAGGGCCGCATCGTTGCGATGGCCGGGGATGGCGTCAACGACGCGCCCGCGCTGGCCGCTGCCGAAGTGGGGATCGCGATGGGCTCGGGCACCGATGTCGCGATCGAGAGCGCGGGCATCACTCTGGTCAAGGGCGACCTGATGGGGATCGTTCGCGCGCGCCGGCTCAGCCAGGCGACCATGTCCAATATCCGCCAGAATCTGGTCTTCGCGTTCATCTACAATGCGGCGGGCATACCGCTTGCGGCGGGTCTGCTCTATCCGCTCTTCGGAGTCCTTCTATCGCCGATGTTCGCCGCCGCCGCGATGGCGCTGTCTTCGGTCAGCGTGGTGACCAACGCGCTTCGGCTCAACCGGCAGCGGCTCTGAGCGGCGGCCGGCTGGGATGAACAGGTCGCCGCTCCGAGGCGAAGCGGTCAGCCGATCAAGCGCAGCTGGGGAGGGCGGCGCGGGACGGGTGCGGCGGATGCGGCGGGATGGCCGATAATGATCGGGGCAACCGGAACGAAATTGTCCGGCACGCCCAGTGCACGCTTGCCCTCCGCCGTCTCGAGCCATCGCTGGGCAAAGCCGATCCAGCACGATCCCAGGCCCTGCGCGTGAGCAGCGAGCATCAAATTCTCGGCCGCCAGCGTGGCATTTTCGACAGCCCACGCCCCCATGCGTGCCGAGATGGTGATGAGCACGGGCGCGTGATAGAAGACGTGGAAATCGGGGCTTTCGAGACTCTCGTGGAGATGCTCCGGAAAGGATACGCTCGGCACCGTCGCGGTCATATGCGCCTTTGCCGCCGTGGAAATCCGGTCGAGCAGCTGTGTGTTTTGAATAATGGTAAAGTCCCAGGGCTGTTCGTTGACAGCGCTGGGCGCCTGAATGGCGGCATCGACCAGCCTTTCCAGCACTTCCTTCGGGACAGGAGCCGCTGTGTAGGCACGCGTCGCGCGGCGTCCGTAGATCGCATCGGTCAGATCCATCTCATGCACTCCGCAATAGATTGAGCTCGTATTACGTCCGATTCCACTGGCCTCCCGCGCGGAGCGCGGGGTCCGCGGACTCTCAGTTGGTCCAGATTCGATCGGAAATGCAGTGTCTCCTATCCGTATAAGAACGGAGTGTCCGGCCCGTCGGTGGGAATAAAGTGCCTGCAAAATTCTCTTTTGAGCGGTTCCCAGGATGGACAGGATCGACGTGGTGGCGAGGCCGGGAGCAAGGAGGCCTAAATCGGCCGCCGCGGTCATTCTGGATTGCCTTATGTGGCGCAACCACAGCCAATCGCCGCGCGGGGATATGGCATGACGGAGCCAGCGAGATCGATAGATCACAGTGCGGTGCCTGGAGTCTCCACGGGGGAGGCGGCCCTGGTCATTCAAACTTCGGGACTATCGAAATCGTTCGACCGCCGGATTGTGGTGGACCGTGTCGATCTGAAAATCCGCAGCCGGGAGATTTTCGGGCTGATCGGGCCGAACGGCGCGGGCAAGTCGACATTGATCAAGATGCTCACGACCTTGCTACCGCCATCTGCCGGCAGCGCCCGGGTCGCCGGCTATGATCTGACTCGAGAGCCCAGGGCGGTGCGCAGTCACATCGGATACGTTCCCCAGCTGCTGTCCGCCGATGGCTCCTTGACCGGCTACGAAAATCTTCTTCTCTCCGCGCGCCTGTATCTCATTCCTCGTGTCGAGCGTGCACAGCGGATCAGGGAAGCTCTTGAACGAACAGAGCTGACCGATGCCGCCGATCGACTGGCGCAGCATTACTCTGGCGGCATGCTCCGCCGACTCGAAATCGCCCAGAGCACGATGCATCGGCCCGCGCTGCTCATCATGGACGAACCCACGGTCGGCCTCGATCCGGTGGCCCGCAACACGGTGTGGACCCACGTCCGCGATCTTCGCGACAGCTACGGGACGACAATCCTGCTGACGACGCATGTCATGGAGGAAGCCGATGCGCTGTGCGACCGGGTCGGCATCCTGCACGGCGGGAGGCTCGAGACGGTGGGAACGCCAGCCGAGCTGAAGGCCGAGATCGGCGCGGACGCCACGCTCGACGACGTCTTTGCACGTATCGCAGGAAGCGACGAGCGGACGGGCGGCGACATCCATGACGTCGCCCAGACGCGCCGGAGTGCGGCCGAGCATGGCTGACATCACTCGCATCGGGAACTATGCCACGGAGGTCCATGCGGTGGCGGACGCCGAGGTGCGCAAGCTCCGGCATGACCCGACTGAACTGCTCACCCGCGCCATCCAGCCGGCGATCTGGCTCGTGCTATTCGGCGAGGTGATGGCACAGGTCCGCGGGCTGACGAGCGGCAATGGGCGGTATCTCGATTTCCTTGCTCCGGGCATTCTCGCCCAGAGCGTCCTGTTCGCGGCGATCTTCTATGGCATCGCGGTCATCTGGGAGCGCGACCTCGGCGTCCTTCATCGCTACATGGTCAGTCCGGCGCCCCGCAGCGCCCTTGTCCTCGGGAAGGCGATTTCCTCGGCGGTTCGGGGCCTTTCACAGGCAATCATCGTCTATGTGCTCGCATTGGCGCTGGGCATCGCGATCGATCTCCATGTCCCGCATCTCCTCGGGGTTGCCGCGCTGATCGTCCTGGGCTCGGGTCTGTTCTCGACTTTCTCGCTCATCATTGCCTGTATCGTGCGCACCCGGGAGCGATTCATGGGGATAGGGCAGGTGCTGACCATGCCGATTTTCTTCGCCAGCAATGCCATCTATCCGATCGAGATCATGCCCGGATGGCTCAGGGCGATTTCGCGCGCGAATCCGCTCACCTATGAGGTCGATGCCCTGCGGGCGCTGATGCTGACCGGGGAGGCGAGCAAGTTCGGCGTCGGCATCGATTGCCTCGTGCTCGTTGCGATCTCCAGCCTTCTCGTCGTCATCGCCACGCGTATGTATCCTCGCATGACGACATAGCATGGAGCGCGAGGGCGATGGGAAGTGCTGGTGCCTTTGGCCCGGAGCCCGGCCGAATTGCGACATCGTGGCGCACCCGCGAGACGGCAGCATGAAGGGAACGGCAATGCGTGGACCTGACGACCGCGGTCCGATGCGGCCATTTCCATTGTCCGAGGTCTACCGTCTGCTCGAGCCGGGTCCGGTGGTGCTGCTGACGACGGCGCATCAAGGTCGAAGCAATGTGATGACCATGTCCTGGCATATGATGGTCGAGTTCACACCGCCATTGATCGCCTGTACTGTCAGCGATGCCGACTTCAGTTTCGTCGCCCTGCGCGCGACAAGCGAATGCGTGATCGCGGTCCCGGCAATGGAACTCGCATCCAAGGTTGTGGAGATCGGCAATTGCTCCGGTCGCGATGTCGACAAGTTCGCGGCGACCGGTTTGACGCAACTGCCAGCCGCCGCGGTGACTGCACCATTGGTTGCGGAATGTTTCGCCAATCTCGAATGCCGGGTCGTCGAGACGAGCCTGGTCGGCAAATATAATCTGTTCGTTCTGGAGGTCGTCGCGGCCTGGCATGATCCTGCCCGGGACAATTCGCGGACGATCCATCATCGCGGCCACGGCACGTTCATCGTGGATGGCGAGACGATCCTTCTGCCGTCGAGGATGCCCTGATTTCAAGACGGAGCATGGGCGAGGAGTTTGGGGTCAATACGTATGGCGCATCTTCCGTACGCGCGGGATGCTGACAAGCTGAAAGGACCAAAATGCTTGTACGAAATGAGATACTCTGGCGCATCGCGCGTTCGGAGTGGGTCGGAACACAAAAACGATAAACCACATTCGGGCTTTTGATTGCGGGCGAGCGAGACGCGCCCCGGCCCCGCTGAGGAAATGCCAATGGCTGTCATGGGTTCACGAAACTGGATGTGGTCCGAGGCGATTGCGATGCTTGAACGGGTCGAGCGGCTACATCGCCAGAGCTTCGAGCCAGAATCGTCGAAGACGCTGCCATGCTGGGAGCCGCCAGTCGACGTGCTGGAGACGGATCGAGAGATACTCATCCTCGTCGCGCTGCCTGGCGTCGACCCTGAGCAGGTGGCCGTGACGATCGAGAAGGGCACGCTTCTGGTCATCGGACAACGAGTCCTGCCGCCCGAACTGCGCACAGCCGTCATCCATCGGCTGGAACTGCCGCAGGGACGGTTCGAACGGCGGCTGCCGTTGCCCGCGGGGCGCTACGACGCCGTGCGAAAGCTCGGCGTCAACGGCTGCCTGCTGGTGGGCTTGCGCAAGGTATCCGACATAGGAAGTCGCCCGTGACCGATCATCCCCATGCGCCCGACGCAACGCAGGCCAGCCTTCAGCCAGAAAAGGAAGCGGCCCCGAGGCCGGTCCTGCCGCCCGACGGCATCATCATCGTGCCCGTACGCAACTTCGTGATGTTTCCCGAAGTCGTGCTTCCGCTCACCATCGGCCGGCCGGGATCGATCGCTGCCGCCCAGGCGGCGGTCCGCGAGCAGAGTCCGATCGGCGTCCTCGCGCAGCGCGACGCCGAGCTTTCCGATCCGGCCGCAGCCGACCTGCACCAGATGGGCACAATCGCAACGATCTTGCGCTATGTGACAGCACCCGATGGCGCGCATCATTTGATCGTGCAGGGCCAGCAGCGTTTCCGCGTCATCGAATTTCTCGAGGGTTGGCCCTATCTGGTTGCAAGAGTCCTGCGCATCGAGGAGCCTGAGGCGGCGGGTCCGGAGATCGAAGCGAGGCTCATGCATCTGCGGCAACAGGCGCTGGAAACGCTGCAGCTGTTGCCGCAGGCTCCGCAGGAGCTCGCCGCCACAATCCAGAACATCACCTCTGCGGCGGCGCTTGCCGACATGGTGGCGGCCTATCTCGATCTGTCGCCCCAGCAGAAGCAGGAGATACTGGAGACGATCGGACTCCAGGAGCGCCTCGACAAGGTGTCGCGCCTGCTTGCCGAGCGCATGGAGGTGCTGCGGCTGAGCCAGGAGATCGGCCGCGACGTTCAGGCGAAGCTCGGAAACCGCCAGCGCGAGGCGCTGCTGCGCGAGCAGATGGCGGCGATCCAGCGCCAGCTCGGCGAGGGCGATGACAAGACGGCCGAGATCACGGAACTGACCGAAGCCATCATCAACGCTCACATGCCGGCCGAGGTCGAGGATCAGGCCCGCAAGGAGCTGCGCAGGCTTGAACGGATGCCGGAGGCGGCCGCCGAGCATGGCATGGTCCGGACCTATCTCGACTGGCTTACCGAATTGCCCTGGGCTCTGCCCGAGGGCGCGCCGATCGACATCGCCGACGCCCGGCGCATTCTCGACGCGGACCATTATGATCTCGACAAGGTCAAGCGGCGAATCGTCGAATATCTCGCCGTTCGCAAGCTCGCGCCGCAGGGCAAGGCGCCCATCCTCTGCTTCGTGGGGCCGCCCGGCGTCGGCAAGACTTCGCTCGGTCAATCGATTGCCCGCGCGATGGACCGCAAGTTCGTTCGCGTCAGTCTCGGCGGCGTGCATGACGAGGCTGAGATCCGCGGTCATCGCCGCACCTACATCGGCGCGTTGCCGGGTAATATCATCCAGGCGATCCGCAAGGCCGGCACGCGCAATTGCGTGATGATGCTCGACGAGATCGACAAGCTCGGCAGCGGCGTCCATGGCGATCCTTCGGCGGCTTTGCTCGAGGTGCTCGATCCGGAGCAGAACGGGACATTTCGCGACAATTATCTCGCAGTCCCATTCGATCTCAGCCGGGTGGTGTTCCTCGCCACCGCGAATATGCTCGACAGTGTACCCGGACCCCTGCGCGACCGCATGGAAGTGATCGCGCTCTCCGGCTACACGAGTGAGGACAAGCTCCATATCGCCCGCCGTTTCCTGCTTCCGCGCCAGATGGAGGCGAACGGATTGCAATCTGGGCAGGCGGAGATCGCCGAAGCGGCGCTGATAGCCATCATCGAGAAATATACCCGCGAAGCCGGCGTGCGCAATCTGGAGCGCGAGATTGGCCAGCTGTTGCGCCACGCTGTGGTGCGGATCGCCGAGGGAGACGTCAGCGACGTGCACATCACCGCCGATGATGTCGTCAGCATTTTGGGCGCGCCGCGCTTCGAGAATGAGGTCGCGCAGCGGACGAGCGTTCCCGGCGTCGCGACCGGGCTTGCCTGGACGCCGGTCGGCGGCGACATATTGTTCATTGAGGCCACCCGCATGCCGGGCGCCGGCAAGCTGATCCTGACCGGTCAGCTCGGCGATGTGATGCGGGAAAGCGCGCAGGCCGCTCTCAGCCTGATCAAGAGCCGCGCCCAGAGCCTCGGCATAGAATCCGAACGGTTCGAAAAAAACGACATCCATATCCATGTTCCGGCAGGCGCCACGCCCAAGGACGGACCAAGCGCGGGCGTCGCGATGTTCACCGCGCTGCTCTCGCTGTTGACCGATCGGACGGTTCGCAGCGACACCGCGATGACCGGCGAGATTTCGCTGCGCGGCCTTGTGCTGCCGGTCGGCGGCATCAAGGAGAAGGTGATCGCCGCGGCCGGCGCGGGGATCAAGCGGGTGATGCTGCCGGCACGCAACCGCCGCGACTATGATGACATCCCCGAGAGCACGCGTGCGCAGCTCGAGTTCGTCTGGCTCGAGCGCATTGAGGATGCGATCGCAGCGGCGCTTGATCCCTTGCCAACAAGTCCGGCCGGTAAGGCCGCAGCGGGTACGCTGGTCGACGCGCAGTAGCCCGCCTATGCTTGCGCGTCGGGACAGATCACGGCGGCGCCGGTCAGCTGCCCGTCGCGCAGCCGCTGCAATGCCTGGTTCGCATGGTCCAGCGGAAAGCGTTCGGTCACGGTCCTGACTCCGGCCTTTTCGATCATCTCGAAGAAGGAGGTGCCGTCCTCCCGGGTCAGATTGGCCACGGACATGATCGCGCGCTCACCCCACAGATCGGCATACGGAAAGGCGGGTATGTCGCTCATGTGGATGCCAGCGCAGACAACCCGTCCGCCCTTGCGCACGACCTTGAGCGCGGCCGGCACCAGCGCCCCCACGGGCGCAAAGATCAGCGCGGCATCGAGCTGAACCGGAGGTGCCGTTTCGGACGAGCCCGCCCAAACGCAGCCAAGCGACCGCGCGAAGGCCTGACCGTCCTCGTCGCCGGGCCTGGTGAAGGCGTAGACCTCGCGTCCCTGCCAGGTCGCGACCTGGGCGAGGATGTGCGCGGCAGCGCCAAAACCGCACAGCCCGATCCGCCGCCCGTCGCCGGCGAGACGCAGCGCGCGCCACCCTATCAGGCCGGCGCACAGCAGCGGCGCGGCCTCCACGTCCGTGAAGCGATCGGGCAGCGCGAAGCAGTAGCGAGCGTCCGCCACGACATGGCTGGCATAGCCGCCGTCGCGCGTGCAGCCTGTAAACTCGGGCCGATCGCAGAGGTTTTCGTGCCCGCTTCTGCAAAAGCCGCAGACACCGCAGGTGTGCCCGAGCCAGGGAACGCCGACGCGTTGCCCGATAGCGAAGCCCGAAGTCCCCTTGCCCACGGCAAGCACGCGTCCGACGACCTCGTGGCCGGGAACAATCGGATAATGGGCGGGGATTTCCCCGTCGAGCACATGGAGGTCGGTACGGCAGACACCACAGGCCGCCACCTTGATCAGGAGCTCCGCCGTACCGGCAACGGGCAACGGCCGCGTCACCATGCGCAGTTGCTTGCCGGGTCCATCGAGCTGCATGGCGCGCATCCGGCCCATCTCATCATCCTATCATCGCGGATGGGACCAGTCTCGCATGCTTTGCATCGCGCTGCCCTAAGTAGACTTACGCAATGCGGTCGCCGGTTCGACGCGCCATCCCCTGGCTTGAGATCGATCCAGCCTGGGAGACCTGTATGCTGAAGGACATCCTCGCGATCATCGAGGGCGGCGATCAGTCGGTTCCCGCGATCGATGACGCGGTTGCTCTGGCCGAACTGCACGGCGCCCATCTCGGGCTGACAGTGCTCACCAAGCGCCTTCTGCTGATCGCCGCTTTCGACCCAATGGGATATTGCTGGCCCGAGCCGGAACGCGAGGCAGAACATGCACAACATCTCGCGGATGTCCGAAAGCGGACGGCAAGGACGACCGCTCCCGTCGATGTTCGGGGACTCTGCGACGAACCCGCGGTGCTTCCGACTCTGGTCAATATCGAGGGCCGCTACGCCGATGTCGTCTTGGTCGGTCCCAATCCCTGCTGGACAGACCACAGGCTGCGTCACCATGTCGTCGAGACGACCCTGCTTGGGTCGGGGGCGCCCATGCTCCTCCATCCGATCGGCTGGATACCGGCGCCGGTGCGCCACGCCATTCTCGGCTGGAACGCATCGCCGGAGGCGTCGCGCGCCGCGCGCGCGCTCATCGCGCTTGCAGAGCCGGCCGCCAGGATCGATGTCCTGGTCATCGACGCCGAACCATCCGCCAATGGCCACGGCCCGACGCCAGGCAGCGATATCGCGCGGCACCTGACGCGCCATGGCTTCGGAGTGGAGGTCCATGCTCGCAGATCCGATGGTCGCCCTGTGTCCGAGGTGCTGCAAAGCTTCGCGGTCATGGCCAAGGCCGACCTGCTCGCGATCGGCGCCTATGCCCATTCACGCTTCCACGAGGTTCTGTTCGGCGGCGTCACGCGCGACCTTCTCGAGACTGAACGTGTTCCGATCCTGATGGTACACTGATGGTGGAGACCCGACGGTTTTCCGTTGTCGGATCAGGGTTGCGCCGCCATCGGATTCTTCCCGTCGCCGTCTGTGAAACAGGTTGCCCGAATGTCGGCATGCGCCGCCTCGACTGCCCCCGCGAGCGTCGTCCTGTACCGGACGCGGGGCGGGCGGGCGCCATGGGTCAGAAGGGTCCGGCGAACAGCCGGCCGAGCCCCGGCGATATAGACGATGGCGCCCTGCCGATGCGCTTTGCGCACGAAGCCCTCGATCGTCGCCGCCGCGGTCGAATCGAGCAGCGACACCGCCGAGAAATCGATGACATAGGCCTTGGGATGCTCGCCGATGCGATCGAGCGCCGCCGCGACGCTCGCCGCCGCGCCAAAGAAGAAGGCGCCGGAGATCCGATAGACGATGACGTCGGGATTTGTCGCCAGGGCAACGTCATAGGGCGTATTGCCGTCGTCCCCTTCGCTGTCGGCCAGGTCTGCGTCTGCCGTGGGATGGGGGCGTTCGATCTCGACCGCCTGCGCCATGCGATGGAGGAAGAGCAGCGCGCCGATGCCGAACCCGACCAGGATGCCCTCGGTCAGATCGCGGAAGATGACGAGCAGCAGCGTCGCGAGCAGCACCACCGCATCGCCGCGCGAAGCGCGCAGGAGCGTCGCGATCTCCTGTTTCTCGATCATGTTCCAGGCGACCACGACCAGGACCGCGGCAAGCGCAGCCAAGGGGATATAGCCCAGAAGCGGCGCCGCGATCACCATGAACAGCAGCAGGCAGACGGCGTGGAGCATGCCCGAGACCGGCCCGCGCGCGCCGGCGCGCACGTTGGTCGCGGTGCGCGCGATCGTGCCGGTCACGCAGAAGCCGCCGAACAGCGCCGAGCCGATATTGGCGATCCCCTGGCCGACCAGCTCCGAATTGGAGCGGTGCCGCCGCCCGGTCATGCTGTCGGCAACCACCGCCGAGAGCAGGCTTTCGATGCCGCCGAGCAGCGCGAAGGAGAGGGCGGCGGGCAAGACGGCGCCGACCTTGGCGAGCGAGAGGCCCGGCAGATGCGGTGACGGGAGCGCCTGGGGGATGCCGCCGAAGCGCGTGGCGATCGTCTCGATCGGCAGTGCCAGCATCCAGCTGGCAAGCGATCCCACGCAGACGGCGATGAGAAAGGCCGGCCAGTGCGGACGGAGCCGCCGGACCGCGACGATGATCAGGATCGACAGCAGCGAAACCGCGGCCGCCGGCTCGCTGATCGTCCTCCATGCGCCGGCCAGCGCAGCGACCTTGGGGATGATCGCGCCGGGCTCCTTGCCGAGCAGGGTCAGGCCCAGCAGCTCCTTGAGTTGGCTCGTAAAGATGATGACGGCGATCCCCGCGGTGAACCCGACCGTGACCGGATAGGGGATATATTTGATGAAGGTGCCCAGCCGGAGAAAGCCCACCGCGAGCAGGATCACACCGGACAGCAGCGTGGCAAGGATCAGCCCGTCAAGCCCGTGTTGCGCGACGGTGGCCGCCACCAGCACGATGAACGCCCCGGCCGGTCCGCCGATCTGGAACCGGCTGCCGCCGAGTGCCGAGACGAGGAAGCCGCCGACGATCGCGGTGTAGAGGCCCCGGTCCGGCGTCACGCCCGAGGCGATCGCGATCGCCATCGAAAGCGGCAGGGCGACGACCGCGACTGTCAGCGCGGCTACCGCATCGGCCTTCAGCGCGGAAAAGCCATAGCCCTCCCGCAGCACAGTGAGGAGCTTGGGCGTGAACAGCTCCGCGAAGGTGGGCTCATGCGTCATGGCGGTCGTCCCTGGGACGGAACAGGTTGCCCAATTCCCCAGCGCCGGACCGATGCACTCGGTCGGAACGTGGTGCCACAAAGCGAGAGACATGCACCAGCAGCAGGGATAGACCCAGAAACGGCATGTGGCTCGACGGCACGAGCCCGAAAGCTCGTACGACCGGGCTATCGAGGCGCAATCCTTGCGTATCGATCATGGTAACGTCTCCTCTGCGCCGGGACGATTGGTTGCTAGCCTCGGGCAATATCCAGCACACTCCGTTTATCTACGCATTGTCGGTTCGCTCCGTGCGGTTCAGTTCAGTTCCTTGTCCAGACAAGGCCGGCGCGAACGCCGGCGTCGTGGCAGGAGCCTGGAGATGCGGCGGCCGATGACGAAATCCCGAGCAACGATGGGCGGCAGCCGCAGTCGGACAGGACTTCTTGCGCCGTTGATGGTCGAACAGAGTTCGTCGTCACAGGACGGCCCGACAACCTGCCGGACGGCCTGTTCACTGTCGGGCATTCCGTCCGCGCTGCCCCGCATCCCCTCCATCGGGTGAGCGATGGCGACCATCAGCTGTCGGCGCCTTTGAGAGGCGAGCATGATCCGCTTCTCTCGCGCGCATTCGGTCCGCATCCGGCACACGGGACGAACGAGCGGCCTGCTCATCAGGAAGGGAGTCACATGAAAGCACTCGTTTACCAGGGTCCAGGCGCCAAAGCCCTCGAAGAACGGCCGGAACCAGCAATTCGCGATGCCGGTGACGCCGTCGTCCGGGTGACGCGCACGACAATCTGCGGCACCGACCTGCATATCCTCAAGGGCGATGTCGCGACCTGCGCGCCGGGCCGTATCCTTGGTCATGAAGGCGTCGGGGTTATCGAGGCGGTCGGAGCCGGCGTTACCGTCTTCAAGACCGGCGACCGCGTCCTGATCTCCTGCATCACCGCCTGTGGGCGGTGCGACTATTGCCGCCGCGGCATGTACTCGCATTGCACGACGGGCGGCTGGATCCTTGGCAACGAAATCGACGGAACCCAGGCGGAATATGTGCGCATTCCCCATGCCGACACCAGCCTTTATCCGATCCCCGAGGGGGCCGACGAGGAAGCTTTGGTGATGCTGAGCGACATCTTGCCCACCGGCTTCGAGTGCGGCGTGCTCAACGGCAAGGTCGCGCCCGGGAACAGCGTCGCCATCGTCGGCGCGGGGCCAATCGGACTTGCGACGCTGCTAACCGCGCAATTCTATTCGCCCGCAATGATCATCATGATCGATCTCGACGACAATCGGCTCGAGGTCGCCCGCCGTTTCGGCGCGACGCACACCGTCAACAGCGCCGACGGCAAGGCAGCCGATGCGGTGAAGGCGCTGACCGAGGGGCGCGGCGTCGATACCGCGATCGAGGCGGTCGGCATTCCCGCCACTTTCCTGCTGTGCCAGGATCTCGTCGCGCCGGGCGGCGTGATCGCCAATATCGGCGTCCATGGCTCCAAGGTCGACCTCCATCTCGAACGGCTGTGGTCGCAGAATATCTCGATCACCACGCGTCTGGTCGACACCGCTACGACCCCCATGCTGCTCAAGACCGTGCAGGCCAAGAAGATCGATCCGAATGTGCTGATTACGCATCGCTTTACACTGGCCGATATTCTGGACGCTTATGACACATTCGGCCGTGCTGCCGAGACGCAGGCGCTCAAGGTCATCATCGAGGCTTGAGGACCATGCCCGCCCCTGACGCGCTGAGGCGCTATCGTGCCAATCTCCAGGGCGAGGTCGACGGCGCGACCGTCTATGCGGCGCTGGCCGAGAGCGAGACCGACCCGAAGCTCGCGGAAGTGTTCCAGCGGCTGGCGGCGGTCGAGCAGGCCCATGCCGAATTCTGGCGCAAGCGGATCGGAGCGGACGGCGGTCATTTTTCGCCCGCGCCTTCGACAAGGGCACACATCCTCGCCTGGCTCGCGCGGCGGTTCGGCCCTGCTTTCGTGCTTCCCGCCCTCGCGGTCAGCGAGACGCGCGACAGCGCCGTGTATGACGCGCAGCCCGAGGCGAAGGCCGCCGGCCTCCCAGCCGACGAGCGGTCGCACGCACTGCTGATGCGGGCAGCGGCGGGAAAGGGAGGACTCACCGGATCGACGATCGCACTTCTGGAAGGGCGCCACCGGGGCGGCGGCAACACGTTGCGCGCCGCGGTGCTCGGCGCCAACGACGGCCTCGTCTCCAATCTGAGCCTGGTGATGGGCGTCGCCGGCGCCGCCGCGACCGAGAGCACGCTCCTGCTCACGGGACTTGCCGGGCTGTTCGCCGGCGCCTGCTCGATGGCGATGGGCGAGTGGCTGTCGGTCACAAGCTCGCGCGAACTCTATCAGAGCCAGATCGCGACCGAAGCCGAAGAGTTGCGCGACACGCCGCAGGAAGAGAAAGAGGAGCTTGTCCTGATCTATCAGGCCAAGGGCATCGCCGAACCGCAGGCCCGCGCCCTGGCGGATCGGCTGCTGGGCAACGAAGGAACCGCTCTGGACGCGCTTGCGCGCGAGGAACTGGGAGTCGATCCTGATGAGCTGGGGGGGTCGGCGTGGACCGCAGCAACATGGTCCTTCCTGCTCTTTTCGGCGGGCGCCATCGTCCCGGCCGCCCCGTTCGCCTTTCTGTCGGGCGTAACCGCGCTGCTCACCGGCATCGGCGCTAGCGCTCTCGCGCTCGTCCTGATCGGCGCCGCCACAAGTCTTTTCACCGGGCGTTCGGCCCTGTTTTCGGGAATCCGCCAACTTCTCATCGGTCTGGCGGCCGCAGCCGTCACCTACGGCGCAGGGGCAGTTGTCGGCGTCTCGCTCGCTTGACGAGCATGGAGCCGTCAACAGGCTGGAAGCGGGCACGGCTGCATGATCGCGGATGGAGGCAGGAATAATGACACGGCGAATGCAGGAGCTGGCCCGGGAGATTGTCCTCCTTCAGACCGAACTCGATCGCGAAATAGAGCGGCGGCGCAATCTTCTCGGCGTCACGGTGCGGGAACGCCTCGTCGGATTCGAGCATGGGATCGCAACCGAGCATCGCCGCTTGCGCATGGGTGTTGGCAGGTTCCTCGCGCGGTCGTCCATCGCTACCAGTCTGGTGTCTCCGATCATCTATTCGGTCATCGTGCCATTGTTGCTGCTGGACGCCTGGATGAGTGCCTATCAGGCCATCTGCTTTCGAGTGTATCGGATCCCGCGCGTGCGCCGGAGTGATTACATTGTCATGGACCGTGGCCAGCTGAGCTATCTCAACTGGATCGAAGCACTCAACTGCCTCTATTGTGGCTACGCCAACGGGCTGATCGGATATGTTCGCGAGATCGCGAGCCGAACCGAACAATATTGGTGCCCGATCAAGCATGCGCTGCGCATCACCGACCCGCATCAGCGCTATTACGAGTTTCTGGAATATGGTGATGCCGGAGGCTATCGCGCCCGGCTCTCCGAGTTTCGCGACCGCCTGCGCGCGGACACTGCGCCCGATGCCAGCCCGCCGGCAGCGAGCGAGTCATGACTCGCGCTGGGCTCGCGCAAGACCGGCTCAGCCATCCCCGCTTCCGTTGAGACCCGCGCCTCATCCGCAGCCACTCCAGGACAATGATCCGACACCTCATGACCGATGACCTCACGCTCGCCTTTCACGGAGCTGCCCGCACGGTTACCGGCTCCTGCATGGAATTCCGCCAGGACGGAAGGCGGCTGCTGGTCGACTGCGGGCTCTTCCAGGGATCCCGTACGTTGGAAACGCTCAACCGGACCGCTTTTCCGTTCGACGCGGCCGAAGTCGATGCGGCCATCCTGACCCATGCCCATATCGATCATTGCGGCCTGCTGCCCAGGCTTGTGGCTGAAGGCTTCGCCGGCGAGATATGGTGCACCGCCCCGACGGCGGATCTGCTCGAGTTCATGCTGGCCGATGCGGGGCGGATCCAGGAGAGCGATACGGCCCGACGCAATCGACGCAAGGACCGTGCGGGCCAGCCGGAGATCGTGCCGATCTACACCGAGCAGGACGCCATCGCGGCTTGGCGGCGGGCGCGGCCGGTCGAGCCTGAAACATGGTTCGAGCCTGTCCCTGGGTTCAGGGCACGCCTTTGGAACGCCGGACACATCCTGGGCTCGGCATCGGTCGAGCTCGAAATCGGCGATGTCCATCTCCTGTGTTCCGGCGACCTCGGCCCCGAGCACAAGGCATTTTATCCCGATCCCGCGAGCCCCGCAGGTTTCGATCACGTTATCTGCGAATCCACTTACGGCGACCGCAAGCGGGCTCACCTCACCCTGGTCGAGCGACGAGCCTTGCTCGAACGCGAGATCAGGGACGCGCTGGTCCGCGGCGGCAATCTGATCATTCCGGTGTTCGCGCTCGAGCGCACGCAGGAACTGTTACTGGATTTCGCCGCCCTGATCGACGAAAGCCGCATTCCGTCCGTCCCGGTGTTTATCGATTCTCCACTGGCCAATCGGGCGACGAGCGTGTTCGCCAAATATGCCGGCTCGCTGGAGGACATGGGCGGCGCGAACGTCTTTCGTCATGCCGCCTTCCATTTCGTCAACGATGTCGCGGAATCGATCCGGCTCAACAGCGTTTCGGGCGCCATCATCATGGCGGCATCGGGCATGTGTGAAGGCGGCCGCATCCGGCACCATCTCCGGCACAATCTCTCCAGGCAGGATTCCACGATTCTGTTCGTCGGGTTTCAGGCTCAAGGCTCGCTCGGACGCGTCATTCTCGAAGGCGCCAAACGCGTCCGCATGTCGGGCGAGGATATCGCCGTGCGCGCCCAGATCCGGCCCATCGACAGCTATTCGGCGCACGCCGATCAGGACGGCCTGCTGGCGTGGATCGAGGCGCGCCGTCCCATCGGGGGCAGTCTATTCCTCTCGCATGGGGAGACGACGGCGATCGATAGCTTGCGCCGCATCGCCCGCTCGCGCGACTTGAGCGCGTCCATCGTCGCTCCGGAGATGGGCGAGGTGTTCCGACTGTCCGCCGGGACACCCGCGGCCCGGACCAAGACCGCAGACCCGAAGCGCCGACAGGCCTTCGGTCGCGACTGGCAGAACAGCTACGCTGACTTCGCCACGAGCCTGAAGCGCGAGCTGGGGGAAATACAGGATTCCAACAGCCGCCAGCGCGCGATCGACGATATGCGCGCGGTCCTCGAAAGCTACAAGAAGGTCTGGGAAAAGCGGGCCGCCCCGCGGCCTTGATGGACATTTTCCTCAAGGCCTCGGCTTTGGTCAGCCCATCATCGTACCTGTCTCGACGAACCGCTGGTGCCAGGACAGGGCCTCGGACAGCAGGCACGGAGAATGCTTGCCATAAGACGATCTCAGCGCCCGCTCGAAATAGTCGGACAGTGCCGGCCTGTAGCGAGGGTGCGCGCACTTCTCGATGATCAGTCTCGCCCGCTGCTTGGGTGAGAGACCGCGCAGGTCGGCCAGGCCCTGTTCGGTCACGAGTATCTGGACGTCCTGATTGATGTGGTCGACATGGCTTACCTGCGGCACGATCGCGGAAATCGCCCCAGCCTTGGCGAGTGAGGGCGTCATGAAGATCGAAACATAGGCGTTGCGCGCGAAATCGCCCGATCCGCCGATGCCGTTCTGAATGCGCGAGCCCATCACATGGGTCGAATTGACGTTGCCGTAGATGTCGGCCTCGATCAGTCCGTTCATGGCGATACAGCCCAGCCGCCGGATCAGCTCGGGATGGTTGCTGATCTCCTGCGGACGCAGCACCATCTTGTCCCGAAAACGCTCCATGTCGGCGTTGAGCCCGGCGGCGGCCTCGGGACTGAGCGAGAAGGCGGTGGCGGATGCCATCCGCAGCTTGCCAGCGGCAAGAAGATCCAGCATTCCGTCCTGGATCACCTCGGTATAGGCGGTCATGTCCTCGAAAGCGCTGTCGACAAGGCCGGTCAGCACTGCGTTGGCGATGTTGCCCACGCCCGACTGGATCGGCAGCAGCGACGCAGGCAATCGGCCCCGCGCGACCTCATGGCCGAAGAAATCAAGCAGGTGGCCGGCTATGGTCCTGGCATCCTCGTCGGGCGCCTTGAACGGCAGATTGCGGTCGGGCGCGTCCGTTTCGACGATCGCGATGATCTTGGCGGGGTCGCACCGGAATGCGGTCTCACCGATCCTGTCGTCGGGCCTCGTGAGGGGGATCGGCACGCGGTGCGGCGGCAGGGCGGTGCCGTAATAGATATCGTGCATGCCCTCGAGAGCCGGGTTCTGCCAATTGTTCACCTCGAGGATGACCTGGCTCGCACGGTCCAGCCACGTCTTGTTGTTGCCGACCGACGACGACGGGATCAGCGAGCCGTCCGGCCGGATGCCGCTGATCTCCACCAGCGCCGTGTCCAGGGGACCGAGGAAGCCCTGCCACGCCATCGGCGCGACCTGGCTCAGATGCATGTCGAAATATTCCATCTCGCCGCGGTTGATCTTGTCGCGGGCAACGGGGTCGGAGTTATACGGCAGACGGAATTCAATACCATCGGCCTTGGCCAGCGCGCCGTCGAGTTCAGGGCCCGTCGAGGCACCAGTCCAGACACGGATCGAGAAGGGGTTCCCGGCCGCGTGTTCCGCCTCGATCCGCTCTGCAAGGGCGACCGGGACGGCCTTGGGATAGCCCGAACCTGTAAAACCGCTCATGCCGACCGTGGTGCCGGGGGCGATCAACCGGGCCGCGTCCGGCGCGCTCATCAGCTTCGACCGCAATGCCTGGCAACCAATACGCTCGTTCACTGTCCCTGATCTCCGATTCCATTCAACCTTGCTCGCATGCAAGTGTCATACAAGCTCAGTGCCATCGGCGCGCCTGCATGCGAAAGCGGAAGCCGGCTTGAGCCCTGCACCGATTGGCTGCTCATCGGCGCGCCGGACTCGCCGGTCGCAATGCGAAGCGCTTGAGGAACTCCGCGCCCGCCAGATAGCCGACCACCAGAAGCGCGATGGCGCCGAATATGGCTGCGCCCGGTACGGCGAAACCGAGCAGTCCGGCCCAAGGCAACAGCGGCAGCAGCAGCGCCGCCGCCAGACCGGCCAGCGCCGTAACGGTCAACACGATGTGCGGGCGGCTCGACCAGGCCGGGCGGGACGTGCGGATCACGAAGACCACCAGGATCTGCGTCAGCATCGATTCCATGAACCAGGCCGTCCGAAACTCCGGTATCCCGACGTGGAAGACGCCGAGCAGAAGCGCAAAAGTGGCGAAGTCGAAAAGTGATGATAGCGGCCCCATGATCGCGGTGAAGCGCACCAGCCCGCGAATATCC
This sequence comes from Rhizorhapis sp. SPR117, assembly GCF_021742065.1. The sequence goes on from NZ_JAKKIE010000003.1 coordinate 71,419, forward strand.
CAGCCCTGCGGGCGCGCCAGATCTCCGCTATCGGCGGTGTCGAACGGAATGCCGATCTCGGAAAGGTCGTAGAGAAGGTTGTTCAGCAGCACCTGCACCGGGGTGAGCGGCAGGAACGGCAGAAACAGCGACGCGATCGCCATGGTCAGCATGTTGCCGAAGTTGGAGCTCGTTCCCATCCGGACATATTTCATGATGTTGGCATAGGTCCGCCGTCCCTCGGCGACGCCATCGGCGAGGACGCCGAGATCGGGGGCGAGCAGGATCATGTCGGCCGCCTCGCGCGCCACGTCGGTGGCGCCGTCGACCGACAGGCCGACATCGGCGGCGCGGATCGCCGGCGCGTCGTTGATGCCGTCGCCGATGAAGCCTACCGTATGGCCGCGCGCGCGGAGCGCGCGGACGATCCGCGTCTTCTGGTCGGGCGTCACCCGCGCGAACAGATCGACCTGACCCGCGCGCGCCGCCAGCGCCTGGTCGTTGAGCCTGGCGATTTCCTCGCCGGTCAATATGCCTTCGACCGGCAGGGCGAGCGCCGCCACCAGATGCTCGATCACCGGCGCGGCGTCGCCCGAGATCACCTTGATGCGAATGCCCGCCGCTTCGAGCCGGGCGATGGCGGAGGTGGCGCTCGGCTTGGGCGGATCAACGAACACGCAATAGCCCGCGAAGACCAGTTCGTCCTCGCCGTCGGCGTCGATCCGCTCCTGCCCGGCGGCGGGCTTCCATGCGATCGCCAGCAATCGCAGCCCTTGCGCCGCGCGATCGTCGCGCAGCGCACACAGGCGGGCGCGCAATGCATCGTCGAGCGGCACGAGCCCTCCCGATCGGTCCTGCGCCCTGGTGCACAGCGCGAGCAGCGTCTCGGGCGCGCCCTTGACGATCTCGATCCGTTCGCTTCCCTGCTCGGCAAGCACCGCGACACGCCGCCGCTCGAAATCGAACGGACGTTCATCCAGCTTGCGCCAGCCCTCGAGCGAGCGACCGGTCATGTGGAGGAGCAGGGCCTGGTCGAGCGGGCTTTTCAGGCCGGTCTCGAAGCGCGCGTTGACCGCCGCCAGCTCCGCCACCCGCTCGTCGTCCTCGCCATCGATGCCCGGATGGCCGACGAGCGTGATCCGCGCCTCGGTCAGCGTGCCGGTCTTGTCGGTGCATAATATATCCATCTGGCCCAGGTCGTGGATCGCCGACAGTCGCTTCACCACGACCTTGGCTCTCGCCATCCGCTGCGCGCCGCGGCCGAGCGCGACGGTCATGATCATCGGCAGCAGCTCGGGCGTCAGGCCCACCGCCAGCGCCATCGCAAACAGGAAGGATTGCAGCGGCGGGCGGCCGAGCGCGAGATGGGCGAGCAGCACGAACAGCACGAGGAAGATCGTGAGCCTGACGATCAGCACGCCGAGCCTATGGATGCCATGCTCGAACGCGGTCGGCGGCTGCTTGCCGGCGAGCGAATGCGCGATCGCGCCGAACCGCGTGCGCGGACCGGTCTGGACGACAAGCATCGTCGCGGTGCCGCCGATCAGCGAGGTTCCATGGAACAGGGCATTGTGCGCGTCCGCCGGCGTTTCGGCGGCGGTTGCGGGCTCGATTCGCTTCTCGACCGGATAAGGCTCACCCGTCAGAAGGGCCTCGTTGACCTGCGCGCCGTTCGCCGCCAGCACGATGCCGTCGGCGGGAACGAGATCGCCCGCCGCGAGCATGACGATGTCGCCGGCCACCAGCTCGCGCACGGGCAACTCGGTCGACTTGCCGTCGCGCATCACGGCCGCATGGAGGGCGATCGCCTGCTTCAGCGCCTCCGCGGTCGCCTCGGCCCTGTGCTCCTGGACGAGATCGAGTGTGGTCGACAGCACGACGACGATGAAGATGATCGCAAAGCTCGCGACGTCGCCGGTGACTCCGGCGATGACGGCGGCGACGAGCAGCATGGCGATCAGCGGATTGGCAAGGCGGCGAAGGAGGTCGGTGAGGAGGTGGCGCTGCTTCGCCGCGGAGATTTCGTTCGGGCCGTCACGCTCGAGCCGCGAGGCAGCCTCGTCCGACGACAGGCCGTCGCGCGTCGCGGTGAGTGAGCGCAGAGCGTCGTCGGGCGTGGCTTGCCAGAATGCGTGCGGCTCGGTCACCGCCGCTCCCGTCCGGTGAAGGGCAGCAACGACAGGAACAGGTTCAGGAAATCGAGATAGAGTGCCAGAGCCCCCAGTACCGCGGCATTATTGCGCCCATCCGCAGCGCGGTCCTCATATTGACGCTTCAGACGCTGGGCATCGAAAGCGGTGAGTCCGGCGAAAAGCAGGATGCCGACCCCCGAGGCAAGAAGATCGAGCGCGCCCGATCGCACCAACAGATTGAGCAGCATCGTCACGACGAGCCCGACCAGGGTGATCGTAAAGAAGGCGCCCAGGCCTGACAGATCCTTGCCGGTGGCTGTGCCGACCCAGGCCAGCGCGGCAAAGCCCGCGCCGGCGGCGACGAAGGTATAGCCGACGCTGCCGCTGCTGTAGGTGAGTAGCACGCTGCCGAGCGACAGTCCCACGAGCGCGGCGTAGAGGGTGAAGATAACCCTCGCGGTTGACGCAGACAGCCGGTCGATCCCGGCGCCGAGCAGGATCACCAGCGCCACAGGCGCCAGCGCCACGATCCACCCGAGCGTCGTGAGCCCCGCAGGTCCGAACAGTGCGAGCGCGAGCGATCGGCTGTGGGCGACCAGAAGAGCGAATGCCGCCGATATGATGACGCCGCCCGCCATATGGAGATAGACCGCGCGCATGTAGGCGCCGACCCCCGGATATGAGCCGTTCGATTTGCCGGATGGCGGCCATTCAAATTCACGGCTTCGCTGAAGCATTCCCCGGTCCTCGCTTCTTGCGGGAAGCAAGGTTCGACCCTGTGCCGACGTGCCGCTGCGACCAATCCGCAAAGCTACGTAGCGGAACTGCGCGCCGGGTCCGTAGGCTTACCTAATTCATGGGGGTGCCGAAATCCCTATGGACGACTGAGAGGCAACGAGGAGCAGACCATGGTTTCGCCATCGAGGCCCAGCAAGCCGGCTACAGAAGGGAGCGGCGATCGAGCCGGCGCATGGGCCGAACTGTTCGCTCGCCCCGCGGCGGCGGCGGTCGCGACGCTCACCGGTGGTCTGTCACCATCGTCGATTGGTGACGCTTTCGCCGACTGGGCACTCCATTTCGCCGCCATTCCCGGCAGCCGGGTCCATATTGCCGCTGAGACCGCCCGCGGCTTCATGGCGCTGGCCGGCTATGCATGGGAAGCGGCTCTGACCAACGACGGGGCCGAACCCGGTATCGCTCGCCGGTCTCAGGATCACCGCTTCGACGATCCTTCCTGGGAATCATGGCCCTTCAACCTCATTCGCCAGTCCTTCCTGCTGAGCGAACGCTGGTGGGATTGCGCGGCGAACGATATTCTCGGTGTCACGCCACGGCATCGGGCAATTGTGGGCTTCTCGGTCCACCGGCTGCTCGACATGGTTGCGCCCTCGAACTTCGTTGCCACAAATCCGGTCCTGCAGCAGCGGATCATCGAGACCGGAGGCAAATGCCTCGCCGACGGCACGGCGGCCCTGGTCGAGGACTGGCGTCGCTTGCTGGCAGGGCAGCGGCCGGCCGGCGCCGAATGCTATCGTCCCGGCATCAACGTCGCGGTCACGCCGGGCAAGGTGGTCTATCGGAACAATCTGATCGAGCTCATCCAATATGCGCCGACGACGCAGGCTGTCCGTCCGGAGCCCATCCTGATCGTTCCGGCCTGGATCCTGAAATATTATGTGCTCGACCTGTCCCCGGAAAATTCGCTGGTGCGCTGGCTCGTGGCGCAGGGCCACACGGTGTTCATCATCTCCTGGCGCAATGTCGGCGAAGACAGCCGGGGGCTCGATCTGGAGGATTATCGCCGGCTGGGGATCATGGCGGCGCTCGACGCGATCTCCGCGATCACGGGCGCTGGCGGTATCCACGCTGCGGGCTACTGTCTCGGGGGGACCTTGCTCGCGATCGCAGCGGCGACGATGGCACGCGATGGCGATGATCGTCTGGCCTCGATGACCCTGTTCGCGGCGCAATCCGATTTCAGCGAACCCGGCGAAGTCAGCCTGTTCATTGATGAGGCGGAGCTTGATTTCCTCGAAACGATCGCGCGCGCGCGTGGTTATCTCGACAGCGCGCAGATAAGCGGCGCCTTCCAGGCGCTCCGCTCGAACGATCTCATCTGGCCCCTCCTTGTCCGAGACTATCTCTTGGGTGCACGCGAGCCGATCACCGACCTACGCGCATGGCATACCGACGGCACCCGCCTGCCTTTTGCAGCGCAGTGCCAATATCTGCGCTCGCTGGTCCTCGCCAACGATTTGGCCGGAGGACGATATCAGGTCGAAGGCCGGCCGATCGCCCTCCGGAAGGTCCGCGTCCCGGTCTTCGCGGTCGGTACCGAAGATGATTATGTCGCGCCCTGGCGCTCGGTCTACAAGATACATCGGCACGTGGACAGCGAGGTGACATTCCTGCTCGCAACCAATGGTCATGATGATGGAATTGTCTCCGGGCCGGATCAGCCGGGGCGATCCTATCGCCTGCTCGCGCGGCCCGCAAAAGCAGGCTGCCTTGATCCCGAAGCCTGGCTGTCCAGGGCACGACCCGGAGCCGGTTCGTGGTGGCCGGAGTGGGCCGCCTGGATCGACATGCATTCAAGCTCTCCGCGCGCGCCGCCGCCACTCGGCGGCTCCGGTGCGGACGCTGGGGCGCTCAGGGATGCGCCGGGCAGCTATGTCCTCGAAAGCTGACGAGAAGATCGCCGCCAGACCCTCGAGTGCATGGCGGTCATGGTTCCTCGGCATCATTCTCACAGCTGCGCTGGTGGGGGCGGTGCTGCATTTCGGCGAGATCGAGAATTTCGCCCGCCTCCTCGTTCGCGCCAATCCTTTCTGGCTCGCTGTTGCCGTGCTGTTCCAACTTTCGACCTATGCCAGCGTGGCTGCGGGCTGGGCGGCGGTGCTGCGCAGCGCCGGCACGCCGCGAGCGCTGCCCAGGCTGATGCGCATCGCGCTCACAAAATTGTTCGCGGACCAAGCGGTGCCGAGCGCGGGATTGGGGGGCAACGTCCTTCTCGTCGACCAGTTGGTGCGATTGCGCGTGCCGCGCGGGACGGCGGTGGCAGCCTTGCTCGTCTCGATGATCGGCTATTACGCCGCCTTCGCCTTCTTTGCGGTAGGCATGCTGGTCCTGCTGTGGCTCCACGACAAGGCGACGCCGCTGATGGCCGGCGTCGTCACCACATTCCTGCTGGTCGCGCTCGCCATTCCGTCGCTCGCGCTTTGGCTGAGGCACCGCGGCAGCCAGCCCCTGTCGCCGCGGCTCGAGCGGGTGGGAGTCGTCCGCGAATTGCTCGAGATCGTCGGCCAGGCCCCGGCAGACCTGATCGGCGACCGTGCCCTGCTGCTTCGCGTGACAGGCTTCAATGCCTTGGTCTTCATCGCCGACGCCGGGACGCTTTGGGCCTGTCTTGACGCTCTCGGAGGACCCGCCGGCTTCGGAACCGCCTTCATCGCGTCGATCATGGCATCGATCGTCGTGACGCTTGGGCCGATCCCGCTTGGTCTGGGCAGCTTCGAGGCGACGTCGACTGCAACGCTCGGTCTGCTGGGCGTCCCCATCGAGAATGCCTTCGCGGCGACGATGCTGCTACGGATCCTGACATTGTGGCTGCCGCTGCTGCCCGGCCTGATGATGATGCGTTCCGCGCTCAGGCGGCGTCCGCCTCGCTCCCACCGATCACGGCGGACCGGCTCCGGCTGCAAGCGCTCTGATCCCAGGGTTTAGCGCCTGTCTGGAAACTGGCACGTATCATGCTTATCTCCAGTGTTCCAAACAGTAATAGATAGTGGTTTGAGACAAGCGTGACAGTCATTTCGAGGCGCCACCTGCTTCTGGGTGGCGGGGCCGTCGTTCTGGGCATGGTACAGACGAGAGTGTTCGCCGTCCCACCGGCTCCAGTTCCGCCGCGCCCGATTTTGCTTCAACGTGCTTTGGGTGCGCTGGATCGCCACCGGGCAACGATAAGGTATCGCGACGTCATCGGTATCGTGGATTTCAGCCAGGCGTCGCGCGTTCCCCGGTTTCACATCGTCGACGTGATGAGCGGGCGAAGCCAGAGCCTGTTGGTCGCGCATGGGCGAGGATCCGATCCGGATCATAGCGGGTGGCTCGAACGGTTCTCGAACTCACCGGGATCGCAAGCGTCTTCGGCCGGCGCCTATCTGGTCGGCAGCGGCTATTCCGGCAAGCATGGTCGCTCGCAACGCCTGATCGGCCTTGACTGCGAGAACAGCAACGCCGAAGCGCGCGCCATCGTTATCCATGCGGCGTCCTATGTGTCGCAAGACATCGCACTTGCCAGCGGCAAACTCGGGCGAAGCCAGGGGTGCTTTGCTGTTTCGCAGGCCGATATCGGTCAAGTTCTCGAACGGCTCGGGCCAGGCCGGATGATCTACGCCGGCAAGATCTAGTCGGACGAACCGGGGACGAACGGAAGGTCGACGATCTCTGCTGTAAGCGGATTCCCACTGCGGTACTTCAGTCGCACCCATGTTCTGCAATTTTCAATATCTGGGCGGACCCGCGGATCGTCAGATGCTGGTTGTGGCTGGCGAGGAACCCGGCCCTATCCCAGGCGGTGCATCCGGCTGGCCCTGCGCAGCGTTTATGCAGGGATCCGCCACATCCTTGCCCTCGGCAGAAAGCGATCGCCGTTGCGTCTATCGAGCTGTGATCGGCCTGGCGCGCAAGCCGGAGCATGGCACTAGCGCCTCGACGGTCGGCGCGCTGAGTCGCAATCTCGCGCTCCCGCTCGTGCAACTCGTGGAGGCGCCTGCCGATGGTGCGACTGACATGACGCCGATTTGGGGATAGTCGCGGATTAACTTGAGCCTTCGGCCTCGCTCCAGCTCGTCTCCAGCCCGTCGGCGATGGCGATGGCGTCGGCGGGAGAGCGACCATCGGTGAACAGCGATACCGCGCCGACGGTCTCAAAGCACCGAAGGCGGGAGCCCCTGGAATAGATCGAGCGCGGCGAAGGGTCCGGGGCAGGGCTGAGGGGTCGTTGCCATGCACGTAAGTTGCCGGGCTACCTAGAAGAATGGGGGAAGTTTGCGCCAGCGCAAACCGCCGATCCCCAACGACGATATAATCCTTCCAAGTGCAAAGCGGAATCAACCAGTTGCCCGTCGATAATGCCCGGAATCCAGGCCGTCTGGGCTCGCCCGAGTCGGGTAAATTGGTGGGCGATGTCGTCGTCGCCCGGGCACCGGCACCGAGTGTCCTGGCGCTTGTCACAAAAACGGGAACGGAGGGTTGTCGATCGCCTAAAACAGGGGAAGGGTGTCTCGCAAACAGGCATCGGTCCGCCGAGACGGAACGGGAGAGGATCAAAGATTGATGTTGGAGGCCTGCCGCATCGATCCACCGGATAGCGACCCGGTGAGCGCCGTTCTCAAGTGGGTGTTGCTGGTTGTCGCGATAGCCACATTCGGTCTGCTCGCCTGGGCGACGGTGATGACTTACCGCGCGGCGCCGCCACAACCCGAGCGGCTTGTTTCCGCGAGCGGCGCCGTGCTGATGACGAACGCGGACATCGTGGCTGGCAAGGGCGGTTTCCAGAAAGCCGACCTGATGGATTATGGCAGCCTCTACGGCATGGGCTCCTATTACGGCGAGGATTATACCGCGTCGATCCTGGTGCGGCTCGGCACCGCTTCCCGGGAGGCTGCCGCGCGCGCCGGCGGTGGCAGCTCCTTCGCCGCGCTTCCGCCCGACCAACAGGCCGCGGCGACCGCGACGATGCAGCGCGCGTTGCAGGAGATCGATCTTACCCGGCGTGACGTCATCCTGTCAGACCCTGTCGCCGCCGCGGTCCTTCAGGTCCGAAATGAGGTGGCGGGGACGCTCAACATCGCCGATCCCGCGAGCGGCTGGACCTCCGCTTATAGTCTGACGCCGACGCTCGCTCGGCAGACCGCCGATTTTCTCGTCTTTTCCTCGCTCACTACGGTCGCGCGGCGGCCCGGCGTCACCTGGTCCTGGACCGAGAACTGGCCCTATGAGCCCCTGGTTGGAAACACGCCGACCACCAATACGTTCAAATGGACCTGGATCAGCTTCTGTTTCACCTTCTTCGCCTTCGGCCTTGTGCTGTTCATCTACGAGTTCTTCCTCAGCAATCCCGACGATGCGCCCATGGATCCGGTGCTGTCGACCTTCCGGCCGCTAACCCGCAGCCAGAAGCGAATCGGCAAATATTTCCTGGTCGTGGCGGCTCTGCTGCTGGTGCAGATCGGCGCGGGTACCATCATGGCCCATTCCTACTACGATCGGACGAGCTTTTACGGCTATGACGTCAACAAGCTCTTCCCGTTCAACTTCCTGCGTGACGTCCACATCCAGGCGCCGATCGTCTGGATCGGTCTGTCCTGGATCGGAACCGCCCTGTTCCTCGCGCCCGCGATTGCCGGCGGCCGGGAGGCAAAGGGCCAGCATCTGCTGGTCGACTTGCTGTTCTGGGTCACACTATTCGTCGTCGGGGGCGCGCTCATCGGCGACTATCTCGGCATCATGGGCGTTATCGACCAGAACTGGTTCTGGTTCGGCAATCAGGGGCTGTCCTACATCCAGCTCGGCCGATTCTGGCAGATCGGCTTCTTCATCGGGCTGGCGCTGTGGAGCCTGTTGGTGATGCGCGCGCTGTGGCCCACCCAAGCCCTCTGGCGCACTGCGGCAGCGCAGTTCTGGACCGGGCGTATCCGCATGGAGCACCTGATCTGGGCGTCAACCATCAATATCGCCGTGCTTTACGTGTTCGGCATGATTCCGCTGACCGGCATCGAGAAATCGTTCACGCTCACCGATTTCTGGCGCTGGTGGGTGGTCCATCTCTGGGTCGAGCAGTCGTTCGAGTTCTTTGCCGCCTGCATGACCGCCTATCTGCTGATGTCGGTTGGCCTCGTGTCACGCAAGCTCGCCGAGCGCGCGACCTATTTCGAGATCATCCTGATCTTTCTTGGCGGGGTTATCGGCACCGGTCACCACCTCTATTGGGCCGGCGGCCCGAGCATGTGGGTGCCGATGGGGAGCATGTTCTCGTTCATCGAGGTGCTGCCGCTGGTGCTCCTGATCATCGAGGCGATCAACCATTACCGGTTGATCAGGGCGCATCAGGAGTTCAAGTACCGGCTCGCCTATACCTACGTCATCGGCGCGGCTTTCTGGAATTTCGTGGGCGCCGGCGTGTTCGGGGGCGGCACGCTCAATGCGCCGCTCGTCAATTATTACGAGCACGGCACCTTCCTGACGCTCAACCATGCGCACACGGCGCTGTTCGGAGCTTTTGGCGAGCTTGCGATCGGGCTCATCTATTTCTGTCTGCGCTATATCCACGCCGACCGTCCGCGTTTCAGCGAGAAGCTCGGGAGGGCGGCCTTCTGGTTCTATAATGGCGGGCTGGTGCTATGGATCGTTTTCAATTTCTTTCCGATCGGTTGGTCGCAACTCGATGCGGTCTATGAGCATGGTCTCGCCTATGCGAGGAGCAGTACGTTCTACGGCACTGTGCGGTTTTGGCAGTGGATGCGGCTGCCGGGTGACGTGCTGTTCGCCATCGGCGCGGTGCTGATGGCCGTCGATTTCATCATGAAGCTGCGGCCGCTTTACCCGATGGCGCTCGACGGGCTGATCTTCCGCAGGGCGCTGCCGGTCAGCTCGCCGGCGGCGGAGTAATCATGGGCAGGCCACGTTCGTTTGAGCGTGACCGGCGGCACAAAAATGAGGACCACGGCTTATGGCACTGCATCACGCCAAACGAGGCGAAATCGTCGATCTGGGGCCGCTCGGGCCGGGCTTGGGTGACGCTCGAACCGCTGCAATTATCAAGACCGATTATTTCGAGGCCATTCGGCTGATCGTCCATGCTGGTGCCGAAATCCCGCAGCACAGCGTTTCCGGGGAAATGACGCTGCATTGCCTGGAAGGGCGTGTCGAGCTTGCCATCGACTCCGCACCCGTCACCCTGAAGGCGAACGAGTGGGTCTATCTCGACGGGGGAGCGCCGCACTCGGTGAGGGCGATCGAGAATTCTTCCCTCCTTCTGACGATCTTCCTTGGCCGAACTGCGGCCAGTCGGACATAGTTCGCGGCTCCGAGACCGGCCGCCGAGAGAAAGGATGCACGATGCCGCGTATCGCTCCACCCATCAACGCGGCTCGCAAGGAAGCGCGATCCGCCGCGGAGACCACTGAACAGATCTGCCCGAGATGCGGTCGGCCGCTAGATGCAGGCTATTCGTGCGATTGTCCCGAGCGCTGGGAAAACGAGGGCGGCGCGCCGCCGCCTGACGATCGGGACTCTCCGGAAGGACGAAGGTCGTGATCGGGTCTGCGGAAAGCAGCCACGCCCGGTGAATTCAGCTGAAATGGCCAACTCGCTCCCCGACATCCGGATCAAGCGTATCTACGAACCTGCGCATAAAGATGATGGTGCGCGGGTGCTGGTGGATCGGCTTTGGCCGCGGGGTGTGGACAAGGAAAGGGCGGCCCTGACCTTGTGGCTGAAGGAAATCGCGCCGAGTCCCGAGCTGCGCAAATGGTTCGGGCATGATCCGGCGCGGTGGAGCGAGTTCAGCCGCCGCTACCGGGACGAACTGGCACAAAACGATAGCGCTGTCGCGCGTCTCGCTCCATTGTCGGCCAACGGTCCGGTGACGCTCCTCTATGCCGCTCGCGACACCGAGCACAACCACGCGCGCGTGTTGGCGGATTATCTGCGCCTTCCCGGGAACGCGGAACATGGCCAACAGACGATATGAGCCCGCGGGAATTCGAGCCACGCTCAGTCTTGTCGCACCCGTTGGGAACGCCTCTTGCTTCGGGGGCCGAGCTTCTCATGCCGGAGCGGCGGATCTCTTTCGAGCGACCGACTCCGCGCTTCCTGGGGCCAGCGGGTTTGGCGCTGCCCCCGTGCGGCAATCGCCCCTGTCCGATCCGCAAAGCGGGAGGCTCGGTCACGAGATCGCTCGCCGGTGAGATGCGATGATCAGAGCGATCCGGAGTTCGCGGCGGCTATCATCTTCTTCACCTCCTCGCCGACGATCTCGGGCAGTAGCTCATCCTTGAGCGTGAGGAATCCCTGAATAATGAGATCGCGGGCGGCATCCTCGCTCATGCCGCTGGACATCAGATATGCGAGCTTCTCCTGGCTGATCATGCCGATGGACGCCTCATGCGAGAGCTGGGCTTCGCTGCTCCGCGCCAGGAGAGACGGTACGGAAAGGATCTCGCCTTGCTCGGTGAGCTTGAGCCCGTTGCAGCCCAGGAAGCCTTTGGTGGCCTTCGCCTCGCCCACGAGCAGGGCCTTGTTCGAGATGCTGCCACCGGCTGAAACCATACGCGTGAGGCTCTCCGAATGCGCACCGCCGCCCTTCAGATGTATCTCGCTTTCCATGATCCGCTGTGTTCCGGCCGGTGCGAAGATGACCGACTGGTCGCTGGACATGCCGCCCTCCTCGATAATCGTCCGGCTCTCCGCATAGTGATGCTTTATGGGCGACATCTGGACCTTGCTGTCGGTGGACCGCGCGCCCTTGCCGACATGGCTGCGAGCATAGCTGTGAACCTCCATGCCTGCGCCCCATTGCTCGATCGACACCGAACGGCAGATCGCACCCTCGCGCAGGTAGGTTTCGGAGAGCGAGATATGGTGGCCTGAATGCACCCTCTTCGGCACAGCCGAGCCGGAGATCATCTCGACCTCCGCGTCCTTCTCGATCAGGGTGACGTTGTGGTGGAATTGTCGTCCCTGCGGCATTTCCAGGAGCGTGAAGAGCTGCACCGGCAGCTGGACCTTCGCGCCGGCGCGGATCCGGACAAAATGGCCAACCGGCGCGTGCCGGCTCTCGGCGGCCTCGCGGACATGCGCATTCGCGTCCGGGTCGACGAGTCCGAACATTAGATCCTGCACCCAATCGTAGCGGAGTAGCGCATCCTTGAGCGGCAGGATCTCGACCTTCTCGTCATTGACACCGATGTGCCTGACATCCTGGTTCACCACGACGCACGTCCCGGCACGCTCGCCTTCGGCGCCATAGCCGACATTGGCGAGCCGTTCCTTCTCTTCGGCCGTTACGCCGGGATCGATATGCAGGGTGGTCATGGCTGCGTTCCTTTTTCCGGAGCCTGGAGCAAGGCGGTTGGCTTGGTGTAGCCGTTGCGCTGGATGTGCTTGAAAATTGCCAGGGGATCGCCCGAGAAGAGGATGCGACCATCGACCAGCATATGGCCGACGTCGGCCTGGATATGATCCAGGATGAAGCCGGTATGCGTGATGACAAGGCCTGAGCGGGGCGCTTCGTCCCGCTCAGGCGCCCGCAGCAGCCGGTTGATGGCATTTCCGACGGCGGCGATGTGCTCCAGGTCCACGCCGCTTTCGGGCTCGTCGAATAGGCAGAGGCGGGGTCGCTGGAGGAAGAGTTTGAGCACTTCCCAGCGCTTTATCTCGCCGCCAGAGAAGCCGACATTGATGTCGCGGCCTGAGAAATCTCGAAGATCCAGCGCCGCGGCCTCCCGTCCGAGAATGTCTTGCGACCCGAGTGCCTTACTGAACTGGTCGACCGTCACACCTTCGAGGCCTGGTGGCCGCTGGAATGACATGCCCAGACCGAGCCGGGCACGCTCGTCTATGGGCAAAACGTCTATGCGGCGGCCGCGGAAATGGATTTCGCCGCTGGATATCAGGAAGGGCGGGAGCCCCATGATCGTCGCGAGCAGGCAGGATTTCCCCGATCCGTTGGGTCCGAAGAGAACGTGCAGCTCGCCCGCACCAACGGTCAGGTTGATGTCATGGAGGATCGCCGTTCCACTCGCTGAAACATCGAGATGGCGGATTTCGAGAGCGTCCGACGCCGACATCTGGACTCCTTTCGCCAAGGCGATGGTTCCACGCGCGCACGGGCTGAGGATATCGGTAAAGATACTGAGGGACCGCTTTGTCGTCCGCCTGGGCCGCGATCACCAAGGGCACCCGCTTGCGGCGCGAACGCGTTCGGAACCGAGCTCTGGCTTGGTTCACTTATAGGCGGGGGACGATCTCCCAGCTCGCGATGGCCCAGGGGACACGGAAGTTCTCGAGCTCCAGCGCGGATAGAAGGGTGACGGAGTTCAAGACAGAACGGCTCCGGATGGCTACCCTCGGGCGGCCTTCCCCCGGGCAGCGAGTGATCTGGCGCAATCGAGAGTGGATAGATGATGAGTGATAATGGGCTTTTTCGCCATTCCGAGATTCACCTGCGACCCGATCCTTCCCGCACTGTTATCCGACCGTTCGACCTCGACTATCCGCAAGCATTCAGGAACGATGCGCATCCCCGGATGCAGCAGATCGCCGAACGCGTTCTGTCGCTTGATGACGCACGACTGCTCAAGGAGCATGAGGCGATCATCGCCTCGCTCGCCGATCGGCACCGCGATATCGACAAGATCCTTCTTCGCCGATTCGACGAGATCCGCGAGCGCTTGCCGGCGGCGCAAGGGGCCAGCCGGGAAGCCGCGCTCGCGATCGGCGCCTATTTCAGCGAGGAATACTCCTACGAGGCTGCCGCGCTGTTCAATCCCAGCATGGTTTTGCGCGCGGACCAGACGGGCGCACCATCGGGCGGCGTGCGCTTCCTCCTGTCGTTGCGCGGCATCGGCGAAGGGCATATCTCCTCGGTCACCTTCCGGACTGGCACCTGGAGTCCATCGGGCGGCTTCGCGCTCGACAAAGGCAGCAATCAGGCGATTTCGCCGCGCATCGACGCTCCGGCCGAGGGCGTCGAGAACGGCATGACGCGTGTGGTGTGCGAGGGAAGTGAAGACGTCTCCGAGAGTGTGCTGTTTCCAGTCACCGCGAGCCAGCAACGCGGTATCGAGGATCTGCGGCTGGTCCGCTTTGTCGAGGAAGACGGGCACGTCGAGTATCTCGGCACCTATACCGCGTTCGACGGCCGAGACGCGCGATCGGAGGTGCTGCGCGCGACCGGCTTCAGAAATTTCGAAATGCATCCGCTCGCCGGATCGGCCGCTGCGGAGAAGGGCATGGCGCTGTTCCCGCGAAAGATCGACGGGCGGTTCGCGATGCTCGGGCGGCAGGACAGCGAAAGCATCTGGCTGCTCGCTTCGGATAGCCTCTACTCATGGGACGGCGGCATCAAGGTCGTCAGCCCGCGCTTCCCCTGGGAGTTCGTCCAGCTGGGCAATTGCGGCTCGCCGATCGAGATCGACGAGGGCTGGCTCGTCCTCACCCATGGAGTCGGCATGGCCCGCAATTATTGCATGGGAGCATGCCTGCTCGACAAGGCGGATCCTTCAAAGCTACTCGCCCGCACCCGCGAACCAATCCTGCGGCCAAGCCCGCATGAACGGGACGGTTATGTGCCCAATGTGGTCTATAGTTGCGGATCGATCGTTCATGATCGGACGCTGCTGCTGCCTTATGGAGTCGCCGACAATTTCGCCGCCTTCGCCACCGCGTCGGTCGATGAGCTGTTGAAGGCCATGGAATAGGCTGGCCAGCTTTAGCCCAGCCTGTGCCCCGCAATAGATGCATATCGGGTACATCGCGTGACAAGCGTCTTGAAGAGCACGGATGAGCAAAAGCGTGCAGCCGCGGAAGCGGCGGTTGCCGAGATCGCCGACGGTATGCTCATAGGGCTGGGGACAGGCACCACGGCGAGCTTCGCTATCCAGGCGCTGGGCCGACGCGTCGCCCATGGTCTGTCCGTCCGTGCGGTCGCGACATCCGACCGCACCGCAGCTGCCGCGGCGGCAGCGGGCATCGCGCTTGTCGATCCCGCCGACGTCGCCGCGCTTGATCTGTGCATCGACGGCGTCGACGAGATCGATCCTTTCTTCCGTGCCATCAAGGGCGCCGGCGGCACGATGCTGCGCGAGAAGATCCTTGCTTCGGCGGCACGGAGGATGGTGGCGATCGCGGACAGCTCGAAAGCCGTCGGACGACTTGGCGCACGCCCTGTCCCGGTCGAGGTGCTGCCGCTGGCGAAGCGGTTTGTGGAACGGGGGATAGTGGCCGCGGGCGGAGAGCCGCAGCTCCGTCTCGACGCGCGGGGTTGCCCCTGGCGAACCGATCAGGGCAACATCATCCTCGACTGCGCCTTCGGCCCGATCGGTGATCCGGTCGCGCTGGCGGCTCGGCTTGCCGAAATTCCGGGGTTGCTGGGGCACGGACTCTTCGTCTCGGAAGTTGATGCCCTGTACCTCGGCACTCCCGACGCAGTTGTCAGGAGTGAACGGGGCGATTGCGCGTGGTGAACAGTCTGTACTGTCGCATCCTTCACCGGATTGTATCGCTGCTCCGGCGCCGCGGAAGGATTGCGAGCTGACATGACGGATTTGGCCTATCCTACTCGCTCTGCCGTCCATGAGGACGGATCGGCCGAGCGGCTTGCGATCGACACCATCCGCACGCTCGCCATGGATGCAGTCCAAAAGGCGAACTCGGGGCATCCTGGCACGCCGATGGCGCTTGCGCCCGTCGCCTACACGCTGTGGCGTGAGTTCCTGCGCTACGATCCTGACACGCCCGACTGGCCGAACCGCGATCGGTTCGTGCTTTCGGTCGGGCATGCCTCGATGCTGCTCTATGCGGTGCTGCATCTTGCCGGGGTGAAGGAAATCGATGCCGATGGAAAGCCGACGGGCAGTCCGGCGGTGAGCCTGGCCGACATCGAGCAGTTCCGCCAGCTCGGCTCCAAGACGCCGGGCCATCCCGAATATCGCATGACCACCGGGGTCGAGACCACGACCGGCCCCCTGGGGCAGGGTTGCGGCAATTCGGTCGGCATGGCGATCGCGGAACGCGCGCTCGCCGCCCGCTTCAACCGCGAAGGCTTCACGCTCTTCGATCATGACATCTACGTGCTGTGCGGCGACGGCGACATGATGGAAGGCGTGTCCGGCGAAGCGGCGTCGATCGCCGGCCATCTCGCCCTCTCCAATCTCTGCTGGATCTATGACAGCAACCACATCTCGATAGAAGGGTCGACCCAGCTCGCCTTCACCGAGGATGTCGGCGAGCGCTTCCAGGGCTATGGCTGGAACGTCATCCACGTCGACGACGCGAACGATACTGACGCGATCGCCCGCGCGCTCGAGACGTTCAGGGCGACCGACGACCGGCCCACCTTCATCGTCGTCCATTCGGTGATCGGATGGGGCAGCCCGCGCGCCGGCAGCGAGAAGGCGCATGGCGAGGCGCTGGGCGAGGAGAATGTCCGCAAGACCAAGGAAGCCTATGGCTGGCCGGCGGATAAGCAGTTCTACGTGCCGGATAGCGTGGCGGAGGCGTTCCAAGATGCCGTGGCCGCCCGCGGCCAGCCGGCGCGCGAGCAATGGGAGGCGCTGTTCGCGCGCTACCAGCAGGCATTTCCGGCAGAGGCGCAGGAGTTCGCGCTGGCGCGGGAGGGCAAGCTGCCCGACGGCTGGGACGCCGATGTCTCCGGCTTCCCCGCAGACGCCAAGGGCATCGCCTCGCGCGACAGCGGCGGCAAGGTGCTCAACGCCATCGCCCAGCGCGTGCCGCTGCTGATGGGCGGCGCCGCGGACCTGTCCCCGTCGACCAAAACCAATCTGACCTTCCCGGGCGCGGGTTCGTTCGAACCGGGAGACTATGCGGGCCGCAACTTCCACTTCGGCGTGCGCGAGCATGCGATGGGGGCGATCGCCAACGGCATGGCGCTGTCTTACCTGCGTTCCTACACGGGCACCTTCCTGGTGTTCGCCGACTATATGCGCGCGCCGATCCGCCTCGCCGCGATCATGGAACTGCCCGTCATCTTCGTGTTCACGCACGATTCGATCGGCGTGGGCGAGGACGGGCCGACGTACCAGCCGATCGAGCATCTGGCGACACTGCGCGCCATTCCCGGGCTCGACACGATCCGGCCGGGCGACGCCAACGAGGCCGCGGCCGCATGGAAGGTTGCGCTCGGGCATAGCAGCGAGCCGACCGCGCTGATCTTCTCGCGCCAGGCAATCCCGACGCTCGACCGCCAGAGATATGCGTCGGCCGACGGCCTCGAGAAGGGCGGCTATATCCTCGCCGATGCCGATGGCGACCCGGACATCATCCTGATCGGCACCGGCTCCGAGCTGCCGCTCGTCGCCGCCGCGCACGAGACGCTGACGGCTGAGGGCGCCAAGTCGCGCGTCGTGTCGCTGCCGAGCTGGTATCTGTTCGAGAAGCAGGACCAGGCCTACCGCGACAGCGTCTTTCCGCCCGCCGTCCGCGCGCGGCTGGCGGTCGAGCAGGCCGGGTCGATGGGCTGGGACCGCTATGTCGGTCATGACGGCGCGACCGTGACCATGTCGACGTTCGGAGCGTCGGCGCCACTCGCCAAGCTCCAGGAGAAATTCGGCTTCACCGTCGACAATGTCTGCAAGGTCGCCCGCGCGGTGATGGAGAAGAACAAGTGAGCACCGTCCTCGATAATCCGCGGGTCGCCAGCCGACTGAAGCAGCTCCACGAAAGCGGGCAGGCGGTGTGGCTCGACTTCGTCGATCGCGGCTTCCTCAATCAAGGCGGCCTCAGGGCGCTGGTCAGCGAAGACGGCGTCTCCGGCGTGACGTCCAATCCGTCCATTTTCGAGAAGGCGATGGGTCAGGGCGAGGCCTATGATGAGGGCTTTCGGACATTCCTCGGCAAGGCTGATGCGAGCGTCCAGGACACCTATGAAAGCCAGGCCATTGCCGACATCAAGGCCGCCGGCGGCGATCTGCGAGCAATCTATGATCGGCTGGGAGGCAAGGACGGCTATGTCAGCCTCGAGGTCTCTCCCTATCTCGCAGACGGAACCCAGGAGACGATCGAGGAGGCGCGCCGGCTCTGGAAGGCGGTCGGGGAGCCCAACCTCATGGTCAAGGTGCCCGGCACCAGGGCAGGCACCCCCGCCATTCGCCAGCTCGTCGAGGACGGGCTCAACATCAACGTGACGCTGCTCTTCGCGATCGAAGCCTATCAGGCGGTGGCCGAAGCGTTCATGGCGGGGCTCGAGGCGCGCCTGGCCAAGGGCGAGCCGATCGACCGGGTGGCGAGCGTCGCGAGCTTCTTCGTCAGCCGCATCGACAGCCAGATCGACAAAAAGATCGACGCGCGGGTGAAGGTCGGGGACAAGGAAGCGGCCGCGCTCGAGGCGCTGCGCGGCAAGGTCGCGATCGCCAACGCCAAGCTCGCCTACGCCTGGTACGAGGAGATGATCGCCTCGGATCGCTGGCAGGCGCTGGCTGCCAGGGGCGCGATGCCGCAAAGGCTGCTCTGGGCGTCGACCGGCACCAAGGACCCGGCCTATCCCGACACGCTCTATGTCGACGCGCTGATCGGCCCG
The DNA here is from genome assembly GCF_021742065.1 of Rhizorhapis sp. SPR117. The sequence continues at coordinate 89,851 of NZ_JAKKIE010000003.1, forward strand.
GATACGGTCAACACGATGCCGCCCAAGACGATGGATGCGTTTCGCGATCACGGGACGATGCGGCCGACGCTCACCCAGGATCTCGACGGCGCGCGCCACGTGATCGCCGAGGCCGAGCGACTGGGGCTGGACCTGCCGGGCGTCACCGAGATGCTCGTGAAGGATGGCGTCAAGCAGTTCGCCGACGCCGCCGACGCGCTGCTGGGTGCGGTCGCCGCCAAGCGGGCCACCTTCCTCGGCGACAGGCTCAACCACATGGAAGCGTCGCTTCCCGGACCGCTGCAGAAAGCGGTGGATGCGCGACTGGAGACGGCACGCGCCGATCGTTGGGCGCGGCGGCTGTGGAAGGGCGATCCCTCGCTCTGGACCGGCAAGGATGAGGGCAGGTGGCTCGGCTGGCTCGCGGCCGCCCGCGGCCAGCAGGTCGATCCGAACGCATTGAGAGAATTGGAGCAGGAGGCAAAGCGCTACAAGAACGCGGTGCTGCTCGGCATGGGCGGATCGAGCCTCGGCCCCGAGGTGCTGTCGCTGATTCTCGGCTCGGCCGGGGGAAATCCCGGGCTGCACGTGCTGGATACCACCGATCCGGGGCAGATCGCGTCCGTTCTCGCCGAGATCGATCCAAAGGAGACGCTGTTCATCGTCTCATCCAAATCCGGCTCGACGATGGAGCCGGAGCTGCTCCGCGCTTTCTTTTTCGAACGGAGCGGAAAGCAGGGCGGCCACTTCGTCGCCGTGACCGATCCGGGATCGAAGCTCGAGAAGACAGCGGAGACGGACGGGTTCGCCCATGTCTTCCAGGGCGATCCGGCGATCGGCGGCCGCTATTCGGTATTGTCCGCCTTCGGCATGGTGCCGGCCGCGGTGATGGGCATCGACACGCACGGTTTTTACGAGGCGACGGCGCCGATGGTGTTCGCCTGCGGGGGCGATGTGCCTCCGGCGGCCAATCCAGGCATCAGGCTCGGCGCGATCATCGGCGAGGCTGCGGTTTCTGGCCGCAACAAGCTGACCTTCATCGCCTCGAAGGGACTGGAGCCCTTCGGCGCCTGGCTCGAGCAGCTGCTGGCCGAATCGACCGGCAAGCAGGGCAGGGGCATCGTTCCCGTGGACCTCGAGCCGCTGGGTTCGCCGGAGAGCTATGGCACGGACCGGCTGTTCGTCGTCCTCGCGCTCGCCGGCGACAAGGACAATGCCGCCGACGCCAAGCTCGAGGCGCTTGCCGACAGCGGTCAGCCGGTGATCCGCATCAGCGTCGCCAGCCCGCAGCTGATCGGCCAGGAATTCTTCCGCTGGGAAGTCGCGACCGCGATCACAGGTGCCGTCATCGGCATCGACCCGTTCGATCAGCCCGACGTCGAGGATGCGAAGGTGGCAACGCGCAAGCTCGTCGACGCCTATGAGGCCTCCGGTACGCTGGAATCTGAAACGCCAGCCGCCGAGACCGCCGACTTTGCGCTCTTCGTCGCCAAGGGCAGCGCATTGCAAGGGAACGCCGAGAGCCTGTTACGGCAGCATTTCGCTGCCTTGCGGGCGGGCGACTACGCGGCGTTTCTCGCCTACGTCGAGCGCAACGACGTCGACAGCGCGGCCATCACCGCAATGCGCAGGGCCGTGCGCGACGCGAAATCGGTCGCGACCGTCGCAGGCTTCGGTCCGCGCTTCCTTCACTCCACGGGGCAAGCCTATAAGGGCGGCCCGAACAGCGGCGTGTTCCTGACGATCACGCGCGATCCCGATCCCGATCTTGCCATTCCCGGTCACAAGGCGAGCTTCGGCACCGTCCAGATCGCCCAGGCGCGCGGCGACATGGACGTGCTCGCCGAACGCGGCAGGCGCGTGCTGCGCATCCATCTCAAGCAGGGCGGCGGCGGCATCGAGGCGCTCGAAGCGGCCGTCGCAGCGGCACTCTGAGCAATTTTGACAGAAGGAGCGTGGCGGATGCGTCTGGCGATGATCGGCCTTGGCCGAATGGGCGGGAATATCGCGCGCCGTCTGATCCGCGGCGGCCATGAGGTCGTTGTCTTCGACCAATATGCACCGGCGATCGAGGAACTCACCAAGGAAGGTGCAATCCCCTCCGGCTCGCTGGACGAGGTCGCGGGCAAGCTCGAAGGCCCCCGGATCTTCTGGGTGATGCTGCCTGCGGGAGCCCCGACCGAATCGACGATCGAAGCGCTGCTGGGCCTCGCCTCGCCCGGCGACGTTATCATCGACGGCGGCAACAGCTTCTACAAGGACGATATCCGGCGCGGCAAAGCCTGTTCGGAGAAGCAGATCGCCTATGTCGACGTCGGGACCTCCGGCGGCGTGTGGGGCCTCGAACGCGGCTACTGCATGATGATCGGCGGCGACAAGGCGACCGTCGACCTGCTCGACCCGATCTTCGACACGCTCGCGCCGGGCTACGGCACGATCCCGCGCACGCCCAACCGCATGGAGAACGAGGGCGAGGATCCGCGCGCCGAAAAGGGCTATATCCACGCCGGTCCCGCCGGTGCGGGCCATTTCGTCAAAATGGTCCACAATGGCATCGAATATGGTTTGATGCAGGCCTATGCCGAGGGCTTCGACATCCTCAAGGGCAAGTCCTCGGACAAGCTGCCCGAGGAGGAGCGGTTCGACCTCAATCTCACGGACATCGCCGAAGTCTGGCGGCGCGGCAGCGTCATCTCGTCGTGGCTGCTCGATCTCTCGGCGGCGGCGCTCGCGAAGGACCAGATGCTCGAAGCCTATAGCGGCAATGTCGCCGACTCGGGCGAGGGTCACTGGACGATCGACGCGGCGATGGAGGAAGCGGTGCCGGCCTATGTCCTGTCGGCCGCGCTGTTCGCGCGCTACCGCAGCCGGGTGGATACGACCTTCGGCGACAAGCTCCTGTCGGCGATGCGCTTCGGCTTCGGCGGCCACGTCGAAATGCCGCAATGAGCACGGCTCCTGTCGCACCGCCCGCGACGTTCGTGATCTTCGGCGCTCTGGGCGATCTGACGCGCCGGCTGCTGATGCCGGCGATCGTCAACGTCGAACGCTCAGGCCTGCTCGATCCGAACACCGGCTTCCTCGGCATCAGCTATCATGATGCCGACGACGATGAGCTTCGCGACCAGCTCGGCGAGTTCCTCGAGGCGGGCGCGGAATGGCAGCGGCTGCGCGAGCGCATCCACTATCTGAAGGGCGACTTCGGGGACGATGCGCTGTTCGAGACGCTCGCGGGGAGGATCGCCGGCAACACCGTCTTCTACCTTGCGACCGCACCCGGCTTTTTCGGCCCCATCGTCGAAAGCCTCGGAAAGGCGGGGTTGCTGAACGAGGCGCAGGGCTTCCGCCGGGTCGTGATCGAGAAGCCTTTCGGCACCGATCTCGCGTCCGCGCAGGCGCTCAACGGGCTGATCCTCGCCTGTGCCCATGAGGAGCAGATTTACCGGATCGACCATTTCCTGGGAAAGGAGACGGTCCAGAACATCATGGTCGCGCGGTTCGGCAACGCGCTGACCGAGGCGGTCTGGAACAACCGCTATATCGATCATGTCCAGATCACGGCCGCCGAGACGGTGGCGGTGGGCGGTCGGGGCAAGTTCTACGACGCCACCGGCGCGCTGCGCGACATGGTGCCGAACCATCTCTTCCAGCTGCTCGCGCTGGTCGGCATGGAGCCGCCCAACAGCTTCGGCGCCGAAGCGGTGCGCACCGAGAAGGCGAAGCTGATCGCCGCCCTGCGGCCGCTGGAGCCCGACGATGCGGTGCGCGGCCGCTATGGGGCAGGCGAGGCGGGCGGCCAGAAGGTCGTCCCGTATCGCGATACCGTCGACGTGGATCCCGCGAGCCGCACCGAAACCTACGTCGCGCTCAAGGCGGCGGTCGAGACGTGGCGCTGGCACGGTGTGCCCTTCTATCTGCGCACGGGCAAGGCGCTCGCCGCCCGTGACACGGAGATCGTCATCAAGTTCCGCAATGCGCCGTTGATGCTGTTCCACGACACGCCGACCGGCGCGCTCCCGCCCAACCAGCTCGTGCTGCAGATCCAGCCGCATGAAGGCATCTGTCTCGAGCTCGCGGTGAAGCAGCCGGGGCCGCTCGTCGAGGCGGTGCCCGCCAGCCTCCATTTCGCCTATTCCGAGCAGTTCGACCTCGGACACCAGACCGGCTATGAGACGCTGCTCTATGACGTGCTGATCGGCGACCAGACCCTGTTCCAACGCGCCGACCAGATCGAAGGTGGCTGGCGGGCGGTGCAGCCGCTGCTCGACGCGTGGAGCGTCTCCGGGGAACCGGAAGACTATGCCGCCGGAAGCGCCGGGCCGGTGGCCGCAGAGGCGCTGCTCGCGCGCGACGGGCGCGCCTGGCATCCGGTCGCATGAGCGCCATCCGCCTCGTCGTCTCGGATATCGACGGCACGCTCGTGCGCGACGACAAGAGCCTGAGCGAGGCGGTGATCGCGTCGTGCGGGCGCCTGCAGGCGGCGGGCGTCGCGCTCACGCTGATCAGCGCGCGGCCGCCGAGCGGGATGCTGTGGATCGCGGAGCGCCTTGGATTGAAGGCAGCGTTTGGCGCGTTCAATGGCGGCACCATCGTGCGGCCGGACGGCATGATCATGGCAGCCGCGCGCCTCGACCCGGCGGTCGCGAAGCGCGCGCTGACGCTGATCGACCGGCCGGGCATCACCAAATGGCTGTTCCGCGAGGGATGCTGGCATGCCGAGCGCCTCGACCAGGTCCACACCCCGCGTGAACGCAAGGCGGCCAATCAGGAGCCGATCGTCGGCTCGGACTTCTCGCAACTGCTGGATGCGGCCGACAAGATCGTGGCGGTAAGCGACGATCATGCGATGCTGGCTGTCCTTGAGATCGAGGTCGCGAATGCGCTGGGCCGGGATGCGACTGTGGCGCGGTCGCAAACCTATTATCTCGACATCACCGCCCTGGCGGCGAACAAGGGTGATGGTGTGGCAGCGCTTGCGCGGGCGGCAGGCGTTCGACTGGAGGAGGTCGCCGTGATCGGTGATCAGCGCAACGATCTGCCGATGTTCGCCCGCGCCGGCCTGTCGATCGCGATGGCGCAGGGACCGGAAGAGGTCCGCGAGGCTGCGGATCACGTAACGCGCTCGAACGACGAGGATGGCGTCGCCCACGCGATCGACGAGATTCTGCTGCCGATGGCGGCGCGCGGATGACGGGGGATGTCCTCGTCGCGCCGTCGGTGCTCGCGGCCGATTTCGGTCATCTCCACGAGGAGGTGCGTGCGGTCGATCGGGCAGGTGCAGACTGGATCCATGTCGACGTGATGGACGGCCGCTTCGTGTCCGAGATCAGCTTCGGGCCGCCGGTCCTCCGCGCGATCCGCAAGGCGACGGAAAAGCCGCTCAACGTCCATCTGATGGTGATCGAACCCGAGCGGTCGCTCGCCTCCTACGCTGAGGCCGGCGCGGACCATCTGCTGGTGCAGGCGGAGCCTGGCTCGACCGTCCATCTTCACCGCGTGCTCGGCCAGATCGGTGAGCTTGGCTGTCGCGCGGGTGTCGTGATCGATCCCGCGACGCCCGTCGAATGGATCCAGCATGTCCTCCACCTCGTGGAGATCATCCTCGTGATGACCGTCAACCCGGGGTTCGGCGGTCAGAAGTTCCTACCCGAGATGCTTCCGAAGATCGCGGCGCTGCGCAAATTGTGCGACGAGCGCGGCCTGCGCCCGCACATCGAGGTCGATGGCGGGCAGGATTCGCATACGGTTCGCTCGGTCGTCGAAGCGGGCGCCGACGTGATCGTTGCGGGCACCGCGATCTTCGGCGCTGACGACTATGCGCAGGCCATCGCCGCGATAAGGGGTTGTGCCGAATGAAGCAGTTGATCGCCTTCGATCTCGACGGGACCCTCGCGGAAAGCAAGCAGCCGATCGGCGAGGAGATGGCCGGTCTGCTCGCCCGGCTGCTAGACGTCGCCAAGGTGGGGGTGATTTCCGGTGGGGACTGGCCGCAGTTCGAGATACAGGTGGTCGCGCGCCTGCCCGGCGCCGCCGATCTGGCCCGGCTCTTCATCATGCCGACCACCGGCACCAAGCTCTACCGCTTTCAGGATGGCAGCTGGCGGCAAATCTATGCGGACAGCTTCGACGCCGCCGAACGTGACAGGATCATGCGCGCGCTCGACCAGGCGGCGACGCAAGCGGGCCTCGTCGAAACGCAGACCTGGGGTGAGAAGATCGAGGATCGCGGCACGCAGATCACCTTCTCGGGATTGGGCCAGCAGGCGCCGCTCGCTGCGAAAGCCGCATGGGATCCCGACTTTACAAAGCGCAAGCGACTGCAGGCGCTGCTTCGCGCGATGCTGCCCGGTCTTTCGATCAACACCGGCGGATCGACCTCCATCGACATCACGCGCAGCGGCGTCGACAAGGCTTACGCGATGCGCAAGCTGAGCGAGCATTCCGGCGTTCCGGCGGACGCCATGCTGTTTCTCGGCGATGCCATCTATCCGGGCGGAAATGACGAGCCGGTACGCGCAGCCGGGTTCGACACGATCGCCGTGCGTGACGTGCGGGAAACCGGTAACGTCGTCCGAGCGATCATCGGCTGCCTGACTGCCTGAGTGCGTTGACGGTATGATCAAGCAGATTCCGCGCTCGCGGCAAGGCTCGAGGGCGAGATGAAGATGCTGCGACCCTCGACGATTCTCCCCGCTCAATGGGGCTTGCATCGACACAAAAGGGCCCGCCCGGCATCTAATGCCGCGCTCCGTATGCGGAGCATGGCGCCGACTGAGCCCGCTCGCCGGCAAGGACGCGACACCGGCGCACCGCCCGATCGTCGATAATGCAGCAACCACGACGGAAGGAGGCGCTCCAGGTGCGGCCGTGGGACGCGGTGCAGTGCGATCACCACATGATCCAGCGCCGAGGACCGACACATATCCTCTCATGTTGACGCTTCCCAATCAACTCCGTAAGTCATCCTAGTGCGACTGATTCGCATTAGCATAACATTACGTTTGGGGGCGGTGGGTGGATTATTCTGTTTCGCGAAGCGCGGTGGGCCTGCGTCACCGGTCGACCTGGTATCGCCGGGCGAACTGTGGCGCTGCGGGCGCTGTTCTGGTGCTGATCGCTGCGCCGCCCGCGGCGGCACAGGACGGGGATCCGCTCATATTGACCGATCCGCGTAACACCATCACGGTCACCGCCACCCGTTTGCCCGCATCCGTCCTCGATGTTCCTGTGACCGTCACCGTCATTGACGACAAGAGGATCGCCGACGAGCTCGTCTCCGACGTCAAGGACCTTGTCCGGTTCGAGCCGGGCGTGAGCGTGCGCCGGGCGCCGACGCGCTTCGGCGCGGCGCTCGGGGCGACGGGGCGGGACGGCAATGCCGGTTTCAACATCCGCGGTCTTGAAGGCAATCGTGTGCTGATCCAGGTCGATGGCGTGCGCGTGCCCGACGGCTTCGACTTCGGCGCGCAATCGGCCGGCCGCGGCGACTATGTCGATCTCGGCCTCATCAAGTCGGTCGAGATACTGCGCGGCCCGGCATCGGCGCTCTACGGCAGCGACGGGCTGGCCGGCGCGGTGAGCTTCGTCACCAGCGATCCGGCGGATTTCCTGAAGGATGGCCACGGCTTCGGCGGCATGGCGCGCGCCGCCTACGATTCCGCCGACGAGCAATTCTCGGAAACCGGCATCGTCGCGGGACGGAGCGGCGACTGGTCGGCGCTGCTCGCCTACACGCGGCGCGACGGCCACGAGCTGGACAACAAGGGCAGCAACGGCGCGCCCAATGCCACGCGTACCGAACCCAACCCGCAGGATACGCGCTCGAACGCGGTCCTCGGCAAGCTCGTCTGGAGCCCGGACGACGCCAATCGGGTCCGCCTGACGCTCGATCATCTCGATGATCATGTCCGCAGCAACGTGCTCAGCGGCGTCGCGGCCGTGCCGACGAGCCCGACCAGCGTGCTCGCCCTTTTCGCGCGCGACAGGACGCGCCGTGACCGCGTGAGTCTCGACTGGCTCTACAAGGGATCGGGCGCGATCGGCGGCGCGCATACCACAGTCTGGTTCCAGGACGGCGAGAACCGGCAGTTCACTGCCGAGGACCGCAACACGGCTGCCGATCGCACGCGCCGCAACACCTTCGAGAACCGCGTCCTCGGCGCGAGCGTGGAGCTGCGCAGCGATTTCGCGACGGGCGGGCTCACCCATCGCCTCGTCTATGGCGCGGATGCCAGCATCACGCGCCAGAAGGGCCTGCGCGACGGCACCGTGCCGACCCCACCGGACGTCTTCCCGACGCGCGCTTTCCCCGTGACCGATTATACGCTGGCCGGCGGCTATGTGGCGGACGAGATCGCCTTCGCGAATGGCGCGATAACGCTCTTCCCCGCACTGCGCTTCGACTATTACAAGCTCGATCCGAAGGAAGATCCGCTGCTGCCGGCGTTCGCGACAGCCGGGCAGGACGGATCGCGCCTTTCGCCGAAGATCGGCGCGGTGGTGCGGCTTGGCAACGCTGCGAGCCTGTTCGCCAACTATGCCCGCGGCTTCAAGGCGCCTTCGCCGAGCCAGGCCAACCAGTTCTTTGAAAATCTGGCGCAGGGCTACACCTCGATCCCCAATCCCGATCTCCGCCCCGAGACCAGCCAGACATGGGAAGGCGGCGTCAGGCTGGAGCAGGGGCCCCTGAGCGCGGGCGTCACCGGCTTCACGGGCCGGTACCGCAACTTCATCAGCCAGCAGGTGGTGAGCGGCAGCTTCGCGCCGGGCGATCCGGCCGTGTTCCAGTTCATCAACCTCGATCGGGTGCGCATCAAGGGCGTGGAGGGCAGGCTGGACCTGCGCGACCGATCGGGTCTGAGCGCGCGCCTCGCAATCAGCTACGCCACCGGCACCACGATCAGTGGGGACGGCTCGCGGTCGCCGCTTTCGTCGATCGATCCGCTCAAGCTCGTCGTCGGGATCGGCTATGACCATCCCGACGGGAGGTTCGGCGGCCAGATCATCGCCACCCACGCAGCGCAGAAGGAACTCCGTCGCACCGTCTATACGGACGCCGGGGGCGATCCTGCGACGATCTGTGATGGCGCGCCCTGTTTCCGCCCGGGCGCCTTCACGATCCTGGACGCGACCGCCTATGTGCGGATCGGCGCGGCCTTCACGCTGCGGGCCGGCATATTCAATCTGCTCGATCGCAAATATGCCTGGTGGAGCGACGTGCGCGGGCTCGCCGCCACCTCCCCGGTCACCGACGCCTATACCCAGCCCGGCCGCAATGCGAGCGTATCGCTGACGGCGCGATTCTGACGAGAGGATGATGATGAAGCCCGTTTTCCTGAAGGCCGCTCTGCTCGCGGCATCGCTGCTGACGGCGATCCCTGCCGCTGCGGACGGCCCTGTCGCGCCCCGCGACGCAGCGGCCGCAAACGCCGCCTTCGCGGCCGATCGCGCCTCGATCCTCGCGATGGCCGGCAATTACAAGGTGACGTTCGACATGCGCGAGACAACGCCCTGGCGGGCCGGCTACACCCCGATCGAGCCCAAGGTCTCGGGCGGACATGAAAGCATCCGCGTGATCGAGGATGCGGGCCGGCGGATCGTGCTCCAGCATCTCCTCGTCGTGAAGGACGACAAGGGCAAGACCCTCGTCATCAAGCATTGGCGGCAGGACTGGACCTACGAGCCTTCCAGCGTGCTCGTCTATGCGGGCCAGGGACGTTGGACGATCGAGGCGGTGCCCGAGCGGATGCGTGCCGGCCGCTGGTCCCAGACGGTATGGCAGACCGACGATTCGCCCCGCTACGGCGGCTGGGGCCAGTGGACCGAGGAAGGCGGCGTGCGCCGCTGGCGGAGCAACTGGACGTGGCGCCCGCTCGCCCGGCGCGACGCGGTGCGCCATCCGCCCTATGACCGCTATCTCGCGATCAACCGGCATTCGCCCTCGCCCGCGGGCTGGATCCACTGGCAGGACAACATCAAGATGGGGCTGGTCGACGGCAAGCTCTCGCCGTTCGTCCAGGAATCGGTGCTCAACACCTATGCAAAGGCCGACGATTACGACATCGCCGCGGCGGACGCCTATTGGGCCGCGACGAAGGACTATTGGGCGGCGGTGCGCACGGCCTGGGACGAGGCGATCGCGAAAGGGCAGGGCGTGAGTGTCGCCGAGGTGGCCGAAACCGGCTCCGCCTCCGGCGAACGGCTGATGGATTTCGCTGATCAGATTGAGGAGCGCAAGCTCACCAGCGCCGCTGCGATTGCACGTGCCAGGACGGTAATTGCCGAAGTCACCTCGCACTGACGGCCAATAGTCTCTGTTTTCCTGTCATCGCCTACTTCGCAACGAAGCATAGCCGGCGACCACCGCATTTCCAACGATTTGCCCATCCGGCCCGTGAAGCTGCTATGGCGATAAGCGGGAGGAATATCATGGCGGGGCTTCATGCCATCGAGGCCGATCGCGGCGGCGCCCGCAACGATGGCCAGCAGACGAAAATTCCAGGGGTGCTGGTTCATGCGCGCTCGGAGCGGAGCCATGTTTCCTCAAGCGGCGGTCGACTCGCCTCGATGAGCACCGGCGATGGCGTATGTGCGTCTTAGCACTGGCGTGGCGCGTCCATGCGAATTGGCCCTTCATCGTGGCAGGCAATCGCGACGAGTTTCACGGACGCCCGGCACGACGGCTGCAGCGATGGGACCAGCCGGATCATGTCCTGGCTGGCAAGGACCGGCAATCGGGTGGCACATGGCTGGGTGTGTCGGAGGAAGGGAGGTTTGCCGTAGTCACGAACCTGCGAGGGTTCGGGCCGTCGGAGACGGGCCGGCCATCGCGCGGCGTCCTTCTGAGGGATCTGCTGGCGGGTGAGGGGCGGTATGCCGAGCCATCCGATACCGATCTCATGGATTTCAATCCGTTCAATCTGATCCTCATCCGGCCGGCTCATGCCGAATTCTGGTCGAACAAGCCCAATCCAGCGCGGCGCAGGCTGCCCTCGGGGGTCTATGGCCTGTCCAACGGCGCACTCGACGAGTCCTGGCCCAAAACCGTTCGGCTCAAAAGCATCCTGAGCCACTGGGTCGACGCCGGCGCACGCCACCCTGAATATCTCCTTGATGGACTACGGGAAGAAGGTCGTCCGCGAAGCTTCGATCCGGAAGTCGGCCCCTCGGACGTGCCGCAAGAGCCACGCCTCTCACCGATCTTCATCAACAATCCGGTCTACGGAACGCGGTGCAGCACGGTGGTGGCGATCGATGATGGCGGGCGCGGTTTCATCCTCGAACGTCGATTCGATGAGAATGGAGACAGACGAGGCGAGACGGCCATGCCGTTTTCCTGGCCGCGGTGATGATCTCCAAAATTCCGCCTGGCGTGCGAATCCGTGGCGTTTGGACTTGAGAAGAGCGGAGCGTGGCCATCCCGGAGACTATGCCCCTGCAGGATGGTTCGGCGGCGCGTGCGTCTCGCCAAGTATTGTCTTGGCGACTGCATAGCCTTCGGACCGGCTGGCCTCGATCGCCACATCCGAAAAATCATAGTCGGCCGAAGAATGCTCATTCGATCGCCCTGTCCGGACGAATCTGGTGATCCTCGTCGGCGCGCCGTCGCCCATAAGCTGGATAAAGCCCGGGAGATGCTTGACGCGCGCCAGTTCGGCGGGCTCGACATAACCGAGAATATGGTCGATGAGCCTGCGATAGCTATCGACCGTCTCGCGGTAGCGCAGATCGCTTCGCACGCGCTCGGAATAGACGACCTCGTCGCGGCGGGCGAGAACCTCGATCATGTTGGCCGGGAGCGCCCGCTGACCAGAATAGAGATCCACGATGAAGACCCGTTTGCCATCCGGGCCGCAGCGGTCGACGACGAGGTCGAGCGGCGAGTTGCTGATGATGCCCCCGTCCCAATAGGCCTTGCCGTCGATCACCGTCCACGGGAAGCCAGGCGGCAAGCTTCCGCTGGCGACGATATGGTCCGGGGTCAGGTCATCGACGTAGCTGTCGAAGACCTCGAGTTCCGCGGTGGCCACGTTCACGGCGCTGATCAGCAGGCGCACCGGGCTCGCCTTGAGCGTGGTGAAGTCCACATGTTTCGCGATCAGTTGACGCATGGGCGTCGTGTCATAGAAGCTCGTCCAAGTCGCGGGCCACTCCCATGGAGTGAACGGTGGCAGCCATCTCGCCCTGAAGAAGCTCGGCACGCCACAGGTCAGGATTTGGGCTGCGGCGACCGCCTGCCTGAAGATGGTGGGTGAGGGTGCCGGAGTGATCACCGCGAGTTCGTTCCAGAAGGCTTCGAGGGCACGCGTCGCTTGCCTGGGATTGCTCGCGATGATGGCCCCGTTGAAGGCGCCGATCGAAACTCCCGCGACGATGTCCGGATAAAGCTGCTGTTCCTCGAGGGCCTTGACGACGCCGCATTCGAAGGCGCCCAGTGCGCCGCCGCCCTGGAGAATGAGCGCCGTCTGCGTCGGAATTTGCTCGAGCGGGAAGTCCGCCTGCTGAAGCCGTGCCTTCACCGAGCCGAGGTTGACGCGGTAGCGAATGAGCCCTTCGGACACGCGCGTTTCGTCGGCAGGCCGTCCCGTCGAGAACAGCGCGCGCAACACCTCACCCTTGAGATAGAACAGCGCAAATGAGTGATCGTCGAGCGAACCCCGGCTGATCCATTCGTCGGCTTCCTCGGTCGCGCCCAGCACATTGAAGCCGATGTCGCCAACTTCACAGAAAAAATAGGAGACCTCATCATATCTCAGGCGCCGGCCCAGCATGTTACGCGCGGCAAGGCGAGCCTGTTTTATGGCGTTGTCCCAATGCTCGATATGGCGTTGGCGCGCAAAGACGGGATCGTAGAAGCTTGTGACGTCGCCTGCCGCGAAGACGTTGGGAGCGCTCGCCCGCAGCTGTGAGTCGACGGCCACATAGCCGTCTTCCAGCTTGATCCCGCTTTCTTCCAGAAACCCGGTGGCGGGAATGACGCCGACGCTGACCACTACAAGATCGCAAGCTATCCGTTGCCCGGCAGCCGTCTGGATTTCCGTGACCAGCTTACTCCCGTGGAATGCGACCGGGACGTCGTTCAGCACGACTGTCGCGCCCCGCTGCCGCATATGGCGCTCGAAATAGCCGGAGAGGCCCGGCGCCTCGAGATGCGGAAGGAGCGCGCTTCCGCGCTCGATAACGGTGACATCGAGGCCGCGCTCCATCAACGACATGGCGATTTCCATGCCGAGGAAGCTTCCGCCGATGACCACTGCATGTTTTGCGGTTGCCGCCGCCTCGCGGATGGCATCCGTATCGGCCTTGGTCCGCATGGCGTGGACACCATCGAGCGCTTCTCCAGGAATCCCGAGAGCTTTCGGTGTTGCGCCCGAGGCGATGAGGAGCTTCCCATAAGCGAATCTTTCGCCGTCCGCAGTGCGCACGATCTGATGAGCGGCGTCCACGTCGACGACGGCCCTGTTAAGGCGCAGCTCGATTTGGTGATCGCTGTAAAAGCTCAGCGGATGAACGAAGATCCGAGCCTCATCGTCATGTTCCGGCAGGAGCTGCTTCGACAGGGGCGGGCGATGATAGGGCGGCAATTCGTCCGCCGACAACAGGAGAACGGAGCCGCTCGCTCCCTCGACGCGCAGCGTCTCGGCGGCGATCGCGCTCGCGACCCCGCCGCCGACGATGAGAAAGTCGATGTGCCTTGGCTTGCTGCGGATGTCGTCGTCGGTTTTGACGGTCTTTTTTTTCACAGCCATTCCCTGTCTCGGGTCGATTCATGAACGGATATGCCGTCCGCTTGCGCACCTTCGTGGCACTTCCGGACCATAGGAAGACCGACGGTTGGCGGGCAATGCGCAAAAGCCCTTAAACGACCGGTGCGGGCCGATGACCCATATGGGTGAACGGGCATCCTGCGCTTCGATCAGCCTCGCCCGTGCCGACAAGCGGCGGCCAGATCGCTGCAATGATTTGGTAATCTTACGTATGCTGGCCCGGCCCTTCCTCGGCTAATCTCTCGCCTAAAGTTCGGTGACCGCCTGCCCCGCGCGGGTGCATCGCCGCAACGATAGCCAGGACGTGCCGTCCTGGCTCTATGAAGTCAGGATGGACCGATGGCTTGGATTGCCAGGTTGCTGCTGTTGATACCCGCGCTGATCGCTGGCTGGTTCGTGTCGCGAGAAGATCCTCGATTCTGGGTCGTGACCATGGTCATAGCTCTCGTGTTCATCGCGCTGACCTGCATCCTCGGCATCTACGCACCGGGGCTGCGCATGTGGCCGCGCCGCGGGGAACGGTGACCAGGGCGATCGGCCTCCCGCGGTAAGCGACAGTTCTCGGCATCATGTGTTGGCCTTTCAGGAGAGAGCAGACGATGACCCCAAGTGAGTTCGAGGATGCAGCCCGGGCATCGCTGCCGGCGCTGACCCGCTATGCGAACCGGCTGACCAGCGGTGCCGACGGCGCCGAGGATCTCGTGCAGGAGGCATTGTCGCGGGCATGGAAAGCGCGTGCGCGGTTCCAAGCCGGAAGCAACTTCAAGGCATGGACCTTCACGATCCTGCGCAACCTCTTCCTGTCGCATGTGCGGCGCGAGCGTCGGCAGCGTGATCGGGCCAATCTCGCACTGCATAGCGCGCCGGTGTCGCCACCGGATCAGGACACCGCTCTCCTGCGCGATGAGTTCAAGGCGGCCCTCGAAGCACTCTCCGCATCCCACCGGCAGGCCCTGCTTGCCGTGATCGAGGACCAACTTGCCTATGAGGCCGCTGCGGAAAAGTGCGGCATATCGCTCGCGGTTCTGAAAAGCAGGGTTCATCGGGCGCGCGCTGCCATACTTGCCTATCTCGCCGGTACCCATCGATCGCAGCTGCAAAAGTCTCCGCAGCGATGCGTTTACTATGGATTCGTCCGCGCGACCGGCGCTGAAGAAGGCCCAAATGGGATGACTTTGTGCCGAGCCGCTTGAACGGCGAATTGCTTGAACGCGCATCTATGCTCGCAACGCGAGTTGAAGCTGCGGTCGAGACCCCGGGTCGATCAATCCCCTTGGCGGCATAGGCCCGCGCTCCATCGGCCGATAGCGCCCAAAACCGCGGCGCCGCCATCTCTGACGCCTATCGCGGAACCTGCTCGCGTCGCGCGCGCTCCCAGGCCTCCATCTCCGCGCGATGCTTGGCGAGCGCATCCTGATATAGCTTCTCCTCGATCCGTGATCTTGCCAACGCCTCCTCGTAGTTGCGCTGGATCGCATCCGCACGCTGCCTTGCGGCATCAAGCATAATCGCGCCCTGTCGGTTGAGGTTGCGCACCTGACGGCGTTCGACCTCGTCCTTGTCGGTCTGGCCATCGACCGAAACGCTGGGCTCGACCTCCACCTCCCGGATCGCAGCGGTCCACCCTGGAGGCTCATTCGGGAGAGGAGCGGCGGTTGTTTGGGCGACGGCAGGAGCGGCCTCGGCCACCGCAAGCAGCAGGGCCGTGCCGAGCCAACTCCATTTGGACGTCGCCGGCCCGGTCTGACCGGCGGAAGTCGCGGACCCGGGACGGCGAGCGACGCGAGGGCGTGGTATGCCATGGTTACTGACCATCTGAGCGTCTGGCGGCTGGCGACCCCCAGCGCACCGTCTCTTCTCGGTGTTTCTGGCTAGCAAGCTTCGCATGCCCCGGTCTCTACCTGCTTTCCGCAGGTTTCGGCCGATTCGGATTGTCCTCGGCGTGGGTGCCGTTCGATATCCGCCACTCTTGCAGCCGTCGTCGGCGTAATTGCCGGACATTTTCACAGTGTCGGATGAGCAGGGGGTATCGCCGGCTCTTTCTTGCAGCCGCCGACCCGGGCGCAAAAGCGTCTTTGGGCGTCGACAATCATCTCGGGGGTGACATCGCTCACCGCCTTCTCAAGTGCCGGGATCATGAGCGTGCGGCTCTTTTCGAGCCAGGCACGACCGGCATTGCTCTCGTAGAAGGCGTTGATTCCGGTCAGCTCCTCCACGCTGAACGCCGCCGCACAGCTCTCGCGAAGTCTCGAAAGGACCGGGCCCTTCGCGGCCGACATCGCCTCGGCAAGTGAATCGCGATAGGCGGAGATCGTATCCGTTTCATCCGGGAAGGCCGCCGAAAGCGTTCGGAAGGAATCTTCGACGGCTTCGCGGATGTTCGTGTCCATCACCTGATCGAGGCCGGACAGCGCAATCGATCGGATGCAGAGTTCCCGGCGCTGCGGAATGTCGTTCTCCGCAGCGGCGGCTTGGGCGGGAGCAACCGCCGGCAAGAGAGAAGCAGCCAGCACCAGCGCGCGGGCAAGCCAGCGCCGGCAGTGGGCCGCGCGCCTGGAATGGGTACGACTGTTTTGGGTCATGAAGATGTCCTCGGGCTTGCCAATCTGAACCGGCACCAGGTCTGCGAGAAAGCCGATAGGGTCGGCCACGGTCGCGACATGAGGCCGTCCGTGCACCGGGCGCCTAGCGGCAGCGGATGTCGTTCTGTTCGATCGAACGGCCGGCAAGCGCGCCCAGCGCGCCGCCGATCAACGTGCCGGCGGCACGATGGCGACCGCCATCGATGATGTTGCCGAGGATTCCGCCGCCCGCTGCTCCGACGATGAGGCCTGTCGTCCCGTCGCTGCGCTTGCAGTAGTAGCGTCCATCCGATCCACGATAGACCTCGTCGCGATCGGAGAGGCGGCGCTCGCCATAACGGGGATCGTCCCGATAGTGGCGGGCCGCGTCGTAATCGGTCGCATAGGGATCGCCGCGCCGGCCGGCCGCGTCAGGATGATCGGCGCGCACGACGGCTTCATATCGATCACGCTCGGCTTCGTAGCGGGCAACCTCCGCCCGGTAGCGATCCTGGGCGTCCGTCCAACGCCGCTGGTCGGCGGCGCTTTGCGCGAGCGCGGGTCCGCAGATCAACGGGAGGGCAGCGAGGGCGAGCGGGGAGAACGCGATGGTCCATCCGCGCGTCTTCGAACTGATTCCTGCGCGCCTGATCATCGCGTCGTCAGGTCCGGTAATGCCATTATCGATGAGGGAAACCCGGGACATGACATTCTCCTCGTTCGGTCAGGATCTTTAGCGAACGGGGTACAGGCCGCGATGCCGCCACAGTATACGCAACATTACCGAACCGCCGCGCGAGCATGGCTTGGAAGCTGCTCGAGCGTGGGGCAGCCTGCCGGGCGCCGCGCTTGCCGTACGGGGCCGTCGCGATCGATGGCGATCAATCTCGTCGCTGGATAAGATTCACCGACGGCATGATGGCCCGCGTCGATCTGCGGGTGGTCACGCCATGTCAAAAACCCGGGCGCTGTCTTGAGGAACCGCAGCCTCGGCGACAGAAATCGCCGTGAGATTGACGATCGCGCGGGCTGTCACGGTCGGAACAAGAAGCTGGATGGGCTTGGACATGCCGAGCAGGATCGGGCCGACAGTCAATGCCTCCGACGAGGCTGCCAGGAGGGTGACGGCGATATTCGCTGCATCGAGCGAGGGCATGACCAACAGGTTGGCCGATCCCTTCAGCCGGCTGCTGGTTACGAACCGGTTCCGCAGTGCTTCGCTCAGCGCGGCATCCGCGTGCATCTCCCCGTCTATCGCCAGATCGGGCGCTTCCTTGCGGATCAGCGCCAAGGCCTGCCGCATCTTGCGCGCGCTTGGCGAGGCCGAAGCTCCGAAATTGGAGTGCGAGAGAAGCGCCGCTCTAATCGGCTCCCCAAATCTTCGTACCGCATCGGCCGCAAGCCGGGTCATCTCGGCGACCTGCTCCGCCGTCGGATCGACATTCATATGCGTGTCGCAGAAGAAGAGCGTACCATTTTTCAGGATGAGACCGGTCATAGCATAGGCGCGGCTCACGCCTGGCTGACGTGGGATGATAGGCAGCACCCAAGCCATCTGCTGCCACCAGTCGGCCGTACCGCCGCACAGCGCGGCATCCACTTCCCCAGCCTCCAGCAGCATCGCGGCCGCAACGGCCGGCCGACGCTTGACTGCGCGCGCCGCAGCCGCCGGATTGATGCCCCTTCGGTCTACGAGCTGTTGATAGCGCGCGTCCAGGGGGGTGAACAGCGCGTCGTCGCTCTCAGGATCGAGGACTGTCACATCGCCGCCGATCTGCAGCCTTAGCCCCAATCGCCGGATGCGCGCCGCGATCGTATCGCGCCGGCCGATAAGCACCGGTTCGGCCAGGCGTTCGTCCACGACCGTCTGCACCGCGCGCAGCACGCGCTCGTCCTCGCCTTCGGCATAGGCGACCCGCTTGCCCGTGTCGCGCGCCTGATTGAAGACGCCGCGCATCAGCTGGCCCGAACGATAGACGAGCTTCTCCAGCTCGGTCTGATACGCGCCGAATCCGCGATGGGGCGGCGGGCGACGCCGCTCTCCATCGCCGCCCGGGCGACCGCAGGCGCGATCTTGAGGATCAGCCTGGGATCGAAGGGCTTCGGGATGATGTGCTCTGGGCCGAACAGGAGCGCCGCGTCGCCATAGGCCTGCGCCACCTGTTCGGTCGCTTCGGCGCGGGCCAGGCTTGCCAGCGCCTCCGCCGCCGCCAGCTTCATCGCCTCGTTGATCTCGGTGGCGCCGACGTCGAGAGCGCCGCGGAAGATGAAGGGGAAGCACAGGACATTGTTGACCTGGTTGGGATAGTCTGACCGGCCCGTTGCGACGATCGCGTCGGGACGCGCGGCTGCGACGAGTTCGGGGAGGATCTCAGGATCGGGGTTCGCAAGCGCGAGGATCAGCGGCCTTTCGGCAAAGAGCGGCAACCATTCGGGCTTGAGCACGCGCGGCGCGGACAGGCCGAGGAAGACGTCCGCATCCTCCAGCACCTCCGGCAAGGTCCGGGCATTGGTGACGCGGGCGTAGCGGGCCATGTTCGGCGCCATGCCCGGCCGGTCGGCATGCACCACACCGTCAATGTCGGTGATCGTGACATTGTCGATCTTCAGGCCCATGGCTACCAGCAGGTCGACGCAGGCGAGCGCCGCAGCGCCCGCGCCGGAGGTCACGAGCCGCACATCCTCGAGTTGCTTGCCTTGCAGCGTAAGGCCATTGCGGATCGCGGCGGCGCATACAATCGCGGTGCCGTGCTGGTCATCGTGAAAGACGGGGATGTTCATGCGTTGGCGCAACGCCGCCTCGATGACGAAGCATTCCGGCGCCTTGATGTCTTCCAGGTTGATGCCTCCGAACGTGGGCTCGAGCGCCGCCACAACTTCGATGAAGCGATCCGGATCGAGCGCATCGACTTCGATGTCAAATACATCGATCCCTGCGAACTTCTTGAAGAGGACGGCCTTGCCTTCCATCACCGGCTTGCTGGCCAACGGTCCGATATTGCCCAAGCCCAGCACGGCTGTTCCATTGGAAATCACAGCGACCAGATTGCCGCGGGCCGTCAGATCCCGCGCCGCCTCGGGATCACTGCCGATGGCGTCGCACGCTGCGGCGACGCCCGGCGAGTAGGCCAGCGCCAGGTCGCGCTGGTTCGACATACGCTTGGTCGACTCAACGCTCAGCTTTCCCGGCTTGGGGAACCGATGGTAATCGAGTGCTGCCCGCCGGAAGTCATCGTCCATGATTTCATGTCCCCGTCGATTTTGGACAGCCGGCATGCGGCGCCTGCTGCCTCAATACGGCCCCAGCCGCGCGCACGACGGCATACCGGGTCTCGCGTGGTTATCATTTCTGCGAGGGACAGCTCATCGGTAGAGTCACGGAAGCACAGGATCGGTTCCCGCTCGAACGCCCGGCCGTCGCCGGCTGCTGCTGCCGGTTATCGTTCCAACCGCGAACGCGAATCATCGCCGCTCCGCAGATAATCGGCAAGCCGATCGAGCAGCGGACGCTGGCTTGCGAGCATGCTGGGAAGCGCGCTCGAGAGAGCGAACCAGCGCGCTTCATCGATCTCCGGGAACGACCCTATCTTGCCGGATCGCGGCGGCCATTCCAGATCGAACCGATTGCTCGCGATAGCCTCGATGTCGACCTGCTGCTCCGATGCGAATGCCTCGACCAGTTTGCCGCCCGCCTGCTTCAGCTGTCCCAGCCGATGGAGCTCGCCGGTGAGGCGGATGCCAAGCTCCTCTTCGACCTCGCGCCGTGCCGCCGCGGATGGTTCCTCGCCCGGCTCGATCAAGCCTTTGGGAATCTGCCATGATCCGGCGTCCTTGTTCCGCCAGAAAGGCCCGCCGGGATGGACAAGCAGGACCTCAACCTCCGTACCGCGGCGCCTGTACAGCAGAATTCCCGCGCTCATCCGCGCCATGGCGATGCCTGTCGGACGGCTGCGCTCATGCCCCGATCAGATGCACCGCGATGCTGCGTCGATGCGGCCGCCGGCGGTGCTCGAACAGATAGATGCCCTGCCAAGTGCCGAGCGCCAGGCGCCCATCGATCAGCGGGATCGACAGCTGCACCTGCGTCAGCGCAGCGCGCAGGTGCGCCGGCATGTCGTCCGAGCCTTCGTCGTCATGCGCGTAGGCTGCCGGATCTTCCGGAGCGATTCGCGCGAAATAGGACTCGAGATCGGCACGCACCTCCGCTGCCGCGTTCTCCTGGATCAGAAGCGACGCCGAGGTGTGGCGGCAGAACAGCGTGAGCAGCCCCTCCTGTACTCCCGCTTCGGCCACCCAATCGGTCACCTCATGGGTGATCTCGACGAGCCCCTGCCGGAGCGTCGAGAACTCAAGAATGGTCGAGATCTGCTTCACCAGCAGATAGTGGCACCACTGGCGCGTCTGCGCACCCCCTCGGTCGGACAATTCGCCTCTCAGATTTTCCGTGTGCGAAACGCTTGACGAAATGGTCCGGATTGACCTGCGTGACGTGGATCGGCAGGGGATGCCGATCGGCGCCTCGGCGCGACCATCAGGGGGCGGGAAATGGGAGATCAAGGCTTTCATTACGGCTCGTTGACGGCGCCGGACGCGACTTCCCCAAGGCACGGCCTGCGCAGCGCACGAATGTCGCCTTGTCGCCTCGAGAGACAGGTCAATCGGATTTGCCTCGGCGCGCTCCGCACATCGGGCGACGCGTCTGCCTTGATCAGCGACCCGTTGGCGCAGCTGCGATGAGTGACCTCTGGCTCCAGACAATCGGCGGTGGCTTGGGAGACTGGATCGATCCCGAGGCGATCCCGCCTGATCGCCTCGCCGCAGCGCGCTCCGCCATTCAAAGGGCGCTTGTCGCGGGCAAGGACGGCGTCCTGATAGTCCAGCGGCTTGGCTACCGTCTCTGTGCGACGGTCGACGAGAGCCGTCTGTTGCTCACCATGCTCGCTGCCGGGGGCGAGCCGATCGTCACGATCGCTGTGGCGCCCCGCGCTGGCGATGGCGACAAGCTATGGCCGATGATGGTCAAGGCTGCCTCCGAGCAGGGCCAGCCCGTGACATTCAGGCGGCCCCAGGAACCATGGGCGCTGGTGCTCGCGTATCCGTCGGCGATGATGCGTCTTGCCTCGGACGACGATCTTGGTTGGCTCGCCGTGCTTGAGGCCGAGCTGTCCTGTGCATGGCTGGAGAAGACCCTCGACAAGCCATCGCTTGGCTGACGACGAGCCCAGCGTCGCAGATTTGGCGGGTCTCGTTCAAGTCGGGTCCGGGCGAATGGATCGCGCGTGGAGGGAACCGATCGCACCATGGCAGGGTCAGCCGCGTTCCTCTTGCCAGCGGAGCTGAAAGCTGAGCTCCACCGCGACATTCTGGCCCCTCTATAGGAGCGATTCCGTGACGAGCCCCAATACGGGTAGCGGTAGTGGATTGCCGCGAAGCCTCGAGCCGCACGCACGGCTCTCTTGACCGGGCCATCAGGAATCAAGCTTGCTCGCGACAACGGCGGTCCGCGGACGCAGCCAGGGGAAAAGCAGCGGCTTGACGTCGTCCGACGCGCCGTTGGGCGTTCCAATATCGATATTGCGGCGGTTGAAGTGCCAATAAATGATGACGCTCAAGATGGCGGCATAGAAGCACCAGACCGAGGCGAAGGCATATTCCTTGACGATCTGGACGATAGTCAGCCCGATCACATTCAGTACGCCATAACCCCGGACGACGCGGTGGCTTGAAAGCAGGAGGGCCCCGCAGGTGGCGAGGATATACAAGCAGGATATCCCGAAATTGCCGGTTAGCTGATTGCGATAGGCGATCGAATGGTGCTCGACGAACACATGGCTTGGAAGAGAGATCAGCCCATAGACGTCCCATACGCACACCAAAGCCCCAATGACCGTCAATCCGAGGATAGCGCCGCGACGCCAGCCGGGCGGTTCCATCAGCGCGACCGCGGCCGGCATCAGGAGTGGGAGAATCCCCTGCGCGTAGAGCATGAACAGGAACGCGAGGTGGTCGAGCGCCATCTTCCCGATCCGGCCATCCAGCCCGAGCCAGACAAATCCCTCCGAAAACTGGTGCAGCGCAAACAGCATCGGCACAGACGCGAAAAGCAGCGCGCGGGGCTCGCGGACATGCCGGAGAGTCGCCACGCCGATCGCTCCGATCACGCCGGCGGCGACAAAGCTGGAAGTGGCCGAAAAGCACATGCGGTCTACTCGGCCGAAGAGGTGTGAACCCCTGTGCGGCGCTTCCCTAGATATAGCCAGCCCGATGCGTTCGCCCGAGAATCGCGGCGGTCTGCTTTGAAGCACCTGCTCCGGGCAAACGGAGCGTACCGCGACCGCGCGGTTTTCGCCCGGCGGATTGCTTCTACGCCATGTTCATGCCCATGCGGCGGTCTTACCCGATAGAGCGGCGGCCGCGCACCCCGGACGCGGATTTCAACGATAGACGAGCGGCGCCTCCTTCCAAGATCAAGACCATATGCGCCGGCCGCGGCGCTCAATGCTCTTGCGCGGCCAGCAGAAGGGCCGTGTCCACCTGTGCAGACTGCTCGGCCTCGCTGATATGGGTGATGGTGCGAACGAAGCTGTCGGGATTGAGCGAGATCGAGTCGATACCCTCACCAACCAGGAAGGCCGCGAAGTCGGGATAATTGCTGGGCGCCTGGCCGCAGATACCGATCTTGATGCCCGCAGCATGGGCTTTGCGGATCGCTTCGGAGACCATGCGCTTGACCGCTTCGTCGCGCTCATCGAACAGCGTCGCGAGCAGATCGGAATCCCGGTCGACGCCGAGCACGAGCTGCGTGAGGTCGTTCGATCCGATCGAGAAGCCGTCGAAGCGCTTGGCGAACTGCTCCGCCAAGATGACGTTCGAGGGGATCTCGCACATCATATAGACTTGAAGCCCGTTCTCGCCGCGGCGCAGCCCATTTTCGGCCATCACCGCGAGTACCCGGTCGGCCTCCGCCGGCGTGCGGCAGAACGGGACCATGACGATCACGTTGGTGAATCCCAGCGTCTCCCGAACGCGCTTGAGCGCGCGGCATTCGAGCGCAAAGCCTTCACGATAACGGTCATCATAGTAGCGGGAGGCGCCGCGAAAACCGAGCATCGGATTTTCCTCCTCCGGCTCGAATGCGCGTCCGCCCAGCAGATGGGAATATTCGTTGGTCTTGAAGTCACTCAGACGCACGATCGCCGGATGCGGGTGATAGGGCGCCGCCAGCTTCGCGATCCCGCGCGACAAGAGATCGACGAAATAGTCGGCCGGGCTCGCATGACCGCGGGTCAGTTCGCCGATCAGGCGATTATCCTCCGCACTGACCCGCTCGGGATGGAGCAAGGCCATCGGATGCGCCTTGATCAGCGCATTGACGATGAACTCCATGCGAGCGAGCCCGACGCCTTTGGCCGGCAGACGCCACCACTGGAAGGCGGCGGCTGGATTCGCGATATTGACCATCACGTCGGTTCTGGTCCGGGGAAGGGCGCCCAGATCGATCTCCTCCCGCTCGAAGGCGAGGCGGCCGGCATAGACGCTGCCCAGGTCGCCTTCCGCGCAGCACAGCGTGATGTCCTGCTCGCGGCTGAGGACCGTCGTGGCATTGCCGGTTCCCACGACGGCGGGAACGCCCAGTTCGCGGCTGACGATGGCGGCGTGGCTGGTGGCGCCGCCATGATCGGTTATGATGCCGGCCGCGCGCTTCATGATCGGAACCCAGTCCGGGTCGGTCGTGCTGGTGACAAGGATCGCCCCATCGCGAAACTGGTCGATATCCGCGGCGTTGCGGATCACGCAGGCCTGCCCTGTCGCAATCGCGCTGCCGATGGCGGCACCCGTCACCAGCGGTGTGCCGCCTTTGGCCTTGAGTTGATAGCGCAGGAACGAGGAGCGGCTGAGCCCGGCCTGGACGGTTTCCGGGCGTGCTTGGACGAGGAAGAGCGTCCCGGTCTCGCCGTCCTTGGCCCATTCCATGTCCATCGGCCGGCCGTAATGTCCCTCGACGATGACCGACCAACGGCCGAGCTCGAGGATGTCGTCGTCATCGAGCACGAAGGCTTCTCGTTCGGCGCGACTGGTCTCGACGATCCGGGTGCGCTTGCTCCCGCCTTCGGCGTAGCGCATTTTCAGCGCTTTCTTGCCCAGTATCTTTTCGATGATCGGCCGCGCGTCGCGCCTTTCGAGCAGCGGCTTGAAGACCAGATATTTGTCCGGGTCGACGCTCCCCTGCACGACGGTCTCGCCCAGGCCCCATGCGGCACTGATCACCGTGACATTGGGAAAGCCGCTCTCGGTATCGATCGAGAACATCACGCCCGATCCGGCAAGATCGGATCGCACCATCTGCTGGACGCCGATTGAGAGCGCGACATCGAAATGATCGAACCCCTTGGTCTGGCGATAGCTGATCGCCCGATCCGTGAAGAGCGACGCAAAGCAGCGGCGGCAGGCGTCGAGCAGCGCCCGGTGACCGCGCACATTGAGAAATGTTTCCTGCTGGCCAGCAAAGCTGGCGTCCGGCAAATCCTCCGCTGTGGCGCTGCTGCGCACCGCGACGGCCAGATGGGGCGCGCCCGTCCTCTGCTTGAGCTCGTCATAGGCGGTCCGGATGGCCTCGGCGAGGGCAGGGGGAACGTCGCCGTCCAGGAACAGCGAGCGTATCGCATTGCCCGCTACTTGAAGCGTCGCTTTGCCATCCTCATAACCGGCGAGCTCCGCCCGGATTGCGGCCTCTATCCCGTTGGCCGCAATGAAGCCGCGATAGGCGTCAGCAGTGATGGCAAAACCGGCAGGGACCCGCACGCCCGTGGCGGAAAGCGTGCTCACCATTTCGCCGAGCGAAGCGTTCTTGCCGCCGACCATGGCGATATCGCCGATTCCGATCTTGTCGAACCAAAGTATCAGGCTTGCGGTCATTATGCGGTCCGTCGTCATGGCGATGCGCGACGAGGATGATCGGCATGATATGGCTTGTCAGTCGGGGATGATACGTAGTCGCGCGGCCACCGAGTCCGAGTAGCCGACCGACATGCCTATGTGCAATCCTGGCCGCTTTCCGGGGCGATTAGGTGGAGCTTCCATTGGTCCGCGAGTCGCCTCGGACCTGGAGCACGGGGCTTGCCGATCCGGAAATATACGCATTGGCCCGGTCAGATCGAACGACCATCCTTGCCTCAACAGCGGAGAAGCATGATGCGTACGATCGTCACGACCATAGCGCTCCTCGCGCTCGCCGCATGCGGCAGGGCCGACAAGGACGCCACTGACACGGCCGACGCGGGAGGCAACGTGACCAATTACGTCGCAGAGGTTGGGACGCTCAACGTGCCTCAGCGGAACGCGGTGTTCTTCCGTGCGATCCGAGACGCGGGTTTGCCCTGCCAGAACGTGACCGGGTCCGAGCAGATCGCCGCGCCCGCCCAACGGCCAATGTGGCGTGCCCGTTGCGAGGACGGTGCCGCGCACCTTATCCAGGTGATGCCCGACGGGACCGTCAACGTCGTCAGCCGGGCCACGCCATGATGGAGGCCGGGGACGAGAGAGCAGCCGATGGCCTCGGCGGGCTGCACGCGAACCTGCTGTGACGGTCGAGGAGGAGGCAGACGCGCAGGAGCGCGAGGGCGATCCCGACAGCCTCGATCGAGGGCATCCCGCACGAATGCACATCTCTGACCGGGTTCACAAGATTCTTGCCCGGTATGAAGGCGAATCGGCCGAAACCAAGATGAATTTGGCGCGCATCCTGATGCAGGGCCGAGTCGGCGGGACCGGTCACCTCGTCATCCTTCCCGTAGACCAGGGGCTCGAGCATGGTCCTGCGCGAAGCTTCGCCGCAAATCCCGCCGCCTATGACCCTCATTATCATTTTCGGCTCGCGATCGACGCCGGTCTATCGGCCTTCGCGGCGCCGCTCGGGATGCTGGAGGCTGGAATCGACACCTTCGCCGGACAAATCCCCACGATCCTCAAGCTCAATTCCTCGAACTGCCTCTCCGCTGTCAAGGATCAAGCCGTCTTCGCAAGCGTGGATGACGCGCTGCGCCTCGATTGCGCAGCAGTTGGATTCACACTCTATCCTGGCTCCGATGGCTTTTTCGGCCAGGTGGACGAGCTGCGCACCGTGGCCCGGGAAGCGCGCGCCGCCGGTCTCCCGCTGCTCCTATGGTCCTATCCGCGCGGCGGATCGATTACCGCGGTCGGCGAGACGGCGCTCGATATCGTCGCATACGCCGCGCATATCGCCGTCGAGCTGGGAGCCCACATCGTCAAGGTGAAAGTTCCCAGTGATCATGTCGAACAGGATGCCGCCAAATCCGCTTACGCCGGCCGGCAATGGGCTGATCCGGTCGACAGAATTCGGCATGTGGTCGAGGCCGCTTTCGCCGGACGGCGGCTCGTCATCTTCTCGGGAGGCGCAGCCACGGATCCGGAGACGCTGTACCGGGACGTCCGCGCGATCCGCGAGGGTGGCGGTGGCGGTTCGATCATCGGCCGCAACAGCTTCCAGCGGCCACGGTCCGAGGCTCTGGCGATGCTGGACAAGATCGTGCGGATCTACTCCGGGGAAGCTTGACGTTCGCGGGCTTGTCCGGGCGTGAGGCCCTGCCGTGGGCGCGTGTTGGAAAGAGGAGAAGCATAATGGCAACCCAGCCCGAATTTCCGCCGCCGGATACTATTCAGCCCCAGTCGCCACCGGAGACGCCGCCCGGTCCGGGGCCGGCCGAAAATCCCTTTTCAGAGCCCCCGGAGATCATTCCAGACGTTCCCGATCAGGATAATCCCGGCCGCGAGCCTGGTCCCGGCTCCTCGACCTATCGGTCATCGTAGCTGCTTTGCCTCCCGATGCGTGGACGTCCGCGACACCGGTCGGCGGCGGCCGCTTCGAGAGGTCAGGCGCTCGCGCGTCGCCCCTGAAGCGCGTTCCTCATTCGCTGGCGGCGGGCCGTATCGGACTGGTCGTAGATTTCCATTGCGTTCCGCCAGGAGCGACAAGCGCGTGCATGCGCTCGACGTCATCCCGACGGCAAAGATTATTGCCCGGGGAAAGGACCGCCGCGGCGCCTGCCGCGATTCCATACCGGAAGGCCTCCACGAGCTCCCGCCCGCAAGCGAGCGCGAATGTCATAGCCGCCAGGAAGCTATCTCCGGCGCCGACTGCGCTTTTCGCATCAACCGGCACCGCCGGCAGGCTCAACACTCCGGAGCGCTGCGCGAGCAGGGCGCCGTCCTGTCCCATGGTCACTGCCACATATTTGGCCTGATCGCGGTTGACGATGTCGGACGCGGCCGCTGCGATGTCGTCGAGCTCCATTAGGGGAGTGCCCACGAACTGTTGAAGCTCGCCCAAACTGGGCTTGACCAGGAAAATGCCGCCGCCAGCGAGGCCGCGCTTCAGGGCGGAACCCGAACTGTCAAGAATGAGCTCGATTCCGCGGGCAGCGGCTATCCGCTGGACACGGTTGTAGAAGTCCTCGGGCACGCCCGGCGGGAGCGATCCGCTTGCAACCAGATAATCACATTCGATGCCGTCAAGATGATCCAGGCATGCTTGCCATTCCTGTTCGGCCACGACAGGCCCACGCGGCACTAGCCTGAATTCCTTGCCGGTTTCCCGTTCGTAGACAGCCGTGCTGATACGCGTATTGCCCTCGATTGGAATACGGGCTCGGACCATTTGATGGAGATCGAGAAGGCTGTCGAGCGTGGCGCCGGTGGCGCCGCCCGCCAGATAATGGGCTCGCGCCGTGCCGCCAAGCCGGGCAATGACGCGCGTAACATTGATGCCGCCTCCTCCCGGATCATACTGTTCCTGGCTAGCCCGGATCTTGTGCGTGTGAAAGACACGATCCGCCTCGTACGCCACGTCTATGGCCGGGTTCATCGTGAGGGTCGCAATGTTCTTCATGTCCGCGACGGCTATCATCGCAAGCGGCCGCGTCAGAATAAGTATATATCCCAAGATCGCATCAGTAATCGCCTAATCACATTCGAATCATGCCGGCGACGTCTACGCGGAGAATGCCAAGCCTCAGCCTGGCGCGACTGAGTCGGGTCGCTGCGCGTCGGCCTTTTCGGTGAGAACGACCGGCCACGGCGTCAACACCAACTCGCCTCGTTCCTCGGCTGGCCGAGCCATGGTCCCGCCGCCGGCCCACGCGCGCTGCCAATCCTGCCAAGCCGCGACCAACCCTTCGGCGGCCTCCAGTCGCCATTCCTCGATATCGGCGATGATGTCCTCCCATCGGCCGGGACGAACATCGTCTTCACCGTCGCTGCCGCCGGTGTTCGCCGCCCGGCGCAGCATGGCGCTGCCTTCCGCGCCGCATTCGATAAACGCCTTCTCGCCGATCTGGCTGAGACGCTCCCAAGCGGCCCGAAGTCCGTCCCCGAGCCTCAATGCGAGTCGCATGTTCGCCTCACTCAGGCCAGCGACTCCGCCGAGGGCCCAGTCCAGCGGGAAGGCATGTTCCCCATTTTCAGCCGATGCGATCGAGCCGGCATCGCGCGGATGTGTGACGTCGCTGTCCATGATGGGCCTCCTGACCCAGGATTATCCCAACACGCGCGCGTGCGTCTGTACGTGCTTTCCGCAATGACGCCCGGATGGCGAGACTATTCAGCAGCGCCGTGACCGACCGATGGAAACTGACGGGATCTTGCTGCGGTCCGCCGTGGCTGACATTCGGCAGGATGAGCAGCCTGGCTCCTGGAATCAGGCGCGCAAGCCGCTCGCTATGCTCGCGGGCGATGAACTGTTCGTGCTCGCCATCGGCGATAACCGTCCTGGCTTTGATGCTCCCAAGCTCGCCCGCGGTAAGGTTCGGCTCCTTCTCAAAAAGCTGCCCGAGCTTCGCCCGCAGGACGGGAAAGCCATCCGAATCATACATAACGGGCGTTCGCCGCCCGACCCCGGTTGCTGATGCGTTGCGCGCGACTAGCATGACCTTCTTCGATGCGTTCGATCGGAGGCGCTCGCAGTGCTTGGCCTTCCGTCGTGCTGCGATCTTACGTAAATATCCTAAATGCGACCGCCCTGATCGTGCGGCATTGCCGGCAGCATGATCAAACAGATCCTCGCCATCGTTGAAACTGGTGTTCTGGAGGAGCAGTTTCTGACCGACGCCGTGCGGCTTGCACGACTTCATGATGCCGGGTTGATCGTGGTCGCACTTTCAGCGGTTGCCATGCCGAGCGGCGACCTTTCCGTCGGCTCAGCCGTAGTCAGGGACGAGCTGATCGCAGCGATCGAGGCCAAGGGGGCAGAAGTCGAAAAGCGCGCCCAGCGTGAAGGATTCGAGCTGCGGAACATCCCTCGAGATGCGGCTAGCCTGATCGGGCAGATTCCGGTCGAGGCCCGTTATGCTGATCTGGCTCTCCTCGCTCCGACCTCCGCCTACGGCAATCCTCGGCTTCGGCGTCAGCTATTCGAGGCTCTCGTACAGGCTTCCGGACGTCCTCTGCTTGTTTTGCCCGTAGCGTGGGTACCCGCGCCGTTCGAAGGTCTTCTCGTCGGCTGGAATAGCACTTGGGAGGCCGCCCGCGCGCTTGCCGACAGCCTCATCCTTGCCAAACCAGGCGCCCAGGTGGACGTGATCACGGTGGATGCCGCAGATACGCTCAAGGGCCATAGCACCCACTCGGGGACGGACGTTGTCCGATACATTCGCCGCCACGGCTTTGTCGCCCATTTTCAAGATATCTCTTCGGATGGCCGGAGCGATGCCACGGCGCTGACCGACTTTGCGGCCGCCCAACGGTCGGACCTGCTCGTGCTGGGTGCCGCCATTCATTCCCGGGTGCACGAATTGCTGTTGGGGGGCGTGACGCATGATCTGCTTGACGGCGCAAAGATCCCCCTCCTGTTCAGCCGCTGATTCCATCCTTGGCTCTTCCAGGATTTCCCCGGGGTCCTCTTCGGGCAATCTCACGATTCCCGGATCACCCGGAAATCCGCATCCTCATCACCCGAAGCCGAGTTCATCGCCGAAGGTCTCACGCATGCGGCGGCGCCAGACTCCCGTCAGCCTCGATGGCCAATCCGGCCGATTAGTGAGAGCCGCAGCCAGCGATCCTGGCCGCTTGCGCTTTGGATGTGACGGGCGGTTGCTCGTGTGGGCGGAGCCCGAGGGTCAGCGGCTAGCCATGTCGGGCCACGACCTTCATGTGATCGATGGCCCCCGCCGGGCGCCGAAGCCTTCCGCCCGCGGCAGAGACTGTCGGCGCTTGAGCGCGGCGCTCGAGCATCCCAACGCGCATTGCCTTGCTGCGATCGCGCCGCGCACCGCCTATAGCGAGAGGAGTCGGCGTTTTGGCGGATGCGATCCGGTAAGCGCACGGTGCGACGCATCGGCCGCGTGGAAAAGATCGGCGGCTGAATGCCTGCCGTTGACCGAGGCCGTGGCAGCATCGAAGGAGTGAACATGGCTGACACGCCCGGTCAGGCCGAACCGGAAGGGACCGGACCCCACCGGCAATCCGTGGAAGCGGTCCTCGCCTTGTTCGGCGCGGATGCCGCGGCCGGACTGACCCGGGCGGAGGCGCTCGCCCGTCTCGACCGATATGGCCCCAATGCGCTTGCCACCGCCAAACCCGTGCCGATCTGGCGAAAGATCCTGGCGCAGTTCTCCGACGTGCTGGTCATCCTGCTGCTCGTCGCGGCGTTCGTCTCGGCCGGCCTTTGGTTCTACGAGCGCGACTCGTCCTTGCCCTTCGAGGCGATGGCGATCTTCGCCATCGTCCTCCTCAATGCGGCCATGGGCTATGTCCAGCGGGTCCGCGCCGAACAGGCGGTCTCCGCCCTGCAGAAGATGTCGGCGGCGCGGGCCAGCGTCATGCGGGGCAGCGCGCGGCAGAGCATTCCGGCGAGCGAGCTCGTCCCGGGCGACATCATCTTTGTCGAAGAGGGCGTTACCGTGCCCGCCGACGCCCGCCTGATCGAGTCCGTTTCCCTGCAGACGGGCGAGGCGTCGCTGACCGGAGAAAGCCTGCCCGTGGCCAAGGACGTCGACCCGATCCAGGACGACGTGCCGCTCGGCGACCGCCATAACATGATCTTCGCCGGCACAAGCGCGACCTACGGCCGGGGCAGCGCGGTCGTCACGGCGACCGGCATGCGGACCGAGATGGGACGAATCGCAGGCCTGATCGAGGACGCGCCGAAGGAGATGACCCCGTTGCAGCGGGAGCTCGACCGCACCGGCCGGCTGTTGGGCGTGATCGTCGTCGCGATCGCCGTCGTGATGATCGCGACGATCCTCCTGGTGGAGGATATTCGCGGCTTTTCGGCGGTCTTCGACGTGCTGATCCTGGGCGTCGCGCTCGCCGTCGCCGCCGTGCCCGAGGGCCTGCCGGCGATCGTGACCGCGGTGCTCTCGCTCGGCGTCCAGAGAATGGCCAAGCGGCACGCCATCGTGCGTCATCTGGCTGCGGTCGAGACGCTCGGCTCGGCCGACGTCATCGCCTCCGACAAGACCGGCACGCTGACCCGCAACGAGATGACGGTGCGGGCGGTCGTCACCGCGAGCGGCCGCGTCACCCTGGCTGGAACGGGCTATCGCCCGGAGGGCGAACTGCGCGACGAGCGGGGCGAAGGTGTCGATGGTGATCTTCGGACCGAATTGCTGCGTACGCTCACCGCGGCCGATCGCGCCAACAACGCCGTGCTTCAGGAGCATGACGGACAATGGTCGGTGCAGGGCGATCCCACCGAGGGCGCGCTCCTCGTCGCCGCGCGCAAGGCGCGCCTCGCAAGCGATGCGCTCGAAGCCCGTTTTTGTCGGATCGGCGAGGTGCCGTTCTCATCCGAACGCAAGTTGATGAGCACGGTCCATAGCGATGCGGAACAAGAGGAACGGCTGCTGACGCTGACCAAGGGTGCGCCGGATGTGCTGCTGGCGCGCTGCTCGCATGAACTTGTGGGCGGCGGGACGAGGCCTCTGACCGACGCACGTCGAACCGAGATCGGACAGATCAACGAGGGGCTGGCAGGCGAGGCGCTGCGCACGCTCGGCCTGGCCTTCCGCACGCTGCCCAACGACGGTTCGACGCCGAGGGCGTTCGACGATGGCCTGGAACATGACCTCGTGTTCCTCGGGCTGGTCGGCATGATCGATCCACCGCGGGACGAGGCCAAGGCTGCAATCGTCCACGCCAAGCATGCGGGCATCCGCCCGATCATGATCACCGGCGACCATCCCAAGACCGCCGCGGTCATTGCCGTGGAACTCGGCGTCTCCGATGACGGCCGCGCCGTCACCGGGGCGCAGATCGACGCGATGTCGGATGCGTCGCTCGATGAGACCGTGCGCACCATCTCGGTCTTCGGGCGGGTCGACCCCGAGCACAAGTTGCGTATCGTCAAGGCATTCCAGCGCAACGGCATGACGGTCGCGATGACCGGCGACGGCGTCAACGATGCGCCGGCGCTCACCACCGCCGACATCGGGATCGCCATGGGCATTACCGGAACCGACGTGTCCAAGCAGGCAGCCGACGTCGTGCTGGCCGACGACAATTTCGCGACCATCGTCGCCGCGGTCGAGGAAGGCCGCGCGATCTACGCCAATATCCGCAAGTTCCTGCGCTACCTTCTCTCCTCGAACATTGGGGAGGTGATGACGATGTTCTTCGGCGTCCTGCTCGCGGATGCGCTTGGTCTGACCGCAGCGAGCAGCGGTGGTCTCGTCTTGCCGCTGCTGGCGACGCAGATTCTGTGGATCAACCTTGTCACCGATGGCGCGCCGGCGCTCGCGCTCGGGATAGAGCCGCCGGACAGCGGCACGATGGCGAAGCCCCCGCGCGCCCGCGAGGAGCGGGTCATCACGCCGCGCATGTGGGCAGGCATATTGTTCGTCGGCATGGTGATGGCTGCAGGCACGCTGCTGGTGCTCGACGCGGGCCTGCCGGGCGGTCTGATCGAAGGAAGCGGCACGATCGGCTATGCCCAGACGATGGCGTTCTCGACATTGACCCTCTTCCAGCTTTTCAACATCTTCAACGCGCGCTCGGACGAGCAAAGCGCGTTTCACGGCCTCTTTGCCAATCCCTGGCTGTGGGCGGCGGTGGGGCTGTCACTCGTGCTGCAGGCGGGCGTGGTATATCTGCCCATTCTCCAGCAGGCGTTCTCGACGACGAGCCTCGGCGCGGGGGACTGGGCGCTCTGCACGGTGACCGCGAGTTCGGTGCTCTGGCTGCGCGAACTCAGCAAGATCGTGGTGCGGGCAAGCCGGCGCTGATCCGGCATTCGCGCGCTTCGGCGCATGTTCGGGGCCCGGAAGCGCAACGCCGCGGCCCCGGAGCCTCCCGATCGAAGTCACGCGCGGCTGCTGCGGCGGTTTGTGAGATGGACCAAGCGCCTTTTCCGCCCCGATAGGCGAACGCGAATTCCTACGCGTCGCGGCCGTTGAGCACCAAAAAACCTTCCGCGCAGAAAATCGGAAATCTACGACCAGTAGCCCCGGCCCAATCATTACGTAGCATTGCGGATTATCGACCATAGCCGTCGGCATCATGAACAAAAGCGGAAGGTCTCGGGAGGCGCATCTTGCAAAGCCGACCCCCGGCCTCGCTATGGTGGAGGCTGATGATGTCCTGTGACCAGGAGACGACCGGGCGCTCTCCGGAGCCAATCGCATCTCGCCGCAAGTGGCCGGCGGCCTCTGCTCGGCCGCCTTGCGGCGGGTGAGGGCAGGCCCATGCCGCCTTCCCGAACTGCCTCTTCAGCCCGACACCCGCCCGAACCGGCCGATTATGCACTTCGCACGTCGGGTCGCGGGCATGAGCTTGTCGCGCGCGGAGATTGGACGGTGCTGATGCTTGGAAGTGTTCCTGCGCGGCTGGAACGCGAAATCGGTCGGGGCGGGCGCATGGTGGCGGTCGACATATCACAACTCGGACGGGCCGACAGCGCGGGAATCTATGCTCTGCTCGGTGCGCTCACGACGGGCGCCGAGAAGCGCTTCGATCGGGAGGATTTGCGGCGGCTCGCCGAGATCGTGCATCCTGCGCTCGAGGCCGCGCCGACGGCGGTGCGCGCCGATCACGGCATCACGGCATTCTTCGAGCGGCTGGGGAGGGCAGTCGTAGCCGAGGGCATCGAAGTCTACCGTGCCCTGGCGTTTGCAGGCCAACTCATCCTCGCTCTGATCCGAACGGCGCTCCGGCCGCGGCGGTTGCGCCTGACGCCGCTTGTGGCGGTCATGGAGGAAGCGGGTCTCGACGGCATTCCGATAACGGTCATTATGACGTTCTTCATCGGAGCTGTCGTGGCGCTGGTGGGCGTCAACATCCTCGTCGAATTCGGCGTGTCGGTCTTCACGGTGCAAATGGTCGGCGTGGCGATTCTGCGCGAGTTTGGCGTCGTCATCGCAGCCATTCTTCTCGCCGGCCGATCGGCATCGGCCTTCGCGGCGCAGATCGGCGCGATGCGGATGAACCAGGAAATCAACGCCATGCAAGTAATGGGCGTCGATCTGTTCGATGCGCTCGTCGTCCCGCGCGTTCTTGCGGCCCTGCTGATGATGCCGCTGATGACGTTCTGCGCGGATATCGGCGGTATCGTCGGGGGATTGCTCGTCAGCTGGCTGACGCTCGACATCAGTCCGGTCTTCTTCATCAACCGCACGCTCGAATCCGTCGAGATCAGGCATTTTTGGATCGGCATGAGCAAGGCCCCCTTCCTTGCTGTGGTGATCGCCGCCACCGGTTGCCGGCAGGGTTTCATGGTCGAGGGCGATACAGGGAGCCTCGGTCGCCGCGTTACCGCCGCGGTCGTTCAGTCCGTGTTTCTCATCATCATGTTTGACGCGATCTTCGCCATGATCTTCACGGAGCTCGATCTGTGAGCCAGGAAGAGGGCGACCTGCCGCTGGTTCATGTAAAGGGCTTGCGGACAGTGTTCGGCGAAAAGGTCGTTCACGACGGCCTCGATCTCGATCTGAAGCGTGGCGAAATCCTGGGGGTGGTGGGCGAATCGGGTTCCGGAAAGTCAGTCCTGCTCAACTCCATACTTGGTCTCAAGCGACCCGATGCGGGCGAGATCTCAGTTCTTGGCCATGACGTTCTCGATCCGAACCGGCAGGCCGATGTCGAGCGACGGATCGGCGTCATGTTCCAGCAGGGTGCTCTGTTTTCAGCACTGTCGGTCCAGGAGAATGTCGAGGCGCCGTTTCTTGAACATGCCGACCTGCCCATCGGCTTCGTCCGCGCCATGGCAGCGTTGAAGATCAAACTTGTCGGTCTTCCCGATCATGCCGGCGCGCAGATGCCGGCCGAGCTGTCGGGCGGCATGCGAAAGCGGGCCAGCGTCGCCAGGGCGATCGCCCTCGATCCGGAGTTGCTTTTCCTCGACGAGCCGACTTCCGGTCTCGATCCGATCGGTGCCAATGCGTTCGATGAGCTTGTCCGCGCGTTGCGCGACGCGCTCGGTCTCACTGTCTTCATGATCACGCACGATCTGGATACACTGTACACCATCTGTGACCGAGTGGCGGTGCTGGCGGACAAGCGGGTGATCGCCTTGGCATCGCCCCGGGAGGTCGAGCATTCCGCACATCCATGGATCAAGGCCTATTTCGGGGGTCCGCGTGGACGCGCGGCACGGGAGGCGCATTGATGGAGCGCCATGCCCGCTATGTCCTGGTCGGCGTTTCGTCGGTCGCGATCCTCTTCGCTGCGATGATCTTCATCATCTGGTTGGGGCGGACCGATTTCAGCAGAAGCTATGATGAGTATCGCATTGTCTTCGAGGGTCCCGTTCGCGGTCTGACCGACGGCGGAGACGTCCAGTTCAATGGCATCACAATGGGCCGCATCCAGGCTATCGCGCTTGACGAGCATGATCCCAGCCACGTCCTCACCGATATCCAGTTGCACGCGGGAACCCCGGTTCGAGCGGATTCGGTGGCTATGATGGAGACCCAGGGCATTTCCGGCGTGAATATCATCCAGATAACGTCCGGTTCCATACATCGCCCGCTCTTGAGGACCGTGCCGCACAGCGGCCGGCCAGTCATCCAAAGCAGCACCGATTCCATGGCCGCGCTTTCTGCCCTGTTCCCGGGGGGTGGAGAGATGGTGCGAAGCGCCACCGAGGCGCTCAACCGGGTCAACCGGCTTCTTTCCGATCGGACAATCACGGATTTGGCCGCGACGGCGCATGACGTACGTCTGACCGCCGGCGCGATCGCCGAAAACCGCGAAATGTTTACCCGTGCGTCTTCAACCCTCGCGAAACTCGACGATGCCGCGACCGACATTCAGCGTGCCGCCGCCTCGGTCCGGAATATCGCCGAGGGCGACGGTCGCCGGGCGGCTTCAGACATCGCGCAGACGGCGGACGACCTCAAGCTCGCGATCCGGGACGCGCGTGGGACGCTGGAGAGGATTGACGGCCAGACCCAGAGAATTTCGACGACCACGCTGCCCAACTTCGATCGCACCTTGACGAGTATCGAGCGGGCCGCAGACTCGCTTGACCGGCTGCTTCGCGAAGTGCGCCAGAACCCGCGGGGCATCCTGGGCAGGGCGGGCGAAAAGGAACTGGAACTGCGCCCATGACTATGTTCCGCCACGGCGCCGCCCTGCTTCTGCTCATGCTTTGCGGCTGTGCGGGCTCTCTCCTGGCGCCACCGAGGCCGGTCGTCCTCTATCGGCTCGAAGGAGCCGCGACCACGCCGCCAATCCCGCAGCTTGCGATCGAGCAACGGCAGAGCGTGCATCTGACAATCGGCTTCGCTTCAGAAATCGATGGCGACCGGCTGCTCACAGTTCGGGGCCCGCGGGCGATGTACCTCAAGAGTGCGCGGTGGATCTCGCCGGTGCCGGATCTCTTCCGCAAAGGCATCGAACAGGCCTTCGCCCGCCGCGCCCCCTTGGTCATGCTGTATCCCGTCCGCCCGCCTGCGAATTTCGGCTATCGGTTCGAGTTGAGGATCGACCATTTCGAAGCGGTCTATGCCGACGTCGCAACTGCCGATGCTCCCCCTATCGTGAGACTGGATGGCGAAGCCCGGCTTCTTCGGCGCGACGGCACAGAGCCTCTCGCGGTCTGGGCGCTGGCAGCCCACGCGCGCGCGAAGGAGAACAGTGTCGGTGCGATCGTCGAGGCCTTCGGTGTCGCGGCTGACCGCTGCTTTGACGAGACCGCCGATAAAACGGCCGGGCTCATCGCAGGCGCGCTCCGGGAGAACGGACCGGCACGATAGGATATCGCTGCTTTCGTGTTCGGGTGGAGCGCAGCGGAATCGGCTACAGCGAGAAGCCTTCTCCGAGATAGAGGCGCCTGACGTTCGCATCGAGGACCAACTGCGCGGGCGTGCCCTGCGTGAGCAAAGCGCCTTCGTAGAGGATGTATGCCCTGTCGACGAGCTCGAGTGTCTCGCGCACATTATGATCCGTGATCAGAACGCCGACATCGTGCTTCTTCAAGTCGCGCACCATGCGCTCGAGGTCCGCGATGGATAGTGGATCGATACCGGCAAAGGGCTCGTCGAGCAGGATGATGGTCGGATCTGCCGCCATTGCCCGCGCGATTTCGCAGCGCCGCCGCTCGCCGCCGGAGAGCGACTTGGCAGGTGTGTCCCGTAAGGATTCGATGCGGAATTCTTCGAGAAGAGCGTTCAGACGGCGCCCGCGTGCGTCCCTATCGGGTTCGACGAGTTCCAGCACGGCCTCGATGTTCTGCGAGACAGTCATCCCCCGGAAGATGGATGGCTCCTGGGGCAGATATCCGAGGCCGAGACGAGCCCGCCGGTACATGGGAAGCTTGGTGACATCGAGGCCGTTGAGGAGAATGCGCCCGGCGTCCGGCCGCACAAGGCCGATGATCGAGTAGAAGCACAGCGTCTTCCCCGCGCCGTTGGGTCCGAGCAGTCCAACAACCTGGCCATGAGCGACGTCAAGCGAGATGTCGTTCAGTACCTTGCGCCCGTCATAGGCCTTGTCGATCCCAACAACCGAGAGTCCGCGAGGATGGGAGGCGTCGGATTGTGCCCGGGGCTCGCAGGCATGGGGTTCCGCCGTTTGTGCTGAAGGCACCTGCTTCAATTCAGGCGGCGCCGGCGTCCTTCCGGAGCCGTCTGCAGAGGCGGCGTTGACTGCGTGGGTCGGAGTTTCGGCCATGATCCTTGAGGCAAAAGGGGCGCATCGCCTGGACGCATCCCATCCCTGTGACGTTCAGGCGACTATCGGAGGGGACGAACCCGGTCTTTACGTAGTTACCTCCAAGCGCCGGCGAACGGCCGATGCGGCTCGCCACGAACGATGCAGAACCGCTTGCAGCGCTCGCGGCGCCGGCGCCCCGCGGTTCTGGTTAATGCTGCGAATGCTTCATGGCTTCAGCCCGATCCGCCGAGCGATCTAAGTAACATTCCCAATTTCCGGGACTGTCCCTTGCCGAGACAATCGCCTCGTTCGACAGGGAGGCGCTCGATGCACATCGGAACCGGTCATCAGGACCCTGGCACCTCCGCTCGGGAAGGTATCCATGATCTGAGGAATCTGTTCAGCGTCGTGGCATCGGCCCGCCACATGCTGGATGATCCGCTTACGACAGAGCGGCGCGCTTTGCTCCTCGATGCCATCGAAGACGCCGCAGAGCGTGGCGGCCGCCTCACGACCACTCTTCTCGCTCGCTCAGATGGTGCCGGTGCGACGGAGGATCTGGAGGTAAACGGTCATCTGGCAGGTCTTGAGCCACTGATGCGCGCGCTCGCCGGCCGACATGTGGAGGTCGTGCTGGACCGCACGAGCAAACGGTTGCCAGCGAAGTTCGAAGCGGCCGCCTTTGACGCGGCGATTCTCGAACTGGTGGCAAACGCAAGCGCATCGCTGGTGACGCCGGGTAAGATATGGATCCGCATCAAGGGGATCAACAACCGGATCTGGATCGCTATTGCCGATACCGGCCGCGGCCTCACTCTGTGCGAATTGCATCGCGCGCTCCAAGGGAACGTAGCGCCCGCCGCCAACGGGACAGGACTGGGCCGCGTACGCCATTTCGTCCGGGCTGCTCACGGCCGCTTCCGTATTCGCAGCCGCGCGGGCCATGGCACCGTCGTTTCCCTGATCTTGCCGATGGTCCTCAAGGTGGCCGTCGACAAGCCGTGCACCGTCGCCACATCCCGCGTGCGGCGGATTTCAAAGCGAAAGGAGACCGCAAATGACAAGCGACAGCCAACTACAGCGTGACGTCATGGACGAACTGACTTGGGAGCCGAGCGTCGACCACGCCGATATCGGCGTGGCCGTGACCGACGGCGTGGTGACACTTTCCGGCTATGTGAAGAGCTATCCGGAGAAGCTGGCGGCCGAGAAGGCGGCGCGGCGCGTGGCCGGCGTCAAGGCGATCGCCGAGGAGATCAAGGTGCGCTTCGCGTCGGATCCGAAGACGGCGGATCATGAGATTGCCAAGCGCATCCTCGACATGTTCGCCTGGAATGTCTCGATCCCGGACGACAAGATCAAGGTGAAGGTCGAGCATGGCTGGGTCACGCTTACCGGCACCGTCGACTGGTATTATCAGAGCGACGAAGCCCGCAAGGTCGCCGGCAAGATCACTGGCGTGATCGGCGTCGGCAACCAGATCGAGATCAAGCAGCACGTGCCGACCGCCCACGATGTCAAGGACCGGATCGTCGCCGCCTTCAAGCGCCAGGCCAACCTCGATGCGGCGACTGTGACGGTGCTTACCGACGGCGGCAAGGTGACGCTGGGGGGAAAGGTCAAGGCGTGGAACGAGCGCCAGATCGCCGAACGCGCCGCGTGGGCCGCGCCCGGCGTCGTTCGGGTGGAGGACAATATCGTCGTCGCCTGATCCCCGTGCGGGGATATCAGCTTGCAACGGTCGCGAGGAATGTCTGGCGACCGTTGCAGGCCGTCCGGCCGAGGCGAAGGTTGCCGCGAGCCATGACCTCATGGCGGTCGATCAGCTTGGCGCCCGACCGTGCAAACAAA
Organism: Rhizorhapis sp. SPR117; assembly: GCF_021742065.1. Next base: position 130,109 of record NZ_JAKKIE010000003.1, read on the forward strand.
ATCGCGTCCGACCATGTGCCGACCCTAGAGACGGTCCATTGTCGCAAGGGAAGGACCACCGATCGAACGTCCGGCGCTGCATCTGCGGCGGATTGCACAAGCCGACGCTCGCACGCGCCGCCGGGGCCTGGCCGCCTCGTGCAAGGAACCAGATCTGGAACTGGCCCGCCAACTCGCTCATTCTCGTCACGGGCGATGTCCCCGGCTTGGGCGACCGAACAGGGAGAATATTGATGGCCGCGAAAAACTGGAACCTCGAGCCTGGCCTTGCCCAGGGCACAGGATGGGGCTGGATCCTCGCCTACGGCATCCTGCTGGCGATCGTCGGAATAGTGGCCCTGCTCGAGCCACTTGCGACAGGCCTTGCCACCGGCCTGTTTATTGGCTTCGTGCTGCTGAGTGGTGGCGTTCTCGGGCTGGCGGCTGGCTTTTCCGGGAAGGGCTGGCGCAGCCGTTGGCTCGACATCGTCCTGGGGCTGCTCTCGCTCGCCCTCGGGCTGCTTGTCCTGTGGCACCCTTTTGCGGGCGCGTTCTCGCTCGTCTGGTTCATCGCCGTCTGGCTGATCGTCGGCGGCGCGCTTGAGATTTCAACCGGCTTGGGAGGAGCACATCACCGGGGCTGGCTCGTCTTCCTCGGGCTGATCGACATCGCCCTCGGCGTGATCCTGTTCTTTGCAGGGCCGGCCAGCGCGCTCATCTTTCTGGCGTTCATCATCGGTACGAGCTTTATCTTTCGGGGCGTGTTCCTCTGTATCTTTGCGCTGCGCCTGCGAAAGCTCGCGGACTAGCAGCGACCGGTCTGAGCGCGGTACGATAATCACATACGAGGCGCCGTCCGCTCGGTCGCGCCAGATCGTCCCGGTGGCTTGCTTCGGCCAGAGCCCGGTGGATGATCATCGCGTGTCTGTGACATTGTCGAGTGCATGATCGGCGTCAGGCGATTCCGTATAGCTTGCCTACGGTTTGCGTGGACGCTGACACGCTCCGCCAGTCGAGGGCGGTGCATCCTGTCCTGTCTCACACATTATCCGCCGGACGCCGGGATCTCGAGCGTCCTCCTTACGATCACCAGCGTCGGGTCTCCGGGGCACTCCTCCACCGTGAAACCGACGTCGCGTTCCACTTCGATCGCCTCGTGATTGGCGCGGCTTTCGAGGGACTCGATCACCTGAACGCCGCGCTGCCTCGCGTGCTCCGCTACGAAAGACAGCAAGGTCCAACCGATGCCACGACGCTTGTAATCGGCGTCTACCGAGATCGCGACCTCGCCGCGCTTGCCCTCGGCATCGAGGGCAAGCATCGCCGTGGCGACAGCTTTGCCATTTGCGGCGTCGAACGCGATGAAGCTTTCCGGGTTTCCGTGATCGATGGCGGTCATGGCGCGCAGCTGCTCGGGTTTCACTTCGTTGATCCCACTCAGGAAGCGGAACCGCAGATCCTCCTGGCTCACATGATGGAAGAGTTCATCCAATATGGAGATATCGCCAGGACCCGCCGGACGAACGGACAGCCGTAGGCCTGTTCGCGTTTCACATTCAAATGCCGAGCCGGTCATGATCTCGCCTTTCCGTCAAGAAGTGAGCCCGAATTGAGCACGTTCAGCATATGGATTGCGATCATCCGCTCCTCGTCGGTTGGAATGACGCGGACCGCGATCCTGCTGTTCCCGGCACTGATCACCGGCGTATTTCGCGCATTGCTTTCCGGATCGAGCACGATGCCGGCCCAGGCGAGGCGTTCGCAGATCGATGCACGAACAACCGGATCATTTTCACCGATGCCGGCGGTGAAGACCAAACCGTCCAGTCCCTCGAGCGAGGCAATGAGCGCTCCCGCCTCGCGCGCCGCGCGCCACGCAAAGAGCTCGACCGCCTCGGCCGCACGCGGATCCGAGCTGCCGTGCAGCGCGCGCATGTCGCTCGAGACTCCGGACACGCCGAGCAAACCCGATTTGTTGTAAAATAGATCTTCGACCTGAGCGGGGCTCATCCCGATCTGGGTCTCAAGGTGGAGCGCGACGCCGGGATCGATGCTGCCGCAGCGCGTGCCCATCATGAGACCGTCGAGCGCGGTGAAGCCCATGGTCGTATCGACGCTCTTTCCACCGCGGATCGCGCAGAGGCTGGCGCCGTTGCCGAGGTGCGCGGCGATGACCCGGCCGCCGGCGAGCGGCGGGTCGAGCTCGGCCAAGCTGCGCGCGATATATTCGTAGGAGAGACCATGAAAGCCATAACGACGTATGCCCCGGTCATGGAGCGCGCGCGGTATGGCGAGGCGAGCGGCTATTTCCGGCATGTCGTGATGGAAGGCAGTGTCGAAGCACGCCACCTGTGGCAGGCGGGGCTGGAGTTTCGCGATCGCCCGGATCGCGGCGAGATTATGGGGCTGGTGGAGCGGGGCGAGCGGACAGAGCGCCTCGAGTTTCTCCAGCAGCGCATCGTCGACCAGGCGAGGGCTCGCGAATTCGGTGCCCCCGTGAACGACCCGATGCCCGATCGCGATCACCTCGTTATCGCCGAGATGGCCCGCCGACCATTCGAACAGGTCGGCGAGCAGGGCATCGTGCCCGAGCGAGGCACCGTCCTTCCACGACCGCTCGACAAGGACTTCTCCTCCTGTCGCCCGCCCGACAAGATGCGGCGCGACGCCGATGCCCTCTATCTTGCCTCCGGCAGAGAAGCGCGGCGCGCCTTGCGGGTCCATGGTGAAGAGCGCGAATTTGATGCTCGAAGAGCCCGAGTTGAGGCTGACGACCGCCTTCATGCGCTTGCCGCCTGAGTGACCCCGGGCGCCGCCTTGGTCGCTGCACGGGCCATCAGAACGGCGACGGCGCAGGAGGCAAGGCGGGTGCGCAGGCTGTCTGCGCGGCTCGTAAGGATGATGGGAACGCGTGCTCCCAGGACGATCCCCGCAGCGTCGGCGCCGCCGAGAAATGTCAGCTGCTTGGCGAGCATATTGCCTGCCTCGAGGTTGGGTACGATGAGGATCTCCGCCTTGCCGGCGACGGGCGAGGCAATACCCTTTTCGTTTGCCGCCGCCTCACTGATCGCATTGTCGAAGGCGAGCGGCCCATCGAGCACGCCGCCTGTGATCTGGCCGCGATCAGCCATCTTGCAGAGCGCGGCCGCATGGAGCGTGGACTGCATGTCCGAATTGACCGTTTCGACAGCAGAGAGAATCGCGACCTTTGGCGTCTCGATCTCGATCACATGAGCGAGGTCGATCGCGTTGCGAACGATGTCGGCCTTTTCCTCAAGCGTCGGTGCAATGTTGATCGCCGCGTCGGTGATGATCAGCGGCGTCGGATGACCCGGGACATCCATGATATAGGCGTGGCTGATCCGCCGTTCGGTTCTGAGGCCGGCGGCGGAAGGCACGATCGCGCCCATCAATTCGTCGGTGTGGAGCGACCCCTTCATCAGCAGCTTCGCCTCACCCGCCCGGACGAGCGCGACCGCCTTGGCAGCGGCATCATGGCTGTGATCTGCGGCCACGAGCCGAAGGAACGAAATGTCCTTGCCCGCCTCCTCGGCCGCCTGACGGATCTTCGCCTCCGGACCCACAAGGATCGGAACGATCAGATTGGCCTCGGCCGCCTCGATCGCGGCGAGGAGCGCCGCCGCGCTGCACGGATGCGCGACGGCGGTCGCGACCGGCTCGCCCCCGGCTGTCTTGTCGATCAGCCGACGATAGCGGTCGTGGTCGGAAAGGCGCACATCGGGAAGCGTCGCGCGTGGCCGGCGGACCTTTTGCGTCGGCGCCTTGACCTCGGCCTCCCCGAGAATGACGTCCTCACCATTCTGGTTGGCGCACCGGCAATCAAGGACGACTATATGATGTTCGGCCCGCTTTTCGGTGACCGTCACCGAGGCGGTGATCGTGTCGCCCAGACCGACCGGCCGTGTGAAGCGCAGCGATTGGCTCAGATAAATTGCACCCGGTCCCGGCAGTTCGGTGCCGAGCACGGCGGAGATCAGGCCGCCGCCCCACATGCCATGCGCGATCACGTGGCGGAACATGTCGGTCGCGGCGTAAGCCGAATCGAGCACTGCCGGGTTCACGTCCCCCGAGACGAGCGCGAAAAGCTGGATGTCCTTTTCGTCCAACCTGCGCGTGAGGCTCGCGCGATCGCCAATCCGGATCTCGTCGAACGTCTTGTTCTCGATCATCGCATCGTCAGCCACCGCTCAATGCTCCAGCACGTAGAGCCCGGGCGCGTCGGCGATCGGCCCATAACCCTTGTCCGACGCGCCCATCGGCGGCGGCGCGACGGGATTGCCGGACTGGCGGTCAAGCCACTCGCCCCATTCGATCCACCATGAACCGTGCTTCTGCTCGGCTCGCGCCGACCATTCCTCCGGGTCGTAGGAGATGCCGTCGGGTTCGCGGGTGAGCACTCGGTATCGGCGGCCCTTGTGACCGGGTTCCGAGACGATGCCGGCATTGTGGCCGCCGCTCGTCAGCACGAAAGTGATCTCCGCGCCGGTCAGCAGATGGATCTTGTGCACCGAACGCCAGGGCGCGACATGATAGCGTTCGGTGCCGACCACGAACAGCGGCTTGCGGATCGCCGAGAGGCTGATCGTCCTTCCCTCGACCTTGTACCGGCCCTCGGCAAGATCGTCGTCGAGGAACAGGCGCCGCAGATACTGGCTGTGCATCGCGTAGGGCATGCGCGTGCCGTCGGCGTTCCAGGCCATGAGGTCGTTCATCGGCTCGCGTTCGCCCATCAGATAGGTGCCGAGCACGCGCGACCACACCAGGTCGTTGGACCTGAGGATCTGGAAGGCGCCACCCATCTGGCTGCTGTCGAGATAGCCGCGGCTCCACATCATGCTGTCGAGCAAGTTCAACTGCGCCTCGTCGATGAACAGGCCGAGCTCGCCGGGCTCGCTGAACTCGCTCTGGGCGGCGAACAGGGTGACGCTGGCGAGGCGGTCGTCGCCGTCGCGCGCCATCGCAGCCGCCACGATCGAAAGCAGCGTGCCGCCGAGGCAATAGCCGACCGAATGGATCGCGGAGGCGCCGGTGATCGCAGTGACTGCTTCGAGCGCGGCCATCGGCCCCATTCTTCTATACGCTTCCATGTCCAGGTCGCGGTCGGCGCTGCCGGGATTGTGCCAGGAGATCATGAACACGCTATAGCCTTGGCCTGTCAGCCATCTCACCAGAGAATTCTCCGGAGACAGGTCCAGGATGTAGTATTTCATGATCCAGGCCGGCACGATCAGCACCGGCTCTGGCCGCACCTTCTCGGTCGTCGCCTCATACTGGATGAGCTCGATCAGCTGGTTGCGATAGACGACCTTGCCTTTGGCGGTCGCGACATTGTCGCCGACCCGGAACTGCTCGGCGCCAACATCCGGCAGGCCCCGCACGGTGTGCTGGATATCCTCGAGCAGATGCTTGAAGCCCTCGACGAGACATTGGCCGCCGGTTTCCAGGATCTTCCTTTGCAGGACCGGATTGGTGGCAAGGAAGTTGGAGGGCGCAAGCATGTCGAGCATCTGTCGCGTGGCGAACTCGACCATCGCTTCATGATGCCTGGTGACGCCGTGCACGTCCGTGGTCGCCGCATGCCACCATTGCTGGCTGAGCAGGAAGGACTGGCTGATGAAATTAAACGGTGCCTCGTTCCAGGCCGGATCGGAAAATCGGCGGTCCTGCGGCAAGGGCTCGATCGCGAGCGGGGCCTCAGCGTCGCCGGTGCTGCGGAGGGCATAATCGAAGAGTCGCGCATATTTACGGGCGATCTTCGCGCCGAGCAGCAGGGTCTTCCCGGGCGAAATGGCGAGGTGGATCCCCCAGTCGGAGAAAGCCTGGACGATGGTCGCGGGCGAAAGCCCGGACGTCAGCTGAGCAATGGCGGCGACCGCGGCGCGGTCGAATGTCTCAGCGAGGCCATCCAGCGGATCGGGGGGCGATGGCGCTGCGGCAGGGCTGGTCATGCAGAAGGCTCCTGGATCGGCGGTGTCCCATCATCGCTTTGCGTGCACGCGCGCGCACTACGTAATTGCACTGCCCCGTCTCGAACTCCCGGCGTGCGGCTCATCCGGGGCGTGCTCGCGCGGCTGCGTCGCCGCCGCTCCGCGAACAGGGGCCGCAAACGCCTCGAACGCCATGTCCGCCCGGACGCTTGGAAAGAGCAAGAACTGGAACTCTGTGCTTCCCTTCTGCGATGGACACGAAAGACGCCCGCCCAGATATCTGGCGGCGGGAGTTCCGCGCGCGGGTAGCACTTCTCTCCTTGATGGCGGTCAAATCGGCCGCTGTGAGCGGACATTCCGGCGGCGGCCGATTCTGAGCCGACCGCGGCTTGCACGGGTGATTTCTTCAGTGCCCGAGCACCAGCGGCAGGTTGCTCTTGTTCAGCATCCGCTTGGTGACGCCGCCAAACGCTTCCAGCAGGCGGCCGTGGCTATAGGCCCCCATCAGCACATAGTCGGCCTGCCAAAGCGCCGCTTCCTCGGCAATCAGCGCATCAGGCGCGTGCAGGCCATCGTCGATGATCTTGACGCTCGCATGGATGCCGTGGCGGGACAGATATTCGGCCGCTTCGGTGGGTTCGGTCTTCTCGGCGCCATCGCGGGCCATGAAAATGTGGACATTGGATGCAAGCCGCAGAAGGGGCACGCACACGCGCATCGTGTCAGCCGCAGATGCCTGGCCATCCCAGGCGATGAGCGCGCGACCCACGGCGTTGAACCGATCCAGCTTCTCGGGGACAGCGACGATGGGCTTGCGCGCATGCATCACTATCCGGCTGGCGATCGTACGCATATCGGGGAGAGGATATGCGTCGAGCGTCCGATTGAGCACGATCAGATCGGCGAGCGTCGCCGCCTCGAGGACGCAGCTGGCGATATCACCGGTGGCATCGGCCCAATCCCAGGGAACATCTTCGCGCGAGAGGCGCTCCGTCAGGGCAGCCTTGTTCTTCGCCTCGTTCTCCCGCTCATCGGTCAGCATCACGGCTTCACCAAAGCCCGCATAAATGTCGCCCGCGACTACGGGGGATTGCGTGACGTCGATGCAGGTCAGATGGCCATCAAGCGCACGTGTCAGATCGAGCGCCGCCTGCAGTCGGGCTTCCTGCCCCTCGTCGTCGTGAACCAGCAAAAGAATGTTTTTCATGGTCGCCTCCATCGCAATGGAACGAGGCTATCGACGGCGCCTGACTCAGAATATGCGTGACTATACCTATGGGAGACGTTCTCGCGGCGGCCGCAGTGCACCCTGGACGGCTACGCTCACGCCTACCGCGACAACGCGGTCTCATGTCGCTCCGGCGGTCAGGCAGGTACGCAGACCTGCGATCTCCCGGCCATGAGCTTCGCTCCCAGCAGGCGCTCCCGACCGGCCATCACAACACCGCAGGCAGCATGAGCATGCTGGCTGCGACGCTCGCAATCAGGGACAGGGCGGCGGACGAGCCTCGCTGCCTTCCGGCGAGGCTGATCGTGGCTCCGGCCTTGACGAGAGTGTTGAGCATGACCGGGGTGGCCAGAACGAGGCCCGCAGTTGGTCCTTCCAGCACGCCCTTCGGCAACCCACCCATCGTGATGATGGCGGAATCGACGTCCACCATCCCCGACAGGGCGAGGATCGTGGCCAAGCCGGCATCACCAAATCGATCGAGCACCCACCGCGAGGCGAGCGACAAAACCATTACCAGCGCCATCAGGCCGAGCGCCGGCGCAAGGTTGAACGGGTTGCGAACAGGAACCTCCTGGCTGGACCGTGAGGGCAAACGCGCTGCTGCCCGAAGAAGCCAGACGGTGGCGAGGGCGCTGACCAGCATCGCGGGCGCAACCAGCACCGCTAGCGCCGGCAACGCGAACGGAGCCAGGACGCCCACCAGCACCAGTACGCGCGCCAGCATGATGACGGAGGCGACGGTGATTCCCGCCATGAGAATGGGACCGTTTTCCGCTGGGTCGCGCAGCCGGGTCGCCAAGGCGGCGGTAACCGCCGTCGACGAGACCATGGCGCCGGCAGCTGCAGTCGCGAGCGTCCCGCGCGAGGCGCCGAGGCGCTTGCTCGCCATATAGCCGGCGAAGGAAAAGCCCGACACGAGGACAACCACCATCCACAGTTGCTGCGGATTCCAGGCACCGTAGGGACCAAAAGCGCGGTCGGGGAGAAGCGGCAGGATAGCGAGGGAAATCAGAGCGAAGCGGGCGATCGCCCTCACCTCGACTTCGCTCAACCTCTCGATCCAGCCATGAAGCTGAGATCGGAGCGCAAGCACGAACGTCATTATGACGGCGACGATCGTCGCGAGGCGTTCGTGCTGGCTGCTCGCGAGGAATCCGCAGCCTAGCGTCAGAAGCCCGGCAAGGCTCGCTGTTCCACTGACCGGGCCGCCCCGCCATGCGGCCTGCGCATATCCCATCAGAACCAACATCGCGGCAGCCGCGACCAGGATGATCGCCACGCCGGGCTCGATCGACCTGAGCGCGCCCGCGACGCCTCCCGCCAGCCCGAGCAGTCCGAAGGTCCGGATGCCGGCGAAGCGGGAGCCGGCCGGTTCACGGCGCAATGTCCAGCCACGTTGGACGCCGATCAGCAGCCCGAGGCCAAGCGCAAGCGCGATGCCGGCGATGGCGGCAATATCCCCGGCTATCGTTAGGTCCGTATGAAAGATTGTCACTTCTGGTTCAGATTTCCTCAGCACAACAGCGTTCGAGGACCGCTCGATGGCCCGCATGGCCCGAAATGAACACGACTACCCATTGCTGGGCGCGCGGCACGACGCCTCACTGCACTAGGCCGACAGAATAGGGCCAAGGGAATGCGTAACTACCCGTAACCTGTCCCCATAGGCCAGCGCCTGTCGGCCGCTCCAATTGCGTCGCTCATTGCAAGGCACTCGGATTGCCTATGTTGGCCCTGCCTGCGGCTTTAGTCGTGAGCGCGCGAAGATATCCCATGCTGCGATGAAGAGCGCCGCCGTCACCGGACCGATCACCAGGCCGTTGAAGCCGAGCACCTCCAGACCACCGAGAGTGGAGATCAGGACGACATAGTCGGGCATGCGCGCATCCCGTCCCACGAGGATCGGGCGCAGGAGATTATCGACGAGCCCGATAATGAAAAGGCCGCACAATATGAGAATGATGCCTTCCCAGACTGCGCCCGTCACGAGCAGATAGACGGCAACGGGCACCCAGACGATGCCCGTCCCGATCGCCGGCAGAAGGGACAGAAAGGCCATCAGGACACCCCAAAGCAAGGCGCTATGGATCCCGAGTATCCAGAAAACGATCCCGCCGATAGCGCCCTGAATGACCGCGACCACGAGGCTGCCCTTGATCGTTGCGCGAATGACCGCAGTGAATTTTGCAAACAGTGCCGCGCGCTGCTCCGGATCGAGCGGAATGGCGGCTTCCACTCGGGCAGCCACCTGCTTGCCATCGCGCAAGAGAAAGAACGACAGGTAGAGCATGACGCCCAGCCCGATGACGAAGCCAAAGGCGCTCTGGCCGATGCTGAGAGCTCGCGCCGTCAGCGTCTGGAAGCTCGCGGCGATCCCGGCTGTCAGCCTTGCCCGCACGGCCTCGAAATCCGTCAGACCCAACCCGGTCAGCAGCGACTTCACCCATCGTGGCAGACGTTCCTGAAATTGCAGGAAATAGGCGCCCGGATCGACATCTCCGCTCTGCATCCGCGCGTATACGCCTGCCAGCTCCTGAAGAAGGAAAGCGGAAAGCAGGATTGCCGGAAGGATTACCATCGCCATGATTGCGAGCAGTGTCAGCAGAGCGGCAAGATTGTTGCGCCTCGGCATTGCGAGCAACAAGCGGTCGTTCAGCGGCGCGAAGAGGATCGATGCGATGACGCCCCAGAGAATGGCGCCAAACAGTGGCTGGACGACCCACGCGAAGGCGAGCGATACGGCCAAGATGAGCACAGTGAAGCTCGTGTCCTCGATACGGCGCATGGACGTTCCGTCAGACTCTGTCGTGCGCCGCCGAGCTTGCGCACCGGATGCACTGCGCCGCGGCTGGTAGCGCTTCGAGCCGCGCTGCCGCGATGACCTTCCCGCAGTTGGTGCACAGGCCATACGTGCCCGCGTCCAGCCTTGCGAGCGCCTGTTGCGTCAGCGCAATATGAGCCAGCGTGGACTGTTCGACGGCGTCCAGTGCTTCATCATCCTCGCGGGCGACCGCCTGCTCTTCGAAGTCGTCATCGAGCGGTTGACCCTGCTCCTCCTCGATGCGCGCAACCTTGGCGTTCAGCTCGCGGAGCTTGTCGGTGAGGCGATAGCGTATCAGATTCAGATCCGGCATCGCGCGTCCAGCTTATCTGCAATCAGTTCTGCGACCTCGTCGAGCAGCCTCAGGTGCTGCTTTTTCAGGTCTTCGAGTCGGTCATCGGAAGTGGCGTCCAGTCCTCCTTCGATCCGGTATATCTGCCGAGTCAACTCGTGATGGCGATGAGCCAGTTCACGATAGTGCGGGCTTTCCAGTTTCAGTGCGTGAAGGATCTCGCGGTGCGCGGGAAAGAGCGTGTGCAGATCGTGGCCGAGTTCGCTCATTATTTCTCCAGTCAGAGTTGCATTGGGATGGTGTCGCGTTGAACGCGCGGGCCCGCCGGCACCCGCGCTTGGAGCGAGCCGGCCATGCGGCCGGCCGCGCCTGTACAGCGGAGTTGCCGGCGCTCGCGAGCGTCGGCGAGCCTGATTGGCGGATGACTGCTGACGAACTGCTGATGAATGGAGCGGGCTTCGGCGCAGGCCGTGACACGGGCCGGCGTTCGGCGTGAGCGGCGTCGGCCCAGCAGGCAGGAAATGCCGGAATCATTCATGGCAGGCCTCCTTCCCCGAGAAGATTGCTGCAAGCTAGCCGCCATGTCGCTACGTGAATCTCCGCACCAGCTGGATCGATCGCGATGATGATCATTGCTGCCCGGAATGCCGCGGCCTCTTTGCTTATGGCGCGCCAACGCGGTCCGGGGTCCATCTTTGGCAAGCATGAAAAGCAGACGGGCGAGCCCGCCGCGGCGCAGGATGTCCATCGCCCATCCGTTTGGTTGATCCACTGCTTCCACGGTTGCCCGACCTCCGGCTTTGCGCATCAGCGCGCCGACGCGAGCTTGAATTGAACGCATAAGTAGAGTTCCCGATGGCGGGCCGCTCTACCGCGATGCACATCAACGGCAGTTCCCGCCAGGATCGGGAAATCCACAACTCTAGGGTGAGGTGCCGATCGGTCTGACAATGCCCGTTTTCGGGCGGCGCTTCCGCGCGCTCTGGAGGACAAGATGTTCGACTTCAATGGCAAGATTGCGATCGTGACAGGAGCCGCCAGCGGGCTTGGCGAGAGCAATTCCCGCGAGTTGGCCGCCGGCGGCGCGCGGCTTGTGCTCGCCGATCTCGACGTTGACCGCGCGCATTCTCTCGCCACCGACATCGGAGACGGTCGGGCCTTTCCGCTGCGGACGGACGTGGCGAACCCCGCCGATGTCGAGGCGATGGTTGCCTTTACAGTGAAGACCTTCGGCCGGCTCGATCTTGCCGTGAACAATGCGGGCGTCGGCGGGATCTCCGCCCCGGCGGGCGAGTATGATCTCGCCGATTGGCGGCGCGTGCTCAGCGTCGACATGGACGGCGTCTTCTACGGCATGCGATATCAGATCCCCGCCATGCTCGCCTCGGGCGGCGGTGCGATCGTCAACATGAGTTCGATCTGCGGCATGCTCGGCCTGCCCGGCACCATCGCGTATACGGCCGCCAAGCACGCCGTCGTCGGCATGACCCGGACTGCGGCCGTCGACTACGCCCGCCAGGCAATCCGCGTCAACGCCGTCGGACCAGCCGTCATCGATACGCCCCTTATCCGGGCACAGGGCGAGCCGTCGCCCTCACTGATCGAGCAGCACCCGATCGGCCGACTCGGCCGGCCCGAGGAGGTTGCTGCGCTTGTCGCGCTTCTTCTTTCGAACCGTGCCTCGTTCATGACGGGCGGCTACTATCCCGTCGATGGCGGCTATCTCGCGCAGTGACCGCGCCGCTCCAGGCCGCCTCCACCAGCACCAGCAGCAAGGAAATCCTATGTCTCGTATAGCGCTCATCACCGGCGGCGTGAGCGGCATCGGCGCCGCGACCGCACGACTCCTCAAGGCCCATGGCTACACCGTCATTGCCAATTATTTCGGCAACGACGCCGACGCCCAGGCCTTTCACGACGAGACGGGCGTCGCTGTCTACAGCTGGAACGTGGGTGATTTTGCCGCGAGCCAGGCCGGCGTAGCCAGGATCGTTGCGGAGATCGGGCCGGTCGACATCCTTGTCAACAACGCTGGCATCACCCGCGACGGCACGCTCCACAAGATGACGGAAGAGCAATGGCGCAGCGTGATCGATGTCGACCTTGGCGGCTGCTTCAACATGTGCCGCGCGGTCATCGAGGGCATGCGCGAGCGGCGCTTCGGCAGAATCGTCAATGTGAGCTCGGTCAACGCCCTGTCGGGGCAGTTCGGCCAGACCAACTATGCGGCGGCCAAGGCGGGCGTGATCGGCTTCACCAAGGCGCTGGCGCTCGAGGGCGCGGCGCGCAACGTCACGGTCAATGCGATCGCGCCGGGCTATACCGACACCGCGATGGTCGCCGCAGTCCCGGCAGAGGCGATGAAGAATGTTCTGGCCGCCGTTCCCGTCGGACGTCTCGGCGCGCCCGAGGAGATCGCTCGGGGCGTCCTCTTCCTGGTCGAGGACGAAGCCGGTTTCGTCACCGGCGCCACGCTTTCGATCAACGGCGGCAAATACATGGCCTGAAGCGGCCGAATGGAGGAAAAGATCATGACCACGAATGTCGTTCTCTGCGCGCCCGTGCGAACCGCGATCGGGAGCTATGGCGGCAGCCTCAAGGACATGGCCGCGCCGAGGCTCGGCAGTATCGCGATCGCGGAGACGCTGAAGCGCGCCGGCGTGACCGGGGACGCGATCGATACGGTTGTCATGGGCCAGGTGGTGCAGGCCGGCGCGAAGATGAACCCGGCGCGGCAGGCGGCGATCGGCGGCGGGATCCCCGACACTGTGCCGGCGATGACCGTCAACCGGGTCTGCGGCTCCGGTGCCCAGGCGATCGCCACCGCTGCGCAGGAGGTCATGCTGGGCCTGACCAATGCCGCCGTCGCTGGCGGGATGGAGAATATGGATCAGGCGCCGTACCTCATCGAGAAGGGCCGCTGGGGCTACCGGATGGGAGACGGCAAGCTGTTCGACAGCATGCTCCATGACGGCCTCAACGACGCGTTCGTCGACCAGCATTCGGGCTGGGTGACCGAGGATCTCGTGACGAAATTCCAGATTTCGCGCGAGGCCCAGGACGCCTGGGCCGTGCGATCACAACAGCGGTTCGGCGCCGCCCAGGCGGCGGGCAAGTTCGACAGCGAGATCGTGGCGGTCGAAATTCCAGGACGAAAAGGACCGACCATCTTCTCGCGGGACGAGCAGAATCGGCCGGACGCGACGCCCGAAAGCCTCGCCCACCTCAAGCCCGCCTTTCGCCCGGAAGGAACAATCACTGCGGGCAACGCCCCAGGGCTCAATACCGGCGCGGCGGCGATGATCGTCGCAAGCGAGGACTGGGCCGGCCGGAATGGTGCCGCTCCCCTGGGGCGTCTGGTCGCGTTCGGCGTGGGCGCGGTAGCGCCGGGCCTGTTCGGTCTCGGCCCGGTCCCCGCCGCGCGCCAGGCGCTTGCCCGTGCGGGCTGGTCGATATCGGACCTCGAACGGGTCGAGATCAACGAAGCCTTCGCCGCGATCGCGATCGCCGTCATCCGCGAGCTGGGCCTGCCCGAAGATATCGTCAACGTCGAAGGTGGCGCCATTGCCCATGGACATCCGATCGGTGCGACGGGCGCCGTGCTGACCACGCGGCTGCTCCAGTCGATGCGCCGCGACGGACTGCGGCGCGGGCTCGTCACGCTCTGCATCGGAGGCGGGCAGGGCGTGGCGCTGCTCCTGGAGAGCGTCACCTGAGCCGGAAGCGGGCGATCGACCATGATGGCCGTGTTCTTCGCACAAAGGGGCCGCCGCTATGAGATGGGCGGCGCGCAGTCTAATCGGGCGAACACCTGCCGAGGAAGGGCATTCCATCGGCAATCAATTCCATCGTGCGCTCGAGATAATCCGACTTGGCTTGCGCGGTGTTTTCCAGTTCGCGGCGCTGGAGAATGCGATGCCGCGGGCTTGTGACGAGCGCATCGAAAAGGAAAGCCGCCAGGAACGGCAGGTCCGTGTCGCTCTCGCGTGCGCGTGTGCCGCAGGCCTCTTCAAGAATGGACTGGATGATCGCAATTCCTGCCTTCGCACCCATCGAGGGCTTCGCCTGACCGACTTCCGATTCATGGTCGGCAACACAATTGACAAGGGACTCCAGGCCGATCACCTCGCGTTTGAGCGACGAATCGAGAATTTTTCTGCCGACATGGAGCAGCTTGTCCCGCGCCGAGCCGGCCGGAATGTTCGACGCGATCGGCCGGAGATGATGCGCGATTCCGTGTTCCACGGCCGAGACGAGCAAGCGCGCCTTTGCGCCGAAGCGCGCGTAGAGCGTCCGCTTCGAAACGTTGGCGGCAGCCGCTATCCCTTCCATGCTGGCGCCTTCGACGCCATGGGCGACGAACTGTTCGAGAGCGACGTCGAGGATATGCGTGCCCAACCGCGCCGCGACATCCTGCCTTGGCCGACCGCCCTTGGGGTCGCGCGGCGGCAGACGCCTCGTCCTTCCTGAAGATTTCACTCGCGTCATGACGTCGCCTTCAACGAGGCCATCTGCATTCCGCCTTGGCCTCCGGACTTGCTCCTCGAATGCAAGGCGATAATAACAAAACCGATAAGTATACATACGCATTGTCCGGGGGAGGCTCTGTAAGGGACACGTCGCAGCGTAGCTGAGGCAGAAACGGGACCGGACGACCATGACGGATATTGCACTCGTTACCGGTGGCACGCGCGGGATCGGCGCGGCCATTGCCCGCTCGTTGAAGTCGGAGGGCCGCGAGGTAGCCGCCATCTACCATGGCGATGACGACGCTGCCGCCGAGTTCAGGCACGACACCGGGATCCCGGTGTTCAAATGGGACGTCGCCGACGAGACCGCCTGTCGCCAAGGCGTCGCCCTCGTCGAAAAACAGCTCGGACCCGTGTCCGTTCTTGTCAACAATGCAGGCATCGCCCGAGACGGATTATTCCACAAGATGAGTTGGGACCAGTGGCGCGCGGTGCTGGCGACCAATCTCGACTCGATGTTCACGATGACCCGCGCGATCATTGAGGGCATGCGCGAGCGACGCTTCGGCCGGATCATCAACATCTCATCGATCAATGGTCAGAAGGGCCAGGTCGGGCAGGTCAACTATTCCGCGGCCAAAGCCGGTGTGATCGGCTTCACCAAAGCACTCGCCCAGGAAAATGCCTCGCGGAACATCACCGTCAATGCCGTCTGCCCCGGCTATATCGACACGGATATGGTCGCGGCGGTCAAGGAGGAGGTGCGCGACGGAATCATCGCCAGCATTCCGGTGGGCCGTCTCGGCGAGCCCGACGAAATCGCGCAGGCCGTATCCTATCTTGCTTCGCCAAAAGCAGCGTTCTGCACGGGTTCGGTGCTCACCATCAACGGAGGTCAATATATCGCCACTGGCTGAACCTTCCCGCGGGTTCGCGCCATTCCTACGGGCATTCCCTCATATCGCGGCGCAGCATTGTAAAGGATGCTGTTCGTCCCCCAAGCCTTATTTCGAAAGGACCGATTCATGAGCTATCCCCTCGACCAGATCACTGCCCTTGCCAGGGCCAATGGCGAGCTAGCGCTCAAATTCGCCGAGATTGCCCGGGCCGGCGGCGAGGAATGCGCGCAGATCGGCAGCAAGGCAGCCGCCCTCTTCGTCGATCAGCTGAAGGAGCTGAAGCCCGGAACGGTCCCCAGCTTGAAGAGCGAAGCGGTCACCAGCATGTTCAACGAGGCGGAAAAGAGCCGCGAGGTGGCGGCAACCAAGTTCAAGGCTGCGATCGACGAGTGGCAGGGTAGCTGGAAGGACCTGCTCTCGCAGGCAACCAACCAGCAGCAACTGACCGATACCCTCCAGGCGTGGTTCCGGCCACTGGCCAAGACAGCGGCGACCGAGCCCGCGAAGCCCAGCGAGCCGGCGCGCTCGCCCGCAAAGGTCCCTCAAGCGGCCTGAGCCCTCACGTAAGACATGAACCGGCTTCCGCCCGCTCTTGGGCGGGAGCCGGTGCTCTTGAATCGAAGCGGGGACCGGCGAAGCAACATGGCGGATCTGACGATCACAAGGATCGCGCGGCGTGGCGGCGTCTTCACGCCCGTTCTCGCGGCCCTGCCGATGCTTCTGGCCGGCTGCTCGTTCGCCCCTGCGCATGTCCGCCCGCCGCAGCCCGTGCCGCAGGCCTATGCCGCCGCGCCCGCCGCCGGGCTCTCCGTCGCCCAGGTCGGCTGGTACGATTTCTTCCGCGAGGAACAGCTGCGCGCGCTCATCGCGGCAGCGCTCGATAACAACCGCGACATCCGGGTCGCTTCCGGACGCGTCGCCGAGGCTCGGGCGGCATGGCGGATCCAGGGGTCGGCGCTCTATCCGGAGCTGGACGCGGTCGCGACCGGAACGCGGGGACGAACCCCGGCCGATCTGTCGGGGTTCGGGCAGGCGGTCACGGGAAACCAGATCTACGCCCAGCTGAGCGCCGGTTGGGAAATCGACTTCTGGGGCCGCCTGCGCAATCTCAACGAGGCGGCGCGGGCGCAATATCTGGCGACGGAAGAGGCGCGACGCGCGGTCGCCACCGACCTCGTCGCCCAGGTTGCCAACGGCTATCTTCTCGAGCGCGAATATGAGGAGCGCGCCGAACTGGCGGTCCGGACGATCAAGACCCGCGAGGACGCGCTCCGAATCATGCGACGGCGCTACGAGGTCGGGTCAGGTTCGAAGCTCGAGATGACGCAGGCGCAGACCCTGCTGGCGCAGGCCCAGGCGGCGCTGCAGGCGCTCGATCAGGATCGCGCGGTCAACCGCAACGCCCTGGCGCTGCTGGTCGGGCGGCCCGTCGACATCCCGCCCGGGCCGCTCCGCCTCGCGGAAGCCGCGCCCGAGGTGGCGCTGCCCACGGGCCTGCCGTCGGCGCTTCTCACCAATCGACCCGACATCGTGGCGGCCGAATATTCCCTGCGCGCAGCCGAAGCGAATATCGGCGCCGCGCGCGCCGCTTTCTTTCCCAATATCAGCCTGACAGGCGCCTTCGGCACCGCGAGCAGCGACCTGGACGGCTTGTTCAAGGATGGAAGCCTGTCCTGGAATTTCACGCCGACCTTGAGCCTCCCCTTGTTCAATGCCGGACGCCTCAAGGGTAACCTCGACGTGGCCAAAGCCCGTCAGGTGATCGCCGTCGCAGATTATGAGCGGACGGTGCAGGCAGCATTTCGTGACGTCTCCGACGCACTCGTCCGGCGCCGGCAACTCGGCCTCCAGATCGAGACGACGCGGACCATGCTTGCGGCGTTGCGCGAACGCGCGCGGCTCGCGCAGCTGCGCTTCGACAACGGCCGCTCGGCCTATCTCGAGGTTCTCGACGCGCAGCGCGACCTGTTCGACACCGAGCAGGCGCTGGTCGAGCTTCGGCGGGCCCATCTCGCGAGCGCCGTCGCCCTCTATGCGGCGCTGGGCGGCGGCTTCGTCCAGAACCCTGCCTTCGACATCAACGCAGCTCCCGGGAATCGAGCACAATGACGACCCCTCAGAAGAAATGGATCATAAGGGGCGGCATCGCCGCGACGGCTGTTGCGGTCGGCCTCATCCTGTGGCTGCTGCTCAGGCCCGCCGATCTTCCGGAGGGCATTGTCGGGGGCAACGGACGGATCGAGGCGATCGAGATCGACGTGTCGGCCAAGACCCCGGGACGCATCCGCGACATCGTCGCCGATGAGGGCGACTTCGTGAAGGCAGGCCAGGTCGTCGCGCATATGGACGTCGACGTCCTCAACGCCCAGCGCTCCGAGGCTCAGGCTCAACTCGCCCAGGCTCTCAATGCCATCCAGATCGCGCAGAGCCAGGTGGCGCAGCGCCAGAGCGAACGCGCGGCGGCGCTTGCCGCCGTCCGGCAGCGCGAGGCCGAACTCAACGCCGCCCGCAAGCGGCTCGCCCGCTCGGAAACGTTGGCGCGCGAGGGGGCGACCGCGGTTCAGGAACGCGACGACGATCAGGCGCAGGTCGAGGGCGCGACGGCGGCGGTCGAGGCGGCGCGCGCGCAGATGGCGGCGGTCGACGCGGCCATCGGCACCGCGCGCAGCCAGGTGATCGGCGCGCGGTCGAACGTCGACGCCGCGCGCGCGACGATCGAACGGATCGAGGCGGATATCCGCGACAGCGACCTGCGCGCGCCAGTGGCTGGGCGTGTTCAGTATCGCGTGGCTCAACCAGGCGAGGTCGTCGCGGGCGGCGGGCGGGTGCTCAATCTCGTCAACCTCGGCGACGTGTACATGACCTTCTTCCTGCCCGAGACGGTGGCGGGGCGCGTGGCGCTGGGAAGCGAGGTCCGGATCGTGCTCGATGCCGCGCCCGATTACGTCGTACCGGCCAGGGTCTCGTTCGTGGCCGATGTCGCCCAGTTCACGCCCAAGACGGTCGAGACGGCCAGCGAGCGGCAGAAGCTGATGTTCCGCGTCAAGGCGCGGATCGATCCCGCCTTGCTCGAACGCCACATCACCCAGGTCAAGACCGGGCTCCCCGGCATGGCCTATGTCCGGACCGACCGCGAGGCGCAATGGCCGGCGAAGCTGACCGTCAACGTATCGCGATGACTGCGAGCGGCACGACGGAGAGCGCCTCGCCGGAACCGGCGGCGCGCCTTTCCGGGGTCGGCATCCATTATGGCAAGACGCTGGCGCTCGACGACGTCGACCTGGAGATCCCGGCCGGGCGCATGGTCGCCTTGATCGGCCCCGACGGGGTCGGCAAGTCCACGCTGTTCTCGCTCGTCGCGGGCGCCCGGGTCATCCAGAAGGGGCGGGTCGAGGTGCTGGGCGGCGACATGAGCGACAGGGGGCACCGCGAGCTGGTGTGCCCGCGGATCGCCTACATGCCGCAGGGACTCGGCAAGAATCTCTATCCCACCTTGTCGATAGCCGAGAATCTGGAGTTCTTCGGCCGTCTCTTCGGCCAGGACGCGGACGAGCGCGACCGGCGGATCGCCGATCTTCTCGATAGCACCGGACTTGCCGAGTTTCGCGATCGTCCCGCCGGCAAGCTGTCGGGCGGCATGAAGCAGAAGCTGGGGCTGTGCTGCGCGCTGATTCACGATCCTGATTTCCTGCTGCTCGACGAGCCGACCACGGGCGTCGATCCGCTCTCACGCGCGCAGTTCTGGGACCTGATCGATCGCATCCGCGCCGGACGGCCCGGCATGAGCGTGCTGGTCGCCACCGCCTATATGGAGGAGGCCGCGCGGTTCGACTGGCTGGTGGCGATGGACGCGGGACGGATCCTCGCGACGGGAACGGCGCAGCAGTTTTACGAGCGGACCAATACCACGACGCTGGAGCAGGCCTTCATTGCGCTGCTGCCCGAGGAGCGTCGACGCGGTCACAAGGCCGTGACGATCCCGCCGCGCAGCGACGGACGCGAGGCCGAGATCGCCATCGAGGCCAAGGGACTGACCATGCGCTTCGGCGAATTCACCGCGGTCGATCATGTCGACTTTCGGATCGAGCGGGGCGAGATCTTCGGCTTCCTCGGCTCCAACGGCTGCGGCAAGTCGACGACGATGAAGATGCTGACCGGCCTGCTCAAGGCGAGCGAGGGTCAGGCGTGGCTGTTCGGGCGCGAGGTCGAGAATGACGACATGGCGACCCGCCGGCGCGTCGGCTACATGTCCCAGGCCTTCTCGCTCTATTCCGAGCTCACCGTCCGGCAGAACCTCGAACTGCATGCGCAGCTTTTCCACGTCCCCGCCGCCCAAATTCCCGCGCGGATCGAGGAGATGGCCGGACGCTTCGGCCTGACCGAGATCATGGATGCGCTGCCGGACGCGCTCCCGCTCGGCCAGCGGCAGCGCCTGAGCCTCTCGGTCGCGATGATCCACAAGCCCGAGATGCTGATCCTCGACGAGCCGACCTCGGGCGTCGATCCGATCGCGCGCGACCAGTTCTGGCAAATGATGATCGACCTGTCCCGCAACGACAAGGTGACGATCTTCATCTCGACCCACTTCATGAACGAGGCCGAGCGCTGCGACCGCATCTCGCTGATGCACGCGGGCAAGGTGCTGGTCAGCGATACGCCGGCGGCGATCGTCGAGAAGCGCGGCAGCAAAAGCCTCGAGGACGCATTCATCAGCTATCTGGAGGACGCGGCGGGCATAGACGAAAGCGCAGAGACGGGAACGGCGGCCGCCGCACCGGCCGTCGAGACAAAGGACCAGCCCGCTTCGTCCTTCTCCCGCGCCTTCAGCCGCCGGCGCATGATGAGCTACAGCCGGCGCGAGGCGCTGGAGCTTCGTCGCGATCCGATCCGCGCGACGCTCGCCCTTTTGGGGAGCGTGCTGCTCATGTTCATCATGGGGTACGGCATCAGCATGGACGTGGAGGATCTGCCCTTCGCGATCCTCGACCGCGACGGAACCACAACGAGCCAGAACTATGCGCTCAACCTGGCCGGCTCGCGCTATTTCATCGAACGCCCGCCGATCACCGATTACGCCCAGCTCGACAGGCGCATGCGCTCCGGCGAACTCAGTCTTGCGATCGAGATCCCGCCCAACTTCGCCCGCGATCTGAGGCGTGGCGATCCTGTCCAGGTCGGCGTGTGGATCGACGGCGCGATGCCGCAGCGCGCCGAGACCGTGCAGGGCTATATCCAGGCGTTGCACGCTCAGTGGCTGAGCGAGACGGCGACGCAGGAACTGGGCGTTCGGCCATCGGCGGGCCTCATCACCATCGAGACCCGCTATCGCTATAATCCCGACGTCAAGAGCCTGGTGGCGATCGCACCTGCGGTCATTCCCGTCCTGCTGCTGCTGTTCCCCGCGATGCTGACGGCGCTCAGCGTCGTGCGGGAGAAGGAACTCGGCTCGATCATCAACTTCTATGTCACGCCGATAACGCGGATCGAATTCCTGCTCGGCAAGCAGCTTCCCTATGTCGCGCTCGCCATGCTGAACTATGTCCTTCTGGTGTTGCTGGCGGTGCTGGTGTTCCGCGTGCCGATCACCGGCAGCGTGCTGGCCATGACGGTGGGGGCCTTGCTCTACACGCTGTCCGCGACGGCGATCGGACTGCTCTTCTCGATCTTTATGCGCAGCCAGATCGCCGCGATGTTCGCCACGGCGATCGGCACCATCCTGCCGGCGGTGCAATTTTCCGGGCTGATCAATCCGGTATCGTCGCTCGAGGGGGCCGGAGCATTCGTCGGCGCCATTTTCCCGACCACCCATTTCGTCACCATCTGCCGTGGCGTCTTCTCCAAGGGCCTGGGTTTCGGCGATCTCGTCCGGCCGCTTCTCGCACTGGCCGTGGCGGTGCCGGTGCTGTTGGCGCTGTCGGTCGCGCTTCTCAAAAAGCAGGAGAGCTGAGATGCGGCAGGCAGCCAATATCCTCCGCCTCGGGATCAAGGAACTGCGCAGCCTGTGGCGCGATCCGATGATGCTGGTGCTGATTGTCTACGCCTTCTCGCTCGGCATCTATGTGGCAGCCTCCGCCATGCCCGAGACCTTGCACAAGGCGCCGATCGCGATCGTCGACGAGGACCAGTCGCCGCTGTCGAACCGGATCACCGGGGCCTTTTATCCGCCGCACTTCACGCCGCCAGCGTTGATCTCGCTGGGCGAGGTCGATCCGGCCATGGACGCCGGGCGCTACACCTTCGCGCTCGATCTGCCGCCCGATTTCCAGCGCGATGTCCTCGCCGGCCGTCAGCCGACCGTCCAGCTCAACATCGACGCCACGCGGATGAGCCAGGCCTTCACCGGGGGGGGGTATATCCAGCAGATCGTCCAGGGCGAGGTGTCCGAATTCATGCAGGGGACCCGCGCCACGGCCGCGCCGCCCGCCGACCTCGCGCTGCGCGCCCGCTTCAATCCGACGCTGGCGCAGAGCTGGTTCGGATCGGTGATGGAGATCATCAACAACGTCACCATGCTCTCGATCGTGCTGACCGGCGCGGCGCTGATCCGCGAGCGCGAGCACGGCACAATCGAGCATCTGCTGGTAATGCCCGTCACACCGTTCGAGATCATGGCGAGCAAGGTCTGGGCGATGGGGCTCGTTGTCCTGCTCGCCTGCGCCTTCGCGTTGCTCGTGGTGGTCGAGGGGATATTGAAGGTGCCGATCGAGGGATCGATTGCGCTGTTCCTGGCCGGCGCCGCGCTACACCTGTTCGCGACCACGTCGATCGGCATCTTCATGGGCACGATCGCGCGTTCGATGCCGCAGTTCGGGCTACTGCTGATGCTCGTGTTGCTGCCGCTCCAGCTGCTTTCCGGGGGCATGACGCCGCGCGAGAGCATGCCCGAGATCGTGCAAACGGTGATGCTCGCCGCGCCGACGACGCATTTCGTCAAGCTGGCCCAGTCGATCCTCTATCGCGGCGCCGGACTGGATGTCGTCTGGCCCCAATTCCTCGGGATCATCGCGATCGGTGCAATCTTCTTCCTGATTGCCCTTGGACGCTTTCGCAGGACGATTGGCATGATGGCGTGATCCAGGTCTCGCCACGACACGAGGGCTCGATCTCTGGTGACAATGGAGTCAATGCGCGGTCAGCACCAGACGGACGAGTTCCGCAACCGAGGTCGCGCCCATTTTCTTCATGATCAGCGCGCGGTGACTTTCGACGGTGCGCTGGTTGATCCGAAGGCTGGCCGCTATTTCCTTGTTGACCTTGCCGGCAAGAATCAAGTCTAGCACCTGGCGCTGGCGCTTGGTCATGCTCGCGAGCGCTTGCGTAGCGCTGGCGCGCGATTCGGACTCTTCGGAGGCTATCCTTGCCCGCTCGAACGCCCGGTTGATCGTCGCGATCAGTTGAGCCGGGTCGACCGGCTTCTCGATGAAATCTATTGCCCCAGCCTTCATGGCCGTCACCGCCGTCGCTATGTCGCCTTTCCCGGTGATCATGCATATGGAGAGTCGGCTGTCGCGCCCCTTGAGATGTTCAAGAACCTCAAGGCCGCCCATGCCGGGCATGTTGGCATCAAGGATCAGGCATCCCTGCATTCCGGGGCTGTCGGCCTTCAGAAGCGATTCGCCGTCGGAATAGGTTTCGACCTGATAACCCTTGATCTCCAAGAGCTCGCGAAGCGTGTCGCGTATGCCCCGGTCGTCATCCACGACGAACACCCTCAAGTCGGACGAGGCGGAAATCCGCTCAGGAGCGGCCGGCGATTGGGGCGACGCCGCGAGCAGTCGGGCGACCATTCCGGCCAGACGATCGCCCGTCACCGGCTTTGCGAGGTGGAACTCGCCGCGTCTCGTGATCGCCTGGAGAGTGACCGTTGAAATGTCTCCGGTGAGCACGATTGCCGGCAGCTTTGCATTCAATGCCTTGCGAATATTGTCGATAGCTGCGAATCCGTCTGCGCCGTCGGGCAAGCTATAGTCCGCGATCAAAAGATCCGGCGCCTCCGCTACCTTATAGACTGCGTCCAGCGCCTCCTGCCCATCGGCCGCCAGCACCACATGATGTCCAACGCCGCTGAGAAACATTCCGAGCATTTCCCGGACGGGAGCGTCATCCTCGATGACGAGAATTCTCCCCTTGCGCGAGGGTATCATGCCGCCATCCGCCCGCAGCTCCATTGTCCTGTGATCGGCGCTCCTGTCGGTCCCGATCGGCACCTTGATTTTGAATGCCGAGCCCTTGCCGACGCGCGAGCAGACATCGATCGGGTGGTCCAGAAGCTCGCCCAGCCGGCGAACGATCGACAGCCCGAGCCCGAGCCCGGGGTTCGGGTCCGGTGTGGCCATACCGCCCGTTCGATGGAACTCGTTGAAGATCGTCGGTAGGTCTCCCTCAGGAATGCCCGCGCCCGTGTCCCAGACCTCGATGGATAGCCTGTCGCCATGGGCGCGGCAGCCAAGAAGAATCTTGCCGCGCCTTGTGTATTTGAAGGCGTTGGAGAGCAGATTGCGGAGCATTCGTTCAAGGAGGTGTTGGTCGCTTTTGACCAGTCTCTTAGATGGGATCACCCGCCATGCCACGCCCGCCGCCTCGGCGTGGACGGCGAATTCGCTCCGAAGCCGATCGAGAAGGTCATGGATGGGAAATGCATCCACTTGCGGGAGGATCGTACCCGCCTCGAGCTGGTTGTTGTCGAGCATCGAATCCAGCAGGCCGTTTAGCCCATCGAGGGTCTCGCCCGCTCTCTTCATCAGTTGCACCGTCTCCGGGTCGACAACCTTTTGCTCGATGATTCCACGCAGCAGCCGAAGCGTCTGCAATGGCTGACGCAAATCGTGGCTGGCCGCGGCGAGAAAGCGGGATTTCTCGAAATTGGCCTCTTCGGCCGCCTTCCGTGCATCGACGAGCGCCTGCTCGGCCTCGACACGCTCGGTGATGTCGTCGATGGCGACCAGAACCCGCCGTTCGTCCGCCGGGCGGTTCTCGATCTCGCGCGCGCGCAGCATCAGGACCCGGCGGCCGCGGCCCTTCCGCTCGATCTCGATCTCATGGTCCTGTGCGATCTTGCCGGCGCGAATCTCGTCGATAAACCTATCCAGTCCCGGGACGCCCAGTTCGCCAGCACCCGATTGTCCTAAGGTGCGTCCGAGCGTGTCCTCGGCGGTTGCGGCAAAATATCGGTAAAAGGATGTGTTCGCCGAGACGATGCCCATGCTGCCATCGAGGACGACAAGGGGCTCTCGGATCGTATCGATTATGCTCACGGCATAATTTCGGGCGTCGCGAATCTGCTCTTCCACGACCTTCATCTGGCTGACGTCGGAGAAAGTTATGATGATGCCGGCAACTTGATCGTCCTGCGTCCGGATCGGAAGGATCCGCCGGATGTACCAGGCGTCATTCTCTGCCTTGATCTCCCGCTGAACCGGCGAGAGATCGCGCAGGACGAGACCGGCGTCGTCAAGGAGCGTTGCATCGGTGCGCGGCAATGCGAGGTTGGCAAGCGGCCGCCCGACATCGGTGTCTATGATTCCAAAGAGCGTCTTTGCGCTCGGCGTGAAGAACCGGATGTTGAAATCCCGGTCAAGGAAGAGCGTGGCAATGTCCGTGCTGTTCAGGATGTTCTGCAGGTCGCTGGCGGTGCTGCGCTGCTTCTCCAGGGCTATCTGAAGCTGGCCGTTGACAGTCGTCAGCTCCTCGTTCAGCGATTGCAATTCCTCCTTCGAGGTCTGGAGTTCTTCGCTGGTCGCGTGAAACTCCTCGTTGACCGACATCGCCTCTTCATTGTTCGCCCTCAGTTCCTCATTCGCATGCTCCAGTTCGCGGATCGTCTGTTCCAGCTCCTGGCGCGTGGTTGCGACGTCATTTTCAAGCTCGGCGATCCGCGCCGCATCCGACAGCGACCGCGGAGAGCGCCGCACTTTGGCCTTGTGCCCGGGTTCATCGAAAAAGCTGACCAGGAGCAGTTCCTGGCCTTCCACATCGAGCGGTCTGACGGTAGCGGTCGCGAAAAACGTCTTGCCGTCGCGTCTGATTTCGGCACCCGTGGCGGTCACCGCCTCATGTCGCTGCCGCGCCTGCCTGACGGCGATCCTGAGCTTCAGGCCGAGGCCGTCGCGCGCCATCGTGAACAGATCGCGGCTGAACTCTCCGGGTGAGACTCGCAGATAGCGATCGATCGGACCGAAGTGATAGAGACTCTCATGCTTGGCATTGATCAACACCGACGCCGGCGCATAGGCATCGGCAAGGATGCGATGCGTGATATTCCCAAGATTTTCCAGCCGCCGCTCGGAGGCTCGATCGACATTTGGCCAGGTCACGCGGGTCCTTTCCAGAGTATCGATCGGGAATTGCAGCTGACTTGCCCGGCCCTGGCCGACTCTCCGGTAGAGGTGGTGAGCGTGCGATATTGGCTTGAAGAGATCCGAAGGATCGCCCGGCGTTTCGGATGCGCCGAGAAAAAGAACGCCGTCTTGCCGCAGTGAAAAATGAAACAACCCGATGATCTTGTCCTGCGCTTCGGGGCGCAAGTAGATCAAGAGATTCCGGCAGGATATGAAATCAATTCGTGAAAAGGGTGCATCCTTCAAAATGTCGTGGGCCGTAAAAACAATCGTTTCCCGGAGGCGCGTCGAAGCGCGGTATCCGTCCGTCTCCTTGATGAAAAAATGTTCCAGGCGTTCCGGATCAATTTCCGATTTGATCGATGGGGAGTAAACGCCCTGCCGGGCTATTGAAATCATCTCCTCATCGATGTCGGTGGCGAATATCTGGAGGTTTATATTCCGCCCGCGTCGTGCCATCTCCTCGAAGAAGAGGATCGCGATCGAGTAGGCTTCCTCTCCGGTGCTGCAAGCCGTCACCCATATCCTGAGCGGCACGTCGTCCCGGTGTTGGCGAACGAGATCCGGAATAACACTCGACGCGAGCGTCTCGAAGTCCTTGGTTCCCCGAAAGAACTGCGTGACGTGGATCAGCATATCTTTCGCCAGCAAGGCAATTTCGCTGGGATCGGCGCGAAGGAGCTTCAGATATTCATCGAGGGTCTCGCTTCCGCGTATCGCCATGCGCCGTTGGATGCGGCGCAACAGGCTCGCCTCCTTATAGGCGCCGAAATCGCGCGAGGTCTTTTGGTGCACCAGCGCCAGGATCTGCGCGAGAATGGTGTCGGGTCCCACGCCTGCGTCGGTTTCGCCGGGAGCGGTCGTCCGCGCATGCGCGCACTGCTGCAACAGCGCTTCGGCGATTTTGACGAGCGGAAGGACAAGATCGACGGCTCCCGTGCCGATCGCGTTGCGGGGCATGCCATCGAAAGCGGCTTCATCGGGATCCTGGGCGATGATGAGGCCGGCATGCTCGTTGATGGCCTTCAACCCCAGGCTGCCGTCCGTTCCGGTGCCGGTCAGGATCACGGCAACCGTCCGTGCGCGATTTTCCTCTGCGAGCGACGTCAGGAATCTGTCGATGGGGAAGCGTGCGCCATGCTTTTCCCGCTCGATCGAAACCCGCAGCATGCCGTCCTTTACCGTCAGGTAGGCATGGCGCGGAATGACATAGACATGGTCCGGTTCGAGGGCGGTGCGATCGGCCGCTTCGCTGACGATCATGCCTGTGTGCTGGGATAGAATCTCGGGCAGCGTGCTTTCATGCGTGGGATCGAGGTGCTGGATCAGGACGAATGCCATTCCGCACCGATCCGGCAGCATATCAAAAAGCTCCATGAAAGCCTCGACGCCGCCGGCGGAGGCTCCGATCGCGACGATCGGGAAGGCGTCTCCCTCGATTCGATCCCGCTTGGCGGCCACCACGGGCGCGTTATCGGTACCTGCAGCTACGATTGCCGGTGGCTTTGCCGAAGAGCGCTTCCTCGTCATCCGGCCTGCCTCACATGCCTTTGCCAGGCGTGGGACCACAAGGCTTTATGCCGGCGCGCGCACGCCACTCGGTATTTTCCGAGTCTGTGCAAGCAACCCCGTTTGGGCGAACACTCATTCACCCAGAGCCTTTCAGATATCAGATTTCGAAAGTCCGAGCATTGCTGCTTGGAATGGAGGCGGCGATGACTGAAGAATGGGTGATCAAACAGAACATTTCTCGATACCGGCGGCTTCTGGAGGCCGAAACCGATCACGATAAACAATTGACGCTTCGGAACTTGCTTGCCGAGTCCCGCGAACGATTGGCCCGCGGCGATCGGAAGAGCGACTCGTCTATTGCGGCTAAAGGGCGCGGTTCCACTGAGACCAGCTTGAGTCCTAAACCTCCATCCAACCAACACACTGAGTGACCCCGACATTTCCGACCGCCTTCGGGAGCCGTTTTGAATAGATCATGGAGCGATGACAAGCGATCTGTCGAACAGCCGGCGCTCGTCAGGGGCGATGTCGCCGGGGGAGATGCCGCCTAGCGAAGGGATTCCGTGCCGGTCGAGCCCGACAGTGGGCGGTCCTTATCCTCGCTCGGGCGGTTGCGAGGCGAACTCGGTGCGGATGCGGCCAAAAGCAAGATCAGGGCAATCGGCGAGGTCGGTGTGCGGCTTTCGAATCGTCCTCAACGGAAACCCGCCGCGAGTTCCACCACTTCCTCTGTGATCGCGTCCTGACGGCCTTGGCGAAAGACAGCAGCGAGCACATCGCTCGTCTTTGCGATATTCTCGCTGACCGACATCATCGCGCGAAGACGCGCCTCGCTCTCGGCGGCGAACGCCAGCATGAGCGCTTCGCAAAGCTCGGCGAATACATATTCCTCGGCCAGCATCGCCACCAACCGATCCGCGGGCATCGTCACAAGCGGCGGAATCGCGCGCGGATGCGAGGAAAAGCGGGCATAGTCGAACGGAATCAGCGTCTTCGCGCGGAAAGGCTGTAACGCGGAGGCGCCATCGGGCGAGGCATGGAGCAGCGTCACGCTGCCGACTCCACCGTGTGCCAGCAGCGCATAGAGAGTCTGGGCAATATGGTTGGCCGTGTCGGCGACCTCGCGGACGTGCAGCGGCATGGTGGTCGTCCAGGCGGGTTTGAGGCCCTGCGCTTCCGCCAGCATCCGTCCGCGGCTGCCGGCGAGCATCAGCGTCGCGGGAGGTCCGTCGGCGGACTGCCGCAAATGGGCAAGCGCGGCCTGGATCGCGCGGTCGCTGTAGGCGCCGGCGAAGCCCTGCTCGCCCGCCAGGAGAATCAATATATCGCCTTCCGCCTTGCCGTTCCGCGGCGCGGCGCTGCCGTGCGCGAGCGCAAGCGCTTCGCCGATGGCGCTGCCCATCGTCGCGGCATAGGCGCGTATCGCCTCCAGCCGGCTTTCCGCCTCACGCTGCCGGGCAGCGGCAATTCCGCGCATCGCCGTCGCGACGGCTCCGAGCTGGCGAACGGTCTCCATGCGCCGTGTGATTGCGGCCAGGCGGTCCATCATGGCCGGATCGTCTCGGCGATCAGATCGCGGAGCACGGCAAGGAGGGCTGCGTGAGCGGCATCGTCCAGTTCACCGCGCTGGATGAGCTTTGCGACCACATCGCCCGCATCGGCATCCAGCCGCGCGGACAGCCTATCACGGATCGCGTCAATGTCGGCCACCGGCACGGGGTCGAGCAGCCCTGCGGCGAGCCCGGCCAGGAGCGCCACCATGTCGGCCGTTTTGAGCGCTCTCAGACGCGGCTGGGCGAGCAGCGCGCGGATGCGCTCGCCGCGCAGGATGCGCCCCTTCAGCCGCTCGTCGGACAGGCCGCCGAAGCGGGTGAACATCTCCAGCTCCTGGAACTGGGCATAGTCGAGCCGGATACGTCCCGACGCCTTGCGTAGCGCCGGATTCTGCGCCTTGCCGCCGACGCGGCTGACACTGAGCCCGACATCCACCGCCGGGCGCTGGCCGGCCGCGAACAGGTGACGGTCCAGAACGATCTGTCCATCGGTGATCGAGATCAGGTTCGTCGGGATATAGCCGGAGAGGTTGCCCGCATCTGTCTCGGCGATCGGAAGTGCGGTCAGCGTACCGCCGCCCAAGGCGGGGGACAGCCGTGCGGCGCGTTCGAGCAGGCGGGCGTGGAGATAGAAGATATCCCCCGGATAGGCCTCGCGACCCGGCGGCTCGCGGGTGAGCAGCGAAAGCTCACGGTGGGTGGCCGCGTGCTTGGTGAGGTCGTCGAGCACGATCAGCACATGCTGGCCCTTGTCGCGGAAATATTCGCCCATGGCGAAACCAGCGAAGGGGGCAATCCATTGCATGCCCGCGGTCGAAGAAGCCGAAGCGATGAGAAAGATCGTGCGCTCGGGAGCGCCGTGCGCCCGTATGTCCTCGATCACGCGCTCGACCGCCATGCTCCGCTGGCCGATCGCCACATAGACGCAGATCATGTCGGCGCGGCGCTGGTTGACCATCGCGTCGACCGCGATGGATGTTTTCCCGGTGGCGCGGTCGCCGATGATGAGTTCGCGCTGGCCGCGGCCGATGGGAAACAGAGTGTCGACCACGACCAAGCCGGTCTCGACCGGCTCGCTGACGAGGTCGCGCTCGATGATGCGCGGTGCGTCGCGCTCGATCGGATGCATCGCCTCGGCCGTGATCGCCGGCCCGTCATCGAGCGGACGGCCGAGCGGGTCCACGATCCGCCCTAGCAGCGCTTCTCCGACCGGCACGCGGACAACCTCGCCGGTGCCCGCGACGCGCGAGCCCGCTTCGATTTTCTGACCCTCGTCGAGCAGCACCACGTTCACGCCGTCGGTTTCCAGGCTGAGCGCGAAACCATAGCGGTCCCCTTCGAAGCGCAGCAATTCGTCGAGCCGGGCCTCGGGCAGCCCCGAGACGTAGGCGATATTGTCGCCCGTGCGCTCGACACGGCCGAGCGACATCGCCTCGGGACCGATCGCCGCCCCGGCGATGCGGCCGCGCTCACGCTCGAGCCAGGCATTCTCGTCAATCGCCATCGCGACCGAGCTCCGCCGTGATGTGGTCAAGGTCGGCGCGCAGGCTGTTGCGTACGACGGCGTGCGCGCCTTCCAGCTCGATCCCGGCGATGAGCGCGGCGTCGACCACGATCTCCGGCTCGGCCGGCGCGCCAAGCTTTTCCGCCAGCAGGACGCGAAGTGCGCGGATATCGGTTTCATCCGGCGGCGCGGCGACGCGGGCGCATGGCTGCTCGGCAAGGCCGGCCTTTGCTTGCGGCGAAAGCGCATCGATGGCCTTGCCCAGCGAGGGCAGGAACGGGGCGATCCGCAACGCTTCCGGCAGATGCGCAAGCACGCGGCCAGCGATGATAATGGCAAGTTGGGAGGCGCGGGACTGGGCTCGACGCTCCACGTCGGTGCGCATCCTTTCGATCTCTGCGACGGCGGCGGCACGTAGCCTGGCGGCCTCGTCATGGGCCGCCGTGACGAGGCGTTCGCGCTCTCCGGCAGCGGCGTCAGTCGCCGCCTTGAGCTGCGCGGCGCGGCTGGCGGCCATCTCGGCTTCCGCCGCCGCCGCCGCGTCGCGATCCTGCTCTGCCGATGCTCTCAGGGCTTCGGCCTCGGCGCCAATCCGCTCGGCGGCGGCTTGGCGCTCCGCAATCATCGCGGCGACCGGCTTGAACAGGAAACGGGACAGCAGCCAGATCAGGACGATCGCGTTGATCGCCTGCAGCCCCAGCGTCCACCAGTCGATCCGCACCGCCTGCGCTCAGCCGGCGAAAGGGTTTGCGAACAGCAGCAGCAGCGCCACGACGAGGCAGTAGATCGCCATCGTCTCGATCATCGCAAGGCCGACGAACAGCGTGCGCGACAGCGTGCCCGCCATTTCGGGTTGGCGCGCGATCGCGTCCATCGCCGCGGCGACGGCGCGTCCTTCGGCGAGCGCCGGCCCGATCGCACCGAAGGAGACGGCGAGTGCCGCGGCAAATATACTGGCGATGTGTGCCCAGTTGGTCATGGCGTCGTTTCCGTAGCTGCTTGAGGGGAGGGCGCGATGGCGGCGCCGATGAACACCATGGTCAGCACCGCAAAGATATAGGCCTGGATGGCGCCGGTCAGCAGATCGAGCGCCATCAGCGGGATGGGCACCAACAAACCCGCGAGGCTCAACAGGATGCCGATGATGAACACGCCGCTCATCACATTGCCGAACAGGCGCACGATCATCGAGAAGGTGCGCGTGATCTGTTCCAACAGCGTGAGCGGCGCCATGAACCAGCTCGGCTCGGCGAAGCTCTTGAGGTAACCGAGCGCTCCGCGCGTGCGCACGCCGTGGAAGATCATCGCTGCGAATACGATGCCGGCAAGCGCCGCGTCGGTTTCAAGATGGGCCGTGGGCGGCTCGACGCCAGGGAGGAGCGACGACCAGTTGGCCGTCAGGATGAACAGGAAGATGGCGCCCACGAGCCCGCGATAAGGCGCGGGATCGGCCTGCATCGTATCGCGGATCTGGCTGTCGATCGTCGCGACGGTCAGCTCGAGGGCGGCCTGCGTCTTGCCCGGAACGATCCGCAGCCGCCGAGTGAAGAGCGCCGATCCGCCCACGAGAAGCAGCATGATCGCCCAGGTGACGAGCACGGGCGCGGTGATCGCCACCGGACCCAGGTGAAAAAGCGGATGGAGGGTGAGCGGCGATTCTCTCATAGTCCACCGCTCTTTCTCGCCTGGCGTCGCATCATCAGCGCACGCACGGCCACGAGCGCGACGGCGGCCGAGATCAGGTCCACAGCCCCGAGCCTGGCGAGCAGGAC
Organism: Rhizorhapis sp. SPR117; assembly: GCF_021742065.1. The sequence goes on from NZ_JAKKIE010000003.1 coordinate 162,426, forward strand.
CAGCACCAATGCGAGCAGCGCAAACCGTAGCGCCTGCAACCCGGCTGCCGCACCCACACGCCCCTCGGTGATCCAGCGCACGCTTGGCGACAGGGTATGGAGATGCGCAAAGCCGATCATGACACCGGCCATTGCGCCGAACGCGGCGTGCTGGATGGTGGCGATCATGGCCGCCGCATCCATCGCCACGCCATCCAGAAGCCGAGTGCCGCGCCCAGCATCAGCAGAGCGGCGGTGATCTCGATGCCAGTATGCAAGCGCTTGTCGAGTAGACGACCGACCAGCGCGCCGCCGAGCGCCGGCAGCACGATCATCCAGCCGAGCACACCGATCTGTCCGAGCCGCGCCGCGAGCGAAGGTTCGGGATGACGAGCCGCCTGTTCGGCGCGGCGGCGGGCTTCGCGCGCCGCCGCGGCCAGCGGGTCCGGTCGCTCGCGGTTCATGCGTAGCTGTCCCCATCCGCCGAAGGCGCCTTCAGGTGCGCGACGAGGCTGCGCACCGCCTGTGCATGTAGGCGAGTGGCGGCCACGCGTTCATGCTTCGCCGTCTCGAGTTCCCGCTCGCGGGCGGCGCCGATCTCCTGCTCGAGCGTGTCCAGGCGTTCGCCCCGCAGCGCCTGGCGCGCCGACACGCGCACGTCGGAACCCCCGTCGACGACGAGCAACGCGCCTTCGACCGCACAATAGCCGTGCGTTCCATCCGGCTCGCGCCAGCGCAGGATGGTGCGCCGCATCATCGTCAGCAGGTCCGCGTGACCGGCCATCACGCCGAAGCTCCCTGAATCGTCGTCCGCACGCACGACGGCCACCGGGAGCCGATCGACGACCACTTCCCCCGGTGTCGCGATGGTGAGGTGGAGCGTCATGAGGCGGGCCCTTCGGATGCGTCATGCCGCGCCTCGCCGATGGCGCCGATCATATAGAGCGACTCCTCGCTCCACCCATCGCAGTCGCCGGACAGAATGCGCCCGCACCCCGTGATCGTGTCTTTGAGCGCCACCGAGCGCCCGGGCACGCCGGTGAACGCCTCGGTGACCGAGAAGGGTTGCGTGAGGAAACGCATGAGCCGGCGCGCCCGACCGACGATGCGGCGATCTTCCGCGCCGAGTTCCTCGACCCCCAACAGCGAGATCACGTCCTGCAGCTCGCGATAATGTTCGATCGTGCGGCGGACCTCGCGGGCCGTTCGGGCATGGTCCTCACCCACGATCAGCGGATCGAGCAGCACCGAGGTCGAACCGATCGGGTCGACCGCCGGATACATGCCCTCCGCTGCCATCGACCGGGAGAGCAGCACGGTGCTGTCGACATGGGCGGCGATCGCAGTGACGGCGGGATCGGTGAAGTCGTCAGCGGGAACATAGACCGCCTCGATCGCGGTGACCGCCGCATCGCCCACCGAGGCGATCCGCTCCTGGAGCGCCGCGACCTCGCTGGCCAGCGTGGGCTGATAGCCAACGCGCGACGGGAGTCGCCCGAGCAGCCCGGACACTTCCGAGCCCGCCTGGACGAAGCGAAAGACATTGTCCATCAGGAGCAGCACGTCGCGATGCTGTTCGTCGCGGAAATATTCGGCGATGGTGAGTGCCGTCATCGGCACGCGCCAGCGCGCGCCCGGCGGCTCGTTCATCTGGCCGTAGACGAGGACCGCGCGATCGAGCACGCCCGACGCACGCATGTCGAGCAGCAGTTCATGTCCCTCGCGCGATCGCTCGCCGATGCCGGCGAAGACCGACAGGCCGTGATAGGTTTCCGCCATCGCGTGGATCAATTCCATTACCAGCACGGTCTTGCCGACGCCGGCGCCGCCGAACATGGCCGCCTTCCCGCCCCGGCTCAACGGTGCGAGCAGGTCGATAACCTTGATGCCGGTGGCGAAAATGTCGGCGGAGCCAACCTGACTCGAAAGCGGCGGGGCAGGCCGATGGATCGGACGGCGCGGCACATCGCCGGTAAGTGCGGGTCCGTCGTCGCCGGGTCGGCCGACGACGTCGATCAGCCGGCCCAGGACTGCGTCTCCGACCGGCACCTCGAGCGGTCCGCCGGCCCGACGAGCCACGCCGCCACGACGCAGTCCGGATGTCGAGGTAAGCGCCACGGCGCGTACCGTGTGACGGTCCAGGTGTGCCTGCACCTCGGCGGCGATCGGCGTGCCCGGCTCATTGAACAATAGCAGAGCATCTTCCACCAAGGGCAGCGAACCGGACGGAAAGGTGACGTCAACAACCGCACCCCGCACCGCGCTCACGCGCCCCGCTGGAAAGGGTGTGATTTTGCCGCCGTCGCCGGGTTGCGGCCTGGGAAGCACAGCTGTCGGCATCGTTCGGGCAACCTCCGTCCCCGATCTGCCGCTTGAGCGCGCGCCCGCCTATCGGGGATGGTACTTAACCGATCGGGACCCATGCCAAGCTTGCGGGCAAGAAGGGCAGGGTGGAGCGCGTGATCCGCGCGATCGGCCAGCACTCTTAGAGATGCCGCTGACTCGGTGTCCTACGGGCACCCGGTCGCCATGGCAAGGTATTGAATTTACGGCGGTATTTGCTTTAAGCTGGCCACGCATACCATCAGACATGCCCTCTGTCCAGTGAGATTGCATGGGCCTGAATGACGCTTGTTGAGCGTAGCATGGGCCGTTTCTGTTTGAGGCAGATTTGAGCCACGCAATCCAATTAGAAGCGAACTTTCATTGCCCCTACAAGGCTCCCGGCAGCGTTCCTTCCGGCATATCGTTGATAGTCGGAGTCGACATAGCTCAATGAAGCTTCCAGCTTTCCCTTCGTATATCGCAAGCCAACACTCCAATCTTGCTTGTCGTCATACATACCCTCTTCCCAGCCATAGTGTAGGCGGAGAACGAGCCGGTTAGGCGCGAGCGGAAGAGTGACCGTTTCCGACAAGTAGACATTTGTGCGGGGAGCGTTCCCTTGGCGAGGCGCGAGAGCAATAAGCGTATCAAAGGTAGCTGCGCCAACCATCCTCGTAAGCGATGCTTCTATGTCGTAGGTGTTGACACTATCGCCGCCTGGATAAACAAAGCCATAGGCTAGGATAGTGATTTGCGTTTCTCCGATGGAACTGCGGAATCCGCTATAAAAATCGAGTTCGATATTGGAACCATGATAGTCGGCTATCGACGACGCCCAAACGCCCACCACAAGTCCGTCGCCGCTCGCCATTTCGACGTTCGCCTGTATCGCTGGCCCGCGCTCTGATGCGCTGATCCCACGAAACCTGTAGTCCGAAACTATAGCCAATTCTGTGACGATGGATGGGCTATCCCGTGCAAGTGCGGGGTCGCACGCTGACGCGCACGCAGGCAAGAACAGTAAGATACGAAGCCCCCATATGACCTGACGGGCCGGTGGCTTCGCCACGGCTCAAGGCCAAGCATAAAGCGATACGTGAGCTGCTGCCGGTTCCGTGGACACCGAGATAAGGTGTTTTTGGGACCGGAGGGTGTGGATGCAACGACGGAAGTTCAGCCGGGAGTTCAAGCTCGAGGCGGTGAAGCTGGTGCGGGAGCGCGGGGTGTCGGTGGCGCAGGCGGCGCGCGATCTGGACGTCCACGAGAACGTGCTGCGTAAATGGGTTCGCGACCATCAAGCCGATCCGGGATCGGCATTTCCCGGGCACGGCGTGATGAAGCCCGAGCAGCAGGAGATTGAGCGGCTGCGCCGCGAGTTGGCCCGGATGAAGGCGGAGCGCGACATCCTAAAAAAAGCGGCGGCCTACTTCGCGAAGGACTCGATATGAGGTTCGCCTTCGTCGCGAAGCACCGAGGGATCTGGCCAGTGTCTTGGATCTGCGAAGCGCTCGGTGTTTCGCGCAGCGGCTTTCACGCCTGGTTGGTCCGAGCGCCCAGCGCCCGTGCCCGCAGCGATGAAGAGTTCGGCGCCAAGGTCCGCGCCAGCTTCATCTCCAGCTATCGGACGTACGGTGCGCGCCGGATCTGGCACGACCTTCTGGCCGAAGGCCTTTCATGCGGCCTGCATCGCATCGAGCGGCTGATGCGTGTTCACGGCCTGAAGGCTCGTCCCCGGCGCCGCGGGCTGCCGAAGGATGACGGCCTGCGGTCCGTGATCGCCGACAACCTGCTCGATCGCCAGTTCACGGCCGAGGCGCCCAACCAGAAGTGGATCGCCGACTTCACCTACATCTGGACCGCCGAGGGATGGCTGTACGTCGCCGTCGTTATCGACCTGTTCTCCAGGCGCGTGGTCGGCTGGTCGATGAGCGACACCATGACCGCCCAGCTCGTGACCGACGCGTTGATGATGGCGATCTGGCGCCGCGCAAAGCCCGACGCCCTGCTGCACCACTCGGATCAGGGCAGCCAATATACGAGCGAGAAGTTCCAGCGGCTGATGGCCGACAATGGCGTGGCCTGTTCCATGAGCCGGTCGGGCAACGTCTGGGACAACGCGGCGATGGAGAGCTTCTTCTCCTCGCTGAAGACCGAGCGGATCGGGCGTAAAACCTACCGCACGCGCAATCACGCGAAGGCAGACGTGTTCGATTACATCGAGCGCTTCTACAATCCGACGCGCCGGCACTCGACCCTGGGCTATCTCAGCCCCATGGACTTCGAGCGGCAAGCGCAGCTTGCTGCGCGACAATCAGGGTGAGAATTGCCGACAATCAGGATGAGAATGGCGGCGGTGTGTCTGTCGGGACGAGGGG
>NZ_JAKKIE010000030.1 GCF_021742065.1 Rhizorhapis sp. SPR117
ACTGATCAGAGCTACCGCGCCATGATCAACCTTGCGGCCCTGAAGATCGCTATGCGCTAAATGTCCACACGCCTTAGCTAAATCATACCGGGCGCCGCTGTTCGGGTCCGGCTGGACATAGAGGGCGCCGGCTCTTTCTGTTCCGGCGCAGTTCATGCCCAGATCGCTTCATTAGGAGGATTTGGAAATGAGAACCGCATTTGACTTCACACCCTATCGGCGTTCGACGGTCGGTTTCGATCGCCTGTTCAACCTGCTCGAGGCAGGGGCTCGCGAGGATGACGGCTATCCGCCCTTCGACATCCTGAAGGATGGCGAGGACAGCTACCGCATCACGCTCGCGGTCGCGGGCTTCCGACCCGAAGATATCGAGGTCGTCGCCCAGCAGAACCTGCTCACCGTCACCGGCACGCGTGCCGAGGACGACGGCCAGGGGGAATATCTGCACCGCGGCACCGCGGCGCGTGCATTCGAGCGGCGCTTCCAGCTTGCGGACTTCATCGAGGCCGGCGATGCCCGCTTCGAGAACGGTCTGCTCTCGATCGCGCTCAGGCGCGTCGTCCCCGAGGCCATGAAGCCCCGCAAGATCGCGATCGCCGGCAGCACGACTGCCAACGACCGCATCGAGGCGCCCAAGGACAAGGCCCGCGAAGCGGCCTGATCCTTGACCCACGGTTTGCCGGTCCCGCCTTTTTGGCGGGCCGGCAGGCCACGATCCATTCCAGCCAGAAAGGAGATGACCATCATGGCCATTCGTGATCTCATACCCTGGAGCCGGCAGGAAAACCGGCTTCCCGTTCCGGTCAGCGCCAAGCGCGACCAGGAGCCCGACCATCACCCGCTGCTGTCGCTGCACCGCGAGGTGAACCGCCTGTTCGACGATGTCTTCCGCGGCTTCGGCATACCCGGCTTCGGCGGTGTCGGCCGTGACCTTGCCTGGCCGCATGTCGAGCTTGGCGAGACCGACACGGAGATCCGCGTTACCGCCGAACTTCCCGGTCTCGACGAGAAGGACGTCGATATCACCGTCGAGGACGGCGTCCTGACGCTGCGCGGCGAGAAGCGCGCGCAGGTCGAGGACAAGGAGCGCGGCTATTCGGAGCGGAGCTATGGTCGCTTCGAACGTCGCATCGGCCTGCCGCAGGGCATCGACCGCGACAAGGCGGCGGCGACCTTCAAGAACGGCGTGCTGACCGTCACGCTACCCAGGTCGGAGGCGGCGAACGAGAATGTTCGCCGGATTCCGGTCAATGGCAAGGCGGCTTGACGACATGGCCCGGGACCTGCGTCCTGGGCCGCTCGCCAATGACTATCAGCGCCTTTCGTCTTGGGGGAGCGCATTTCCCGCAGACGCCGAGGCGATTGTCGAACCGCTCCCGGTGGCCGCCAACCAGGGTGGCCGCCGGAATCGCGGATGGCGGGTCCGCTTCAAGGCGCGCTGGGCACCCACGATCGATCCGCTGACGGGCTGGACAGGCGGCGGTGATCCGCTGGAAACGATCGAGCTGCGGTTTCCCGATCGCGAGTCGGCCGAGAATTATTGTGCACGCGAGGGCCTGGCTTTCCGCTGCGTTCGCCATTCTTCCCGTCTGCCCAATGGGCCGCGTCTCCCCGCCGACCCGGCGCCGATGCTGTGCTGCTGGCCGTCCGGCCCGCATGCGCTTTGCTGCGGCGCTTATCCGATCGCGGCGAGCACCCGGTTGATCATGGCCGCGTTGCTCGCCGCCTTCGGCAATTCTCGCCGCGCGAAAATCTGCAATCGCATCACGTCACGCTGCGGTAGGCGCAAGGTGACGGTCGCCTCGTCAATCTCGTCCAACGGCTTTCCCTGAACCGCTTTCCCCGATCGCACGAAGTGATCGAGCAGGCGCTTGCGATCGGCGAAGGTCCAGCCCAGCGCCTCCAGCTCGGCCGGTGATAGCGACAGCAGCGCCAGCGCGAATTCCATGATGTCGGCAAAGGGCAGACGGATCTGGATGGTCCGGCCGTCGCGCTCGCGCCAGCTGCCTGATGCCTTGGCTCACTGCGTGGCCTGGCCGCCCGAGCGCCCCTTTTGGTCAAGTGTGCGCATGGCCGCGAGCACATCATCGAGGCGGACGGGTTTGTCGAAGCCGGGCGGCTTCCTCAGCGATGGCTGGTTCTCGACCGCCACGCGGTCGGACGCCCAGGATGCGAGGATGGCGCGCTTCACCTCCGGCTCGAGGCTGGGATGCTTGGCGATATCAAAAGGGTGAAGAAATCGGGAAACAGGCTGCGACATGATGGGCCTCCTTTCGTTTCAGGTCGCTGCATTGATCCAGGGCCGACGGGGTCGGCCTAACAAGATTTGGAATTGATCAGCGCTCTATCAAGAGGCGTTGGGAAGGTTGTCGAACCATTCAGCGTAAGGCGCGGTCCGCGCCATATGTCGATTGAAATCCGGGGCGCCGTCACTCCACCAGACCGGCCCGCGTTCACCTAGCGCGCGCTTTGCTTCATCGACTGACGCATGGGCATCAGCCTCGGCCTCAGCGTCACCCACGCTTGGCGACGCCTACAGCTCGCCGCGCCGTCATCAGCTCCTTGACCAGCCGGTGGCGCGTATCGGGGTGGAGCGACGGGTTCGACATTCGCCACAGCCGTCCGCGCACAACGAAATAGCGTCCGTCCGGCGTAACGGGATAATCCATGATTGCGCGAAGGCGCTCAGCCTTTCTTGGCCGGCAGTCCCTTGCGCTTGGTGCTCGCAAACTCCTCGAGCTGATTCTCCGTCATGGATTCCTCCATCTGCTTGGACGCCCCCTTGAGCTTGGATTTCGGCTGTTCGCCGCGCTTTGCAGCGAGCGCGGCGCCGGCGGCTTTCTGCTGGGCCTTTGACGTGGCGGGCATGGGCAGTCTCCTTCGCGTGATTCAACGCGCGAACGGTCAACGCGTTGCCCCGGTAGCGAGGAGGCGACCGTCATCGTCATTTCCGGTTCAGGCTTTCATCCTCTTGCTGGAGCCGGGGCGGCTGCTCCTTTCGCGGGACCTGACGCGCTGGCGCGGCTCCAGATCGAGCCTGTGTGCGAGGCCGCTGCGGACTTGTGGCCCGAAATCGGGCGCGAATTTATCGACTGCCCAACCCATGAGGGTCTGTCAGACCTTTAGGGAGCAACAACACTGAGCCTGTCGCCACATGATCATTTGCATCCCACAAGGGAGATCAGCATGTCCGCTCCAACCCATTTCGTTCACGTCTATGCCACCGTCCGCGTCAAAACTGGGCGTTACCGCCCATGGTCAGAATGAAGCGATGAAGGAGGCTGATCGCCTTCTCTTTGCCAACGGTTTTGGCGTTCGCCTAATCCCAGGTGCTGCAGGCGTGCTTGAGGCGGACTATGCCGAAGAGGTGTCCGGCTATCTTGTCGACGAGGCGGGCGACCACGAATATCACCGGAGCCGGGTCTATGCTGCCGATGGTGAGCCCGTTTCCTGAAATATAACCCGCGGGGCGGTCTTGAATATGACCAAAGACTAGTCATATAACTAGTCTGTTAGGAGAATTGAGATGAAGTCGTGGCCTGTACAGGATGCCAAAGCACGCTTCAGCGAATTGCTGGCGGCTTGTGCCGCACAGGGCCCGCAAATGGTCACCAAGCGAGGTGTCGAAACGGCGGTGCTCGTGCCTGCGGCCGAATGGCATCGAATTCAACAACGCTCGCGCCCCACGCTTAAGCAATTGCTCCTTTCGGATCGTGAACGCGGCGACCTTGCGATTCCTGCCCGGGGTGCCCGTAAGCGCCGCGTTGCCAAAGCATTGTAGATGTTCCTTCTCGACACCAACATCGTCTCGGAGCTTCGTCGTGCTCGTCCCCACGGCGCCGTGCTTGCCTGGCTGGAAGCCCAGGAGGATGCCGACCTTTACCTTTCGGCGGTCACCTTGGGAGAGATTCAGGCCGGCATCGAGATTACGCGGACGCAGGATCCACTTCGGGCGGCGCAGATCGAAGCCTGGGCTGATGAACTGGCGTCGGTATGGAACATCTTGTCTGCCGACGTGGCGATCTTCAGGCTCTGGGCGAAGCTCATGCATCGCCAACCAGACCATCTTTATGAGGACGCGCTGATCGCAGCGACCGCGCAGATCCACAACCTCACTGTCGTCACGCGCAACACAACTGATTTCACGGCCTTTGGAGTGCCGCTATTCAATCCGTTCGGATCGTGACCTGCAAGCCTTGATCCTGTCGCATACGCAGCGCCTGGCCAGCCTCCATAGAACACGTTGTCGCCCAGATCCTTCATCTCGAGAATCTCTAGATCGGGTCTCCCTTCGGGTTGCTTGTGGACGTGCACCTGGGTGACTTCGCCATTCCCGAACAAAAGAGAGAACCTGACTGGAGGCTATCCATTACCCGCTCAGATCAGTTGTCAAGAAACAGGCGCCGTACCATCGACCGATGAAGCATTGCCTGCCGCTCCAAAATCGAAGGGTCGGCCAAGGCCCGCTGCATGATGATGCTGCCATCGGCGATGACGGTCATCTGGTCGGCGAGGTCGGAGATGTCTACTGCGACGCGCGGCGGATGCACCGGGACGATCTCTTCCAGCCAGCGCAGGAACCGTGCGCGCCATGCCAGCATTCCCTCCCGATTGAGGCGCACCACGGTCTCGTCGAACAGCCGGTCCTGGTAGGTCAGCGTGGAGACGATGCAGCCCGGATGCTGCGCGATCATGTCGCGGACCATTTCCGAATATAGTTTCAGGAAGATCAGGAAGGCGTGCAGGGGATCGTCATGAAGTTCCCTCGCCCGAACCTCGAGCTGGTCCAGCACGATCTCGCTCTCCGCCAGATAGCGTTCGAGCAACTGACGCGCGAGATCATTCTTGTCCTTGAAATGATAAAAGAATCCGCTCTTGGTAATCCCGGCCGCCTCGACCAGTTCCTCGATCGACGTCGCGGCGAAGCCCTTCTGGATGATCGCGTCATAGGCAAAGTCGAGCAGCCGCTCGTGCGTTTGCGACCGTTTGCGGGTCGACAACTGTACCGAAGGTAGAGTTTGCCGGGGCGCGGCAGGGCACATGGCAGTCACTCGGGTGATGTCGCGGATGCACTTTGTTAGCATATACCGGGCCTTACCGCCATTCGACCATAGCTGACCCTGTGCCCGGTAGATTGGCCGGATTGCCGCGCGTAAAATTGGGCGCATAACAGGATAATGGAGTGGATCATGCGCCCTCATACCCTTTCACCGCTTCCGCCATTCGACCGGCTGTTCCTCACCGATGCGGGCCTCGAAACGGATCTCATCTATAATCACGGCATCGACCTGCCGTTTTTCGCGTCGATCTCGCTTCTGCGGACCGAAAGCGGCCGGCAGGCGTTGAAGGACTATTACCGGCCTTATCTGGAACTGGCGGCGCGGCATGGCGCGGGCTTCGTGCTGGAGAGCGTGAGCTGGCGTGCAAGCCCCGACTGGGCAGTGCCATTGGGCCTGACGCCAGCGGAACTCGATGCCCTGAATGTCGCCTCGGTCGATCTGCTGCATGAATTGCGTGACGCGTTTGAACCCCATGGCTTCCCCATATTGGTGAGCGGATGCATGGGGCCTCGGGGAGACGGTTATGATCCGGGCCGGATCATGAGCCGCATCGAGGCAGAGGACTATCATAGCCATCAGGCCGCGATCCTGTCTTCCGCCCGGCCGGACATGCTGTCGGCGTTCACGATGAACAATGTGAACGAGGCGATCGGCATCACCCGCGCAGCGGCGGCTACTGCCCGGCCGTTCGTCCTGTCCTTCACGGTCGAAACCGATGGGCGCCTGCCGACAGGCGATCCGCTCGGCGCCGCCATTGAGGTGGTTGACGCGGCGACCGAGGACTATCCCGCCTATTACATGATCAACTGCGCACATCCGGAGCATTTCGCGACGACGTTGGATGAGGACGCGGATTGGGTGGCGCGCATCCGGGGCATCCGGGCGAATGCATCGCGCTGCAGCCATGCCGAACTCGACGCGATGACCGCGCTGGATGCCGGCGACCCCCGCGACCTCGCGCTGCGCTATCGGGCGTTGCGTGCTCGCCACCCCCAGATACAGGTCCTTGGCGGCTGTTGCGGGACCGATCACCGGCACGTCGAGGCTATCGCCAGCGAGTGCCTGCTGGCCACGAACTGAACCGCCGCCTTCGAAAATGAGAGGTTCTGACCATGACAGATACGATCATCAATCCGAACAGGGCATTGTGGGAGAAGGGTGATTTCACCCGCCTCGCCGCAACCATGCGGGACAGCGGAGACGCGCTCATCGCCACATTGGATGTTGGCCCCGGGATGGACGTCCTCGATCTTGGTTGCGGCGACGGGACAACCGCCCTGCCATCCGCGCGGCGAGGCGCCAGGGTTCTTGGCGTCGACATCGCCTCGAACCTGGTTGCGGCAGGCATTCGTCGCGCCCGTGAAGCGGGACTGGACAATCTTCATTTCCAGCAGGGCGACGCTTCGTCGCTCGATGATCTCTCCGACGGGCGTTTCGATCTGGTGGTCAGCATGTTTGGCGCGATGTTCGCCCCCAGGCCGTTCGACACTGCGCGCGAGATGGTGCGCGTGACCCGCTCGGGCGGACGCATCGTCATGGGCAACTGGATACCCGGGGACCCGACGCTCGTCGCCCGTATCCTGCAGATCTGCGCCGCCTACACCCCGCCACCGCCGGAAGGCTTCGTCAGCCCGATCAGCTGGGGGCTGGAAGATCAGGTCAACGAGCGCTTCGGCGCGGCGGGCATCGGTCGGGAAAACATCGCCTGCGAGCGTGCGACTTACACGTTCCGCTATGCAGGGCCGTCATCGGCGTTCCTGTCCGTGTTTCGCGATTATTACGGCCCGACCATGAACGCGTTCGACGCGGCCGATAAGGATGGCCGGCGCGACGATCTGCAGGCGGAACTGGAAAAGCTTTTCGCCAGCGAAAATCGCGGCGGCGCAGACTCAACGGAAATCCCCGCGACCTACCTCAAGGTGACAGTCCGAGTCTGAAATGACGAGTTGTGGCCGACCCAGGGCCTGCTCAGGCGAAAGCCTGATCCGCTGCCCCTCCGCATGAGGTGCGGGCATTGCCTTTGGCGCGTTCGGGAGACGCAAGGAAGATGGGCGCGTGACAAGCCGATGGACTAAAGTGGCCGATGTCCCTGCCAAGCACGCGCCGTATCAGGATCCGTGTCGAACGCAGCGCAACATGCAGTGGCCCCGCAAGGCCGGGATTGGCGGCTTTTTCTCTTGCGGGCAGGGCATTTGTCTCGAGCAGCGTGAACAGGCGCCTTTCGTCTTCAGTGAGATCGGCTCTGGCCGGCTCACCGGCACGAAAACGCTGACCCAACCAGGCCTCATGAACGGCGAGCAAGGCGGCAATGGCGGGGGCGAGAAATCCGGCATGATGGGTTTCGAGTCGGGCAAACAAGGTCGGGAGGACCGGCCGCTGGCGGTCAATCGCCTCACGCCAACAACGCACCGCATCGACGACGAGCGATTCGGGAGCCCAAGGGGCTGCGGCGATCATGGGACTCGCGTGGAACAAGGCGACCTCCTATCGTAAGATCCCCTGTTTCTGATTGCTCCGGTCAATAAGCTAGGACGGTCATGTTGCAGCGGCAAGACAATGTGTCATTGCGCTGCGGCGGGCTGGTGGTCAGGCTCGCCGTGATGTCCCGACTGCCTGGCTGTCGTCACGTTTTCATTCCCTGCGAGGATGTCGGGACGTCGCACATTATTCCTTGATCAGCGGTGCACGTCGGTCGTGTACTGTTCGACGTGTCTTTACCGTCCGAGGGCAAATATCATGCGACTTCACAGCTTTGTTTTCGGATTGGTCGTCGTTGCCGTGTCGGCGGCGTTTCTGTGGGTGATCAGCCCTTATGCGGGCGCTGTCCTGTGGGGCGTTATCTTCGCGATCATGTTCATCGGCATGAAGGAGCGCCTGTCGGCCCGTTTTGGCGGTCGGGATGGCCTGGCGTCGCTCTTGACGCTGCTCGTCATCATCGCGCTGGTGATCGTTCCGTCGATCCTGCTGGCCTCGCTCGTCCTCAACGAAGCAGTTCATGCGTATCAGAATGTCTCCGCCAGCGGGTTTAACCCCAACGGCTTCGTTGAGAAGGTTCTTGCGGCCGCACCGGACTGGGCCCAACCGATGTTGCAGTCGGCCTTGGGCGGGGCGTCTGACGCGGCCGGGACGATATCCCGGGTTCTGACCGGCGCCTTGTCGTCACTGTCGTCCGCGGCCTTGAGCCTCGGTCAATCGGCGGCCGCTCTGGTCATTGCCTTCGGCGTCACGCTCTACCTCACCTTTTTTCTGCTCAGGGATGGGCGAAGCCTCGCCGAAAAGATCGCGACGACCGTACCGCTCGATCGCGAGTTCTATGATGCCCTGAGCGAGCGTTTCGTCCAGGTCATCAGGGCGATGATCAAGGGATCGCTTGTCGTCGCCGTGGCCCAGGGCATGATTGGGGGCGTGGTTTTTGCTCTGTTGGGTATTCCCGGAGCGGCCTTGTGGGGCACGCTGATGGGCGCGATGTCGTTGATCCCCGCAGTGGGGACGGGAATAGTCTGGGTTCCGGTTGCGCTGTACCTGCTTTTCACCGGATCGATAACGGAAGGGCTGATCCTGATTGCCTGCGGCGCCCTCATCATCAGCACGGTCGACAATGTGCTGCGTCCGATCCTCGTCGGCCGGGAAACCAAAATGCCCGATCCGCTGATCCTGATTTCGACGCTCGGCGGTATCGCGGTCGCCGGCTTCAACGGGCTCATTATCGGTCCCGTCATCGCCGCCATGTTCATCACCGTCTGGAGCATGGCCGGCAAGGCGGCGGATCATGTCCGGCGCAACGAGTCCCCCTGATCGACATAGTCGTCAGCTCCCTCATCGATCAGACGGCCTAAGCTCTGCACGGTGGTGTATTTTCGCGCTTATGCCGAGGAAGGAGCCAAGGGTACACCTTCGCCTCATTGGCTGATCTTTGGCGATGGACTCGAGAGCTGATCCCGATCTCAAAGAGGAAGATCGCCCCCTGAAGGCATGAGGTCGGAAAGCGTCATCCAGCCTGGGCCTGAATATGCGGCGTTGTCACGCTGAGAGGCCTGACAATATCGAATATCGGGTAATGCTCGTCAGGTTCCCGTCAGATTTGGCGGCGATGTTCGCATGCGCCGAGCAAGACGCCCCTGGCTTCTTGTCCGAAATCAATCCCAAAGCTGGCCCGATCGCTACAGGGTGAAGTGAACAATTGGCACAAAGGCCGGGCAAGGATCAAAATGCGCAACCTGCGACTTACATTCTGGGGCCTGGCCGCCATGGTCACCCTGTTGTGGCTTTTGGCGGACCTTTCCGTATTCCGGTCATCCGGCTTTTTCGCGATCCGCAACGCAGCGGTGCAGTATAGCGGTGTCCTGGCGATCATCTGCATGAGCGTCGCGATGATCCTCGCCATCCGCCCGCGCTGGCCTGAGCATTGGCTGGGCGGGCTGGACAAGATGTATCGGATCCACAAATGGCTCGGCATTGCGGCACTGGTCACGGCAATCGTTCACTGGCTGTGGGCGAAGGGTCCGAAATGGGCCGTGGGATGGGGCTGGCTCGAACGACCGTCGCGTGGCCCGCAACCGCCCACAAGCAATCCTGTCGAAGCCCTGTTCGCCAATCTCCGCCACACGGCGGAGGGCCTGGGCGAGTGGGCCTTTTATGCCGTGGTTGCGCTGATCGCGGTCGCGCTCATCCAGCGTATTCCCTACAGCTTCTTCTACCGGACGCATCGGTTTCTGGCGCTGGTCTATCTCGTTCTGGTCTTCCACGCCGTGGTCCTGACGACGTTCGGTTACTGGATGTCTCCGTTCGGCCTCACGCTGGCGGTGCTGCTTTCCTACGGTACATGGGCGGCGATACTCGTTCTGTTGCGCCGCGCAGGCCGGAACCGGCAGGTGTCGGGCAGGATCACCGCCATCCATTATTATCCGGGCGTGCGGGCGCTCGAGACCACGCTCGACGTGGAGCAGGGGTGGCCGGGCCACCGACCCGGCCAGTTCGCCTTTGCCGTGTCGGACCCGGCCGAAGGACCGCACCCCTATACCATCGCGTCCGCCTGGAGCGAGCAGGAGCGGCGGATCACCTTCATTGCCAAGGGACTGGGGGATCATACGCGCCGCCTGCCCGAAAAACTGCATGTCGGCCAGGAGGTCAGGATCGAGGGTCCTTATGGATGCTTCTCATTCGATGACGATTGCGCCCGTCAGATCTGGATCGGCGGCGGTATCGGCATCACGCCGTTCATTGCCCGAATGCAGTATCTGGCCCAGAGCGCCGGTGGAGCGCGCCCGGAAATCGATCTGTTCTACTCCACGGCCGAAGTTGACGAGGAGGCGCTGGACAAGCTGAAAGCGGATGCGGCGGCAGCCCATATTCGCCTGCATGTTCTGATCGATACGCGCGATGGCCGCCTCGATGGCGAACGGATACGCGCTACCGTGCCCGAATGGAGGGAGGCCAGCATCTGGTTTTGCGGCCCCATCGGCTTTGGTGAAATGTTGCGCCGGGACTTCGCAGCGCTGGGCTTCCCCGTGGCGAAGCGTTTCCACCAGGAGCTCTTCGCGATGCGCTAAGCCAAGGCGATATATCCAAAAAATACGACTTGTCATCTCGACATCAGCAGAGCCGATTCCTAGAGAACCCTTCCCGTGACCACGCTTCGTTCCTTCCTTGCCCGGCATCGCTGGCTGGCCGTCTGGCTGGCCGGCGCTGCGCTCATGATGAAGGTGCTGGTGCCGGCCGGGTTCATGCCGACCGTCTCGTCCGGTGCGATATTGGTCCAGCTCTGCTCGGGCCAGGGTCTGCAGACGGCCATGCTGGAGATCCCCGGTCAATCCGGCGATCACGATCCTGCGGATCACAAGCAGGCCGAAATGCCTTGCGCTTTCTCGGGTCTGTCCTCGCCGGCGCTCGCCGCCGCCGATCCGGTCCTGCTGGCGCTCGCCATCGCCTTCATCCTGGCGATGGGCTTTCTTGCCGTATCTTTCGTGCTGCCCTCTGCCTCGCCATTCCTGCGTCCTCCGCCAATAGGACCGCCAACAGCCGCCTGATCCTCTTCGCTGTTCATTTTTCAACGGCGTGCGGACTGCCGCGCGCCCGGATCAGGATATTTCCATGTCTGTCATTTCCAAAGCCGCAAGCGCGGCTGCAATACTCTATGGCCTGTCGGCCGCGAACGTCTTTGCACAGGACACGCAGGTCCTTCCTTCGATCGAGATCGATTCCGATGATCTTCCTACCGGCCCGGTGTCATCCGAGACCCTGTCACGTGACCGGATCGCGCCGCTGCAATCAGGAACGAGCGATACGACGGCGGTGATCAGCCGCCTGCCTGGGGTCAGCAGCTACAGCGCTGGCGGGTTTTCCGGGCTGCCGGTGATCCGGGGCCTCGAAATCCGTCGGTTGACCGTTCTTGTCGATGGCGTGCCGATCGACATCGCCTGCGCCAACGAGATGAATGCGCCGCTATCCTATACCGATCCGCAGACGATTGATGCGATCAGCGTCATCACCGGGGTGACGCCGGTCAGCATGGGCGGTGATAGCATCGGCGGGGCGATTTCCGTCGAAACGCAGACACCGCGGTTCGCCAAAGCTGGCGAAACATTACTGACGGGAGAGCTCTCTGCCTTCTATCGCAGCAATGGTGACGGTTTCGGTGGCGCGCTTTCGGTCACGGCGGCAAGCGACCGGCTCAGCCTCAGCTATGCCGGTTCCTTCACCCAGTCCGACAATTACAAAGGCGGCGACCATGACGGCATCGTCCGTTCGACCGAATATAAGAAAACGGACCATGCGCTGAGTCTCGCCGCGCAAACCGATATCGGCCTGTTCGAGCTGAAGGGCGGCTATCAGTACGCGCCCTATGAGGGCTTTGCGAACCAGTATATGGACATGACTTCCAATAAGTCCTGGTATCTGAACGGCCACTGGAAGGGCGCTTTCGACTGGGGCGATCTGGACCTGCGCGCCTTCTATCGCGACACCGACCATCGGATGAATTTCCTCGCGGACAAGGGCGGCAGCGCAAACGGCGGCATGCCCATGAACACCGAGACGCACAGCGCCGGCTATACGCTCAAGGGCGACATAGTGCTGTCCAGTCGCGACACGCTGCGTCTCGGCAGCGAGTTCCACCACCAATGGCTCAACGACTATTGGCCGGCAGTCGCGGGCAACATGATGATGGGGCCGAACACCTATATCAATATCAACGGCGCGAAGCGCGACCGGCTCGGCACCTTCGCCGAGTGGGAGGCGAAGTGGACGCCGCAAATCACCACGCTGATCGGCGTGCGCAACGATCAGGTCTGGATGAACACCGGCGAGGTCCAGCCCTATTCCACCTCGATGATGAACATGGCCGACGCGATGGCGGCCACCGCGTTCAACGCGGCGGATCGCAAGCGGCATGACAGCAACTGGAGCGCCACGGCTCTTGTCCGTTATGCGCTGAGCGAGCAGGCGACCCTGGAACTGGGCTATGCGCGCAAGAGCCGTTCGCCCACCGTCTATGAACGCTACAGCTGGGGCCGCGGTTCGATGTCGAGCCGGATGATCGGCTGGTTCGGTGATGGCAATGGCTATGTCGGTGATCCCGGCCTGAAGCCCGAACGAGCCGATACCGTGAGCGCCGCGGTCAGTTTGAAAGGCGCCGCCGCCGATGGCTGGTCGCTCAGGATCGCCCCCTTTTATACGCGCGTCCACAATTATATCGACGTCGTGAAGCTGGCTGATTTCACCAATATGATGGGCATGCCGACGGGATTTGTGCAGCTTCGCTTCGCCAACCGCGACGCTGAGCTTTATGGCGTCGATGTCTCGGGATCGCTTGCGCTGTGGCAGTCGTCCTCGGCCGGAACCGCGAAATTGATAGGAACGGCAAGCTGGCTGCGCGGGCGCAATCTGGACGACGGCGGGTCACTCTACCATCAGATGCCGTTCAACGCGACGTTTGCGCTGGAGCACCGGCTTGGCGGCTGGGAAAGTACGGTCGAACTGGCGGTCGTGGCGGACAAGAACCGGGTCGACGCCACGCGCAACGAATCCCGGACGAACGGCTATGCGCTCGTCAACCTTCGCACGGGCTATGCCTGGGGCAAGTATCGGCTGGGCCTGGACGTTCAGAACCTGTTCGACAAGGGCTATGATCTGCCGCTGGGCGGCATGTCGCTCGGCGATTACAAGGCGACCGGCGACTTGCGGCCAGTGCCGGGCCGTGGCCGCTCCTTCAACATCGGCCTGACCGCGAAGTTCTGAGGCATGGCCGCCAGCGCAAAGTTCCGGCTGGCCCCGGCAAGCGATACGAGGGCTTTCGGGTTCCTCGTGTCGCTTGCCCTGCATGCAGGTGTTCTCGCGGCCTATGGCCTGTGGAGCCAAAGTCTGCGCCTTATCCCCGAAAGGCGGGAGGAGCCCGTCACGGTCACGATCATGGCGCTGCCTTCGCTCGAAACCGAACAGCCGTCTGTCCGCCGACCGAAAGCCGCCCCCAGACCGGCAAATCAGGTGACGCCCCCGAATACAACTCCAGCGTCGCGCGAGCGGCAAGGGCCGCGGACACCGCCCGATCGGCCTGTCTCCGATCAGCCTGTCTTGGCGCTACCGGTCGCAGCTTCGCCTCTGCCTGCAAGGCTGAATGTCGCAATGCCGCTTCCAGCCCCCGCTTTGTCGCCGGCCGCGTCTTCAACGGTCAGCACCGCGCGCGAGACCTATATCCGGCGGCTGTGGGCATGGATTGCCGCCAGACGTCCGGCGGGCCTCCACCTTGAGGGCGAGGCGCTGATTTCCTTTTCCATCGGTCCTCGCGGCGATTTGCGCGGACTCTCGCTCGACCGGTCCAGTGGCAACGCGCAGCTTGACCGGCTCGCCCTTCGCACGGTTCGTCTTGCAGCGCCCTTTCCGCGCCCGCCCGAAAGTCTCGATGCGGAAGAACTCGATTTCGCGCTGCCTTTCCATTTCAATTAGCGCTGGAGTTCGCAGCGCGTCAGGATTTGGTCAGCAAATGCGGTCATGGTCTTGCGCCGTCCCCTGGCTGGAGATCCTATGAGCCGCTTGCACATCCACTCCGAACGTCATGCCGTGTCGCGCATTGGCTGGCTCCGGGCGGCGGTTCTTGGCGCCAATGACGGTATCGTTTCCACAGGAAGCCTGATTGTCGGTGTCGCCGCTTCAGGGACGGACCAATCGGGCATTCTCGTTGCCGGCATCGCCGCGCTTGTCGCCGGCGCCATGTCGATGGCTGCCGGCGAATATGTCTCGGTCAGTTCGCAGGCCGATACCGAACAGGCCGACCTGGCCCGCGAAAAGGCCGAACTTGCCACGCAGCCTGGATTCGAGCGGCAGGAACTGGCGGACATCTATACGTCGCGTGGTCTGGAGCCCGAACTTGCGCTCACGGTTGCCGATCAACTCATGGCGAGCGATGCGCTTGGGACGCATGCGCGCGACGAGCTGGGGATTTCCGACATATCGACGGCGCGGCCCCTGCAGGCCGCGTTTACATCCGCCGCGACGTTCAGCGCCGGCGCGATCATGCCGCTGGCGGTGGTTACTGCCGCTTCAGCGCAGCAGTTGATACCGCTCGTGGTCGCGGTTTCGCTTCTGTGCCTCGTCCTGCTTGGCGCGCTCGGCGCGAAAGCCGGCGGTGCACCGATCATGCGGTCGATCATCCGCGTCACCTTCTGGGGCGCCCTGGCAATGGCGTTGACGGCAGGGGTGGGCAGCCTGTTCGGAGCGACTGTCTGACCCGGTTGTGATCGCTTCCCCGCATTCGTCAGCGCGCCGTCAGCAATCTCTCCTATGGCGGAGCCCAAGGAGACAGGCGATGCTCATGGCACAAATGCGCCACAGCGATATGAGGGATGACGGCCCCGATTGAAAGGATTCAGGCATGGTGGGAGTACGGGCGTAGATGCGCGTCCTTGTGATCGAAGATAATGCTCGCCTTGCGGATCTCACGGTCTCGGGGCTCGAGCGCCGGGGCTTTTCCTGCGACATCGCCGCGTGCCTGTCTGACGCGGACAGCGCGCTGGGCGGCGCGGTCTATGACGCGATCGTGCTCGATCTCGGCCTGCCGGACGGCGATGGTGTCGCCTGGCTGGCGAACCGCCGCCAGTACCGGCAAATGCCGCCCGCGATCATCCAGACCGCACGTGGGGCGCTCGAGGACCGGGTCACAGGGCTTGACGCCGGCGCCGACGATTATGTCGTCAAGCCGGTGGAGATCGACGAATTGGCCGCGCGTATTCGCGCGCTCCTCCGCCGCCCCGGCCCGCGCGGGCAGCCTGTTTTGGAAGCAGGCAACCTCCAGTTTGACACGGCGGCGCGAACGGCGCGCTGCGGGGAATGCGCTATCGATCTGTCGCGCAGGGAAGCGGACCTGCTGGAACTGCTGCTGCGGCGCGCGGGGACCGTCGTCCGTCGTGAGATGATCGAGGACGCGCTCTACAATTTCAATGAGCCGGTGACGCCCAATGCCGTGGAAGCGGCGGTATCCCGCTTGCGCCGGAAGCTGGACGAGGCCGGCGCCACTGGCGCGCTCCACACCATTCGCGGCGTCGGCTATATGCTGAAGGACGTCGCGGCATGACCTATCGGCGCTCCGTGTCGCGTAAGCTTGCCCGGGGGCTTGCGCTCGTCGGCCTTGTCGGCGCCCTGCTGCTGCTCGCGGCGGTGGTCTTTTTCTACAGCCTGACATTCGACGATCTGACGGCGCAGGACGCGCTGATACATGCCGCGCGCGAGATGCTGAAGCATGTCGCGCTGCCCGTGATCGTGCTGATGGTGCCCGTCGCGTTCGTCGTGCGGCGGGTGATCCGGCAGGCTTTCGGCTCGCTTGAGGAAGCCGCAACCGCGATCGAGGCGGCGCGCGGGCATGAACGCGGCTTTCGGATAGATACCTCTCATATGCCGGCCGAAGCCTTGCCGTTCACGGACGCCGTCAACGATCTGCTCGGCCGTCTTGACGAGGCCGCCATGCGCCAGGAAGATTTTGCCGCCGATGTCGCGCATGAACTGCGCACGCCGCTCGCGGTGCTGTCGCTCGAATTTGACCGGCTCGACCATGACGACTCCGCGCGCCTGAAGCATGACGTCGCCGCGATGCGTCGCCTGATCGACCAGCTCATGCTGCTGGCCCAAATTGACGCCGCATCCGCCGCGCAATTCCCGCTGGAATCCGTGTCCCTTGTCGAGATCGCCCGCGATGTCGTCAGCCTTCTGGCGCCAGGCATCATCGCGGAAGGGAAAGCCATCACGCTCGATGCAGGTAGCGGGCATCCCGTGGCGCGGGGCCGGCGCGAAGCGATCGCCGCCGCCTTGCGGAACCTCATCGAGAATGCTGTCCGGGTGACGCCAACCGGGAGCACGGTGACCATAAGGGTTGGCCCAGATCCGGTGATCGCGGTGGGTGACGGCGGAGAGGGCCTGTCGACCGATCGGCTTCGCGAACTTGTGCGGCGGCATAGCCGGGCGGACCATGCCAGCACCAACGGCGCCGGGCTTGGTCTGGCGATCGTTGACCGGATCATGGCGGCGCACGGTGGAGAGCTGACCACCGATCCTGTCGCGCGGGAATTGTCATTGCACTTCCCCGGCGCCTGATCGCATTTTGGCCTCGTCAGGGTCTCGTCAGTTTCGCGCACTAGGCGAAGCCCATGTCGAAGCGGAACTATCTCCTTGCCGGCGTTGCCGTCATTGTGCTGGTGCTTGGTGTCTGGTGGTTTGCCGGATCCGGCACGGCCCCTGAGCCCAGCCTCCAACCCGCTGAAGCCGGGAAAGCGGCGCCGGGCATATTGCCGGTTGATCGCAAACAGGCCGCGCAGCTCGGTATCCGCCTTGTGCCCGCCATCGCCGCGATTGAAGCGCCCATCGCCGTCATTCCGGCGGTGATCCAGCCGCCCGCCAACGCGCGCGTGGCGGTGGCCGCAACGTTTCCCGGCGTGGTCATGCGGACGCTGGTGGTCGAAGGTGATACGGTCCGGCAGGGCCAGCCGCTTGCGATCATTTCCAGCCGCGATGTGTTGACCATGGGGGCCGACCTCACCCGCGCCAATGCGCGGGCGGGCGTGGCGCGGTCGAACGCGGCCCGGCTCTCGCAGCTTGCCCGCGAAGGCATCATCGCTGGCGCGCGCGCCGATGAAGCCGTTGCGCTGGCGGCCGAAGCGGGCGCGGATGTCGCCGAAAAGGCGCGCATCCTCAAAATGGTCAATGGCGTGGGCGCGAGCGGCACTTATACGCTGACCGCGCCGATCGCGGGGCGCGTCACGACCGCCAGCGTCCAGACGGGCAATCCGGTGGACGGAACCACCGCGCCTTACGTGATCGACGCCGCCAACCGCTATGAGGTTGTCGGCCAGTTGCCCGAACGGCTCGTCGGCACGGCCCGCCCGGGCATGACCGTATTGATCGAGCCCGACATCGCCGGCCGGGTCACGGCCGTGGGGTCGACGATAGACCCTGCCACCCGCTCGGTCGTTCTCAAGGCCGAGATTCCTGCCGGGCCGGGCATCATCGCCGGCCGCGCGACCAGCATGTCGCTGTCCGGCCCAGCCCCGGCCGGTGCCGTCAGCGTGCCTTCTGGTGCGATCGCCATGATCGGGGACAAGACTATCGTCTTCGTCGCCACTGGCGGCGGATATGCGATCCGCGACGTAACGCTGGGTGGATCTGGGGGCGGTTCCGTCGAGGGACAAACCGTGCTGCTTTCAGGCGTCAGGCCGGGCGAGCAGGTGGTCATTTCCGGCACGAGCGCACTCAAGGCGCTCGCCTTGTCGCGATAGGTCCGGGCCATGTTGCGTTCGCTAGTCGCCGCCTCGCTGTCCTGGCGTCTGCTCGTTCTCGCGCTCGCCCTCGCGGTTGCAGGGCTTGGCGCCTGGGCCTTCGTGACGCTGCCGGTCGATGCCTATCCGAACATCGCCCAGACGCAGGTGAAAGTCATCCTGAAGGCGCCGGGCATGACCCCCGAGGAGGTGGAGAGCCGCGTCATCACGCCGATCGAGATGGAAATGCTCGGTATTCCCGATCAGGCCATCCTGCGATCCACCGCCAAATATGCCATTGCCGACATCACCATAGATTTTGTCGACGGCACCGACATCTATTGGGCGCGTCAGCAGGTTGCCGAACGCCTGTCGAGCGTGTTGCCCGATCTGCCCGCGTCGGTCAGCGGCGGCCTTGCCCCGATTTCCACACCGCTTTCGGACATTTACATGTTCACAATCGAGGGACCGCTCTCGCTTCAGCAAAAGCGTGAACTGCTCGACTGGACCATCCGCCCCGCGCTTCGCACCGTGCCGGGCGTCGCCGATGTGAACGCGCTGGGCGGCTTTGTGCGAACCTTCGAAGTCCGCCCCGATCCCGTTGCGCTTGCGGCGGCAGGCCTCTCGATCGCGGACATCCAGACGGCGATTGAAAGCGGCAACCGTAACGATGGCGCGGGACGGCTGAAAAGCGGCGAGGAATCGCTGATCGTGCGCGCGGTCGGCGCAATCCGGTCGGTCGAGGATCTACAGCAACTGGTGGTTCAAAGCCGCAACGACCGCATCGTTCGGCTGGGCGATCTGGCGACGGTCGGAACCGGCAGCCTGACGCGCTATGGCGCGGTCAGCAAAAACGGTCAGGCCGAAGCGGTTCAGGGGCTGGTGATCGCCCTGCGCGGCGCCGATGCGCGGCAGGTGGTGGATGGTGTCCGCACCCGCCTTGCGGAAATCGAAAGCACATTGCCCACAGGCACCCATGTCGATGTTTTTTACGACCGCTCCGACCTGATCGCGCGCGCCGTCGGCACGGTCGAGAAAGCCTTGCTCGAAGCGGCCGTCCTTGTCGTCGTGCTGCTCATCCTGTTCCTTGGCGACTGGCGTGCGGCGGCGATTGTCGCCGCCACTCTGCCGCTGGCGGCGCTCATCACCTTCCTCTTCATGCAGGGCATGGGCCTTTCGGCCAATCTCATGAGCCTTGGCGGTCTTGCCATCGCCATCGGCCTGCTGGTCGACGGGTCGATCGTGGTGGTGGAAAATATCGTCGAACGGCTCGGCCGGGCACACGAGGAGGGAACCCCGCGCCTCAACCTCGTCTATCAGGCGGCAAGTGAAGTCATCGTGCCGGTCTCGGCCGGTATCGCCATCATCGCACTGGTGTTCCTGCCGCTGCTGTCGCTGCAGGGCCTTGAAGGCAAATTGTTCGCGCCGGTTGCGCTCACCATCGTCTTTGCGCTGGCCGGCTCGCTCCTGCTCGCGCTCACGCTCGTTCCGGTGCTTGCATCCTTCGGCCTGAAAAGCGGCCATCATGGTGAGCCGTGGCTGATGCGCCAGCTTGGTCCCCGCTACCGGGGTCTCCTCGATGGCGCCTTCGCGCGCAAGCGGCTGGTTTATGGACTATCGGCGGCAGGGCTGGTCATCGCCGGCATCGCCTATGGCGCGGTCGGCAAGACCTTCATGCCGACGATGGATGAAGGCTCTATCATCGTCCAGCTCACCAAGCTGCCCTCCATCGATCTTGACCAGTCGGTTCAGGGCGACATGGCCGCGCAGCGCGCATTGATGCGCGTGCCGGAAGTGCAGGACGTGATCGCGCGCGTCGGATCGGACGAAATCGGACTTGATCCGATGAGCCCCAATGAGACCGACAGCTTCGTCCGCCTGAAGCCGCGCTCCGAATGGCGCGGCGACAAGGATCTCATCGTCGAGGATATGCGCAAGGCGATGGCAGGCCTGCCCGGCATCGAGCCGAGTTTCACCCAGCCGATCGAGATGCGGGTTTCCGAAATGCTGACCGGTGCGCGCGGCGATCTTGCCGTCAAGATTTTCGGGCCGGATCTGGCGACGCTGGGCGATCTCGCGGGTCAGGTGCAGGAGATTCTGTCAAACGTCGATGGCGCATCCGAAGTGCTGACCGTCGCCAATGACAGCGTAGACTATCTCCAGCTCGACATCGACCGCGCCGCCGCCGGGCGCTTCGGCATGCCGGTCGACCAGATACAGGATGCGTTGCGCGCGCAGATCGAAGGCGTCCATGTCGGCGTCGTCGCCGATGGCCAGAAGCGCGTGCCGATCGTCATTCGCGGCGATGAGACGCTGCGCGCCGATCCCGCCCGCTTTACCGATCTGCAATTGCACACGCCCGCCGGAATTGTCGCCCGGGTCAGCGACATGGCGCGGATCGAGCGGACAGAGGGGCCGGTCAAGCTTGACCATGAGAACGGGTCGCGCTTCGCGCTGGTGCAGGCGTTCGTCTCCGGGCGCGATCTGGTCGGCTATGTCGATGAAGCGAAGGCCGAGGTCGGCGCGAAGGTCAAACTGCCTTCCGGCTACAGCATCGTCTGGGGCGGACAGTTCGAAAACCAGCAGCGCGCTTCGGCCCGGCTGGCGCTCGTCATTCCCATCGCGCTGCTGCTGATCTTCTTCGTTCTCTTAGGGACGCTGCGCTCCCTGCGTGCATCCGTGCTCATCCTTGTCAACATTCCGTTCGCCATGGTGGGCGGGATCGTCTCGCTCTGGGCTTCGGGAGAATATCTGTCGGTTCCAGCGTCGGTGGGATTTATCGCCCTGCTTGGCATCGCGGTGCTCAACGGGCTGGTCATGGTAACCTATTTCCGCCAGCTCCGGGCCGATGGGCGAAGCATGGCCGAGACGGTACGGATCGGCGCTGAACGCCGCCTTCGTCCCGTGCTGATGACCGCCAGTATCACGGCCTTCGGCCTTGTGCCGCTGCTGTTCGCGAGCGGCCCGGGATCGGAGATCCAGAGGCCGCTCGCCATCGTCGTGATCGGCGGTCTGATCACCTCCACCCTGCTGACGCTCATTCTGCTGCCAATCCTGTTCGAGCGTTTCGGTGAAAGCGCGGGAGAAACCGACAATGGCTGACATCCTCCTGACCTTCCATTGCGCGTCGCATGACGCCGATAGCGTGACCGACGCACTCCGCGCCGCCTGCGACGCGCCGATCCATATCGCCGAGCAGGCCGTGCGCGGCTGGGACTTCGGCGACGCCAGCACGGCGGAACGGGTTTCGGGACTGTTGCGGCGCAGCGCGCTGGAACTGATTGTCGATGAGGGCGCCCTGGGCGCGCTGGTAGGCGCGGTCACGCAATCGAAACGGTCGCTGCCGGTGCGGTGGCATACCGTCCCGGTTTCAGCCCGGGGGAGAATCGTATGAGATCGCCGATTGTCCTCGGGGCGTTTCTCGCATTGCTCACGCCCGCCGGGGTTCTTGCCCAGCGCGCCGATTTGCCGCCGGTCGAAAAGGTTGCCGAAGCGCTGGACAATCATCCGAGCGTGGCGGCCGCGCGGGCACGGGTGGACGCCGCCCGTGCCGACCGCGACATGCTGGCCAAAGGAAGCCATGAGATTGCGGTTGCCGGCAGCTATGTTCGCCGGAGCGTCGATCGCGAAGGCGGCTATGACGAATTCGATGCCACAATCAGCCGCCCGTTCCGTCTGCCGGGCAAAGCCGCGCTCGACCGCGAGGCGGGCGCTCTGGGCATAGAGGTCGCGGAAAACCGGATGGAGGATGCAAGGCATCAGGCGGCCTTGCTGCTGTCCGGCTATTGGAACGACTGGCTGGTCGCCGGCGGGCTGTATCGAAACGACCTTGTCACGGTGCGCTGGCTGGAAAAGGAGCTGTCCGCGCTGCGGCGGCGCGTTGCCCTGCGCGATGCGGCGGCGCTCGATGTCGATCAGGCGACAGCGGCGCTGGCTCAAGCTCAGGCCCAGGTCGCGACCTCGCTTGCGGCGCGCGAACAGGCGCGCGTGGCGCTGGCCGCTAACTTCCCCGAAATACCGCTGCCTGCCGAGCCGCCGGAAACAGCCGTGCCGGCGCTTCCACCGCAGGGGCTGGCCGCGATGCGGGATCTGGTGATCGAACGCAGCCATGAAATCCGCGCCGCGGATCGCGAAGCGCAGCGGCTGGCGGTTGTCGCGCGGCGCATTCGCGCGGACCGGATCGCCGATCCTTCCTTCGGCGTCCGGCTGTTCAGCGAGCGCAGCGGCATGGAACAGGGCGCGGGAATAGTCATGTCGATGCCGTTGGGGGGCGGCCACAGACGCGCGGCGGCGGACCGGGCCTCTGCCGAAGGCAATGCCGCACAGCTTGAGCATATGTCCGTCCAGCGGACGGTGACGGCCATTGCCGATGCGGATCTGTCCAATGCCACCTTGCGGCTCGAAGCATGGAAAAGCGCCGACCTGTCAGCGCAAAGCGCCGGCGACGCGCTTGCCAGAACCGAGCGTGGCTACCAGCTTGGTCAGATAGACCTTGCCGATTTGCTCTATGCCCGCCGCCAGGCCAATGAAGCGCGCCGGTCCGAGATCATGGCGCGATCGGAAGCGGCCCGCGCGCTGCTCAGGCTGGAGATCGATTCCCACAGTCTGTGGGTACATCATGATGACGATGGCGGTTGACGTCGCATCACGCGCGGGCGCGCACCAGCCAGGCTTTCGCCGCCATGTGAACACCTTCACCGTCGCGATTGCGCTCGAACAGTTCGACAAGGCTACGGTGAATGGCCGCGCGCGTGTCTTCCCCGCTTGCCCGGACGATATCGCCAATCTGCATCCCATCGAGCACGAAGCGGGTGGCGCTCTCGGGATCGCTGCCGGGATCGCTGCCGGGACCGCCGACGCGCTGATCGCCATTCCAGGCGTCGAATGCAATGTCGGAGAAACCGGCGCTTTGCAGAAGATCGGTTACATAGTCCTGTTCGCCCAGCGCAAAGGGACCAGGCTCGCGCGGTTGCGGCGCGGGGAAGTCGATATGCCGGCGGATCGTGGCCATGACATTGCGTTGCCACGGATTGTCGGTGATCGGCGCCCACACCGCGATGTCGAGCCGTCCACCGGCGCGCAGCATCCGGCGCAGATTGGCGAAGGCGCGATAGGGTTTGGGAAAGAACATCGTGCCGAAGCGGGAGAACAGCCGGTCGAAGGGAGCTTCTTCGGGCATGGCCGTCGCCGCGTCGCCCTGAACAAAGCGGATATTGGCAAGGCCGGTGCGCCGCGCCCGCTCGCTGGCGGCCGCCACCAGATCGGGCGATAGATCGAGGCCAAGGGCCAGCCCGGTGTTGCCAACCGCGGCGGCGATCCTTCTGGTCGTCCAGCCTCCGCCGCATCCGATATCGACTACCCTTTCCCCGGCGGCATAGGCGGCCCGGGCGAGCAGCGCTTCGCCGATCGGCTCGATCATGCTCTCGAAACGGTCGAGTTGGCCGAGCCAGCGCGCGCCGGCTTCACCCGCCCAGTCGTGCGCGGCCAGCGCTTCGCTGTTCCCGCCGGAATTGTTCATCATAGCCCTCCCAGTATCATATCAATCGAAATCCGCCCACGACGCAGAGGGCGGTGAGCGGCCAATCGACATGGCCGGTCACGAAACCGGAGCCGAGGACGGTGCATTGGACAAGTCCCAGCCACCGCCGATCGCCTTGTACACCGCCACCAGTTGCACAGCAGTTGTGGCATGCGCGCGGACATAGGCGGTTTCAGCCTCGTGCAGGAGGCGCTGGGCCGCCAGCAACTCCACCCGCGCGATATCGCCGGCAGCAAAACGTGCCTCGGCATGACCGAGGCTCCGACGTGAGGCATCCAGCGCCGCTTGCCGACGCGCCACTGTATCAAGGCCGGCGTTATAATCGCCCAATGCGCGCTCGGCATCTCCCAGTGCGGTCAATACGGCCTGCTCATAGCCCAGCGCCGCCTGCCGTTGAACGGCCTTACGGGCGCGTATCTCCGCGCGCACGCGGCCGCCGTCGAACAATCGCCACGAAATGAGTGGCAGGATCGAGAAGCGGGCGCTGGACCCGTCGAACCATTCGCCTGTGCTGAGCGCCTGGAACCCGCCGCCGGCCCCGATGGACAGCTTGGGAAACAGTTCCGCCGTCGCCAAGCCGATGTCGGCGGTGCTGGCGGCCAGTTGGCGTTCAGCAGCCAGAACATCGGGGCGGCGGCGCAATATGTCGGCCCGTTCCCCCACTGGCAGCGCCGGCAAAGCCAGCGCCGGCGCGGCGGTATCGAGCAGCTTGAGTTCCCGTTCCGGCGGTGCGCCGAGCAGGACACCAAGGCCGAGCACCGCTCCGCGCTGCCGCGCCTCTATACCCGGCAACAGGGCATTGGCCGCGGCCCACTGTTCATGGGCGGCGTCCACATCGGCACCGGACACATCGCCGAGCGCGGCGCGGCTGCGTGTGAGCTCCAACGTCTGCTGAAACGTCGCGACTGCCGCTCGCTGCGCGCGCAATTCCTCTCCGGCGCCGGTCGCCTCAAACCATGTGCGGGCGACTTCGGCGGCGATCCTCATGCGCACGCCCTGCGCTTCGGCTTGCGTGGCCTGCAACCGGGTGCTCGCGCCTTCCAGCGCCCGCCGGTTGGCGCCGAACAGGTCCACTTCCCAGCTCGCGTCGAAACCGGCATCATAGATCGTCTGCGACGCCTCGAGGCCGGGAATGGTGCCGATCGGCAGCGGCCCGTTTTCGCTTTGCCGGCGCCGGTTCACGCTGGCGCCCGCGGCAACAGTGGGCAGTTGCCGGCCAGCGGCGCGATCCCGCAGGGCGCGCGCTTCGTCGATCCGCGCGGCGGCCTGGCGGATATCGAGATTTTGCGCCAGTGCGGTGTCGACCAGTCTCTC
Source organism: Rhizorhapis sp. SPR117 (assembly GCF_021742065.1). The sequence continues at coordinate 24,648 of NZ_JAKKIE010000030.1, forward strand.
CAGTTCAGGATCGCCGAGCGTGGACCACCAGCGGGCAAGCTCGGCTGGCGCGGAAGCCTGGTCAACTGGCCGCGTCCAGCCGCCGCCCGTGTCAACGGCAGGCGGCGCGCGATAGTCGGGGCCGACGACGCAGGCCGTCAACGAGGCGCAGCCGGCTATCACTAGTGCGGCGCGCGACCGTCGATGGGGGGTGGATATCATTGCAGCCGTCCTCGAACGAAAATGGTGGCCATGGTGAGCGATACCAACGCGATCAACGCCAATGGCCAAAGGCTCGCCAGAATATCGCCGGGCGTCATCGCTTTCAGAAAGCTGCCTTCGACGATGATCAGGAAATGGGTCAGTGGAATCGCCTGAGCCAGCCATTGCAGCAGCATGGGCATGTTCTCGACCGGCGTGGCGAAGCCCGACATCAGAACGGATGGCACGCCGATGGCGAAGGCGCCAAGGATGGCCTGCTGCTGGGTCGCGCTGATCGCGGAAATCATCAGGCCGATGCCCACCACCGACAGGATGAACAGAATGAGGCTGACAAGCAGCAGCCCAAACGAGCCGTTGAACGGTATCTGGAACGGCCCCGCTGCGGCCGCCATCATCAATAGCCCGAGCATGGTGCCGATGACCAGCGCCGGCAGGGATTTGGATATGATGATTTCCGGCGTAGAGGTTGGCGACACCAGCAATTGATCGAAGGTTCCCAGTTCGCGCTCACGGGCGATCGATAGCGAGGTTATGAGCAGCGCGCTGAAGAACGCCAATATGCCGGAGAGGCCGGGCACGATGAACCAGCGGTAGGTCAGATTGGGATTGAACCAGTTGCGCACCGCCACCGGCGTTGCCGGCCCGGTGCCGGCATTTGCCTCCGCGCCGACTTCGGCGGCGATGGCGGAGAGATAGCTGGCGGTGATCTGCCCTGAATTGCTGCGCCGGCCATCGACCAGCAGCTGGACGCGGCCAGTGTCGCCGGCAGCGATTGCGCGCGAAAAGTCCGGCTGGATATCGAGCGCCGCGATGACCTTGCCCTGGTCGATAAGGCGCCGCAGCTCCTGGCTGTCGGTCACGCGATGCACCTGGGTGATGAAGTCGGCCCGATCGAGCCGTGTCACCAGTTCATGGGACCAGCGGCCCGCATCCTGATTATGTACGGCGATATCGATATTGCGCACTTCCAGCGTGGCGGCAAAGGCGAACACCAGCAGTTGCAGCAGCGGCGGCACGAACACGATCATGCGGCTGCGCGGGTCGCGCAGGATGCTCAGCACTTCCTTGATGAACTGCGCTCGCAATCGGGTGATAGAGAGATAGCCATTGTGCCGCGCCATGGCTCGTCACTCCAGATTCTTGCGCGTGGCGCGTTTTGCCAGCAGGAAAAGCAGCAGGCCGATGACAGCCATCGCCAGCAGGTTCGGCAACAGGATCGCCCAGATGTCTCCGGCCAGAAAGACGGTTTTCAGCGAAGCGACGAAATAGCGCGCCGGGATCAGCCAGGTGATGGCCCGGATCGGCGCGGGCATGGCGTCGATCTCATAGAGGAAGCCCGACAGCATGAAGGCCGGCAGAAAGCCCGAAAACAACGCGATCTGAGCGGCCAGGAACTGGTTGCGGGTGACGGAGGAGATCAGCAGCCCCTGGCCCAGCGCCGGCACCATGAAAGTGGCCGAAAGCAGCAGGAGCGCGGCCAGCGATCCGCGCAGCGGCACGCCGAACACGAACACCGCCAACGTCGTCGCGCCAAGCGTGGCCAGCATGCCGAGCGCAAAATAGGGCAGGAGCTTGCCGATCAGGATTTCCGCGACCGATGCGGGCGTCGAGAGCACCGCCTCCATCGTGCCGCGTTCCCATTCGCGCGCCACCACCAGCGCGGTCAGCATGGTGCCGATGATGGTCATGACAATGGCGATGGCGCCGGGCACGAGCGCGCGGCGGCTTTCCAGTTCGGCGTTGAACCAGTAGCGCGGCTCCATCGTGACGGCTGCGCGGGGTATTTCGCCATCCAGCCCGCCCCGCCAGTTCTGCACCACGCCCTGTGCATAATTGGCGACATAGTTCGCCGTATTGGGCTGCGAGCCATCGGCGATGATCTGCACCAGAGGCTGCGCGCCGCGCGCGGCCAGGCGCTGCTCGAAATCCTGCGGTATCACCACAAAGCCGCGCAAGCTGCCCGAGACGACCCGTTCCGCGACCTCGCGCCGGTCATGAGCGAAGGTGACGTCCAGATAGCGGGTGCCGGCGAAGGCGGCGGCCAGCGATTGCGCCGAAGCGGACCCGGATTCCTGCACGACGCCGATGCGCACCGCACGCACGTCCAGCGACACCGCATAGGAAAACAGGAGCAGCAGCACGACCGGAAGGGCGAAGGCGATCAGCAGCGTGGACGGATCACGTATCGCCTGCAGGCTTTCCTTGCGTACCAGCGCCCAAAGCCGCTTTGGGTCGAAGCGGCGCATGGCCGGGAGGCCCGTTCGCGGTCCGCTCGCGCCGGTCATGCGGCAACGCCCTCCGCGCGGTCCTCGGCTTCGACCAGATGAATGAAGGCGTCTTCCATGGTCGGGTCCGGCCGGCGACCGCTGACCGCGCGGCGCTTAAGCGCGTCCGGCGTGTCGAGCGCGATCAACCGGGCGCGGGAGAGCATCGCCAGCCGGTCGCAATATTCCGCCTCGTCCATGAAATGGGTGGTGACCATCACCGTCACGCCCTTGCGGGCAAGGCCGTTGATATGGGTCCAGAATTCGCGCCGTGTGATGGGGTCGACGCCGGAGGTCGGCTCATCCAGGAACAGCACGGGCGGGCGATGCATCACCGCGCAGGCCAGCGCCAGGCGTTGCTTAACCCCGAGCGGCAGCGAGTCCGGCGCCGCCGAGAGCCAGGGCTGCAGGCCGAAGATGTCGATCATCTCGTCGATCCGCGCCCGCCGCGCGGCGCCGTCCAAACCATAGACGCCGGCGGAAAACTCCAGGTTCTGCCGCACGGACAGCAAACCGTAGAGCGAGAACTTTTGCGCCATATAGCCAAGCTGGCCTTTGGCCGCGCCGGTCGCCCGGCGCAGGTCCAGCCCCACCACATGCGCCTCGCCGCTGGTGGGTTTGAGCAGGCCGCACAGCATCTTGAAGGTGGTCGATTTGCCGGCGCCGTTCGGCCCGAGCAGGCCGAAGATTTCGCCTTTGCGGACCTCGAAGCTCACAGTGTCTGTGGCTGTGAAGTCACCAAAGCGCTTCGTCAGATCCCGGCAGGAAACGGCGACGTCTGAAGCAAGTTCGACCGGCGACAACCCCTCGGCGAGCGCCGATGTGCCGCCCGGGCCGCCGCCCAGGAGATCGATGAAGGCGTCTTCGAAGCGGGCGGGCACCGCTCTGAGCCGCGCCTCGACCCGGTCGGCAAGCGCGTTGATCTGTTCTGTCCCTGCCTTGGCGCGCAACACCACGCGGACACCGGCGCCCTGGATCACCCCGTCGCCGACACTGTCCAGATCGAGCGCCTCGGCAAGCACGGCCCGCCGCTGATCGCCAACCTGTTCGAGGCGAAAGCTCCGGTTTGTGAGGCGCGCGGTCAACTCTCCGGGCGGCCCGTCATAGGCGAGTTGCCCTTCGTTGAGCAGCAGCACGCTGTCGCAGCGTTCGGCTTCGTCGAGATAGGCGGTCGACCAGACCACGGCCATCCCCTCGTCGGTCAGCGCCTGCACCATGCGCCACAGATCCTGACGGCTGACCGGATCGACACCGACGCCCGGTTCATCGAGCAACAGTACGGCAGGCCGGGCCATCAGCGCGCAGGCGAGCCCCAGCTTCTGCTTCATGCCGCCGGAGAGCTTGCCCGCCAGACGCCCGGTAAAGGGGGCAAGACGCGTGAAGTCGAGCAGTTCTGCAAACAGGTCGGCGTGTCCGTCGGCGTCCATGCCGCGCAACTGCGCATAAAGGCGCATATTCTCCAGGACCGACAGGTCTTCGTAGAGGCCAAAGCGCTGCGGCATGTAGCCGGTCGCAACGTGGATGGCGTCATTGTCGGCCACCACATCGAAGCCCGCCACCGTGGCGCGGCCGCTGCTCGGCACCAGCAGGCCGGTCAGGATGCGCATCAGGGTGGTCTTGCCGGCACCGTCCGGGCCAACCAGCCCGGTCAGGCGGCCGTAGCGTATCTGCGCGCTGAGGTCCTGCAAGGCAGGCGCGCCGCCGAAATGCTTGTTCAGACCATTGATGACAACCGCGACATCACCGGTCCGATCAGGTGGCGGGTCCGATATTGTGCTACCGGACAGCATGTTAGCGGCCTTTGGTGCGCGCGTCGGAGGCTTGTCCGGCATCGACCTCGATGGTCACCGGCATGCCCTGGCGAAGCGCCGCATCTGCGTTGGTGACGACAATCCGCAAACGATAGACCAGATCCGTGCGCAGATCCGTGGTCTCGACCGTTTTTGGCGTGAATTCGGCGCGCGGCGAAATGAACCCGATCTGGCCCTGATAGGTCTTGTCGGACGAGTCGCTGCGAACGCGCACCCGCATTCCGGGCGCGATGCGGCCCAGATCCGATTCGCCGACATAAGCGCGCACATAAACCGGCCTGTCCAGGCTGAGGCTGTAAACCGGGCTCTGGCTGACAACCATGCTTCCGGGTTCGCGCACCCGTGCGATGATCGTGCCGGTGCTGGGCGCAAGCAGTGTTGTGTCGGCAAGCGCGGTGGCCGCTTGGGCGCGTGCTGCTTGCGCGGCGGTGAGGTGTGCCTGCCCCGCCGCGATATCTTCCTTGCGGAAGCCTTCCGCGGCTTGCGAATGCGCGGCCCTGGCTGCATTGACACTGGCGACGGCCTGATCGCGCGCGGCGCGCGCGGCATCGACCGTCTTTTGACTGGCGGCGCCTGAAGCGAGCAACTGGCTCTGACGATCGAAATTGCGCGCCGCATCCCTGGCCACGGCCAAGGCCTGATTGAGGGCCTCCTGCGTCTGGGTAATCTCTTGCGGACGCAGGCCGCGGCGCAATTTGTCGAGGTCTGCCTGCGCGACCGCTACGGCCGCATCGGCCGCGGCGAGCGCTTCCTCAAACGGTTGCGCGTCGAGAGTCGCCACGCGCGCGCCCGGTTCGACATGATCGCCTTCATCGAACAGCATCTGCGCGACGCGGCCGGACTGGCGGAAGGCTAATTGGACCTCCCGAATGTCGACATTGCCGTATAGGGTGAGTGCGTCACCGTCGCGGCTGCCCCGCTGCATCCACAGCCATCCAGCACCGATTATTGCGACGATAGCAGCAACAAGTATGACCCGCTTTGCCGTGCTGGACAGTCGGATGCTCTTCATGATGCTGCTCCGATACCGCGCAGATAAATGGCGAACACGCCGGGCGCATCGCTACGGATGCGGGCCACATCGCCCGCCAGCATGGATTGCATGACGAGACCCTGGATCGTGCCGATGAACAGCGTGGCTGCGGCATCCGGATCGAGGTCCGCATGCAGTTCGCCCTGTGCCTTCCCGGCTTCGAGCAGGCCACGCAGCCGTTCGCCATAGTGGCGGATCAGGGTCTGGGCCATGCGCTTCGGGAGAGTCTCGCCCGGTCGTTGCAACTCCCCGAACAGCATTCTCGGCACACCGGGATGATCAGACACGAAATCGATATGCGTCATGAAGACCGCCTCAAGGGCAGCGGCCGGCGATGCGGCTTCTTCCGCTGCCTTGTCCACGCGGGCGAGCAAGCGCTCGGTCACCCAGGACATGACCGCCTGCAAGATAGCGTCCTTGCTCGGGAAGTGACGGAAAAGCGCCCCCTGGGTCAGTCCCATTCGCTGGGCGATGGCCGTCGTTGTGATGTCGCTCGGGTTCTGTTCCGCAGCCAGGTCGACCACCGCCTCCACGGTCGCCGCCCGTCGCTCGTCAGCGGGGAGATGCCTGGAACGCCCATTCATTGTTTGCGCTTTCGAAAGCTAGTAATCTATTACTATCTATCGGCGATATGTGCTCGTTGCAAGATGGAACCGCCGAAGGGAAACGTCATGAACGGCAAGGGCGGAAGAGGAGGGGCGTCAGGGCAGGTCACAGCATGCCCGAGCAGCCTTTCGCGGGTAGGCCGGGGCTTCGAACCCACCGCGCTGCCAGCTTGATCCATTCATCCACTGGCCGAGTGCATGAGTTTTGGCCCGCCTACGACATGCCGGAGGAGCATTGAGCGCTTCTGGCGATGTTTTCGGATGGCTGATTACCAGAGCAATTTTTCCACCAGGCCTGCCATCGGCAGGGGATGCTCTCGCTGCAAAATCATCGCCGCCTCACGCAGCTTTTCGCGGTCGAATCTGTCGCGCTCGTCCCTGAACGCGAAGACGACGAGATTCATTCCGACTTCGACGGATATGGTGATGATCCTGCCAAAACATTCACGCAGGCGCCGCAGAATGGGCTCATTCTTCCCGGCATGGTCACACAAATTGACGACGAGAATTCCGTTAGCGTTGAGCCGGGCGCGGCACGCGCGGTAGAAGTCCGGCGAACAGAGCTGTGGAGGTTGTCCGCTGCTGTCGAAGCCATCGACAAGAAGGATATCGGTCGATCGCTGATCGGTCACCACGAAGTCAGAACCGTCAGCCCAGATTATCTCAAAGCGGTCGCTGCGGGGTGGCATGCAAAACTGATCGGCGACGTCGATGACATTCCAATCGACATCCACCCCGCGGATCGAAGTCCCGGGCAAGAACTTGTGACAGTATTTTGCCAGAGAGCCGCCGCCCAGACCGATGATCTCGACCGTTTCTGGTGATGGATTGAACAGCAGGAAGCCCATCATGGCCTGGGTATATTCAAGCATCAGCCGGACCGGGTCGGTGATGCTCATGGCGCTTTGAACAAAAGCCCAGTTCGCCAACAAACTCCTGATGTCCCCAAGTTCAAAGACCAACGGCGCAACAAAGTCGTTTTCCTCGCCATCAAGCTGCGAGGATGTCGCCTCGAATCGCGCGCTCCACCGCTGCTCCCGATCAATCTCGTCAATGTGTTCGAGGAATATGTCGATCTCGGTGGCGTCAAGTTCAGCGACGTCCGTCGTGGCGTCTGAATGCAGCGCATAGGTGGAACAGCTATCTGTCACAGGCATGCCGCTTCGTCTGACAATCCGGGGCGTACCACTCCGTGCAAACCGACAAATCTACCAAAGGATTGCTCATGCCCCGCTCAGCGCCCAAGGCGCCGTTCGAACAATTGCGCCTTTTCGTACATTTCCTGCCATGCCGCGGCCGCGCGAAGGCAACGATCCCGGACGCGCGGCAGGGTGGCTTCCTCGGCTTCTTCCAGGCACGTGTTGAGCCGGATCAGATAGAAGTCGCTGTTGCGGGTTGTCGGTTTGAGCAGTGGTTTTTGTGTCATGACATGGCTCCGTCCGTTGCAGGATGGGCCTGATCGAGAATTGGGATCGGACGAGACTGATCGTCCAATCGTGCGGCGCTCCTCTCGTCGCTGACGCCATGGCCGCGGGCCAGGTAGTCGTGCGATCCCATTTCATTGAGACGCGAAACGGTGCGCTCGAACTCGAACGCATCCTCAGAGGCGCAGTAGAGCGTGTCGGGATCACGATCGGCGGAAGCGAGCAGCTTGACGCCATTCTCGTACAGCGTGTCGATCAGGGTCTTGAATCGCGCTGCTTGCGATTTCCGGTTTGCATCCAGCACCGGGATGCCGACGAGAATGACGGTGTGATAGCGATGCGCGAGGGCCAGGTAGTCGGGTATGCCGCGCGGCTCGCCGCACAACCGTTTGAACGAGAAGACCGCCACGCCCTTGAGCGATTTGGGCACGAACAGTTCCCGCCCGCCCTTGATCGCGACCGTTTCGGAGGGAACGTGCTCGCGGTCCTCGACCGGGAAGTCGGTCAGACGGAAGAAGGCCCGGCTCAGGGCTTCGGTCGCAGCGTCACCGTTGGGGACATGCCAGGTCTGGAAGCCGCCCAGGCGCTGGAGGCGATAATCGGTCGGGCCGTCGAGCGAGAGCACATCGAGCCGATCCTTCAGAAGCGCGATGAACGGCAGGAAATGTTCGCGATTGAGGCCGTTCTTGTAGAGATCCTGGGGTGGCCGGTTCGATGTCGCGACTATCGTGACGCCGTGGCCGATGATCCGGGTAAACAGCCGGGACAGGATCATGGCGTCAGCCGAATTGGTGACGATCATCTCGTCGAACGCAATCAGCCGGGCCTCCCCTGCGATCGCATCGGCCACCGGCAGAATCGGGTCGCCCGCCTCCTTCGCGCGTTCGACGCGCAGCCGATCATGCACTTCCTGCATGAACTCATGGAAGTGAACCCGCCGCTTGTCGGCGATATCGACACAGTCGAAGAACAGGTCCATCAACATCGACTTGCCGCGCCCGACGCCGCCCCAGAGGTAAACACCCCGGACAGGCTCGGGTTTGCGCCGGGTGATGCGAGCCATGAGACCAGGCCGCTGTGCTTGCGCTTCCAGTTCGGCAACAGCCTTGCCGAAGCGGTGCGCGACCTGGCGCTGTGCGTCGTCGGGGCGCAATTGCCCGGTTGAAATCGCGTCTTCATAACGCGCGATGACTTTGCTCTGTGGCAAGTCCGGTTACTCCGTGAACAGATATGGGCTAAATACAGGGTGCCGGCCGCCCCGGTTTGAGGTCTCCTGGGCCGATCTGGAATGAGGCTGTTCGCACGCTTTTCAAAACCTCACGGCCTCGCCGATCCCGGTCACTGCGAGCGGGCGGAATACTGTCGTCATGATTCGGCTTCGTCCGGGACCGTTCCCGGACGCTCCTTGCGGAAACCATGCATGCCGAACCACCACTGCAAGGCGATGATGGCGCCCTTGGCGGGCTGGAGCAGTCCGATCATCAGCGTCATGGCGAGCGGCAGGATAACGGCCATAAGCGCCGGGACGGACAGGTCCGCGTCGCGGACCAGCGCGATGATGAGCGGCGCCATCAGATGTCCGGTCACGAGTATCGAGACATAGGCCGGAAAATCATCGGCCTGCTGGTGCGTCCAGTCTTGCGCGCACTGCGGGCAGCGTGGGATCGGCTTGAGAAATCGCATGAACAACCGGGCCTCGCCGCAGCGCGGACAATGCCCGCGCAGACCGCGCAGTATCGCGGCCCAACCCGAGGCGGGCAGGACGAGGCTGCTGGTCACGGATCCAGGCTCATGGACTGGCATGGACTTTGGCTTTTCTCGTAATTGGTCAAAGGGTGTCTGCATGAAATCAGGCATCGAACATCCCGGGAGGCGCGGCAGCCCGGATGCTCTCATCGACATGCGCGACAAACTGCGTGAAGTTGCGGCGGAAGCGGTCGGCAAGGCCGCGTGCCGCCTGGTCGTATGCATCGGGCTTTTCCCAGGTCGCGCGCGGATCGAGGATATTGCTATCGACGCCTTCGACCGCGATCGGGACCGCGAAGCCGAAATTGGGGTCGATACGGAACTCCGCCTGCTTAAGCTTGCCCGACAGCGCGGCATTGAGCAGTGCGCGGGTCACCTTGATCGGCATGCGCGAGCCGGTGCCATGCTGGCCGCCGGTCCAGCCCGTGTTGACCAGCCAGCAATCGACCCCACCCCTGGCAATACGCCGGCGCAGAAGATTACCGTAGACGCTGGGATGGCGCGGCATGAAGGGGGCGCCAAAGCAAGTCGAGAATGTGGCCTCCGGCTCAGTCACACCTAGCTCGGTGCCCGCCACCTTTGCCGTGTAGCCAGACAGGAAATGGTACATCGCCTGTTCCGGTGTGAGATGGGCGATCGGCGGTAGCACACCGAAGGCGTCGGCCGTCAGCATGATGATGGTCTTGGGCACCGGCCCCATATTCTCGCACGAAGCGTTGGGGATGAAATGGATTGGGTAGGCGCCGCGGCTGTTCTCGGCGAGTGAGGCGTCATCGAGATCGAGCGCACGGGTCTCCGGATGCATGACCACGTTCTCGAGGATCGTGCCAAAGCGCTGCGTGGTTGCATGGATCTCGGGTTCGGCCTCGGCCGACAGACAGATCATCTTGGCATAGCAGCCGCCTTCGAAGTTGAAGACGGCGGTATCCGACCAGCCATGTTCGTCGTCGCCGATCAGCGTGCGCGAGGCATCGGCGGACAAGGTGGTCTTGCCGGTTCCCGAAAGACCGAAGAAGATCGCGGTGTCGCCATCGGGTCCGATATTGGCCGAGCAGTGCATCGGCATGACGCCTTGCCGGGGCAGGACGTAGTTGAGGACCGTGAAGACCGCCTTCTTCATCTCGCCCGCATAGCCGGTGCCGCCGATCAGGATCAGCTTGTTCATGAAATCGATGGCGATCACCGTCTCTGAGCGGCAGCCATGGCGCTCGGGATCGGCGCGGAAACTCGGCAAATCAATGATCGTATAGTCGGCAGAGAATTGTTTAAGCTCGTCTGCGGTTGGCCGCACCAGCATGGTGCGTACAAAGCTTGAATGCCAGGCCAGTTCGGTAATGATCCGCACGCCGACGCGGAATTCCGGCTGAGACCCGCCGAACAGGTCTTGCACAAACACATCGTCGAGTGTCGACAGGTGCTTGTAGAAGTCTTCGCGCAGCTTCTCGAAGGCCCCTCCCTTCATCGGCTTGTTGGACGGTCCCCACCAGACGTCGTCCTTGGTTTCGACATCGCGGACGATGAACTTGTCCTGCGCCGAGCGCCCGGTGTGGGTGCCTGTCTCGACCACCAGCGCGCCATGTTCCGACATGCGGCCTTCGCCGCGCCGCAACGCGAGTTCCACCAATTGTGGCGTATCGAGGTTTTCGTGCAGACGGCCGCCCGGCTTGACGGTGATTTCCGGCTTGGTGAGGGTCAGGGTCATGTGATCAATGGCCTCTCTCGGTCTGTTGGAACAATTTACGGGGACGCTTCAAAGATCGGTCGCGAGGTCATGCGGTCGGTAGCGCAGCGAAAGTTTGGGGCGCCGGACGCGGGACATGTGCGCTTTGTCGGCACATTCCGCTGAACGCGAAGGCTCCGCAGCAGATTCGCGGGCTTCCGCCTGCCGCCGCCTGGGAAGAAGCAGCTGCGGCATTGTTTTATCGCTCATCCGGGGCCTCCCGCTTCGCGCCGCGAGTGACGTGCGGTCCACGGCTGTTGCCCTGGTTGATGACGCGGACGATGTCCGACATCAGCCCCGCCGCTGCGAACGGCTTGAGCTCAGCTTCACAGAGCAATCCACCGGCATGGTGGAACGGGGCCATGACCCGAAAGTCGCTTGGGTCACGCGGGATCAGCCTGAGGGGGGCGTTAACGCCGCCAGCGAGGCTTTGCTCCCCAGGGACTGATCGAATGAATGGCATGAGGCATATATACAACTTCATCTTAAATTGTTAAGACTGCATATTGATGTATAAAACATCATTAGAGCAGGTTATGATCACGTCGCAGCAAATGCGGGCCGCGCGCGCCCTTCTCGGACTTGACCAGCACCAGATGGCCGAGCTTGCCGGACTTTCCCTGCCCACCATCCAGCGCATGGAGTCGTCTGACGGTCAGGTTCGACGGCCAGAGCATTGCTCTCATCATCGAACGGCTGTCGGCAAGGCATGGGTGAGGGGCGAACGATGAGCGATCCCGGCCTGTTGAGACGTCGCCCCAGTTCACTGGAAGTTGGCAGGGCCCAGCGCGCACTGGTGCAATTGGCGGCCTTGCTGGCGGCGCTGGCAGGACTGGTCAATGCGATCGGGTTTCTCGCTTTTGGCCATGTCTTCCTGGCTTCGCCCGACGCCAACGCCACGGTTCTGGGCGCAAATCTGCCGCAGAGCTATGCAGTCGCTCTGTTTGCGGGCGCCATGGTTCTCAGCTTCGTTGCCGGCGTCACGTTGATGACGCTGATAGCGCACCGTGCGACGCAATTCAGACGCACCCTGGTTCTCCTGACGACTGCCCTTGTCCTGGTCGCCGCCTATGTCGCGGTCCAGGCCCATATTGCCTTCGCCCCAGCTGTATTCCTCGCAATGGCGATGGGCGGCGCCCATTGCGTCTTCGAACGCGACAATTCCGACCTGCAGGAGGCCATGTCCCCCTCAGCTCAGATCGCCCGCTTTGGTGAGGCGCTGGCCGGAGGGCGCAGCGGCGCCAACCACCGCCAGATCGGCTTGCATGCATCCTTCTGGCTCGCCTTCCTGTTTGGCGGATTGCTGGGCGCCGGGGCGTGGATCGCATTCGATGCCCGATCCTTCGCCCTGGCCGCCGGCGTGGCAGGCGTGCTGACCCTGCGCACATGGCTGATCGAGCGGGACATCTTGCCCGCCTGACGGTGCTACCCGACTTTGGAGAATCCGCGCATTGTGGATTTCCAAGTTGGCCGGATCGCACTCCAAACCTTGGAGGCTTTCGCGCACCCGCTCGTTCTGGTCGACGAGGATCGGCGTGCCATATCCTCCCTCGTGAAATGCGATGGCTGCACGCAGGACCGTATCCTCCTCGGCCTCTGCAAAGATCATCCGTGTCGATCGCGAGCGGGCCAACTCCTGGGCCGAGGCCAGGACAGCTGTGGTTGGGTTCAATCGTTCCCGTAGTGCCTGGCGGTAGGTTGCGACATCGGTAAGCGGTCGGCGGGCGACACCCGAGTCCGTGGCTGCTTGAGCGACTGCCGACGGAACCGTTTCGATCAAGCGAGGATCGAAAGGCGTTGGAATGATGTATTCGGGACCGAAGCTGCCCACACTGCCGCCATAGGCGGCAGCCACTTCCTCGGGAACGCGCTGCCTGGCCAACTCGGCGATGGCTTTCGCGGAGGCCACCTTCATCGCGTCATTGACCGTGGTCGCCCTCACATCGAGCGCCCCGCGAAAGATATAGGGGAAGCCCAAGACATTGTTGATCTGATTGGGATAGTCTGATCGTCCCGTCGCGATGATCGCGTCGGCGCGGATCGACTTCACGATCTCTGGCAGGATCTCCGGGGTCGGATTTGCCAAAGCGAAGATGATCGGACGCGGCGCCATCGAGGCGACCATTTCCGCAGTCACTGCACCAGCAACTGACAGGCCCAGGAACAGGTCCGCTCCGTCCATCGCGTCCGCGAGGGTTCTCGCATCGGTGTCTGCGGCATGAGCCGACTTCCACTGGTTCATGCCTTCGGTGCGGCCTTGGTAGATGACTCCCTTGCTGTCGCACATGATCACATGCCGCACGCCGAGCGACTTGGCGAGTTCAGTGCAGGCCACCGACGCGGCCCCGGCCCCGTTCACGACCATTTTCAGGTCTTTGAGATCGCGTCCGGTCAGGTGCGCGGCATTGATGATACCCGCAGCGGCGATGATCGCAGTGCCGTGCTGGTCATCGTGGAATACGGGAATGTTCATACGCTCGCGCAGCGTCTGCTCGATGATGAAGCATTCTGGTGCCTTGATGTCTTCAAGGTTGATGCCGCCGAAACTCGGCTCCAGCAGTTCCACCGCGGAAATGAAGCGTTCGACATCTTCGGTTGCAAGCTCGAGGTCGATGGAATCGACGTCGGCAAAGCGCTTGAACAGCACCGCCTTGCCTTCCATCACTGGCTTTGATGCCAGAGCCCCAAGATTGCCGAGACCGAGGATCGCGGTTCCGTTGGTGATCACCGCAACCAGATTGCCCTTGGCCGTGTAATCGTAGGCAGCGTCTGGATCGGCTGCGATTGCCTGTACGGGGGCTGCTACCCCTGGCGAATAAGCCAACGCGAGATCGCGCTGTGTCGCCATAGGTTTGGTAGCAACGATTTCGATCTTCCCGGGCCGACCGGTAGAGTGAAAATCCAGCGCTTCGCGCTCAAGAGATGCGTCACCCATTTCATTCCATCCTAATCGGGGCCCGACGCAGACATTGCCTGCTCAAACCAAGTGTGAGCGTGCTGCTAGATCAAGAGCGCAAGCGGACGGGGAACGCGCAGAGCGGGATGTTCCACATGCATTTCAAGGTGTCGTGTCCCTGTCGCACTTATGGCGTTGCCGCTTGCGCTCAGCCAACTCGGCGTTGCGCCGATCATGTGCCCGGCCCCCCGCGATCGTGACGCCGAAGAACAGGATCATAAGCAGCAGCGAGATGACTATGATTATCCCGATGACCATGGCTGCGATTACACTTTGACAGGCTCGAGGATCGAGACGTAGTTTGCCACCGCGCCGCCGCCCATGTTGAAACAAGCGCCAAGCTCGGCACCGGGAAGCTGCATTTCTCCGGCATCCCCGGAAAGCTGGCGAGCCGCCATGACGTGCATCGATACGCCGGTTGCACCAACCGGATGGCCCTTGGCCTTCAGTCCGCCCGACAAATTGACGGGCAACCGCCCGCCACGTTCAGTTTGACCTTCCCGTACAAGCTGGCTTGCTTCGCCGGGTTTGCACAGGCCCATGGCTTCAAGTGTCAGCAACTCGGCGATCGTGAAGCAATCATGGACCTCGGCGAAGTTCAGGTCATTCACGGAAATTCCCGCAGCGTCGTAAGCCCGCTTGAATGCCAGGTGGGGGCCTTCGAAGCTGGCCAGATCTTTTCGGGAAAGGGGAAGGAAGTCGTTGACCTGCTCTGCCGCACGGAAGCCAATCGCACGTTCAAGTTCGCGAGCGACATCCGGGTGAGCAATGATAACGGCTGCCGCGCCATCGGAAATAAGCGAGCAATCCGTAACCTTGAGCGGCGGAGCAATCACCGGATTGCGATCGGAGGCCGTCAGGCAGAAGTCGAGATCGACTTCCTTACGCATGTGCGCGAGAGGATTGAGAAGCGCATTCCGATGGTTCTTTACCGCAATGCGCGCCATTGCGTCGGTCGGGTCGCCATGCCGCGCAGCATAGGCCAAGGCAAATTGCGCGAATATTGCCGGGAAGGAGAGCTCGGCTTCTTCGGGCTGATAACTTGCACCGGATAGCGCCTTCGTGACGCCTGCGGTGTCGAGGCCGGTCATCTTTTCTGCCCCGACGACCAGGGCCACCTTGATCCGCCCGCTCTGGACTGCGTCCAGCGCCGAATAGAGCGCAGCCGAACCCGATGCGCATGCATTTTCGCAGCGCGTTGCCGGCTTGAAGCGCAAGGCGTCGTGCGCCCCCAGGATCATCGACGAACAGAACGCGTCGGGGACCATGCCGGAGTTGAAATGCCCCAGCCAAACGGCATCAATATCGCGCGGATCGATGCCGGCATGGACAATTGCCTGCTTTGCCGCAGACGCGATAAGGCTTTCAATCGTATCTCCGGACAGCTTTCCAAATGCCGTATGTCCCCAGCCAACGATATTTGCCTGAATCTTGATCTTGGACATCTGCAACCTCGTATAGTTCTTGGAATGCGCTCCCTCGGGTCGGGGGAGTGGGCGGATCATCCAAATCGCTGCCGCTGGAATCTGCCCGCGATCGAGAGGATCACCTACCGTGTGCTTGGACAGGAATCGGTTCCAGGCGCGAGCCGCTATGCATGTTCGGAATGTGCTTAGTGAGTTACCATATTTCTATAAAATGTGTGAAGATGGTAATTTGATGTATAGTACATCATTGTGGAACCATGCTTGATTTAGCTGCAAAGCAGGGGCCGAGAGGCGGAGTGAGGCGGGCTCACCGTCCAAATTGGTTCCGGTGCCGTCGCCATGCTGCGCGAGGCGTTTCCTATGCGACGGTGCGCTCCGCACCGCGCCGCTTCAAGCGCTGGCCGCCCTATTTCGACTGCTTTCCAACGTTTTGACCAACACCACATTGCCGAGCATTCCGGCAAGGTCGCGGGCGGTCCTGGCTGCGCCCATGAGCGTGGCCGATCCCGGTCCGCACCAGTCGCCATAGCCCGCAAGCCACAGGCGGGGTTCCTTGATCGACCGTTGGCCATCGACCAGCACCCGGCCATCGTCCTCGACCACGCCATGCATCGCCAGGTGATCGAGCGCGGGCCGAAAGCCGGTGCACCAGATGATCGCATCGACGGCCATCCTGGAACCATCTGGCCAGACAACACCCTCGGCCGTCATCCGTTCGAAGGGCCGGACAGAAGCCAGGTCTCCGCGGGCGCGTGCTTCCTTGACCGGCGGGACCATGACGATGTCGCCGATGCCGCCCACGGGTGTATCGCCCGGTCCAGCCTTCATCCGCGCAACCGCGCGTTCGAACAGGACGCGGCCATCCACATCGTCGGGCAGGAACAGGGGGTCGTGGGTCGTTACCCAGAGGGTGCGTGCTACGGGCGCGAGTTCGGCAACGATCTGGGCGCCGCTATTGCCGCCGCCAACCACGAGCACTGATTGGCAGCTGTAATCCTCCGGCCGGACATAGTGGGCCGAATGGACCTGCACGCCGTTGAAAAGATCGCGCCCCTCGATCTCGGGAATATAGGGGTGAGACCAGGTGCCGGTGGCGCTGACAACCGCCTGTGCGGCAATCCTGCCCTTGTCCGTCACGACTTCCAGACGATCGCTGGCCCGTTCGATGGATTTCACCCGGACGGGACGCTCGATGTGGAATTCGTAACGGGCCTCATAGCGAGCGAGATAATCAAGGACGTCATCGCGCGTGGGATACCCCTCATGCGCGGGCGGCGGCATCAGCCAACCCGGCAGCGAACTGTATCCGGCGGGGGAAAACAGGCGCAGGGAATCCCACCCATGGCGCCATGCACCACCGGGCCCAGCTTCGGCGTCGAGGATCACGAAATCGGCCCCTGCACGGCGAAGATAATAGCCCAGTGACAACCCCATCTGGCCACCGCCGATGATGACGATGTCGTGCTGCGTGGTCATCAGGCCTGCAGCCAGCGGTGAAGAGCGTCCGCTTGGGGCAAGCCTGCGGCACGGACTACCGGCGAATGCCTGGATGGGAGTACCTGGATCATCATGTCATGCGGCTTTCTGTCTGATCGGAAGAGGGCTTCTATCGGCATGCGCGGCGAACACGACATCGACGATGGCGACCCATGCTGGCGAAAATTCGGGATTGCGATATATCGAACAGGTCCATCAGTTCGCATACGCAATGTTCCTGACCGTCCCTGACGATCGCGAGCGCAGCGAGTCTCGTCGGTTCGGCCAGGGCTACCAAGAGGTCTCCGGTGGATGGACCCTGATCATGCGCATGCGCTTATGCGCCCCTCCGCATGGTTGCATCGGCCATGATCAAACAGACCACCGGCTATCCCATGGCGGCAGATCATTCTATCATGCTCGAAATATCGATTGACTATGTGGGCTATCCACGATTATTCGATGAGGTTGGAAGGATGGAATAGATCATGAAGGAATTCAATCCGCAGGTCTCGGCCGTCGAGGCGCTCGGCGCGCTCGCGCACGACACGCGCCTGTCTGTTTTTCGCATGTTGGTGAAGGCTGGCCCGGAGGGATTGATAGCCGGTGCTATCGCGCAGGCCGCGAATGTGCCGCCGTCCACCATGTCGCATCACCTGGGCATTCTCGAACGGGCGGGTCTGGTGGAATCCGAGCGGGAAAGCCGGCTCATCCACTACCGTGCCGATTATGAGGGGATGCGCCGGCTGCTCGCCTTCCTGATGCAGGACTGCTGTCAAGGCGTCCCTGAAATGTGTGCCGAACTGCTCGGCGAACTCAACTGCAATGCCTGAGGGTGCTCTCATGTCCGACACGATCGGCCCCGACAAGACCTACAACGTGCTCTTCCTGTGCACCGGCAACAGTGCCCGCTCGATCCTCGGCGAAGCCGTCATGAACAAGCTGGGGGAAGGCCGCTTCCGCGCCTGGAGTGCCGGCAGCCAGCCCAAGGGTGAGGTTCACCCGATGGCTATTTCCGTACTTGAGAATATGGGCTTCGACATAACGGGCATGCGCTCGAAAGGCTGGGGAGAGTTCGCCGCGCCGGACGCGCCGCAATTCGATTTCATCTTCACCGTCTGCGATAACGCCGCAGGCGAGACCTGCCCCGTATGGATCGGCCATCCGATGACGGCGCACTGGGGCATCGAGGACCCGGCATCAGTCGAAGGCGCTGGTCAGCGCGATGCCTTCATGCAGGCGCTGCGCTACTTGCAGAACCGCATTTCGCTGTTCCTCGCACTCCCGCTCGCCAGCCTCGATGAGATGGCGACGCGGCGAAAGCTCGAGGAAATCGGCCAAAGCGAGGGCGCCAGCGCCAAGGCAGGAGCAAGCGAATGACCCACCAGGATCAATCGGGCGACATCGTCATCTACCATAATCCCGAATGCGGAACCTCGCGCAATGCGCTGGCCATGATCCGCAATGCCGGGATCGAACCGCATGTCATTGAGTACCTCAAGACTCCGCCTTCGCGTGCCTTGCTGGAAAGCCTCATCGCCCGCGCCGGCATCACGCCGCGCGCCCTGCTCCGCGAGAAGGGCACGCCCTATGCCGACCTTGAGCTCGACAATCCTGATCTTTCCGACGTCCATTTGATCGACGCGATGATGAAGCATCCGGTCCTCATCAACCGCCCGCTGGTTGTCTCGCCGCAGGGTGTGAAGCTCTGCCGTCCATCCGAGGAGGTACTCGACCTAATTCCGGCTGGTCAGCGCGGCGTCATCGCCAAGGAAGACGGCGAACAGGTGATCGATGCCACCGGCAATCGCGTCACCGGCTGAACGAGGGATCAAGATGACCGCACAGCCCAAGCGTGAACGCCTGTCGTTCCTCGATCGCTATCTAACCCTTTGGATTTTTCTCGCCATGGCGCTCGGCGTCGGCCTGGGATCAACCTTCGAAGGATTGCCCAAGGCGATCGACAGCCTGTCCTGGGGGACGACCAACGTGCCCATCGCTATCGGGTTGATCCTGATGATGTATCCGCCGCTCGCGCGGGTGCGTTATGAGGAACTGCCGCGCGTATTCGAAGACAAGCGGGTGCTGGCGATCTCGCTGATCCAGAACTGGATCATCGGGCCGGTGCTGATGTTTGCGCTCGCGGTCATCTTCCTTAGCGACAAGCCGGAATACATGACGGGCCTGATCCTCATCGGGCTGGCCCGCTGCATTGCCATGGTCATCGTCTGGAACCAGCTTGCCAGGGGCGACAACCAGTATGTGGCCGCGCTGGTCGCGTTCAACTCGATCTTCCAGATCTTGTTCTTCAGTGTTTATGCGTGGTTCTTCCTTGCTTTCCTGCCGCCGCTGTTCGGGCTTGAGGGAAGCGTCATCCATGTCAGTTTCTGGACCATCGCCGAGGCGGTGCTGATCTACCTCGGCATACCGTTTTTGGCTGGATTTCTGACGCGCAGATGGCTGGTGAAAGCCAAGGGCAACGAATGGTATGAAACCCGTTTCCTGCCCAGAATAAGTCCGATAACGCTCGTCGCACTGCTGTTCACCATCGTCGCCATGTTCAGCCTCAAGGGCAATGAGATCGTGACACTGCCGGGCGACATACTGCGTATCGCCATTCCGCTCACCATCTACTTCGTGGTTCAGTTCAGCGTCAGCTTCTTCATGGGCAAGCTGATCGAGAGCGATTATCCGCGCACGACGGCAGTGGCGTTCACGGCCGCGGGCAACAATTTCGAACTCGCCATCGCGGTTGCCATCGCCGCCTTCGGGCTTGCCTCGCCGGTGGCCTTCGCGGCAGTCATTGGCCCGCTGGTCGAAGTGCCGGTGCTGATCCTGCTGGTAAACGTCGCCTTCTGGTTCGGGCGGCGCTGGTTTCCCGGCAGCGTTCCGGCTGAGGTCCGGGCATGAACGACACGGGTCTGGCCAGGTTGCGGACGCTTGCCGATCCCGACCATCTTCCGGCGCTCAAGCCTGAATATGCTCATCGTCGTCCGACGCTGGGTCTGGGCGAACTCGATCCGCCGCCGCGCATCCTGCTGCTCTATGGCTCCTTGCGCGAACGATCCTATTCGCGGTTCGTGGTTGAAGAGGCCGCGCGCCTGCTCCAGTTCTTCGGCTGCGAGACGCGGATCTTCGATCCCTCCGATCTGCCCATGCCCGATCAGGTCCAGGACGACGATCATCCGGCGGTTCACGAACTGCGCGAGCATTCGCTCTGGTCCGAAGGACAGATCTGGTGCAGCCCGGAACGGCACGGCCAGATCACCGGGATCATGAAATCTCAGATCGATCACCTGCCGCTGGCATTGAAGGGCAGGCGCCCGACGCAAGGTCGCACCCTTGCCGTCATGCAGGTTTCCGCAGGTTCACAATCGTTCAACAGCGTGAACAGCTTGCGCGTCCTCGGCCGCTGGATGCGGATGTTCACCATCCCCAACCAGTCGAGCGTGGCCAAAGCCTATACCGAATTCGACGAGGCCGGACGGATGAAGCCGTCGAGCTATTATGACCGGATCGTCGACGTGGTAGAGGAGTTGGTGCGTTTCACTGTCCTGCTCCGCCCGCATGTCGATCAACTGGTCGATCGCTATTCGGAGCGGGTCGAAGCGGATCGGCCGGTCATTGCTCCCGCGGAAATCCTTGCCTCGATCGATGGCGCACTGGTTCCACCACAGGAGAAAGCGTAACAGGCACAACGCTTATTTCGATAAAACTCGAAATTAACGTTGACGTGTGAAGGTGGACGCCATGTTTCGATTTTACTCGAAATGAGGAGAAGTCCGTTGCAACCCGGTGAGGCAATCCTGGCTCTCGGAGCACTCGCCCAGGAACATCGCCTGGCGCTGTTCAAGCTTCTGGTGCGCGCGGGCGCTGAGGGTCTTCCAGCCGGCGCTATCGCCGCCGAACTGGACATACCCAACTCGTCGCTCTCGTTTCATCTGGCTCAGCTCAACCGGGCTGGACTGATAAACCAGACGCGCAACGGCCGCTCTCTCGTCTACTCTGCCAACTACGCGGGGATGAACGCTCTCATGGGCTATCTCATGGAGAACTGCTGTGCCGGCAGCACGTCGTGCGGTACCGAGGCTTCGTGCGCAGCCCCAGCGACATCCTCATCGGAAAGGAAGTCCGCATGAAACGCCTGCATGTGCACGTCGGGGTTGCAGATCTCGACCAATCGATCCGTTTCTATTCCACGCTGTTCGCCAGCGAGCCGACGGTGGTGAAGCCCGACTACGCGAAATGGATGCTCGATGATCCGCGCGTCAACTTTGCGATCTCGGCCAACAGCCATGCGGCCAAAGGCATCGAGCATCTCGGCATCCAGGTCGAAAGCCAGGATGAACTGGCGGAAGTCTACAGCCGCCTGAGCGCCGCCGATCGACCGGTTCTGGAGGAAGGTGCGACGACCTGTTGCTATGCCAAGTCTGAAAAAAGCTGGATCGCCGATCCCCAGGGTGTGGTGTGGGAAGCATTCTACACCAGCGGCGATGCGACGGACTATGGGAACAGCCCGAAGCTGAGCGCACTTTCCGGAAACGCCGCTGACGACGCCTGCTGCGGACAGGCGATGCCGACAGCGAAGTTAGGCTGCTGCGGCTGACACAGGCATCGTTTCGCCAACGCGCCGGACGGTCCGGTCGCCGGCTCCGCCTAGGTCGAGAGCGCTGGTGTGCGCTCGTCCTCGCGCTCGAAGGCCGAGCCGTCCAGGTGAGAGGGGAGTGGGAAGGGGTGATCGAGCAAAAGCTCTGCTCAAGCCCATTTGGATATCCCCATGCGCGATCTCACCGCAGTCCCGGCCGAGGCCGGCCCCGTTCCCGCACGTGCGCTCGATTATATCCGTGTCGATGCGCCACAACCCGTCGTCCTGGCCTATGGCATCGGTGTCGACAGCACCGCGCTCCTTCTCGAACTCGAAAGCCGGGGCACGCCGCCCGACCTCGTGATCACGGGCGATCCTGGCGTCGAGAAACCTGAGACCTACGCCTACCAAAAGATGATCGCCGCCTGGATGGCGGCACGGGGCATCCCCTATGTGACGGTGCGCTACACACCGCGCCGCTTCAAGCACTGGCCGCCCTATTTCGATCTGCTCTCCAACGTTTTGACGAACGCCACATTGCCGAGCATTTCTCTGGGGCGCCATTCGTGCTCGCTCAAATGGAAGGTCGCTCCGCAGGACGCCTTTCTCAAGCAGTGGGAGCCCGCCAAGGACGCCTGGGCGCGAGGTCAGAAGGTCGTCCGGCTCATCGGCTACGACGCATCGCCGGCCGACACGCGGCGATACGCGCACGCTTCGACCATCGAAAGCGACCTTTTCGAATGCCGTTATCCCCTGCGTGAATGGGGCTGGGACCGCGCCGCCTGTATTGCCCGGATCGAAGCGGCTGGTCTTCCAGTGCCGCCAAAATCGAGCTGCTTCATCTGCGGCGCGATGAAGCCGGATGAGGTTCGCGCCCTTCCTGCCTGGTGTCTGCGATTGATCGTGCTGGTCGAGGCGAGGGCTGCCCCGCGCCTTAGGACCGTCGAAGGCCTGTGGCGCCGCTCGACGCGCACGCGGTCGGGCCGGATGACCGATTTCATTCGCGCCGAGGAGCTCCTGCCCGCTGCCGATATCGACGCGATCATCCGTGACGCGCCTGCCGATCTCATCCGGTTCCAGGATGTGGCGGCCCATGTCCCACTCCCCGACCGCCCGGCGATGGCCGAGTGGCTCGAGCAGTTCAACGCCTGCCTGAAGGAGGCAGCATGACCATCCCTGTTACAGAACAGATCGCCCGCTTGAACGATCGTTGCCGCCAGGGCTTCGATCCAGCCGCGCGCCTCATCGTAACCCGCACATGCCTCTCACGTCTCGCAGGCGAAGGAGACGCGGTTCGTGAAATCGTTGCCCAGGCCGAACTCCTCGCCGCCGTCCGCCGGTATGATTTCGCCCCAGACGACGGCCCCGAGCGAGACTTCGGCGCCTTCGATCTTCGGGGCGAGCGCATCCTCTTCAAGATCGACTATTACGATCCCGCCCTCGAATTCGGATCGGACGATCCAGCGGACGCGTCGCTCACGCGGCGCGTGCTCACGATCATGCTCGCCGAGGATTATTGAGCGCGAGGCGACCCCTAAGCGCCCCGTCGGTCCGGGAAAAGTGGAGGAGGGCTGCAGGTGGAGAATTTCCACTTGTCGAGGAGCCCCAGATGTCCCTTCCCACCGTCATCCACAGCCGGGTTGATCCCGCCGCCGTCACCAAGGTCACGCGCCTTTTCAATAATACGCTCGGTGACATTCTCTCCGAGCTCATCCAGAACGCGCGCCGGGCAGGTGCGAGCGCTGTCGACCTCAAAGTCATCGAAGCCGATGAGGCTGCGTTTCTCGCTATTGTCGACGATGGCGCCGGGATTGAAGATCCATCGGTCATTCTCGCCCTCGGCCGGTCCGGTTGGGGTGACGATATCGCGCGGCGAGAGGACCCCGCCGGCATGGGCGTGTTCAGCCTCGCTGGTCGCGACGTCGAGGTCCGTTCCTGCCCACGCTCGACCGGCGATGGTTGGTCGATCCGCATCGCCTCTGGCGACTGGGAGTCCGGCGCGCCCATCGCCGTTGCGCCCTGTACGCATCCTTTCGGAACCGAGATCCGCGTACCGATCGACGAGCAATGGCCCAAATCGCTCGAAACCGTCGCACAACGCGCCGCGCGTTATTGTCCGCTTCCGGTTCAGCTCAACGGCCAGGATCTGCCCCGCGAGGACTGGTTGAAGGGAGCAGAGACGATCGTCGAGCAGGACGGCGTCCGCATCGGCATCTATCGCAATTATCTTCACCGGCATTTCAGCCCGAGCATCAACTTCCATGGCGTGACCGTCGCCTCGCTCCTCCCGACGGTGGCGGAGAAGGATCGCCACTGGGCCGCCAAGATCGACATTATCGATGCGCCCGAGTTGCAGCTCGTGCTTCCGGCCCGCAAGGAGATGGTCGAGAACAGCGCGCTGCAGTATCTGCGCGCTGCGGTCCGCCTCTCCATCTACCGGCATATCCAGGCGCTCGGCAGCCACCGTCTTTCTTTCGCGGACTGGCAAGAATCGATCGATCTCGGTGTCCTCCTCCCTGAGGCGCGTAGCGAGCTTCAGTCATGGGCGCCGGCGATGGCCGACTACAATAGCGGGTCCAGCCGCCAGAACCTGACCTCGACGAACGATCTCATTTTGGTCGACGATTTCGGACCTCCCATTGAACAGTGCGCCCATTTCGCGCTCGCAAGGGATGGTCGTTTTGACGGGCGACTGGCGGAGCCTGACGATGCGATGCGAGGTTACAGCTGGTATGACGCATTGCCTCGAATCTCGGGCCTGCGCTTCGAAATCGAGCAGAATGGAGAGACGTTCACCTATGACAGCGGGGAACTCCCCGGTCTGACAAATGGTGTGGCCGACCGTCTTGACCTCGTCCTGCAATTGTCAGGGAAGACCGGCGAAACGATCGTGATCCCGGCGCCGGTCGTGATCGAATATGACGATGCGCATTTCTGGAATTTCGAGGAAGCCAATGTCGTGTTCGCCTCCCCCGAGGCCGTGAACCCCGCCGAACTTGTCGACCTCCTCGACAATGCCTGTTTCTCCTCGAGCGATGACCGCGAGGCCGACAGCTGGGATACCCAACACGATCGCTTCCTGCTCGATGCGCAGGAAATGGCGACCCGTCTCCTGCTGGGCGATGAAGCAGCACTTCTCGAGCGCCTGCGCGCCATACTCGCATACAGAACCCAATGGTTCGTTCCCGAAGGCGCGCAATTCGTGGCCGTAATCGGCCGCGAGACCATGGACGTCCGTATGGAGCAGGTCCCGGCCGCCTGACCGCTGACAATGCGCTGGCAGCGTCCCGCCAGCATAGGCGACGGAGACAGGCACACTTCGCTTCAGTGCGTTGCGCCGCAAAGTGAACGGCGTGAGTGAGCGCATGCTCGCGCAGACGCTGCAACAGCTCGAAGGGGATGGCCTGGTGATCCGGCGTAGCTATCCCGTGGTGCCACCGCATGTGGAATATACGCTGACGCCGTTTGGGCAGGAAGCCGCATCTCATGTCGAGGTGCTCACAGACTGGATCGAGGATCGGTTGCCCGCGCTGGTTGAGAGGCGTGGGGTCCAGCACGGTCAGGAAGTCCCGGGTTCCGAGTAGGGAGCGTACCGTCACAGCTCGGCCCAGGCCTCTCGGGCGCGCACCACGGCCCGTCGCGGAAGGCTCCATCTACTGATCACCAGAGCTGGAATCCCACCATTGATCATTTGCGCGCCGCGCGTAACCTCCTGACAGAATTGGAGGCGTCGCGTGCCGTCACCGCGGTTCGGCGGGCGCTGGCCAGCGCCGAAGGGGCCGGCCGGCATCTCGAACATCGCATTTGCAAGAGCTGATCATGAGCCGATACGAACTCACGCCCAGGAACGATCAGCCGGACGTCATCAAGGCCGTCGTCGGTTGGGATCGGCCGTTGCAAACCTACTTCGCGCAGGTGTTCACCCGCACCGAGGCCGAGCCGGAGGAGGGCGAAGCAACGATTTGGCACGGAACGGAACCAGGCGAACTACTGACGCCCGAGGCCGCGCTTGCGGTCGTGGCACCCTATGCCGAGGTGCCTGAGACCCTCGCTGCGAGGTTGTACGATGATATGCGCGGGACGATCGGCGTCAGGGACGGGACTCATCAGGCCGAGGCCAAGCGTTTGCTGTTCGGCTCGATCCACTAATCGGGCGAAGGCTCCCCCGAGGCCGCGAATGCGGGTCTCGGAAGGGGCGCTTACGCGCCTGCTCGGCCGAACGGCCGAGGAGAGGAGGGGGA
>NZ_JAKKIE010000255.1 GCF_021742065.1 Rhizorhapis sp. SPR117
AACCTCGCTGGTTTTTATACCAATTATGATGACTTGCAGACAGTGCAGACGCGCCCTGCGGTGGGCGGGGCCGGGTTTGACACATTTGTCGAGAACGCCGGTAAGGTTGAGATCAAGGGGATTGAGGCAGAGCTGACTGCGATCATTACGCCGCAATTACGCCTTACCGCATCGGTTGGTTATCTTGATGCAAAATATAAGGAATTCATCTCCGATCTCGACAACGACGGCATTGGCGAGGATGCAACATTTCTTAACCTGCCCAGGGCTCCAAAATGGAGCATCAATGTAAATCCGAGCTACGAAACCTATCTGAGCGACTTTGGATCAATACTGTT
>NZ_JAKKIE010000031.1 GCF_021742065.1 Rhizorhapis sp. SPR117
GACCGGTACACTTTTACTCCGAAATGAACGGACCCCAAAAGACCCGTCAGTGGTACATTTTTACTCCGCCGTTTATAAGTCGCTGGTTTGCCGCCTCGCGCTCGGCAAGGGCCGTTCGGTAGATCGTCGACCGGCCCGGATCGACCGGCCCGACTGCCGGAGGCGTATCGAACAGCGCCAGCACCGAGCCGGAAAGGCCGGTATAGGGCTGAGCCATGCCGGCGAGCGCCGACAGACGGGCGAGAGCCGCCGTGTAGTTGGCCCTGGCAAGGTCCAGATCGGCGCGCAGCGCTTGCAATGCCGTTTCCGCCTGGAGGCTGCGCAGCCGCGCTTCCTTGCCGGCCCCGACTTGAGCGTTGGCGACTCTCAGGTCGGCCTCGGCTTCCTCCACCTCGTCCTCGGCGAGGTCGATCCGACGCTGAGCGATCTCTGCGGCTGCATAGCCGGTCGCAAGGTCAAAGGAATAGGCGACTCGCGCATCGAGTCCTCGCGCCCGTGCCGCACCTACGCCCGCCTGACCGGCGGCGATGCGCGCGGAGCGCTTGCCACCCAGCTCGAAAGGCTGGTTGATCTGAAGCGTCGTCTCTGCTGCGTCGAAGCTGTTATAGGGCGCGCCGCCGCCGATATTCTCGGCCAGCACGCTCACGCTCGGGTTAGGCCGTGCGCGAGCCTGTTCGGCAAGCCCCTCCGCCCGCGCGACATCGGCGGCGATGGCCGCTGCGCGCGGAGCATCCTCGCTTTGTTTGAGCAGTACGGCGAACGGCGGCGCCTCCTGGGCATAGGCCGTCCCCCCCAATACCGTGCCCCATAGCACAGCCGTCATGCCGACCATCGCGCAACGCGGCAGCCGGCGCTTTACGCCATTCATAATTTTTCCCTTCGAGCTGACAGATTGCCGCAGCGGCGATGCCGCGTCGGACGGTCAGGCCCTTGGGGGACGAAGGATCGATATGGGCGGGAGGGAATGGACCGCGGTTGGACCCGCCATCGCCCATTCGACCGCGAGAGCGGGCGCGGTTGCGGCGACCGCCGGCTCGGCCGGAATGGCAATCCCCTGCAACACGACATGCGCCGCTAGGTGCAGCGGGTCAGCAGGCTGTGGCTGGTCGACGGGATGATGATCGCCAAGCTCGATCACATGCTCGGCACCCGTGATGTCATGAACATGGGGCTTGGAGTCATGCCAGTTCGCAAGAACGACCATCCCGACCAACGCAAGCATCATCAGGAGCAACGCCATAGAGCGGCCCCGAATAAGCTGAGTGCGGACAGGTGTCGCGATCACAGCTCCTTGGTAACGCGAGGACGGTATCTTTCGCAATGCGTGAGTGCGGCTCATGTTGTCGGCCAACGCGGATGGAGGTCGTCGATCACGAAGGCATGCTTGGCCTCTCCATAGGCGTGAGCGTCGCGCAGATGGGGGTGATCGGCCGGAAGGTCGCCATGCTGGTGCGATACCGAGTCCGGGTCATGGGCCGGCCACAGCAGTAGCGCCGTGATTGCGCCTACCGCCGCCAGCGCGGCCATGCCGCCGAACGCGGCGGTCATGCTCACTTGTGCGCCGAGCTGACCGACCAGCGGATAGGCGATCAGCCAGCAGACATGGCTGAGCGCGAACTGCGCGGCGAACAGTGCGGGCCGATCCTCGGAACCGGCGGAACGCCGCAGCAGCCGGCCGCCCGGCGTGATGCTCATCGAATAGGCAATGCCGAGCAGCAACCAGCCGCCGAGCAGGATGTGCCAATAAGCCTGTCCCGGCGGGATCATCGCGCTGATCGCCGCCAGCAAGACCAGGCCGATCGCCAGCAGGAATGAGGCGCCGATCATGATCGGGCGGTCGGCCACGCGATCGAGGATGCGCGGCAGCGCGAACGCCGCGCACATCGAGCCGCCGCCGAACGCGGCCAGCGTCAGCGCGACATCACGCTGGCCGAGTCCCAGCCCACGAACGATCACCACGGTATTGACGATCACCATCGCGCTCGCCGCCGCAGCCGCTAGCGTCACGGCGAGCAGACCGCGCATACGCGGCGTCTTGAGATAGATGCGGATGCCGCGCGTCGTCTTATCGTAGATGCCGGTATTGCGGGTCGCCGCCGCCGCAGCTTTGGGCAAGCCCGAGGTCACGACCAGCGCGGCCGAGGCGAGGAAGCCGATCGTCGTGCCCGAAAACAGCCAATGGAAGTTGATGACGGTCAGCAGCGCCGCCGCAAGAATCGGGCTGGTCAGGCTCTCCATGTCATAGGCGAGCCGGGACAGCGACAATGCGCGGTTATAGTCGGCTTCCTCCGGCAGCACGTCGGGAATGGTAGCCTGAAAGGTCGGCGTGAACCCCGCCGAGGCCGATTGCAGTACGAAAATCAGCACATAGACCTGCCAGACCTCGGTGACGAACGGCAGGCAGATGGCGACGGCGGCGCGGATCAGGTCGAGCGAGACGAGCAGCGCCTTGCGGGGCACCCTGTCGGCGAAGGCGCCAGCGACCGGCGCGACGCCGATATAGGCGATCATCTTGATCGCCAGCGCCGTCCCCAGCACCGCGCCCGCGTTGCCACCGGCAATATCATAGGCGAGCAGCCCGAGCGCAACCGTCGCCAAGCCTGTTCCGATTAGCGCGATGACCTGCGCGAATAACAGGTGGCGATAGGTGCGGTTGGCTAGAACGCGGAGCATGGCGGTTCCATATCCCCCTGGGGGGATAGTTGCAATATCCTCCCAGGGGGATATATCAATCAACTCGACAAGCACTTCTCACGGTGGAAGATAGGCCGATGAGCAACCACAAGCACGCCAGCCATCCGGCGATCATCAAGCGGCTCAATCGCGCCGCCGGCCATCTGCGCAGCATCGTCACCATGATCGAGGAAGAACGGACCTGCGTCGATGTCGTGCAGCAGCTCGACGCCGTGGAAAAGGCCGTGGCAAGCGCGAAGCGCGCGCTCATCAACGATCATATCGATCATTGTCTTAGCCACGCCGCCGACGAGGGCGGCGCGGCCAGGGCTATCGAGGATTTCAAGGCGATCTCGCGCTACCTGTAGGCGCTGATGTCTTAGTGCCGGTCGCGCGGAAAGTTCAGTTTGAGCACCCAGACCGCAGCGGAACGGCCGCGTGCCGGCACGGCCACGAACAATCGGTCCAGCTCAGGCACATAGAGTCCGGTGCGCGCGCCGCCGGCGGGCTGGACGCGCTCACTCTCGCCATCGGCCGCGATCACATCGACATGGCCGGCGCCGCAGACCAGCAGGATATGGCTGGCTACGAAGAACAGATCGTCGGCATCGCCGCAAGCAGACCGAACCAAAACCGTGCTGCCGCTTGCCGTGTCTATCGTCGCCAGCGCGGCCGGCGGACGGTAGGCGATCGTGAGCGATTTCCCCGAAGGATCGACCGCCAGCGGAAAATTGAGCCGATGCAGCCCGGTCGGCCAGCGGGCGAGCTGTCGTCCTTGGTCGATGTCGGCTGCGATAACCGAGCCGTCATCGGGCACGTTGATATAGGCGCGCGCTCCGAACAGGCTGAACCCCTCGGGATGGCCGGACAGCGCCAACCGGAACCAGGCTCGGACGACGCGCTGCCGCCCAAGCGAGCATCGGCAGAACCAGATAGACGTGCATCTCAGTGCTGATCGACCAGGAGGGCACGTTCCAGCTTACTGCCGCGCGATAATTCCAGACCTGAAGCAACATTGCCTGGAGAGCTAGATAACCAGAGTTCGGCGTGTCGAGAAACGACCAGAAGCGTGCGCCGCCCAGTCCTTCCTGCGTCGGTCGTAACAGCATGACGAAGGCGACGAGGAGCGCCAGCGCAGCCAGATGCATCGGCACGATGCGCGCGAACCGCGCACGAAGGAAGGTCCAAGCCTCCGTGAAGCGCCCCCTGCCGAGCCGGTCGAGATACGACATCGACAGCACGTAACCGCTGAGCAGGAAGAAGAAGTCGACCCAGAGATAACCGCGCTCGATCAACGGTGTTGCAGGCCCGAGCGGCAGGCGGTGGAGCAGATCGAGCTGGAGGTGATAGGCGAAAACGGCGAGCGCCGCGATGCCGCGCAGGGCATTGTGTGTGGCGAGGAACCGCCGCTCATCGCGCGGACCCGAACCAGCCCCGGTCAAGCGACCAGCCGCCGGCACCGACGATCAGCAGGTAGATGCAGCCGAGCAACATGCAAAGGTCGGCGCGCGCCTCGTGCTGCGCGCTCCAGAAGCCCAGCCGTTTGATGTCCGAAAGCTGGAACGGCCCGACATCATGGCCGAGCAGGATCGGCAGCTTGGTGGAAATGAGCGCCACGATCATCGTGACGATAAGCGGGATGGCGGCGAGCCGGGTGAACAGCCCGAGGATGATGAGCGCGCCACAGACGAGTTCGACGCAGCCGACGAACGGCCCCAGCACGTCCGGCCAGGGAATGCCGATCCGCGCGAAGCGTCCTGCGCCGAGAATTGCAGGGAAGGCGAGCTTCTGAATGCCTTCGGGAAAGAAAACCACCAGCCCGACGATCAGACGAACGAGGATGCGCCAGCGTTCGTTATCGGTCGCCATTATCCTTCGCCACATCGTCATTCCCCTCTTACGCCTTGGTGGCGCAGCACCACGATGACCTGGCCCAGCACCTCACCGCCAACCAGCCCGGCAACGAGCCCGAGATCGGCGAGCAGGGGTTCCTCGGTTGTGAGGAACAGCCATGCCGCGACGGTGACTCCCGCAATACCGGCGCCGAAGCGAATCCAGTCGTCGGTGCCGGGCGGCCAACGAAAGTCGCTCATCCGCCGGGCGGCGGAGGCGCCGTGAAGTCGGCGAGGTTTTGAAGCCCCAGCGCCTGTTCGATGTCCGCAACCTTGTCGAGCGCGATGTCGAACCCGTCGCCGCCGAATTCCTTATGCTCGATATCCTCGAACTGCTCGCCTAACTCGGCGTAGGCCTTTGGCCCGACTGCCGCCTTGAAGGCAGGGAAGACCACCGTGTCCTCTCGCGCGGCATGCGTCTCGTACATGCGGGTGAAGGCGCGCATCGTCCTCGCCAGCGCTTCGCCGTCGCCGGTCGCGATGCTGCCGCCCCTGGTCCGGTCGAGGATATAGTTGGTGATGGCGCGGCCACGCTCGTGCTGGGCAAGCAGCGTGTCGACCAGATCGGCGCCCTTGCCGCCGGCCTTCTTCACCAGCGGAAAGATATGCTGCTCCTCAAGCAGTTGTTCGTGATAGCGTTCGCCGAAATTGCGGAAGAGCGTGGCGGCGTTCGCAATCGCGCTGGCATCGACAGCGGCGGGATTGGTGACTAGTTTCGGCGCGATTTCGCTGTAAACGATCAGGATGCGGCGCAGCACGCCATGCTCGCGCATCAGGTCCTCATTGGCGGTGACCTCGCCTTCGCCCTCTTCACCTTTCTCGCCATTATCTTTGTCGTCATCAGCAGCACGCGAACAGCCAGGCAGGATCAGTACCGATGCGGCGAGCCCCGCACCGGCGACCAGACTGAGCGCGCGGCGGCGGTTATGGTCGGCTTCGATAGGCTGCGGCTGGATTTTCTGCTCCGTCATCGGCATTCTTTCCTATCTTGAGGGCGCCAATTAGGTGAGATGGCGCGTAGTTGAAGGAACAGGTTGCATTCTCATCGGTTCCCGATATCGAATCACGATATCGGGAACCGATGAGAATGTCGATGCATCTGGAGTGGCATGGACCATCGCGAACTTCTTTCCGGCTTCATCCGGCTCCACATCCTGCTCCATGCGGCGGACGAGCCGATCTATGGCGCCTGGATAATCGAGGAACTGGCGCATCACGGCTACAAGCTGAGCGCCGGGACGCTCTATCCGATGCTGCACGCGATGGAGAAGAAGGGCTATCTGACCAGCCACGAAATACGCGACGGCCGCACTGCTCGGCGCTATTACCGCGCAACCGAGCTGGGGCGCGAAGGGCTGGCAATCGCCCACAAACAGGCGCGGGAGCTGTTCGGCGAACTGGTCGAAGGACGCGGCCGTGAGCGCCGGCCGGGCCAAGAGAACGGCTGATCCGGCAACCCGAACCTTCGGCGGAAATGCGCCGTGATGGCCTATCTCCTGCTCGCCGTGTCCGGCTTCGTCGCGTGGATCGTCTCGACCATCGGCGGCGGCGGCGGCGCGATGCTGCTCGTACCGCTGATCGGCTTCATTGCTGGCGCGCGGGCGGTAGCGCCCGTGGCCGCGATCGCGACGTTGATCGCTGGCAGCGGCCGGATAATCGTGTTCCGCAAGGGGATCGAATGGGGCGTCGTCGCCTGGGCGCTCCCCGGCGCCTTGATCGGAGCAGTGCTTGGCGCTGCCGTCTTTACCCATACCTCGGTGGAATGGCTTCAAATCGTCGTCGGCCTGTTTCTGGTATCGACGGTCTTTCAATACCGCTTCGGCGCCAAGCGGCGCACGTTCACGGTCTCGCGCTGGTGGTTTTTCCCCACGCAGCTCTTAGTCGGATTTCTGTCGGGCCTCATCGGCGCGATGGGGCCGGTGGTCAATACGCTCTATCTCAACGCTGGCATCACGAAGGAGCGGATGGTCGGCACCAAGACAGCGGTATCGCTTCCCATGCACCTCGCCAAGATCGGCACCTACACCGCGTTGGGTGCGCTGACAGGGAAACTGCTGCTGTTCGGGATCGCGGCGGGTGCGGGTGCGCTCGCGTCCAACTGGCTCGCCAAGCGCATACTCGCACGAATGAGCGAACGCAATTTTCGCGGCTTTATCGTCGGGTTCATGGCGGTTTCCGGACTCGTCATGATCTGGCAACAGCGCGATCTGATCTGGTAGCGCATGGCTTCGGAAGCTCGGATATCCAGCAAAGTGCACGACGGCACCGCGCGCGACGTGTTCGGCGCCTTTCTGAAGCTCGGCTGCATCTCGTTCGGCGGGCCGATCGCGCATCTCGGTTATTTTCGGCGCGAACTGGTCGAGCGGCGGCGCTGGCTCGACGATCAAGCGTATGGCGAACTCGTGGGTCTGTGCCAGTTTCTGCCCGGCCCGGCATCGAGCCAGGTCGGCTTCGCGCTCGGGCTGATGCGCGCCGGCCCTCTCGGTGGTTTCGCGGCTTGGGCCGGATTCACGCTGCCGTCGGCGCTCATGATGTTCGGCTTTGCGCTGGTTGCAACCGAGTTGTCGGGTGCCGTCGCCGAGGCTGCGATTCACGGGCTCAAGATCGCAGCGGTGGCGGTGGTTGCGCAGGCGCTGGTCGGCATGGCGCGGTCGCTTACGCCCGATCCGCGGCGAATGGCGATGGCGGCGGGCGCCGCAGCGGCGATGCTGGTGATCGCTGTTCCGGCAGCGCAGATCGCCTTGATCGTGTTGGGAGCGCTGATCGGCATTGTCGTCTGCCCAAGCGGTGAAGCGAGGCCGCAGGAATCCCTAGGCTGGACGCCGAGCCGGCGCGCCGGGATCATCTGTCTGACACTGTTCGCGGCGTTGCTGGTGCTGCTGCCGCTGGCGGCGACCGAAGGCTCCTCGCTCGCGCTCGCCGATATCTTATACCGAGCCGGCGCGCTCGTGTTTGGCGGCGGCCATGTGGTGCTCCCGCTGCTGCGCGCGGGGCTGGTGCCCGGCTGGATGAATGACGGTGGATTTCTTGCAGGCTATGGCGCTGCGCAGGCAGTGCCGGGGCCGCTCTTCGCGCTATCGGCCTATCTCGGAGCGATTGGGATGCCGAAGGCGGCGCCCTTGGGGGCCGTGATCGCGCTCACCATGATATTCCTGCCGGGATTGCTGCTGATCGCGGGGATGCTTCCTTTCCGCGCCGTACTTGGCCGAAGCAGCCGGGCACGCGCGGCGATTGCAGGCGTTAACGCGACCGTGGTCGGCATTCTCGCAGCGGCGCTCTACGATCCATTATGGACGAGCGGCATCGACTCGCTAGCGGATGCCTTGATTGCGCTGGCCGGTTTCGCGCTGTTCGTCGGGCTGAGGGTTCCGCCGCTCGCCATCGTATTTGGATCGGTCGGCGCTGCCGTCGCGGTCGCGATGTGGCAAGCGTAGGAATGCCTATGCCGTAGCGCTCGCGGTGAGGGACGGCGATGATAGACGACGAACGGCAGTGTAAGGCTGTTCTAGCGTAGCAAAAATGGCGATATGTATTCGTTATGTTTATCCGGTGCGGGGCACCATTTCCTTCCAGATGTGACCTGATTTACCGCAGAGTAGCTCCGGGCTCAGTCGTCCAGGGTGAAACCCAGTTTCAGGTGCACCTGGTAATGGGCGATCTTGCCGTCGACTATATGGCCGCGCGTTTCAGTGACTTCGAACCAGCCAATATTATGCACCGTTTGCGCCGTTCGGCTGATCGCGCATTCGATGGCATCTTCGATGCTCGTCGGGCTGCTTCCCACGACGTCAATGACCTTGTACACGGCGTTCGTCATGTCGCACCTTCCTCCATTGTTGTTCAGTATGGGATCCAACGTCTGAACGCTGCGACCGTTGCATTCAAAGAATGGAAATCTGGGGGATCGTCGTTCCCGCACTATGATTCCCGCACCAGCATAGTAGAATGGGAGAACCTTCTCCGGGGGCAGTTTGCCGGTGAAATTTCTGGCTGAGGAGACATCAGCCCATGACCATAATCGTCCATCATCTCGAAAACAGCCGTTCCCAGCGGATCTTATGGCTGCTCGAAGAACTGGAAATGCCCTATGAGGTGAAGCGATACGAACGCGATCCGACCATGCGGGCTCCGCCAGGATTGCGTGATGTGCATCCGTTGGGCAGATCTCCGGTTATTGAGGATGGCAAGCTGGTACTGGCCGAAACCGGGGCCATTGTGGAATATCTCTTGGAAAAGGGCGATGGTCGCCTTGGTCCTCCGCCGCATCGGAACAATGTACTGCGTTATCGCCAGTTCATTCATTATGCCGAAGGGTCCATGATGCCGCCGCTTCTGGCGATGCTTGTGGTGGGGCGACTTGGCGTATTGGGGAAGCCAGCAAGAAAGCCGCTAAAGGTGATGCTGGACGAACATCTCGACTGGCTCGAATCCGAACTGGCCGAGCATTCGTTTTTTGCTGGCGACAGCTTTACCGCTGCCGACATCATGATGAGCTTTCCGTTGGAGGTGTGTCGCGCTCGAGCAGGTCTTGATGCTTCCCGGCCAAAACTGATGGCATGGTTGCGGCGTATGCATGCGCGTCCTGCTTACAAGGCGGCGTTAAAGGCCGGAGGACCATATGCCTATGCCTGAAAAATGCCTAATCGACTCCTTGCTTGTTTGCGGTGGACCGTAATGCTTGTGCGACGGGTTTCTCTCGCCTAAATCGCCTCCATGACATCGACAAACGACATCCGCCGCTCCTTTCTCGACTATTTCGCGTCGCAAGGACATACAACCGTTCCATCAGCGCCACTGGTTCCGCATAACGATCCGACGCTGATGTTCGTGAACGCTGGCATGGTGCCGTTCAAGAATGTTTTCACCGGCCTTGAAAAACGCGGCTATGTGACCGCCACCTCGTCGCAGAAATGCGTGCGTGCAGGCGGCAAGCACAATGATCTCGACAATGTCGGCTACACTGCACGCCATCATACGTTTTTCGAAATGCTCGGCAATTTCAGCTTTGGCGATTATTTCAAGGAACAGGCGATCCATCACGCCTGGACGTTGATCACAAAGGAATGGGGAGTCTCCCCTGACCGCCTGACCGTCACCGTCTATCATGACGACGATGAAGCCTTCGGCCATTGGAAGAAAATAGCAGGCCTGCCTGACGAGCGGATCATCCGCATCGCCACGTCGGATAATTTCTGGTCGATGGGGGATACCGGCCCATGCGGCCCCTGTTCGGAAATCTTTTACGACCATGGCGACCATATATGGGGAGGCCCTCCGGGTTCGCCGGAGGAAGACGGTGACCGCTTCGTCGAGATCTGGAATCTGGTTTTCATGCAATATGACCAGCAACCGGGCGGTGAACGGCTGGCATTGCCAAAGCCAAGCATCGATACCGGCATGGGTCTGGAACGCATCGCGGCAGTGCTGCAGGGCGTGCACGACAATTACGATACCGACACATTCAAGGCGCTGATCGAGGAATCGGGCGAGTTGACGAAGACCGCCATCACTGGCGACAATCAGGCCAGCCACCGCGTCATCGCGGATCATCTGCGTTCCTCGGGTTTTCTTATTGCCGATGGCGTGCTGCCCGCCAATGAAGGGCGCGGCTATGTTCTGCGAAGGATCATGCGGAGGGCGATGCGTCATGCGCATCTTCTGGGCGCAGCCGAGCCACTGATGCATCGGCTTGTCGGCGGTCTGGTTGCGGAAATGGGGGGCGCCTATCCGGAACTGATCCGGGCGCAGCCGCTTATCCAGGAAACCCTGCTGCGTGAGGAAACCCGTTTTCGCCAAACGCTGGAAAAGGGATTGCGCCTGTTGGACGAAGCAACGGCGTGCATGAAGGAAGGCGATACATTGCCGGGCGATACGGCGTTCAAATTATACGATACGTTCGGCTTTCCCTATGACTTGACCGAAGACGCTTTGCGCGCTGGCGGGCTGAGCGTCGATCGTGCCGGTTTCGACGCTGCCATGGCGCAACAAAAGGCCGCTGCCCGGGCGGCATGGAAGGGATCTGGCGACAAGGCGTCGGATGAAATCTGGTTCGACATTGCCGAAAATGCGGGCAGCACGGAATTCACCGGCTACACTTCCACGCAAGGAGAAGGGCAAGTCGTGGCGCTTGTCTGCGATGGTAAAAGCGTGGATCGCGCGGCGGCAGGCGACAATGTCACCATCATTACCAATCAGACCCCTTTCTATGGTGAAAGCGGCGGGCAGATGGGCGATGCCGGTACCATATCGTCTCCGGAAGGTCTTGCAGGGCTGGTGATCGACACGGCCAAGCCGCTCGGTCGTCTGCATGCGCATCAAGCAGAAATAGGTTCAGGCACCGTCGCTGTGGGTGACACTATTCATCTAAGCGTCGATGTGGAGCGCCGCAATCGTATCCGCGCCAATCACAGCGCTACGCATTTGCTCCATGCGGCCTTGCGCGAGCGGCTTGGCGGCCATGTCACGCAAAAGGGCAGCCTGGTCGCGGCTGACCGTTTGCGCTTTGATTTCTCCCAACCAGACGCCCTGACGCCTGAACAGATCGCGAAGGTAGAGGCAGACGTGAACGCCCAGATTCGCGGTAATGATGCCGTCACTACCCGCCTGATGACGCCTGATGACGCCATAGAGGCGGGCGCAATGGCACTGTTCGGGGAAAAATATGGCGACGAGGTGCGTGTTCTGTCGATGGGGCAGGCCACGGACAAGCATTATTCGGTCGAGCTATGTGGAGGCACTCATGTCTCTGCGCTAGGCGATATCGGCCTGTTCAAAATTGTCAGTGAATCCGCAGTGTCGAGCGGTATTCGCCGGATCGAGGCGTTGACAGGTGAAGCCGCGCGCCTGTGGCTTTCCGATCGTGAGGACAAGCTGAAAGCCGCCGCCGCCGTACTTAAAACCGCACCCGACGATGTCCCGGCGCGCATTGCCGCGCTGGTTGAGGAACGGCGCAAGCTGGAGCGTGAGTTAGCCGATGCGAAAAAGGCGTTAGCACTTGGCGGTGGCGCCAAGGGCGGACCGGATGCATCGGGACCGGAACAAATCGGCAATGTCGGCTTTCTGGGTCAGGTAATCGAGGGTCTGGACCCGAAGGAACTCCGCGGGCTTGTCGATGAGAACAAGAAAAAGCTTGGATCTGGCGTCAGTGCGTTAGTCGCTGTTGTTGATGGCCGCGCTTCCATTGCGGTTGGCGTTACCGATGACCTGATTGCCCGTCATAGCGCGGTCGAGCTGGTTCGTGCCGGAGTCGAAGCCCTGGGCGGCAAGGGCGGCGGTGGACGTCCTGACATGGCGCAGGGCGGCGGCCCGGATGGCGGGAAAGCGGCGGCCGCTATTGAGGCTGTAAAGGCGGCATTGGTCAAATAGCGGGCAGGATCAAAACTGTTTGGCCATCCGCCGCAATGCCAGAAAATCAAACCACGCCAATTGTGGCGATCGCCTTGCACGAAATCCCGGCAGATAGTCGGGATAAAGGTCCGCCATCCGTTTCGGCAAGCCTTCAGGGCCTGTGTTCCGCATGATGTCGGATATGATCCGGTTCTGGAAATGACGGACGCTGTAATTGATCATCCGACGATATTGCACATGCAATGTGCGTGGGGTGAGCAGATTGACAGGCTCGCAATAGAAACCGGCATCTTCACACGGCACAACGCGTTCCTTGTCCCAATTCGCCTCACTTCGCAGATCGGTTGCGGCCAGTGCAGCAATCAAACCGTCATCGCCGATGAGGTCTTCAGGAAGACGAATATTGCGCACCCGCATCCGACTCAGGAAATCGCCTCTCAGGGCATAGAGGTCACCAAAGAGACCGCGATCCTGTTTCAATTCCGCCTGATAAGCCAGATGATTACGCCCATTGAGAGGCATGCCGCTGGCGGCGTTGGCATAGGGGTTTATCGCAAGCGTATTGGCCAATGCGTTCAGGGATCCGGGCTTTATGGTGGCATCGCCGTCCATGAAGATGATGACGTCATGACGTCCCTGGTCGATGTCGAAGACAAAATGGTTCCAGGTTCGTGCCTTGCCTCCCGGATGCAGGTCATGAACGTGTACGTTGGGGCGCGTGCGGGCGTTTGACCGTGCCAGTTCGGCGGTGCGATCATGCGAACCGTTGACCAGGACGTGAAAATCGATGTCGGTCCGGTCCAGAGGCAGGCTGAGAAGACATGCTTCGATCCGTCGTTCTTCTTCATATGCGAAAATGGCGACGCAAAGGCTCATGCCGAACCGTCAGATCCAGCCTTCCAGAACCTGATCAGGCGGGCGATGGCCATCGGCCCAGACGCGAATATTGGCGATGACTTTATCCCCCGTAGCCGCGCGGCCTTCAAACGTGGCGGAACCCATATGGGGGAGCAGTACCACGTTGCTGAGGGCCAGCAGGCGTGGATCGACTTCAGGTTCATGGGTATAGACGTCCAGTCCCGCACCCGCGATTCGCTCTTGCTCAAGTGCCTCGATCAGAACGCCTTCCTCGATAATTTCACCGCGGGACGTATTGATCAGATAGGCTGTCGGTTTCAGGAGGGCGATCCGTTCTGCGTTCATCAACTCGTGGGTTTCATTACTATGCGGGCAATGAATGGATATGATGTCTGACGCCTGTAGCATCGTATCGAGTTCAGGGACAAAAGTGGCGTCAAGCGTTTCTTCCACGGTGGAAGGCAGGCGGCGGCGGTTGTGGTAGAGGATGGACAGGCCAAATGCGCGTGCACGTTGCGCCACGGCCTGACCGATACGGCCCATGCCAATGATGCCCAGCATTTTTCCGCCAATGCGGTGGCCCAACATGCCGGAGGGACTCCAGCCCGGCCATTTGCCACTGCGGACCAGTTTTTCTCCTTCGGCCAACCGCCTGGGCACGGACAGGATCAGCGCCATCGTCATGTCCGCTGTATCTTCGGTCAGCACACCGGGCGTGTTGGTGACGAGAATGTCCTTCGCTCGCGCGCCTTTCAGGTCGATATGATCCACGCCATTGCCAAAATTGGCAATAAGCTGCAGCCGGTCGCCGGCCTGCTCAATCAGGTCTGCATCCAGGTGATCCGTGACGGTTGGCACCAGCACGTCGCAATTGCGCATCGCATCAAGCAACGCCGTCCGGCTCATGGGTTTGTCAGCTTCATTCAGCACGACATCAAAGAGTTCGCGCAGCCGATCCTCGGTAACCGACGGGAGCCGCCGCGTGACAATGACCTTAGGATGAGCAGGGCGCGGTCGTTTCGGCATGCTTTGGCGCTATCCGTTTGGAGCCTAGAAGGTCAAGCACCAATGACATGTCCGGTGATGAAGCGCGAATTGAATCAACGAGCAGCTTGAAGCCTGCCTGCCGATTTGGCACAGCCAGAGGAAGATGTTCGACGGGAGGGGGAATGGCATGACTTCATTGGGGCTGCGCAAGGCTTTGCTGACGATTTCGGCAATGGTTGTCCTTGTGCCCACGGCGGCCTCGGCGCAGGACAAAACGCCGCCCTACTGGGCCTCGCTGTCAAAGGATGAGGCCCGTATGCGTACTGGGCCAAGCACGGATTATCCGGCCAACTGGATTTATCGCCGCCGGGATCTGCCGGTCAAGGTGATCGAACTCTATTCGCATTGGCGCAAGATCGAGGATCCCGATGGGGTACAGGGCTGGATGCATGTCCGGCTGCTCAGCGATCAGCCCACAGCAATCGTAAGGGATGGTGTTCAGGCGCTCCGTGAGGCTCCTCAGGGTGATGCCCGCATCCTTTTTCGTGCCGAATCAGGTGTCGTCGGACGGATTTCGGATTGTGACAAAGGCTGGTGCCTTATCGACGTGCATGGTCAGAAGGGTTTCATTCAAGCAGATCATATTTGGGGCGCTTCGCAATAGAACGCGGACTCATCCAATCTCATTCCGCAAAGATGCAATCAGATCCGGCACCAACGTCAGCCGCTCAGCTTCTTCATCCAATATCGCATGAAACGCACGTCGTTTATATGCCGCGGCCGCACCAGCGGCGATATGTTTGCCGACTGGCAGGGTAGACAGGACGATATCGATCAGTCGGTCGGCGCCGTGCAGGCGGCCCCACAGATAATCATTTTCTCGATAGATTCTGCTAAAAAAGGCTCCAAAGCTATTAAATTCTATGCCTTTTAGTGTTGCTTCTGCTCCACCCGCGCGGATAGCGGTAGCGTCATCAGGGGCAATCCGGTCAACTTTCACAGGATCGTACTCGTCCAGTCCTTCGCCTTGAAGGAGGGGCAGAGTCGCTATGTCATAAAACGGGAAACCCAGATAGGCGAGCAGCATCACCCGTCTTTCTTCCTTGGGTAAAGCCCATAACGCGTCGGACAACAGCGTTTCGGCGCGGTCGTCCATGGCCTTCAGATTGCGCTGCCCGGCCAGCAGGTCGATTGCGGCATGCGGCGCGTCGATGAAATTGCACGCTGCCGCAATCATATCCTCGTCATAAAAATCGGAAGTTTCGCGTTCCAGATACGGTGTCAGGCCGTCATAAATGGCGTCATGGAAGCCACTGATCCCTTCGGCCGGCGCATTCCCTTCAATTTCCAGCGTTTCGGCCAATCGGCGCGCTAAAAATCGCAGTCGGCGAATACGAAAACCTAAATCATGATTACGGAAAAAAGCAATCACCGGCTCTGACGCCCCAGCATTTGCCTTTTCCCCGATCCGGTCGAGTCCTTGCTCGCGCATGTCTTTCCAAATAGCGGTGCGATAGGCCTCCCGCTGTGACAGGCTTCCATCTCCGCCCAGGCGAAACAGAAGGCTGGATATATCCTCGACGATACCAGACAGTTTCAAATGGCCATATGCGGGATAGGCAAATCCGGCTTGGCGCGCCGCTCGTTCCTGCGCCTTTGCCCGCCATGTCGCAAGCCGCGCAGGGGTTGGCCGGTCCAGAAAAAATACATTGCCAAATAATGCATCGACCGTTTGCTCGATTTCAGGACGCAAGGCTTCGGTAATCCGGCGCATCCGGCGAATGCGTTTCGAGCGCTCTTCTATAGCCTCCAGACTGTCGCGAATTGGCTGTTCGCGGGGAATATCGGACAGCGCGCCAAAAATGGTACGGAAAAATCCCGGCAGAACCTGGTCGCTATCGGCATTATCGTCATTTCCGCGGCGGCGCATCCTGATGCTTCGGATGCCGGGCTTGGGATCGATATAAACGAAACGTCTGTCCACCTCGCGCCGCGCCGGACGGTTGCGCAGTGCCGCAATGGCTTGCGCAAAGGGAGCGTTTGCCAGTACCGACCCATCAATCAACGCGGTATCCTCAGCCGCGCCGACGGCATATTGGCGGGGCAATATCCGTTTCAGAAATTGGTTGCGCTCCGGCCACAAGCGCTTTCGCTTTTTTAAAGCCCTGTCCAACTCCCGTACCGTGAAGGGAGGAAACGCACCCGGAAAACTGGCGGTGGCACGTGCGGCAAAAGCCAGTTCGGCAGCATTGCCCAATGTGCGGTCAATATCCCCCCTGACATGGAATCCGACCGTTAGCCGATGTTCAGTTTCAACGACTTCCGGGGGATTGTTAAGGCGCAGTCGTTCGGGATGCCCATCAAAATCAGTCACCGTGACAAACAGATCCAGCGGATGTCCTGCCGGCACGAGCGTCGGACCTGTTTCACTAGCTTCCATGGCGTCCAATGCGTCAAGCAGCAGGTGGGTGAACCCTTCGCCGCCAAAGGGAGGGGCGAACCAACGCGCGCGGATGAAGTTGGATAATTTATGCCGGACTTCTTCTCGTGTGCCCGGAGCGACGGTGCGCACCACCGTATCGTCCGGCCGCCGCGCCGCCATCCAGACCAGGGGAGCCGCCCAGAACTTGGTGAATTTGCTGATCGGGCGCGCATCGGGATCGAGGAGCAGATCGACGTCAGCATTTTTAAGCCATAGCTCAGTCAGCGGATCGAGCGATTGCCCCGTTTCCAGCGCTTGAGCCAGAAATATGCCATTGATCCCGCCCGCGCTGGCTCCTGTAATGATGTCGGTCATCACCCTTAATTTCAGGTCTGCCTGCGCCTGAATATCTTCCAGAATTTCGCGGTAGACCTCAAGGCTGCCGCCAATCTTTGGCGCGCCATCATGAAAATCCCGGCTTGCGCGGGCAAGATGCCAGATTTCCTTGGTTATGCCGTGCATATAGATGGCAAGGCTGATCCCGCCATAGCACACCAGCGCCAGCCTCAGTTCCTTCTCCCTCATATATGAAGAGATGGCAGGCAACAGGGATGTTGTCGAGTAAAAGGGCTGTCAGACCAGCTCCAATTCTGCCCAGATGGGTAGATGGTCAGATGCCTTGCGCGCTGACGGGCTGTCATGAACGCCGCAGTTTGTTACGGCAAGTTGGCCGCAATGCATGATCCGGTCAA
Source organism: Rhizorhapis sp. SPR117 (assembly GCF_021742065.1). The sequence continues at coordinate 16,932 of NZ_JAKKIE010000031.1, forward strand.
GTTGCGCCACTGGCCGGCGCGCATGAAAGCTTTTCCCGCAATGGGCGAAATTGAAATGATGCCGAAAGTCGCGCAGGCATCCGCTCTGGGCGCTCCATTCATTCAGATCGCCCATCAAAACGGTTGGGGATGCATCGTCATGTCCCGTGGCTCGCGCGATAACCGCCGCCGCCTGCCTGCGTCGCCACAACCCCGAAAGATCCAGATGCATCCCGAATATGCGCAACGACTGGTCGTCAATTGCAACCTCCGCCATCACCGCACCGCGCGGTTCCAGATAGGGGATATGAAGTATGTCATGCTCGATGATCCTGACTGATTTGCGCACCAATATGGCATTGCCGTGCCACCCCATACTATCGGTCTGGATATCCAGCGGCACCGCCTTGTAATCACTATGTAATTCCAAAAGGTGGGGAGGGATAGCGGATATGCGGGGACCAAAGCGCCGGTCGGCTTCCTGCAAGGCGATAACATCCGCGTCCATTTGGTGTAGCACATCCAATATGCGTTCCGGATTCCGTCGGCGATCGGTGCCGATGGCCCGGTGCATATTATAGCTGGCAACCTTGATCATGCCCTTTATTTCCTGCTCTTCATCGATTGGCGCAAGGATTTAACACCGGAACCGCCAATATTTTCCCCCTAGCGTTCCCTCTATGTTCTGATACATCCGAATCATGGCCAAGGCGAAGAAGAAATATGTCTGTCAGAAATGCGGATCGGTGTCGTATCGCTGGCAAGGGCAGTGCGATGATTGTGGTGAGTGGAACAGCCTGATCGAAGAAGCGACTGAAACCGTTTTTAGTGCACGGCACAGTCTGCAATCGGGCGGCCGGTCGGTCGCGCTGGTAGGCCTTGATAGCGACGTGCGCCTGCCACCACGCGAAAAGACAGGGATTGCTGAATTTGACCGGGCGCTTGGCGGTGGATTGGTCGCGGGATCGGCAACATTGATTGGTGGTGATCCCGGCATCGGCAAGTCGACCTTGTTGTTGCAGGCAGCGGCGCTGATGGCGGCGCGAGGGTTGGCCGTCGCCTATATCAGTGGGGAGGAAGCCGCCGATCAGGTGCGTTTGCGCGCGCAGCGGCTGGGGCTTGGAAAGTCTCCGGTGCAGCTCGCCTCGGCAACGTCCGTACGCGATATTCTGACTACGCTGGGGCAAGGCGCGCCGCCGGCATTGCTGGTCATTGATTCGATTCAGACAATGCACAGCGATCTGATCGAAGGCGCACCCGGTACGGTCAGCCAGGTGCGCGCGTCTGCTCAGGAATTGATCCGTTTTGCCAAGGAGCGCGGCACGGCCGTGGTCCTGGTCGGTCATGTCACCAAAGATGGCAGCATCGCGGGGCCGCGTGTTCTGGAACATATGGTCGACACGGTATTGAGCTTTGAAGGGGAGCGCAGCCATCAATATCGTATTTTGCGGGCGAACAAGAATCGATTTGGCGGCACGGATGAAATCGGCGTGTTTTCGATGGAGACGGAAGGGTTGACGGAAGTCGCCAATCCATCGGCGTTATTTCTGACTCATCGTGACGAAAATGTGACCGGCGCGACGGTGTTTCCGGCATTGGAAGGCACGCGGCCCGTATTGGTGGAAATTCAGGCCTTGACGGTGCGACTGGCAAGTGGTGCCACACCGCGTCGCGCTGTGGTCGGATGGGACAGCGGACGGCTGGCGATGATCCTGGCTGTGCTGGAGGCGCGTTGCGGGCTTAATGTGTCGTCTTGTGAGGTTTACCTCAATATTGCGGGCGGTTACCGCATTTCCGACCCGGCGGCCGACCTGGCTGTGGCAGCGGCACTCATTTCGGCGCTTTCCGAACGACCAGTGCCAGGGGACGTGATATTATTTGGAGAAGTCGCCCTGTCCGGCGAAATTCGGCCGGTGGCTCATGCCGCACTTCGTTTGCGCGAATCGGCAAAATTAGGCTTCACCCGTGCTCTCGTGCCAGCTTCCGTGACGGACAAGGCGGCGGACATTTCAACAGCTGGCTTCAGAACGCTCGCGCAATTTGTTGACCATATGCTTGGGCGCGATTAGCGAACGGATCATGACAGCTCTTGATATTATCATTCTGACCCTGATCGGCGGCGGCGCTATTTTTGGGTTTCTGCGCGGTTTTGTAATGGAAACATTATCGCTCATCGCGTGGGTTCTGGCGATATTTGCAATCCGGATGTTTCATACGCCTGCTACGGCATGGCTGATCGGGCCGACAGGAACTGAATCGGGTGCAGCGGTACTGGCGTTTATTCTGGTATTCGGCATCACATTTACGGCGGGGAAATTTCTGGCCCGATCATTGGGCGCCCGGACGCGCCAGTCCATCCTGGGACCTGTGGACCGTTTGCTTGGGCTTGGTTTCGGGGCTCTCAAGGGTCTGATTGGCGCCACGTTGCTATTCATGTTGGCGAGTCTGGTTTATGATACCATATATGGCGGCGCGGCCAAGCGCCCCGAATGGATGACGGCATCGCGCAGCTATCCGTTACTCAGCGCCAGCGGCAAGGCCATGAGCGAATTTGTCGCCGAACAACGGGGCAAGCCCGCTAATGAGGGTGATGCGACCGAATGAATGCACCGCTTTATAACAGGGATATCTTGCGACTTGCCGCGTCGATTCCACATCATCAGCGGTTGATCGATCCTCAGGCCAGCGTAGTAAAGCGCTCAATGACCTGCGGAAGCCGCGTGATTGCCGACGTTCGGGTCGATGCCAGAGCATGCCTTATCGATCTTGGTCTGGAAGTGCGTGCCTGTGCTTTGGGTCAGGCATCCGCGTCGCTGATGGCGTCCCATGCAATAGGCAAATCGCTGGAGGAATTGGTAGCCGCCCGCGATGCGTTGGCGGACTGGCTGGCGGGGCAGGGCGATACTCTCGATTCCACTCCGGATTTCTGGCCCGGATTCGATCTTATCACACCAGCCCGCAATTATCCCGCACGCCATCCCTCGATCCGGTTGGGGTTTGAAGCGGTAGCGGAAGCTATGGCCATCGCCGCCGGGCAGAGCGCACCGTGAAGCCCGCATTGGCGCAAGCCGCGAGCGCGACTGATATTCTGCTAACGGACGGAGTGATCCTGCTCGGCGTGGCGCTGATTTTCGTCATGCTATTCCGCCGCCTCGGCCTTGGCGCGGTGCTGGGCTATCTGATTGCGGGCGCGCTGGTAGGGCCACAGGGCCTTGGGCTTGTGGGCGACGCGCAATCGAAGCTAGCCATTGCGGAAATTGGCATTGTCCTGCTGCTTTTTCTTGTCGGACTGGAGCTTAACCCCCAGCGATTGTGGCGATTGAAACGCGACATATTCGCCTTGGGTTTGGTGCAGGTCACGCTCTGCGGTGCTGCGCTGACGGCAATCATCTATTATTCCACACAATTCAGTTGGGGCGCCGCGATTGCCCTTGGCCTGCCGCTCGGTTTGTCATCGACGGCGCAGGTCTTGCCAAGCCTTAAGAGCAGCGGCCGGATCAACTCACCTTTTGGTGAAAAGGCTTTTTCAATCCTGCTGTTTCAGGATTTGTCCATCGTACCACTGATCACCATCGTTGCAGCTTTGTCGCGCAATCCCGCCGATGCGCTGGGACCGCCGGGATGGCAGCTTGCACTCTACACAGTCGCGGCGATAGCCGGGCTGGTGCTGGCGGGAAAGTTCATCCTCAATCCATTATTGAAGCTGGCAGGCAGGCTGGGCGAGCGTGAATTATTCATTGTCGTTGGGCTATTCACGGTTCTCGCCAGTGCCGCATTGATGCATTCTCTGCACCTTTCAACCGCTCTGGGCGCTTTCGTCGCGGGCGTCATGCTGGCCGATTCTCCTTATCGACATGAGATCGAATCCGATGTGGAGCCATTCCGTTCCATCTTGCTGGGGCTGTTCTTTCTTGCAGTGGGTATGGTGCTCGATGTGCACGCCATTCTGGCCAGTCCTCTTTTTATCTTCACCATGGCCGCCGCTCTTGTCGCAACGAAGGTCGGCATCATTTTCGTGCTGGGCCGCGTGTTTGGGATGGAAACCAAACAGGCATTCGCCCTGGGTCTGCTGCTTAGTCAGGGCGGTGAATTCGGTTTTGTCCTCTTTACCCAGGCGCAACATGCCCTGCTTATCGCGCCGCAGGCCGCCAGTATGTTCAGCGCGATCGTCACCATATCCATGGCGACAACGCCGTTCCTGTTGCTGCTTGCCCGCAAGCTGGAATTTGCGAGGCCATCGAATGAAGAGGAACCTGCGGGACCCGACGAAGCAGTGCAAGGTAGCGCGCTTGTCATCGGTTATGGGCGCTTTGGACAGACGGTTGCACAGATGCTGATGGGTCATGGTTGCGGCGTTACCCTGATCGACAGAAAGCCTGCGCAGATTGAAATGAGCAGCCAGTTCAACATGAAGGTCTATTATGGCGATGGCACCCGTGTAGATCTTTTGCGGCGTGCGGGTGGAGAAAAAGTACGTATTATCGCCTTTTGCATCGATGGAAATGGGCTTGATACTGCAACGCTTCGCCAGGTGACGGAAGCCTTTCCGCAAGCGGCGATATTTGTACGCGCCTATGATCGGCAACATTTGTTGCGACTTGGCGGGATGGATATTGCCGGGGTGGTACGTGAGGTATTCGAATCGGCAATTTCCATGGGGACTCAGGCGATGAAGGCACTGGGTCTGCCGGATAAAGAGATCACCGAAGTGGTACGCCGCTACCGGGAAAATGACCGGCAAAGACTGGACGCACAGGATGCAGCGGGGACTTTGCATGCGGCCAAGGATCTGATGTTTCGTCCCGGCCATAGTATGCGCGCATCCGATGGCGGTTTTGAAGGAGAAAGCGGATGATTGCGTTCTTTGCGGCCTTGTCCGCTGCGATTGCGGTTGGAGCGGGCGCATTTGGCGCTCATGGCGCGCCAAATGCTGAAGCAAGCGATTGGCTGAAGACCGGGGGCATGTACCAGCTTGTTCATGCGGTTGCGGCGCTGGCGATTTTGCAATTCGCGCGCGGTCCGGCCATCATGTTGTTGGTCGGCGGTGCGATTTTTGCGCTGACGCTGTACGCCATGGCTTGGGGAGCGCCACGCTGGTTCGGCGCAATTACGCCGATTGGCGGAAGCTTACTGATCATCGGTTGGCTTTGGACTGCCTGGATTGCATTCAAGTCTTGATACATCGACAGGTTTAGCGCGTTTCTTCATCCAGAAATGCGGCCACGTCCTTCAGGTCGACATCCTTGGCAAGAAATGTCTGACCAATGCCTCGCGCCAGAAGGAAGGGCAGCTTGCCGCCTGCCATTTTCTTGTCATGCAGCATATGTTCTACGAGAATTTCTCCCGGCGCCGAGACATGCGCACCTGCAAGGTCATGGGGTAGTCCAACCGAAGCCAGATGCGTGCTGACGCGCGCCGCATCCTCCATACTGCAATGGCCCATGCGCGCCGAAAAGCGGAAAGCCAAGGCCATGCCTGCGGCTACGGCTTCACCATGTAGCAGCGTGCTGGAAAAGCCGGTTTCGGCCTCCAGCGCATGTCCAAAGGTATGGCCCAGATTCAAAAGCGCTCGGCGGCCGCTGGTTTCGCGTTCGTCCTCTCCAACGATCGCGGCCTTGGCCCTGACGCTTTTTTCAATGGCAGTCATTCGGGCGACCATGTCGCCTGCGATCAGTGCCGGACCGTTTGCTTCACACCATGCAAAGAAATCCGCATTGTTGATCAGGCCGTATTTGACGACCTCTGCATAGCCTGCGGCCAGTTCGCGTGCAGGCAGCGTGTCGAGTGAGGAGGGATCGATCAGTACGAAGGCAGGCTGGTGAAACGCGCCGATCAGATTCTTGCCGGCGCGAGTGTTGATTGCTGTCTTGCCGCCAACTGAACTGTCGACCTGCGCCAGCAGCGTGGTCGGAATCTGTATAAATTGACAACCCCGCTTCAGGATAGCCGCTGCAAAACCAACAAGATCGCCAATCACACCGCCGCCCAACGCAACAATGTGATCGCTCCGTTCGATACCAAGATCAAGCAATTGGTCAGCCAGTTTTGCCAGAGATTCCCAACTTTTTGTGGCTTCCCCACTCGGCAATATTATCGGTTGAACCATGATGTTACCCTGCTGAAGCGCACGGGTCAGGCGAGGCAATTGCGCCGCGGCAACGTTATCATCGGTGACGACAACCAAGCGCTCATTACGCGCAAACCCGGCCAGATGCGCCACCGCCTGGTCGATCGCGCCCTGCGTTACCAATATGTCATAACTGCGCTCACCCAGAGCGACCGGGATTATCGCCATTCTTCCAGCGCCTTCATGATCTTGTCCACCGTCGCATCATGCGGAGCGGTTATGCTTTTTACATGGATTGGGGCAAGCGCATAGATCGGGTTACGCTTTGCCGCCAGCTCCGTCAAAACAGTGCGCGGGTCCTTGCCTGCGAGAAGAGGGCGTCCTTCGCGCCGTGAGACCCGATCTACCAATATGTCGATATCCGCATCGAGCCAGACGGTGACAGCATGCGACAAGATTTCCTCACGCGTATCATCCTGGATGAACGCGCCGCCGCCGGTTGCAATAACCTTTGGTGAGCCATCCATAAGCCGCGCGATCACGCGCCGCTCGCCATCGCGGAAATGTGCTTCGCCGAAACGTTCGAAAATGTCGGCTATGCTCATGCCCGCGGCTTGTACGATTTCATCGTCGGCATCAATGAACGGCAAGCCCAGACGTGCCGCCAACCGCCGTCCCACGGTCGATTTGCCAACACCCATCATACCGATCAACACAATGGGGCAATTGATCGCCGGATTGAAGGATTTCAGGTTTCGTTGCATGGCAGGCGCGGCTATACAGCCCCGAGCCAGTCGGGCAAATCGTCTTTTTATTTGATTGCGCCGTTTGCGGAGGCTGGAAATAGGCCCCCGGTTGGCGGTAGGGAGCGTGTATGAGGAATAGAAGAACAAGCAGTAGCCGCCCGCTCATCATCTGGATTGTCATGATCGCGATTGTGGGCGGTGGGCTCTGGTATCTTTGGTCACGGGGTGGCCAGCAGGAACAGGTTCGCGTTGAAAAACTGATCTCTTCAGACAGGTTTGCGCAATAATATGGCCATGCGCCGTCGTACAAAACATTGGCTTTTCGCCGGGTTGGCGACTGTGGCGCTTGCCATTCCGGCGATTGGGCAGGATGCGCCTGAATCGCTGTTGCCGCCCGGTTTTGGCGAAGCCGTGCCATCCGATGGAACACCGCTTTCGCTGCCCCCATCGCAGGGCGAAAAGCCTGCACCACCATCGGAAGCGACAGCCTCTCTTCCAGAGATTTTGCTTAATGAGGGCGACGACCAGAAGGATGGCGAAGAGGAAGATATAGAGCTTGCACGAAGCAAGATGGACTTGCCTGCCGCGGCACGCCGCTCGCTGGACCGCATCGGTGTCATAACGCCGCGCAGGCACGGGCTTGCACCAGATGCCTTTGGCGAGGCTGATGGCGGCTATCTGGTGGCGCTGATGAAAAAGACTCAGGCGCCCATCATTTCGCGTTGGGCGTCCATCCTACTGCGGCGAACGCTTTTATCAGCTACCGATACACCCGCCCACGTGAATGGTGCGGATTGGGCCGCCGAGCGAGCCTGGCTGCTCCTGCGGATGGGAGAGGCCGATGCCGCCCGCATGATGGTGCAGAGCGTCGATGTCGTTGATTATACGCCTCGTCTGTTCGCCATTGCCATGCAGACCTATTTGGCGACCGCTGATCCCGCCGGCCTTTGTCCGCTGACAGGATTGGCGCTGCGCGTCAGCAAAGAACCGGGTTGGAATCTGAGCCGTGCCATTTGCGCGTCGCTTTCAGGTGATCAGAGTATGGCCAGCGCTTTGTTGGACGAAGCGGCACGGCGCAGAACGGCGCGCGGCATTGATTTTCATCTGGCGGAAAAAGTGGTGGGCGCAGGGCTGAACAGCCGTCGTTCGGTGAACATCGAATGGGAAGGCGTTGATCGGATAACCGCCTGGCGTTTCGGCATGGCGACGGCAACCGCGGTGGAAATACCCGACAGGCTTTGGCGCGGCGTAAGCCCGCATGTTCAGGCATGGAAGGCCCGCGCGGCGTTGTTGCCGATGGAGTCGCGTCTTGGTTCGGTCAATATGGCCGCGCGTCTCGGGGTGTTTTCCAACGCCGCTCTTGTCGATTTTTACGGCCGCCTTGGTGAACAGGAAGGCGCCGACACAAGCGAGGGCGTGCGGGCCATGCGCACCGCCTATACCGGCGAAGATATGGCGCAGCGACTGACGGCAATGCACAGTTTCTGGACGAAGGAAGACAAGCCTGATTACGCAGGATATGTCGCCATGGCTCGCGCCGCTGCGCGCCTGCCGGTCAGTTCAGAGGTCGGTGAGGACATAGCGCCACTTATTGCGTCGATGCTTGCCGCCGGACTTGATCGCAACGCGGTGGCATGGAGTGAAGTTGCCGGGAAGATGAGCGGTCAAGCAGGTGAAGATGCGTGGGCCATGCTGGCGCTTGGATCACCGCGGCCGCGCGTGGATACGGGCTATAATCGGGTCGATCAGTATAAGGGGAGGGATGAAAGCGTGAATTTCATCAAATCCCGTATGCTGGTTGCGGGACTTGCCGGATTGGGACGTATGAACCGCGCAGATATGACGAAAATCGCGCCTGAAATTGGCTTGCGTCCAGGCTATTCATCGCGCTGGACCCGGGCGATAGACGCTGCGGCGCAACGCAGGGAGGCGGGGACTGTCGCATTGCTTGCTGCTGTCGGTATGCAGGGCAACAATTGGCACCAGCTTCCGCCGGAACATCTGTTCCATATCGTTTCGGCATTGCGGCGGTCCGGTTTTGAACCCGAAGCGCGGATGATCGCGGCAGAGGCCATCGCGCGCCTTTAGGGTCACAGGGGCATTGGCGGCGATGAACGACATGGACCTGATCGATCGCTTTCTTGAAATGATGGCGGCAGAGCGGGGGGCGGTGCGCAATACGCTGTTTGCTTACCGCACGGATCTTGTTCAGGCGTCCCAACAGCTTGAAGGCAGGCTCGAACATGCCGGGCAGCCCGAACTTTCCGGTTTTGGCGAGCAATGGATGACGCTCGCTGCATCAACTGCTGGACGAAAGGCCTCCGCGCTTCGCCGGTTTTTTGCTTTTCTGCAGGAGGAGGGACTTCGTGCGGACGATCCATCGGCGGCGCTGCCGCGACCGACGCGGAAACGACCACTTCCCAAGCTATTGAGCCATGACGAATTGGAAAGGATGTTCGCGGTCATCGCGGAACGGACCGGACGTGCGATCGAATCACCGCTGGACGCCCGCCTTTCCGCGCTTGTCGAACTGCTTTACGGGTCGGGTTTGCGGGCCAGTGAACTGGTGTCATTACCGCGTAAATCAATCGTGTCGGATCGCCCTTTCCTGATCCTGCGGGGCAAGGGCGGGCGGGAGCGGATGGTGCCGATTTCCGACCGCGCCCGCGCTGCGGTCTTTTTGTGGTCGGAATATGTGCCGGCGGATTCGCCCTGGCTGTTTCCTTCTGGCAAAAGCCATCTCAGCCGTATCCGTCTGTACCAACTGGTGAAGGAACTGGCCGCCGCGGCGGGGATCGCGCCGGAACGGGTAAGCCCCCATGTTCTGCGCCATGCCTTTGCCACGCATTTGCTGGAAGGTGGGGCGGATTTGCGTGCCTTGCAAACCATGCTGGGTCACGCTGACATCGGGACAACCGAAATTTACACGCATGTCGATAGCCGCCGTCTGGTCGAACTGGTCAACGCGCGCCATCCCCTCGTTGACCTGAAGCGTCGAGAGCCTTAACGCCAGCGGCTATGGTAAGTTTTCTCGATTTCGAAAAGCCGATAGCGGCCCTGCAGGCCCGTATCACCGAATTGCGCGAAACCGCTGACGAAGGCGCGCTGGACATCGACGCTGAAATCCAGCGGTTGCAAGCTCGTTCGGACAAGATGCTGGCCGATACCTATGCGAAGCTTTCGCCTTGGCAGAAGACGCAGGTGGCGCGGCATCCCGAACGGCCCCATTTCAAACATTATGTCGCGGGTATTTTCGAGGAATTCATTCCTTTGGCCGGGGACCGAGCCTTTGGTGATGATCAGGCGATTCTCGGCGGTTTTGCGCGATTGGGAAAGCGTCGGGTGATGGTGATCGGCCATGAAAAGGGCGATGACACCGCAAGCCGTCTCAAACATAATTTCGGGATGGGCAAGCCAGAGGGTTATCGCAAGGCGATCCGTCTGATGCAGCTTGCCGACCGGTTCGGCTTGCCAGTGGTGACGCTCGTGGACACATCTGGCGCTTTTCCAGGCGTTCAGGCGGAAGAACGCGGGCAAGCCGAAGCCATTGCGAGATCGACCGAACAATGCCTCGCGCTTGGTGTGCCGATGGTTGCCGCGATTGTGGGAGAGGGGGGCTCAGGCGGTGCGGTGGCCTTGGCCGCTGCCAATCGTGTATTGATGTTCGAACATGCCGTTTATTCAGTCATATCGCCTGAAGGTTGTGCCTCGATTCTCTGGCGGACGGCCGAAAAGGCCAGCGAGGCTGCTGCTGCGATGCAAATTACAGCCAATGATCTGCTGGGACAGGGCGTCATTGATCGAATCGTGAAGGAACCGGTTGGCGGCGCACATCGTGATCCGGCGACGGCCATCAAGACTCTGGGGAGTGCTATTGCCGAGGAACTGGATCAGCTTTCACGTCAACCCCGGGACAAATTGCGCATCGCACGGCAGGACAAGTTTCTGGCAATGGGCACCTGACATATTGAGGCAGGTTTCGTCCTGGTATGGTGGAATCGAAGTTTTCAATATTAAAGATCGTCACCCTGAACTTGATTGGCAATTGTGCCCTTGAAACATGTAGCCAATCTCCCTCTCCCCTGTGGGGATCGTTGCATAATTTCATTTTACCGTCATCCCCGCGAAGGCGGGGATCCATTTCCTGATCTAACCGCTTGATTTACGTTGGGAGATGGGTTCCCGCCTTCGCGGGAACGACGAAAATCAGGAAATGCACGAATTATGCAATAGTCCCTTCAGGGGGAGGGGCTATGATGGCGAGCCCAGCCTATTTGTCGCAACGGTATGATTCCCTGCGCAGGCAGCATGACGATATCTTATGTGACAAAATTCAGCTTCACATGACTAGGCACCAGATCATGCTCTTCTGACATAAAAAAGGCGGCGGAACCTGTCGTTCCACCGCCTTTTTTGTTTTTGGACGTGTCAGACGCTATTAAAGCTTCGTGGACACGTTGTTGAAGGTAGCGCCCAGCTTCGTACCCAAGCTGGACATCGCGGTGATGGCAGCAACGGCGATCAGGGCTGCGATCAGGCCATATTCAATAGCGGTCGCGCCCTTGTTGTCAGCGAAAATCTTGCGAATATATTGCATAGTCGGTCTCCTTGGTTTCAAGCTTCAATTTACCCGGCTTCCTGGATTCCCAGGCTAGCATTTGCAGAAATAGGAGATTGAGGTTGACAAAGATTTAACGCGAGACCGAATTTGTTTCGTTAACCTTCAATTGTCTTCGACCGCATTGCTGATGTTACTCCACATCGCTAATGTTTTAGTTCCCAAGCTCGCGATAGCGCCCATGGCGGCGAGAACGATGAGCGCGCAGATCAGGCCATATTCGACAGCCGTTGCGCCTTTGTCGGAACCCGACAATTTTCTCAGCATTCGGATCATCAAAAACCCCATTTCACAATGCGTCTATGGTGACTCATAGTATGGGTGTCGTTAACAAAGGTTTATGAACGACATTTTTGCGGTTTCCCGCTCATCCTTGCTCCATGTTGTGGCGGTTGCGCTGATCGATGCGGACGGACGCATTCTTCTGCAGCAGCGCCCACCGGGAAAGGCGATGGCGGGCCTGTGGGAATTCCCCGGCGGCAAGATAGAACCGGGCGAAACCCCCGAAGCAGCCCTTGTGCGCGAATTGCAGGAGGAGCTTGGCATCGATACGCATGTAAGCTGCCTTGCGCCCGCTGCATTTGCCAGCGACACCTTGGGTGACAGACACCTGTTGCTGTTACTTTATATATGCCGGAAATGGTCGGGCACTATTGTCCCGACCCAAGCGAGCGCGCTGAAGTGGGTTCGGCCGGTACAGATGCATGCTCTGGACATGCCGCCCGCGGATAAACCGCTGATCGGTCTGCTCGACGCTTTGTTGTAATAGCCGCTTTCGGGTTCAACGCTTGCTCTTCAAAGCCTCGGTCAAGGAAATGGTGGCACTGCCCCGACGCGCTGCTTTGGGTTGGCTTGGATCTGGCGCCCAGCCACTCATATAGATGACGCTGAAACTTTCCGTCGTTTTTCCATCGGCATCGGCCGCATTTGCGAAGACGCTTGCCGCGCGCCCTAGCTGTTCGCGCGTCATATGTGGTGGGCGGGATGACAGCAGGTTGGACGCACCCATGCCACGCAGATCCGCCATCAACGAAAAAATACTGAAATACCGGACATTCAGAATGTCGCTATCAGCGACCGGCATGGCAAAGCCGGCGCGGCTGAGAAGGTCGCCGGCGGATCGCACATCAATTTGTGGATGAATGTGCTGCGCAGGGCGCTCTCCGTCTCCGACCAATAAGGCTCTACGTAATGCCGGAAGCGAACCGGCCCCCGAAAAGGCAGCAAGAAAGAGTCCGTCGGGACGTAAAATCCGTCGGATCAGGATCAGCGCGCCGGGAAGGTCATTGACGCTGTCAAGGGTTCCACAAGCGATGACGAGGTCGAAACAGGCATCTGCAAAGGGCAAGGCATCTTCATCCGCCTGCACCCCATTGGTCGCGCGCGCATTGGTAATGCCCGGATCGGTGCATAAGACCGTCATTCCAATCGCCGCCAGCGATTCGCGGAGGAATGGGGTCGGGCAGCCGATCAGCAGAACCCGGTCAAAACTCCTTTTTACATCGCGCAGCCTGTCGAGCAGTTCCTCTGCCATATAGCGGTAGAGAAAATCATGTTCGGCAAAATTCCGGGCTGCACGGTCGCGCCGCATCCGGCGCAGACGGCGATCGAAAATCTCATGATTGTTGGTCGTCGGCATCACAGTCGGGCTTGTGCATCGCGTGGGGACATAGGACAAGGGGCTATGAATAGGGGGCCTGTGAACATATTGCGCGCGTTGGGGACCCGGCTTGTGGATTTTGCTTTGCCGCCACGATGTCCAGGCTGTGGTGTCATTACAGCAGAGCACCAGCAATTCTGCCTGTCGTGCTGGGGGAAAATGGAGTTCCTTGGAACACCCTGCTGTAATAGCTGCGGGCTGCCATTTGCTTTTGAACAGCCGGAAAACAGCCGCTGCGGCGCATGTCTGGCGCATCCTCCGGCGCATGACCGCGCGCGCTGTGCTGGCCTATGGGGATATAGCCCGTACAGTCGCGCTGAAGTTGAAATATGGGCGCAGGATAGGCTTGGCGCGCTTGATCGCACGCCATATGGAACGGCATGTTCAGCCTGAAAAGCGAACGGAAATGCTGCTTGTTCCTGTGCCGTTGCATCGCTGGCGTTTGGGGTGGCGGGGTTTCAACCAATCCGCCTTGATAGCGCGAGCGCTGGGTCAATCCTTGGGATTGCCGGTGGAGTTAGAGATTTTGCAGCGGATCAAAAGCACGCCGCCGCTTCGTGGGATGAACCCGTCACAGCGCATGAAAACGCTCAGCGGAGCCTTTCAAGTGGCAAGGAAATCCCGCAGCGAACTGCTTGGAAAGACGGTGGTTCTGGTCGATGATGTCTATACCAGTGGTGCCACGGCCAATAGTTGTGCAAAAGTTCTCAAGCGTGGCGGGGCTGCGTCGGTGCACATCCTCTGTTGGGCGAGAGTCCTGCGCGAAGAGCCTGCCACGCTGATTGACAATCATGGCGCCCATGCCAATCTCGGTATGAAGGAGTGAAGGACATTTATGCCCCGTGTTGAAATTTATACAAAGATGATGTGTTCCTTTTGTACGCGCGCCAAGCGGCTGCTGAGCGACAAGGGGGTGGAGTTTGAGGAATATGACATTAGCTTGGGCGGACCCAAGCGGCAGGAAATGCTGGATCGAGCCAATGGAGGTTACACGGTGCCTCAGATTTTCATCGAAGGGAAGCATATTGGCGGATCGGATGATCTCATGATGCTTGAACGTGCGGGCAGGCTTGATCCTTTGCTGAAAGCCTGATTTCCAGTGCGGGCTGCCATATGCCAGATGACGAGCGGAACCGATCCCACGCGCAATGCGCAGGTGATTGTGAAGGCAGTGCAGGAGGCGAAAAATCGTGGTGCCGATATGCTTTTCACACCGGAAATGGCGGGTCAGCTCGATAGAGACAGAAAGCGTGCAGCGGCAACGCTTGTCGATGAGGCGCATAATATCGTTCTGGCGCAGGTGTGCGAGGCAGCAGCCAAGGCGGGGCTTTGGGTGCATCTGGGGTCATTGGCATTAAAAGATGAACGTAGCGACGGGCGTTGGAGCAACCGCAGTTTCGTCATAGATGACAAAGGCAAGATCCGCGCCCGTTATGACAAGATCCATCTGTTCGATGTTGATCTGGCCACGGGTGAAAGCTGGCGCGAATCGTCGGTATATGGTCCGGGTGAGCGTGTCGTAACCGTCGATACCCCTTGGGCACGCATGGGCCTCAGCGTGTGTTATGACCTGCGCTTTCCCGATCTTTACAGAGCATTGACCAATGCCGGCGCGAATATCTTGCTGGTGCCATCGGCATTCACTGTGCCGACAGGGCAGGCGCACTGGCACGTCCTTTTGCGCGCCAGAGCCATAGAGGCAGGCTGTTTCGTCATCGCCCCGGCGCAGGTCGGCAAACATGAGGATAGCCGAGAAACCTACGGCCATTCATGTGTGGTTGATCCTTGGGGTGATATATTATTGGACATGGATACTGAAACAGGCCTTGCATTGACCGATATAGAGATGGAAAGGGTCGCTGATGTGCGTTCGCGCATACCGGCGCTGACCAACCGACGTACTATACCGAGTGAAATTGAAACCAAATGATAGTCTTTGACCTGAAATGCTATGATCGCGGCCATGTTTTCGAAGGCTGGTTCGGATCAAGTGCAGATTATGAAAAGCAACGGGCGGCGGGCATGATCTCTTGCCCAGTGTGCGGCGATTCTCAGGTGCGCAAGGCCGTGATGAGTCCTGCCATTGGACCTAAATCCAGCCAGCAACGCCAGTCCGCTCCGATGCCTCAATCACAACCGGCCCAGGATGCTGAAAATCATGCGGTGTCGCTCAGCAACGCTTCGACGACGAACGAGATGGCGAAAATGCAGGCATTGATCTCTGCGCTGGCAGAGACACAGGCAAAAATACTGGAAAAATCGGAATGGGTGGGCCGAACATTCGCTGATCGCGCGCGCGCTATGCATTATGGTGAAGAACCGCATAAGCAAATCCATGGTGAAGTCGCAACCGAGGAGGCCCGCGCGCTTTTGGAAGAGGGCGTTGAAGTCGCGCCCTTGCCATTGCCCGTCATTCCGCCGGATATTCAAAACTAGAGTATCCGTGATGGTCAAGACAGGGGCGCGCCTCGTTCCGTTTTCCTTGACGCCTGCAAGCTGGATGCCTATCGCAACGCCAAGGAAACCAGCGGTTTTTCAGTGCGCGCCCGTAGCTCAGCAGGATAGAGCATCAGATTCCTAATCTGGGGGCCACAGGTTCGAATCCTGTCGGGCGCGCCACTTCCGAACAAAACTGGGCACTCCGGCCGCAGCCTGCCCGTTCCCCATCACAAGACGTTCGAGCACGGTCCGGCGGCCGTGGATGCGGATTTCCGCGTCGTCCACTTCGACATTGTCGATCATGGCGCGCAGCCAGGCGCGGCGGAACGGAGTCGGCCCGTCCTGAATGTTGGCGCGCATGGTCGCGGTGAACGCGTCGATTTTGTCGGCGCTGATTCTCGCTTCGGGCCGCATTTCGGTCAGGGCGCGGTCAAGCGTGGCCTGCGCAATGTCGCGCTCGGTCCTGACGGCGGCGATACGGTCCTTGAGAGTCGCGTCGGCAGGATCGGCGATGCCGGTTTCGATGGCCTGATAGAGACGGCTGAGCCTGCTTTCCGCGTCGAGCAGCTTTGTGCGCAGGGCCGTGATTCGCTCGGCATGATCCGCGCTGCGCGCGGACTGCCGTTCGAGCAGGGCTTCCAGCAATTTGTGGACGCGCTGCGGGGTCAGCAGGTCGGTGGCGAGCCTGTCGGTGACGATCGTATCCAGCCTGTCCATCGGGATCGCGCGGCCCTTGCAGGCGCTCTTGCCCTTCTGGGCGCAGGTCGCGCAGGCATAGTAGCGGTAGCGGCCTGATTTGCCGGTGCGCAGCGTCATGCCGCCGCCGCAGCTTGCGCAGGTGGCAAGCCCGGTCAGCAGGATCGGGCCGGTGACGGTACGCGGCGGCGTGACTTTCGGGTTGCGCGCCTTGAGGTTCTTCTGGAGCTTATCGAATGCCGGTGCGTCAATGATCGGATCGACCGGGACAAGAATTTGTTCGGTTTCCGGCTTGTCCTGTTTCGTCTTCCAGACCTTGCGGTTGAAGCGGTACTCGCCCTTGTAAACCGTGCTGGTCACGAGCTTGTGCAACGGGCCGATGCCCCAGCGCGCGCCCCTGCGGGTGCGGTGGCCGTGATCGTTGAGCCAGGCCGCGACCGCCTTCACGCCCATCGGCCCGCCCGTGCCATCGCCTTCTAGAAACAGCCGGAAGATCAGGCGGATGGTTTCGGCTTCGACGGGATCGACGGCCAGCCGCTTCTTGGTTTTGGAACCGCGCTGTTCGGCGGCGATCACCGCATAGCCGTAGGGCGCTTTCGAGCCATTCCAGAAGCCCTGCCGCGCATTCTCCTGCATGGCGCGCAGCGTGTGCTTGGCGTTCTCCTTCGACTGGTATTCGTCGAACAGGGCGAAGACCTGCCGGACCATCACGCTCATCGGGTCATCGCCGAGGTCCTGCGTGATGCTCACCAGTCGCACGTTGTGTTTGCGCAGGGCGCGCACATGATATTCCAGCGCGAAATGATCGCGGGCGAAGCGGCTGAAGGAATGGACCAGCACGACATCGAACGGCGCGCCGCCCGCCGTCGCCATGTCGAGCAGGCGTTGCAGTTCAGGCCGCCGGTCATCGGTGCCGCTGGCACCGGGTTCGACGAATTCGGCGGCGACGATCCAGCCGCGCGACTCGCAATAGGCGATGGCTTGGCGGCGCTGGTCGGGGATCGACAGATCATGCTCGGCCTGCCGCCCGGTCGAGACCCGCAGGTATAAAGCCGCGCGCGGCGGCGCTTCCGCATCAGGAGGGATTGTAACGCGCGTGTTCATGGCCGGTCATCCGCAGCAACGATCCTGTCTGCAACCTTGCCAAATCTTTGCGGCTCTTTCGAGTCGTGTGACGTGTTTTCTGCTTCAAACAACGCCTGAAGCGCCGGCATCAGGAAGGCTTCGATGACGGCCAGTTCCTCGTCGGTAATCGGATCGTCCGCATGAAGATCGTGCAGGACCGTCCAATCGTCAGGCGAGAGGGTGCCGTTCGCCCCGGCCTGCACGGCGGGACGAGGCGGCACTATCCGGCGATGGCGGGACTCCTGTCCGCGCATCGGTCAGTCCTCTCTTGTGACGGATTTGGCAGGGGCGGCGGCTGTGCCGCCGCCGGGCGGCTCAGTTGTCGTTCTTCAAAGCGATGCGGCGGTGGGGATGGCAGTCCAGCCCGCGCTGGCGGCAGCATTCCGCGAAGCTGTCGCCGTAGGCGGCGTATGCCTGCTCAAAGATGGCCTCAGACCGCTCATCACCGAAGCGGCCGGATTGCAGCACCATCACCACCGCGTCATGCACGGCGTTGATCCGGGCATGGCAGGATTCAAGTCCCTGCGCCTTCAGATGACCGGCAGCCCAGCGCCGAATATCCTTGTTCATTTTCATCTCCATTGGCTGGTCGATGGGATGAATATGCGGGCGCTGCGGGACCTGTTTTCACGGGGAAAGCGCGTGGAAATCTCCGGCGATCCTGAAAAGCGAAAGGCGCACGAGCCGATGACTCGTGCGCCTTTCTTCGTGCGGTCGGTTTTAAACCGGGCTGCGCATGCCGCCGCCGGGATCGCAGCATGGCGGATCGTCGCCCGGTTGCGGGCAGGACGGATCGAACAGTTCGTCGATCATCTGCTGAAACAGCGCATCGACGGTTTCTTCCGTAACAGGTCGGTCGCAGGCCGCCAGCCATGTCTCGGCCCATGCGGAAAAGCGCGCTGGCATCCGCACCTGTACCAGCCTGTCATTTTGGGAATTGCTCATCGTCGTCTCCTTTCGCAGGAGAATATGGATGCACGCCGCATCCGCTTTCCGCGCGGGAACCGCGCGCCCGCCACATCGCAGAAAACCGGCCCGGCGAACCGGGCCGGTCAGCGCAGCGGCTAGAAACGCGGTGCCATCGCCTGTTGCCGCAGCCGGATCATCCGGCTGACGGCGTCCAGGCTGGCGACCGCGTGACGCTGCGCGTCCGAGCCCGGTGCCGCCTGGGCCAGTGATTGTTGCACCTGCCGGTACAGCACATGCAGTTCGGCAAGCGACCGGTTGCTGAGTTCGCTGACAGTGATGATGCGGGACATCGTATTTCTCCTTTTCTTCGGAGGCCCCGACAACCAGGGCCTTTCCGGCCCACACACAGATCATCGACGGATGAAGGCCCCTGTGGGCGGGGGTGGAGAAGGGAAGGAGGAAAAGATAACCGCAGCGGCACGGCAGCGACGGGCAGCCGGATGCGCTGAAAAGCAGGTCAGGAACGGCAGGAAAACAGGCTGGAACCCCAAGGTTTCTGCGGGCTTGCGGGCAATGAAATTTGCAGAGAAGCGCTTTCCCGCGATACAATTAACGTAATGGTTGTGTTGATATTATGAATACTATTTTTGGACGTATTTATGCAGATTAGATTTATTGGCGAAATGAGCATTGCTGAACTTCGCCAGGCGCTTTTTGAAACCATCAATGAAATCGAGGATGAATTTGCGCTGCGCTTTTCTTATGGCGCGGTGCTGTTCATCAACCCGACGGACGGGTTGGGCGAGAAAGTCTCTCCCCGCAACCGGCTGGGACATCAGGTGAAAAAGGTGACGAAGAAGGGACCCTACCGTTCGGCGGCGGATCACTACGATCCCCGCTAGGCGGCAGGCGCATGTATTTGACAGGGGACGCGGATGAAAATGCCGCCGCAATATATCGGCCTTGAGCAGGCCCGGCAGGTTCTTGCCGAAATGGGAGTCGATCTGAACCCGCGTCAGATGAAACGGGCCGCCGACAAGGACGGTACCGGTCGGCGCAAGTTGCCGTTCTTCGTTGATCCAATCGAAGGCACGTTGAAGATCGAGAAAGGAACACTGGTCGAGATTTACAAGCGTCTACAAGCACAAGCAGAAAGTGAGTTTGGAAATAATAGTTGACCGCATGAATCATTATTTGATCTATTAATATTGTACTTAACAATAATAACAGCAGTTAATCTAATTATGGCAGACATAAGGAAGCGCACAGGTAATAAAGGGACAACATATCAGGTCCGCTATGCCAGCCTCGGTTCGAAGTCGGGATACGCCTATGCAACCTTCGAGACACTCAAAGAGGCCCGCGCTTTTGTGGAGAGCGGACGCACTCAGAGTCAAGAAGGGGCAATCGATTACACGGTTAAGACCGTGCCGGAGGCGATCGAGCGTTGGCTCCAAATCTGTGAGAAGGAAGGTACCGATGGCAATGAGCCGGTCACTGCCTTCACGCTAAAACATTACCGCTACTTTGCCGCGTTCATGCAGGGCTATGCATGGGACAAGCCGTTATCCATGTTGCAGCCACCGGACATCGTCCGGTTTCGCTCGTGGCTGTTATCGCATTGCCCTTCGCGCTATCTCGCGCGCAAGACTTTGACATACTTCCAAACAGTCATGAAGGAGATGGCGCTACGGGGTCATATCGGTAGCAATGTCGCCGCCGGGATTA
Source organism: Rhizorhapis sp. SPR117 (assembly GCF_021742065.1). The sequence goes on from NZ_JAKKIE010000031.1 coordinate 36,899, forward strand.
CCGTGGGTACGTCATCCCGCTATGAGCAGCCCGTGACGCCGCCAACGGTAGCGGAGGTGCAGGCGTTGCTCATGGCGGCAGACCGCCTTGCGAATTCACGCAATCTGCAAATCGAAAAGGCCTGGCGACGCAACCGACCGATGCTTTACCTTGCGGCGGATACAGGAATGCGGCCCGGCGAGTATCTTGCGCTGCCGCGCTTCAATGTCTCACCTAAGGAGGTGAAGATTGACCGGGCGGTTGAGCGGAGTGGGCATAAAATTTCGGTCACCAAGACGCCAGCAGGCTGGCGCTGGATCGACCTCAGCCCGGATACCGCTGATATGGTCATGCACTACGCCGACAATTACGCACCGGAGAATAAATACGACCTAGTGTTTCCGACGGCCACGGGACGATGGCAGGCTGTATCTAATTGGCGCAAACAGGCATTCGCGGCTGCTTGTCTGGAAGCTGGATTGGTCGAGGTGGTGGAAGTTGACGGCAAGCTCGTGGAGCGCGTGAAATTCTCACCATATGACTTGCGCCACTTCTACGCCTCCATGTTGATCGAGAGCCGGGTCAACCTGAAGCGCATTCAGAAATTGATGGGACATACGAACATCGCCACCACACTGAACATCTACGGACACCTGATTGAGCGTGCCGAAATCGATGAACGCGACAAAATCGGGCTGCTTGCACGCCTGGATCAAAATACTTGTGGCGAGTCTGTGGCGCACGCACAGTAAGTCCTTGTTCTGAAGCTTATTGAAATGCCCTTCTAAGCAGAGGGTTGCAGGTTCGAGTCCTGCCGGGCGCGCCATGCAAAATCAATCACTTAGAGACATAGTTTTCCCATAGACGCATTAAATCATCGGTTTTTGCCACAAATCAGCGATCTGCTATAACCCGCAGAAATCCTCGATTGTCTGGCTTGGCCCGCGTGAGCTTGTGGCGCGTTTGTGGCAATGCCATTTGCGAAGTGTGGTTATTTTGAAGGCGCTGACTGAGAGCGCCGGGAGGAGAGATGTATGCTTGAGCTTGATGAGCGGGGACAACACCTACTCGCGCTGCTTGTCGAACGTTTACCGAAGGCGATTCCGGAAAAGCCAGAAACCTTTATCACATACAAGGAAGCCCATGACCGCCTCGGCCTTTCTCAGCAGGGCCAGACTTACGGTTTGAGCCTGAAGCATCAGGGGCTGGTGGCCCTTGCGGACTGGACCGCAGCCAAGGGGTTACCGGCGATTACCGGACTGATCGTGAATGGCGACGATCGTATGCCGGGCCAAGGGTATTTCAATCTGTTCGGCAAGAGCGAGGATGACTTCGTATGGTGGGCTGACCAAATACGTCAATCCAAGACCTTCAACTGGTCCCAATTTCTGCCTGGAGCGGTACAACTGACAACGCCGCGTCCGCCTGACGCGGTCAAGCCGCCCGAGCGGGTCGAAGCGCGCACCTATCGAGTGCTGCGCGACACGCAGATGGCGCTCCGGGTAAAAGCGCTTCACCGTCATGAGTGTCAGGTGTGCGGCACAACGATAAACCTACCGGACGGACGCCGTTATGCCGAGGCCCATCATATCCAGCCACTAGGCGGGCCGCACAACGGCCCCGATGTGCAGGAAAACCTGCTCTGCCTATGCCCGAACCATCATGCTGAGTTCGATTACGGCGTGCGGTCTTTGGAGATCGAGACCCTGCGGCAAGTGCCGGGTCACCAGGTTGGTGACCAGTATGTCGCGCACCACAACGACCTGATCTTCAAGCCCAGCCGCCAATAGCCAGCCCGCTCTCAGAGCGTTCAACTGCCCGATTTGATGCTCCCATTCGGAAGCGGCAGAGCAGCGGGCGGCAGGTCTCCGCGCATGACCCGCAGGGCCGTGACGATTGTTTCTTCCAGATCGCCCGTGAAGGACGACCGGCCCACAACATTCTCAATTAGCCATTTCGCCAGGTCGGCATCGATGCTGATCGTCACCTGCTGCTGCGGGCGCAGGTAGCCCTTATCGGCGGCAGGCCATTTCGCTATCTGCCGTGGCGTCAGCCGTTTCCAGTTCTCGTATTCCATGTTCAGTCCTTTCGCGTGTCTGGATTTGATGCCGATCGGCTGGCCGCGCTGTTGTCGTCGGCAGCCGCATATCGTGGATTCGCCGCGTGTCGTCCGGCTGACCGCTGGTTCAAGCCCCGGTTGTCATGCGCCGTATCGTCGGTTCCGACGCGGCACGTAGTTCTGCCGAGACGTGTTGCCCGAATAGAGACCGCTCCTTCGGCGGGTTTCCTCAAGGATTGACGCGATAATTCGGCCGGGCGCGCCGTCCGGTCAAACCCCGCCCGCACCACTCCCGCCGCTGCGCGTCGCGACCGTGTTAGGGCCTGACCGTCCGGCTCGGTCGCCCGGCCTTTTTCTTCCGCGTCTTGAGGAAAACCCCGACGCAAAGGAGACAGGTCATGTCGAACACAACAGAAACACCACGGCAGGATATCTACAGCCGCATCACCAACCAGATCATCGCCGCCCTTGAGCAGGGCGTGAAACCCTGGACCCAGCCCTGGAACGCCGCGCACGCCGCCGGTCACGTATCCCGGCCCCTGCGCCATAACGGCCAGGCTTACGGCGGCATCAACGTCCTGACCCTCTGGGCTTCGGCCATGACGGGACATTTCAGCGCCCCGATCTGGATGACGTTCCGCCAGGCGATCGAGCTGGGCGGCCATGTCCGCAAGGGCGAGAAGGGCGCGCCCGTCGTCTACGCCAACACGATCAGCAAAACAGAAGCCGACGAGTCCACCGGTGATGATGTCGAACGCACGATCCCGTTCCTGAAGGCCTATACGGTCTTCAACGTCGAACAGATCGAAGACTTGCCCGGTCACTACTACGCGCTGGCCGAAAGCACCCGTAACCCCGATGAGCGCGTCGCCGACGCCGAGGCGTACTTCGCGGCCATTCGTGCCGATATCCGTCACGGGGGCGACAGCGCCTACTACAGCCCGGGGCTCGACTATATCCAGATGCCGCCCTTCGATGCCTTCCGCGATGCGCAGGCTTACTATGCCACGCTCGCCCATGAGACGACGCACTGGACGAAGCACACCACGCGCCTTGACCGTGATTTCGGGCGCAAGCGCTTCGGCGATGACGGTTACGCCCGCGAAGAACTGGTCGCCTTATCTGGACAGTCTGCGCCGCTCGCAACTTTGCAGTAAGGTCGGCGATGGACGCCCACGGTAGGCAGTAATCAGGCTGGCCGTAGCGCTGACCCAAGAGCTGGCGGAGGCCAGCCTGATTGCTGCCGGGCCATAGTGCGCAACGGTGTGAAGGTCAGCTTCCCGGTGGGGGGTCCGGGGGGAGGGCTTCGCGCCGGTGTCGATCATTACTGTTTGCGAGCGCCGCGAGGCCAGGGGCCTCGATGCGCATGTGCCGCTGATCCTGCGCGGCGACGCGCTCTATGATCCCGATCTGGATCGCTTCTTTCTCGACCTGCCGTTGTCGGGCGTCCGCTCGCGGCACTCGCTTCGCGCCTATGCCTATGATGTCGTTGTCTGGCTTCGCTTTCTCGATGCCTGCGGCAAGACCGTGTGGGCTGCGACCCGCGACGATGTCGACGCCTATCATCGTGAGCGACGCCGCGACGAGGCCGATCACCGGATAACGGCCGCAAGCTGGAACCGCGCCGTCGCCAGTCTCGATCGCCTTTACCGATGGGGTGAGCAGCACGGGCTGATCACCGACGCGCCGTTCAGCCGCCGCGCCGTGTGGCGACCGGCGCATGGTGGCCGTCGCGGCATGATCGCGGCGCGCAATGACGCCTATGAACGTGTTGCCAGGCGATCAGATGTGCGGTTCGTCACGATGGACGACTACCGTATTTTCCGCGAGGTCGGCCTGCGCGGCCTTACCCCTGACGGCACCGAGCGCCTCGGCGCGCGCGACCGGAACGGGCTGCGCAACGCGCTGTTTGCCGATCTTCTCGTCACCACCGGCCTGCGCCTCGAAGAGGCGTCGGGCCTGCTCGCCGCCGAGCTCGCGGCGATCGACCGCGAGGACGGCGATGCCCAACAACTTTGGCTGCCTCTCCCGCCACCGCTGACCAAGGGCGACCGGGGACGCAGCGTCCTGCTCCCGCGTCGGCTGCTTCGTCAGATTGCCGCTTACGTCGCCGTCGAGCGCGCAGCGGGCGTGGCCAAGTTCGCCGCGCGAGACGGCGCGACCAAGCTCGAACGATCGATCCCTGTCACCCGCGCCGGTCTCGACCGCATGCGCGATATCTGCACCCCGGAGGAACGATGCCGCCTGATCCTGTACGACGAGGATGGATCGCCCCGCGAGCCGGCGGCGCTGTGGCTGACCGAGGTAGGGCAGCCTGTTCGGCCCAACTCGTGGGAGGTGATCTTCACCCGCGCCTGCAACCGGTGCGCGGAGAACGGCTTCCCGCTGTCGATCAACCCGCACCAGCTTCGCCACACATTCGCAGTCCATATGCTCGCCTTGCTGATCCAGCAGCGGTTGCGCGAAGCGGCATTGCCGGTCGGACCGCTGGAGAGCTATCGGCTGATCCTCGGCGACCCGCTGCAGCAGGTGCAACGCCTGCTTGGCCACGCCAGCCTCACCACCACCTATATCTACCTCGACCATATCGCGACGCGCGCCGATACGGTGGACGCGGCCGTCGAGGAGCTGCTTGCGCTGCTGCCGGGACCGCAGGGCGCATGAGCGGCCATCCCCGCAAGGGCCGGCCTGTCGCCTTCGCGCCGATCACGCCGGAGCCACAGAAGCCCGATCCGGTGCTCGGCCTCAAGTTCACCATCGAGGCGCGGCATGGCGGAACGGTCCTGGTCGATATGGCCGCACTCGATCCCCGTCCGCTCGCTATCGCCTTCGCCGGCGCGCTGCGTCGATCGGCTGCGCTCGGGGGACCGATTGGTGCGGCCAGCGTCATCAAGCAGTATGTGCAGGTCTATCGTCACTTCTTCGCCTGGCTTGGTGATGGTGCGCCGGGGGTGACCGGCGTCAACGACCTGCGTGCAGTCCATATCGATGGGTTCGCCTCCGCGCTCGAACAGCGCGGGATGGGCGCGATCCACCGGCACATATCGGTCGGCAAGATCGTCAACACATTGCGCGCGATCGAGGCAGACCGGCCCGATCGGATCGCGCCCGACCTGCATGAGCGGCTGCGCTACACGCTGGCCACATCGGCGGGCCGCTCGACCCCACGCGATGCTTATAGCCCCTTCGTCGCCCGCGCGTTGCGCGACGCCGCGAGGACCGACGTCGAAGCGATGTTCCGCCGTCTCGGTGCCGACGACCGCACCGATGAGGGCGACCCGGTCATCGCCAGAGCGCGGGCCGACGTCGAAGCGATCATCGCGCGGCAGGGCTTTATCGTTGCAGACCACCCGGCGCTGAAGAGCCTCTATTTCATGCGCATGCGGCGCGGATTGCCGATCAGCACGCTCATCGATGATCTGCATGGCCGCCATCACCCGCTTGCGCGCGATCTGCCGGCGCTGCTCGTGCTGCTCACGCTCGATACCGGCCTCGAGCCCGAGTGCCTGAAGACGCTGACCACAGATTGTCTCACCAACCCCCATGCCGGCACGGTGGAGCTGCGCTATCTCAAGCGCCGCGCCTGCGGCGCCGAGCACAAGAGCATGCGCGTGCGCGATGGCGGTGGGGGCACGCCTGGTGGTCTGATTCGTCGCCTGATTGAGGTCTCGGCGATTGCCCGCAAGCATCTGAACGACGATCGTCTTTGGGTTTATCACAACGCTGGCGGCCTGCGGGTAGGCATCCGCCACCCGACGGAACGGATCGATGCCTGGGTAGCTCAGCACGCTATTGTCGATGACGACGGCGAGCCGCTCCACTTGCTGCTCTCGCGGCTCCGCAAGACCCACAAGGCGCTGTGGTACACCAAGACCGAGGGGCACATGACCCGCTTCGCGGTCGGCCACTCGCGCGAGGTGGCGGCGCGCCACTATGCCGATCTGCCGTCGCTCCGGCCCGTGCACGAGACGGCCGTCGCCGACGCCTTCCGCGCGGCGGTCGCCGCCGCGATGCCGACCGTGCTTCCGCCCACCGCCGAGCAGACGTTGCGCGAAGCACCCGAACAGGCCGCGCCGCTGATGCCGCCCGATACCGTGGGTCCGTTGCTCGACGGCGAACAGGATGTCTGGCTCGCAGCCTGCGCGGGCTTCCACAACAGTCCCTTCGCCGAGGCCGGATCACCCTGCGCGCAGCCCTTCTGGGGCTGCCTTGATTGCCCCAACGCCGTCATCACCGTGCGCAAGCTCCCCGCGATCCTCGCCTTCCTCGCCTTCGTCGAAGAGCAGCGGCTGAGCCTGCCCGCGACCGACTGGGCGGCCAAGTTCGGCCGCGTCCATGCCCGCATCACCGCCCAGGTCCTGCCGGCCTTCTCCGATGCCGTCATCACCGATGCGCGCCGGCAGATGGAGGGCGAACGGCTTTATCTGCCGCCGGAGGTCCGCGCATGACCATGCCCGTTCATGCCCAGGCGCCCGCTTTCGACGATCGCCCCGTGCTGGCGAGCGCGCCACTCAAGGAAGGCCATACCCGCGAGGCGCTATCGCGCGTCGGCGACCCGAGCTGGGATCTCGGTCCCGCCGTCTTCCGCGAGAACGCCCGGCGCTGCCACGTCACCGTGCATTTCCACGTGCTCGAACATGCCGATGTGCAGGCGGTGATGCGCGCCTATCTCTACGCCCGCCTCAACGCCGATCTCCCCGGCTATCGGACGAAGTTACCACCCGCCTGTATCCGCCAGGCATTCAACCGTGCCCGCCGGTTCTTCGCCTTCGCCCGCGAGCGGCTCGGACGGCTCGACGTTTCCCGTATCGATCAGCCATTGCTCGATGCCTATGCCCGTCATCTCCGTGACGATCCTGCCCGACGACCCGTCATCGTCGGCCACCTCCTCGAAGTGGTCTCAGATCTCTATTACTATCGCGACCACCTCGATAGCGGAGGCCTTGCATTCGAGCCTTGGGCCGGACAGGCGCCCGCCCGCGTTGCGGGCTACCGCCATGTCCGGGAGAACCGCACGCCGCGCTTCCCGGAAGAGGTCATCGCCGCGCTACTCGCCTGGTCGTTGCGCTACGTCACCATATTCGCGGACGATATCCTCGCCGCCCGCCGCGAGCTTGCGCGGCTCGAAGTGCGCCGGGATCGCCTTGCCGCCGCCGATGCCGGCCTTCCAGACCCTGATCGCCGGCAACGTCGCCGCACCCGCCTGAAGGCCTATTTCGGCCGCCGACGCCGCGAGGGGCGCGGCGCGCCGATCTGGGGCACCGCTCATAACGGCAAGCTGCGCGTCGACCCCAACACCGGCGCAGTGACCCCACCGATCAACGCCCATCTCCTGCATCTCCATGTCGGGATCGACGTGCAGGCCGAGCCTGGCGCGCATCTTCTGCTGACAGGCGGTGAAGCGAGGTTGATCGACGCAGTGGCGGCCGAGCTGGGGGTAGAGGTCGGCGGCATGGACACGCCGATCACGATCGATCCTGACAGCGGTCGGCCGTGGCGCGAGCGCTTCGATGCGAAGACTCTCGCACACGAGGAACGGATGCTTCAAGCCGCTGCCTATATCGTGTGCGCCTACCTGACCGGCATGCGCGACTGCGAGGTGCAGGCGATGCGGCGCGGGTGTCTCTCTATCGCGCGCAGCGAGGACGGCCTGATCGAGCGCCATCGCATCCGGTCGACCATCTACAAGCGCCGGGCGGCGGTGGGCGAGGCGGCGAGCTGGGTGACGATCGAGCCGGTCGCCGCCGCGATCATGGTGCTCGAACGCCTGTCGGCAGGGCCGGCGCGCGCCAGCGGCAGCGATACGCTCTGGCCGGTGCTGCGCGCGAGCGCCGTCTCCAAGACGCATCTGTCGAGCGAGGTGGTCCGCCAGCTCAACACCTTCCGCGACCACCTCAACAGCGCCTTCGGCACCCCCGATGAGCCGGTCATCCCGCCCGGACCCGATGGCAAGCCGTGGCGCATCACGACGCGGCAGTTCCGGCGCACGATCGCGTGGCACATCGCCAACCGTCCGTTCGGCACCATCGCCGGCATGATCCAGTACAAGCACGCCTCGGTCGCCGCGTTCGAAGGCTATGCCGGGACCAGCGCATCAGGGTTTCGCGCCGAGTTCGAGGCGCAGCGTCGGCTCGGTCAGATTGACGATCTGCTGGACTATTTCGACCGGCGTCAGGGCGGCGCATCGCTCGGTGGACCGGCGGGACCGCGCATCGCGCGGACGCTCGACGATGCCGCCGTCAGACAAGGGCCTTTGCCCGCCATGATCGCCGATCGCGCCCGCCTGCGCGTCATGCTCGCCAGCGTCGCGCGCACCTTCCATGTCGGCCCGCTCGCGGATTGCTTCTTCGATCCCGCGACCGCGCTCTGCCTCAAGCGCGTGACGACCCCCGATCCGGCAGGGCCGCTCACTGCCCTGTGCGAGCCGACCCGCTGTCCCAACGCCTGCATCACCGCCCGCCACAGGCCGGCCTGGGAACGCGCGGCGGCCGATGCCAGGGCGCACTTACGCGAACGGCGCATCTCCGATCTCCAGCGTCAGGCTCTCCAGCGCGAGCTGGATCGCCTGAGCGTGGTGATTGCCGGGATCGACCCTCCCGCGCCGTAGACCACCCCGGTTGTTGGCGGAGTCCTGCGCCGGTCGGCGCGCCCGCGCAACGGCTTCGCCGTCCTTCGCTTCGCTGCGGCCCTGACGGGTGCGCGAGCCCCCCTGTGCCCGGCGCGAACGGGCCTCCGCCGCCGGGGATGGTCCCCGGCGCGAGAACGGAGAACAGATCATGTCAGCCTCACAACGCTCAGACGTCTATGCTCGCGTCACGCAAGCGATCGTCGACGCCATCGAAGCCGGCACCGGCACCTGGCGCATGCCATGGCATCATTCCGGCGCCGACGTCACCCGCCCGACCAACGTCGCCAGCGGCAAGCCCTATCGCGGCATAAATACGGTCTCGCTCTGGGCGGCCGCCTATGGCAGCGGCTATGCGAGCGGGGTCTGGGGCACCTATCGCCAGTGGCAGGCGCTCGGCGCGCAGGTCCGCAAGGGTGAGCACGCCAGCCTCGGTGTCCTCTGGAAGGAGTTTCACGCGAAGGGCGACGACGCCAGCGACGATGACGACCATCGACGGCTTTTCGCCAAGGCGTTCGGCCTGTTCAACGCCGATCAGGTCGATGGCTATGCGCCCAAATCGGGGCCGGACCTGCCCGAGAGCGAACGCCTCGCCGCCGCCGAAGCCTTCATCGCCGCCCTCGGCATCGATACTGTCTACGGCTCGGCCAGCGCCTATTATCACATCGCCGAAGACCGCATCCACATGCCGGATTTCAGCGCCTTCCACGACGCTCACGGCTTCTATGCCACCCGTATTCACGAGGCCGCTCATGCCAGTGGCGCAGCCCATCGGCTCGATCGGGATTTCAGCGCCAAGTGGACCAGGCACGCGCTCGCGATGGAGGAAGCGACCGCCGAGCTGACCGCCTCGTTCCTGCTCGCCGATCTCGGGATCGCCCACGAGCCGCGGCCCGACCACGCCGCCTATATCGCTTCCTGGCTCCAACTCCTGAAGGATGAGCCGCGGGCGATCTTCACCGCAGCCAGCAAGGCGCAGGCCGCCGCTGACTGGATGCACGCCCAGCAGCCATGAGCGTCGTGCTCATTGACTCGATGATATTACGGATATACTCGTAGTGTCATCGAGTCGTTATCAGGAGCCATTCCATGAAGCGCATCCATCTGCACGTCAGCGTGCCCGATCTCGGCGCGTCGATCCAGTTCTACGAGACGCTGTTCGGCGCCGCGCCCGTCGTCGTGAAGGACGACTACGCCAAGTGGATGCTCGACGATCCCAAGGTCAACTTCGCGATCTCCGAGCGCGCGCGCGCGGCCGGCATCGACCATATCGGCATCCAGGTCGACAGCGCCGATGAGCTCGGCGCGCTCGCCGGTCGCCTCAAGGCCGCCGGGGCGGAGACGCTCGATCAGGAAGCGACCACCTGCTGCTACGCGCAGTCGGACAAGAGCTGGGTCCGCGATCCCGCCGGCGTGCGCTGGGAGACCTTCTTCACCTTCGGTGAGGCGACCAGCTACGGCGAGGACGAGGTGCTGCCCGAGCCCGCCGCGGCCTGCTGCGGCCCCGCCGATGCGCCCGCGCCAAAGCAGGCGTGCTGCTGATGGACGCGAACGCTGCCGTCGCCTCGCTCTCGGCGCTCGCGCATCCGGGCCGCCTCGAGGTCTTTCGCCTGCTGGTCCGCGCCGGCGCCGAGGGCATGGCCTCGGGCGATATCGCGCGCGCGACGGGCCATGTCCCGCAGACGCTCTCGGGCAACCTCAACATCCTCGGCCACGCCGGGCTCGTGTCGTCGCGGCGCGAGGGCCGGTCGATCATCTACACCGCTGATTATGCCCGCATGACCGACCTGCTCGGCTTCCTGATGGAGGATTGCTGCGGCGGCGCCCCGGAGATCTGTGCTCCGCTCGCCGACGTGGTCACCAGGGCCGCCTGCTGCCAACCCGGAGCCGTTCAATGACCGACCGTGTTTTCAATGTCCTGTTCCTCTGCACGGGTAACTCGGCCCGCTCGATCCTCGCCGAGAGCGCACTGAACAAGCTCGGCGAAGGCCGGTTCCGCGGCTATTCCGCAGGCAGCTTCCCCAAGGGCGCGGTCAACCCCGACGCGCTGAGGCTGCTGGAGCGCATCGGTTACCCGACCGAAGGCCTTCACTCGAAGAGCTGGGAAGAGTTCTCCGTGCCGGACGCGCCGGTGATGGATTTCGTGTTCACCGTTTGCGACGATGCGGCGGGCGAGACGTGTCCGGTCTGGCCCGGCCATCCGATGACCGCCCATTGGGGCATCGAAGATCCGAGCCATGTCGAGGGCAACGACATCGAGCGCGAGCGCGCCTTCGTGACAGCGCTGCGCTATCTCGAGAACCGCATCAAGCTGTTCATGGCGCTGCCGTTCGACCAGCTCGACGTGATGGCATTGAGGGCACATGTCCGCGAGATCGGTCAGGGCGAAGGCGCGAGCAACCGGCGCGGGGACGCCGCGTGAGCGATGCCGCCGCGGCGGCGAAGCCCGCGATCGGCACCTTCGAACGCTATCTCAGCCTCTGGGTCGCGGCCTGCATCGTCGTCGGCATCGCGCTCGGCTATGCGCTGCCCGGCTTGTTCGCGCGCGTCGCCGCGGCCGAGATCGCGAACGTCAACATCGTCGTCGCGGTGCTGATATGGCTGATGATCGTGCCGATGCTGCTCAAGATCGACCTGGGCGCGCTGGGATCAGTCAGGCGGCACTGGAAGGGCGTCGGTGTCACGCTTTTTATCAACTGGGCGGTGAAGCCCTTCTCGATGGCGCTGCTCGGCACCTTCTTCCTCGGCTATCTGTTCCGCCCCTGGCTGCCCGAGGCCGAGATCGGCTCCTATATTGCCGGCCTCATCCTGCTCGCCGCCGCGCCTTGCACGGCGATGGTGTTCGTCTGGTCCAACCTGTGCGAGGGCGAGCCTAATTACACGCTGAGCCAGGTCGCCTTGAACGACGTCATCATGGTGTTCGCCTTCGCGCCGATCGTCGCGCTGCTGCTCGGGGTCGCGTCGATCACGGTGCCGTGGGACACTTTGCTCATCTCGGTGCTGCTCTACATCGTCGTGCCGGTAATCGCCGCGCAGCTTGTCCGTCGCGCGCTGCTGGCCTCTGGCGGACAGCCGGCGCTCGATCGCCTGCTGGCAGCGCTCGGCCCCGTATCGCTGATCGCGCTGCTCACCACGCTGGTGCTGTTGTTCGGTTTCCAGGGCGAGGCGATCATCGCGCATCCGCTGGTCATCGCGCTCATCGCCGTGCCGATCCTCATCCAGGTCTATTTCAATGCCGGGCTCGCTTATTGGCTGAGCCGCCGCTTCGGCGTCGCCTGGTGCGTCGCCGCGCCCGCCGCGCTGATCGGCGCGTCCAACTTCTTCGAACTCGCCGTCGCCGCGGCGATCAGCCTGTTCGGCATCGGATCGGGCGCGGCGCTCGCCACCGTCGTCGGCGTGCTGGTCGAGGTGCCGGTGATGCTCTCGGTCGTCGCGCTCGTGAAGAAGACGCGGCCCTGGTATGAGCGGTCGTTGCCTGCATAATCCTGCGCGGCGCGTTCGCGATCATCAACGATAGAAGACCTGGGCGGCCGCTCTCTCTCGGGATCGGCCGCCCAGTCGCATAGGCGATCGGCACGGGCTTCGCCCGCACCCAGCGGTCGCCGCTGGCGCGGCGGCGCTGTTCGTCGGGCCTCCCTCAAGGCGGGAGTGGTCGGCGCTCCCTTCTAGGCCCGCCACGGCGCGCTGCAAGTCCGGCTGCGCCGGACTGCTCCATTGCATTTCGCCCCTGCGGGTGCAGCCCGCCGCTTCGGCGGGCCTCTCCGGTCGCTCTCGCCGCCCACCCCCGCCTCGGGGGAGGCCATGGGGTTTTGGGCAGTGCTGGAGGCACCGATGGATTTCACCTTCCAACCGCCGTTTTTGGCTGGACTGTCAGGATATGT
>NZ_JAKKIE010000032.1 GCF_021742065.1 Rhizorhapis sp. SPR117
TGGACCGGCATTCCCACAGAAACGGCTTCAGCCCCTCCACTTGATCCTACCGGCATCAGCCGGTCAGTCATTCAGCGAAACGCGCTTCTGGATGGCGTTCGTCATGGGCGCATCGATGATGGTCGTGATGCTGCTCTTCATGTGGGCGATGTACAAGAACCGGGCCAAGAACTTCATCATCCTGGGTGTTGCAGCCGTTACCTTCGCACTTGCGCTTTGGCTCGTCCGCAGCCAGACGACCATTGAAGATATCGAATATATGAAGGCGATGATCCCGCATCATTCGATTGCGATCATGACCAGTGAGCGCAGCCATATCCGCGATCCGCGGGTGCGCGAACTCGCCAAGGGCATCATCGTTGCCCAGCGCCGTGAGATTGCCGAGATGAAATATCTGATCGAGGATATCGAAAAGAACGGCGTTCGAACAACCGAGCGCATGCCCCGTCCCGAAGAACTTGCGCCGCCGGTGGAGGACGCACGATGATCCGCCACGCTATCCTTTTCGCCGCGCTGCCGCTGCTCATGCTCGGCGCCTGCAATCGCAACACGTCTCCTGGCAATGACCGTGAGGCGCAGGTCGATGCCGCCCCGACGCCCGCGCCTAGACAGGACGCGGCCGAGGCGCTGTCGGGAATTGCCGCCGAAGCGGTCCAGGCTGAAACAATGAGCGACACCGATCTCGCCAGCCTCGGTGGACCGAATGGCAAATGCCTCATCCGGTTGACCCGCGTCGGTTTGCCGTCCTTCGTCCATAATGGTCTTGACCGGACAGGCGTCATCAAACTCAATGGCAAGTTGATCCCGATCCCCGCCAAGCGCTCCGGCTTGTTTGCGGATGGAGGGCTGCGCGTTGCGATCCGCCCCGTTGATTCCGCATTCGATTCCAGCGGTTTTCGCGAAGTCGACATGATCGTGATGCTGCCCGGAGCGAAGGATGAACTCGGCTATCGCGGATACGAGGACTGCTCGCACCGCATGGACTGAACACAGCAACCAACGGAGAACATAGATGTCCCACCTGTCCTGGCGGAGCGCGGCTGTGGGCGCGGCCGGTGTGCTCGTGATGCTTGGTCTGGCCGCACTGCTCGTAATCGGAACTGGCAGCTACAATGTCGCAGCAGATGAACGGCACGAGTGCATTGCCCAATGACACATTAAAAAATAGAACATATAGTGAACATATGCAACCCGATTCGCCCTTCCCGTGCGCGGAAGTTTCAAGCCTTCCCAAAACGGCTTCGTCGCTGGCGAAGCGCCTGTCGCTTGACGGTGCGGCGGCGGATGCGTGGCTGGGCGGCGGATTGAGGGCTGATGGATTGCATGAGCTATATGCGGCGCAGGCGGAGGATGGTGTTAGCGCCACCGGTTTTGCGCTGCTGATCGCGCAGCTCCAATGCAGGGCGCGGCACAAGCCGCTGATCTGGGTACGGGAAGCGCGCAGCATCGCTCAGACCGGCATGCCCTATGGGCCGGGACTGCTTGATCTGGGCCTGAAACCCGATGCCATCACCTTGCTGATGCTGCCTGATGCCAGGGCAGTACTGCGCGCCGGACTGGATAGCGTGCGCGATGGCGCGTTGGGAGCAGTGCTGATTGAGCTGGTGGGCAGGCAGCCTTTATTCGACCTGACGGCGAGCCGCCGGTTCGCCTTGGCGGCGGCGGAAACCGGCACGATAGCCCTGTTTACCCGTAGCAAGGCGGAGCCGATCCCAAGCGCGGCGCATACACGCTGGGAAGTGGCAAACGCGCCTTCGCGTTCTCTGGAAGCCGGTTCGCCGGGATTCCCGGCCTTTGCCCTCACCTTGTTACGCCATCGCGGCGGACGTGACGGGCTGCACCTCATATTGGAGTGGGATCGTGACACAGCCTCTTTCCGGCAGCGGGACGAGCGTGGCGACACCGCACCGTTATCTTGCGCTCAACCTGCCATGGCTGGCGGCAGAACGGCAGGTAGCGGCACGGCTCGCGCCGCCTGACGCACCTTTTGCGTTGATCGAGAAGCAGCGGGGTGCGCTGCGCATTGCCGCACTGTCGCTGCGTGCGGCGGAGCTGGGACTGGAAACGGGCCTTCCGCTTGCCGATGCGCGCGGACGCCTGCCGGAATTGGAGGTAGTGCCCTATGACCCGCAAGGCGATACCGCGTGGCTGGGACGACTGGCGCGCACTTGTCTTCGCTACACGCCCAGCGTTGCGCCAGATGGGCCGCAAGGGCTGATGCTCGATATCACTGGCTGTGCGCATCTTCATGGCGGCGAAGCACAGATGCAGCGCACTATATTGGCGCATATGAAACGGTTGGGGTTGAGCGCTCATGCTGCTATTGCCGATACGCCCGATGCCGCCCGTGCGCTCGCCCGCTTTGGTGGGGAGGATGTGGGGGCGCTGCCCATCGCCGCGCTAGCGGTGGAGGATGAGATACGGCAGGCACTGCGCCGCGCGGGCTTTCGCAGTATCGGTGAGCTGGCAAAACTGCCGCGCGCGCCCTTGGCCGCGCGTTTCGGGGAAGAACTGGTAATCTTGCTCGACCGGCTGCTGGCACGGCAGAACCCGCATATCGCGCCGCATCGTGCAGTCGATCCGATTACAGCCGAGCGGCGCTTTGCGGAACCCATTGGCCGCACCGGCGATGTCATGAATGCCATTGAGACGCTGGTGAAAGAGACTGCGATGAAGCTGGCCGAGCGGGGTGAAGGCGGACGCGCCTTTGCCATATGCCTGCATCGCAGCGATGGGCATATTGCGCAGCTCAAGATCGAGACCGGTACACCGACGCGTGACCCGGCATTGGTGATGCGCTTGCTGCACGAGCGGATCGATAGCCTCGTCGATCCGCTCGATCCCGGCTTCGGCTATGACAGCATCGACCTTGTCGTCCCACATGCTGAGGCTTTGGAAGAAAAGCAGCAGGGTTTGGAGGCGGAACAGGAGAGATGCGCCGATATTGGGCCGCTACTCGATCGGCTGGCGGTGCGTTATGGCAAGCCAAGTGTGCTGCGTTTTATGGCGGGCGACAGCCATATTCCGGAACGTGCCGCAGAGTTATGCCCTTCAAGCAAACACGTGTCGCCGATCCCATGGCATCGCCCTGACCTGGGCGAACCGCCGCTACGCCCGCTGATGCTGTTTGCTCCGCCGCAACGCATAGAGGTGCTTGCCGCCGTGCCGGACGGACCACCCAAGCGTTTCCGTTGGCACGGCAGGAACTGGCGGGTCACCGCTCAGGAAGGGCCGGAACGGATCGCGCCCGAATGGTGGCGCAGACGTGGCGGGCATGACGACAATCCGGGTTTGTCCCGTGACTATTACCGGGTGGAGGAAGAAGGCGGGCACCGCTTCTGGTTGTTCCGCCATGGGCTTTACGGACGCGAAACGGTGAGCCCGGACTGGTATATTCATGGTCTGTTCGCATGAGAGAAGAAGCCCGCAAAAAGACCTGTTCGTCTGATCATCCCGCTTATGCGGAGCTCGCTGCCGCAACCAATTTCTCGTTCCTGCGCGGTGCATCGCATCCCGCCGATATGGTGGAAACAGCTATCGCGCTGGACTTGAGCGGCATCGGCATTGCCGACCGCAACAGCGTCGCGGGCGTGGTGCGGGCGCATATGGCATGGAAAGAAGCGCTGGAGGATGAGCGCGCACCTCTCGATTTCCGACTGGTCGTGGGTGCGCGACTGGTGTTTGCAGACGGCACGCCTGACATCCTCGCCTATCCTGCCTCGCGCCATGGATGGGGGCGGCTGACGCGCTTGCTCACTCTGGGCAATCTTCGCGCGGAAAAGGGCGATTGCATATTGCACCTTTCCGATCTGCTGGAGCATCTCGACGAACTGCTGCTGATAGCGATACCGCCCATACAGGCAGGTCTGCTGGAGCAATTACGCAATGCGGCGCCGGGGCGCGTCTGGCTGGGCGCGAGGATAGGAAGATCTGGCCGCGATGCGCGTCAACTTGTTTGCGCACGAGCACTGGCGATGCAATGCGAAGTGCCGTTGATCGCGCTGGGTGATGCGCTTTATGCCACGCCCGACCAGCGCCCGCTGCACGATGTCCTGACGGCGATCGGTCTCAAGACTACGGTGCAGGCTGCCGGACGCCGGCTTGCCGCCAATGCGGAGCGACATCTCAAACCTCCCGTAGAAATGGCGCGTATGTTTGCGGCCGCACCCGAAGCCATCGCGCAGACCCAGGCTTTCTTTTCCCGCATCGCCTTCACGCTCGACGATCTCAAATATGAATATCCTCATGAGCCAGTGCCTTATGGCTGGGAACCGCTCGACTGGCTCGAACATCTGGTGATGGAAGCTGCGCATAAGCGCTATGGACCGGAGCTTCCCGAAAAGGTGCAGCGCTTGCTGGGTGAAGAGTTCACCCTTATCCGCGCCGAGAATTACGCCTATTATTTCCTCACCGTGCACGACATTGTTCGTTTTGCGCGTAGTCGGGGCATCTTGTGTCAGGGTCGTGGCAGCGCGGCGAACAGCATCGTCTGCTTCCTGCTTGGCGTCACCTCGGTCGATCCGATGCAGCATGACCTGCTTTTTTCACGCTTCATGTCCTCCGAGCGCAAGGAGCCGCCCGATATTGACGTCGACTTCGAGCATGAGCGGCGTGAGGAGGTGATGCAATATATCTACAAGCGCTATGGGCGAGAGCGGGCCGGCATTGCCGCCACCGTGATCCATTATCGTCCAAGGAGCGCTGTGCGCGAGGTCGGCAAGGCGCTGGGGCTGAGCGAGGATGTCACTGCACACATGGCCAGCACGGTATGGGGCAGCCATGCATCGAAATATGAGCGCAAACGCGTCGCGGAAAGCGGCTTCGACCCGGATAACCCGGAGATCGCGCGGCTCAATCATTTCGTGCAGCAGATACTGGAATTCCCGCGTCACCTGTCGCAGCATGTCGGTGGTTTTATCCTGACCGAAGGCAGGCTGGATGAGACGGTGCCAATCCATAATGGCGGGATGCCGGATCGCACCTTCATCGAATGGGACAAGGACGATATCGATGCGCTGGGTCTGATGAAGGTCGATGTGCTGGCATTGGGCATGCTGACCTGCATCCGCAAGGCGTTCGACATGATGCGCGCGCATGATTTAGGCGATCACAGCCTTGAGGTGGACATCAAGTCCGACGATCCGGCCGTCTACGACATGCTTTGTGCGGGCGACAGCATCGGCGTGTTTCAGGTTGAGAGCCGGGCACAGATGAACATGCTTCCGCGGCTTCGACCGCGGGAATTTTACGATCTGGTTGTACAGGTGGCAATCGTGCGCCCTGGCCCCATCGAGGGCGATATGGTGCATCCCTATCTGCGGCGGCGATGCGGCGATGAGAAGGTCGATTTCCCATCGCCCGCACCGCCGCATCCGCCCAATGAACTGCAATCCGTGCTCGGCAAGACCTATGGCGTGCCGATTTTTCAGGAACAGGCGATGAAACTTGCGATCACCGCCGCCGCTTTCACCAGCGATGAAGCGAACGGGTTGCGCCGCGCGATGGCGACTTTCCGTCGGCTGGGCACTATTCCGCTCTATCGCGACAAGATGATCGGCGGCATGGTCGCGCGCGGTTACGAGAAGGACTTCGCCGAACGCTGCTTCAAACAGATTGAGGGCTTTGGCAGTTACGGTTTTCCCGAAAGTCATGCGCAAAGCTTTGCGCGTCTCGTCTATGTGTCGTCATGGATTAAATGCTATCATCCGGCCGTCTTCACTGCCGCACTTTTGAACAGCCAGCCCATGGGCTTCTACGCGCCTGCGCAACTGGTGCGCGATGCCCGCGAACATGGAGTAGAGGTGCGCTCCATAGATGTGAATGCCAGCGCCTGGGATAATGGCATGGAGCGCGGACCCAATGACACGCTGGCGCTGCGTCTCGGTTTTCGACAGATCAGCGGGTTTCGCGAGAAGTGGGGGCAAGCCATTGATTCTGCTGCTCGCGCCGCCAAGCCTTTTACGAGCATTGAGGACATCACCCGCCGCGCAAACCTTCCTCAGCGAGCATTGCGTCTGCTCGCCGATGCCGATGCATTTGGTTCGCTCGGCCTCGATCGCCGCGCCGCGCTGTGGGAGGTGCGGCGCATACCCGATACCGAGCTACCGCTTTTTGCCGCCGCGCGTGCGCGCGAACTGGGTGAAGAGCCAGAGGTTGCACTGCGCCCCATGTCATTGGGCGAGCATGTCGCCGCCGATTATCAAATGACGCGGCTTTCCTTGAAAGAGCATCCTATGGCGCTGCTCCGTCGGATTTTCGATAAGGAAAGGGTCACGCCCTGCGCAGCATTGCGCGGTATGAAAGGTGGCGAGAAGGTGTGCGTGGCGGGTGTTGTGCTGATGCGTCAGCGGCCGGGCAAGGGCAATGCGATCTTCATCACGCTGGAGGATGAAGGCGGCATCGCCAATATCGTACTATGGGCGCGCCAGTTCGAAATCATGCGCCGCGAAGTGATGGCCAGTCGCCTGATGCGAGTCGAAGGCGAGGTGCAGCGCAGCCGCGAGGGCGTCATCCATGTGATGGCGAGCCGCATCATTGACCGCACTGACGCTCTGGGTGTGCTATCGGAAATGCATGCGCCCGATTCGGCGCTCGCCCATGCTGACGCATTCATTCACCCCGTCTATTCTCGCCAAAGCGCCAAAACCGAAACAGCGCGCCACCCCCGCAATGTGCGCCTGCTGCCCAGATCAAGGGACTTTCATTAGAGTTGTGGTCAGGAAACGGCACCACAGTAGCGTTCGAACGTAGCCAGCATCCGGGACCATGCCTTTTCAGCCTGGACCTGATCATAAACGGGCGCATCGATCGTGCACCATCCATGTTGGGCGGGATAGACTTCGATCTCCATCGGGCGCTCGGCCTTTTCGGCGGCCGCGCGCAGGATGTCCTTGGCATCAGCTTGCCGTGCATCGTCATTCTGGGCGATGGCAATCAGCAGGGCCGCCTTCATCCTTGCAATGAGAAGATGCGGACTATCGGCCGTATCGTTGACAAGATTTGCCCCATGAAAAGAAGCAAGCGCGCCAACTCTTGCGGGACGCGCGACCGCTGTTCGAAATGTGAAGGGACCACAACTCTGGCTTTGCACTTGCGCAATGCCTATGCGGGCGGGGCTGTGGCAAATACCTGAATATTCCGATAACGACCAATTCATTCCCATTTCAATTGTTGGACGATATGTGAGGATTCAAGAATTTTATCTAAATAATCGTTCAAATTCAATGAATTATTTAGACATGTGGCGGATGGGGTGGGATTCGAACCCACGGTGAGCTTGCACCCACGCCGGTTTTCAAGACCGGTGCCTTAAACCACTCGGCCACCCATCCGCGATGCGCCAGCGGTGCTGGCGGGACAGTCCTCTTATCGGCCAAGTCGCCAAAGAAAAAGGGCTAAATTGCATCTCGCCCCATAGAAATCGCCGATTGGGTTCCGCCCTTCGACGCAAAAATCCGACAAAGGGGATTCACCTGCGGCGTTGTCTGTGTCACAAGCTGCCAAGCGTCGGATGGTCGGAGGATGAATTTCCCGCGCACCATCCAGTAATGACAAGAACGGGGCATGAGCATGCGATTTCTGACGATAGCAGCCCTATTGACGATCACTACGTTGGTTCCGTCAAGTCATATGGGTATTCCGCCCCTTCAGGCGCAGGAAGCAGGCGGTTTTCAGGCGTATCTTGCCACCTTGCGTGGAAAAGCGCGGGGCATGGGGATCAGCGACACCACATTGGATAACGTGTTGCCGACGCTGACCGTCAATCCCCGCGTCATCGCACTGGATCAATCGCAGCCCGGTGGTTCCTTTGATTCACCCATTCCCGATTTCGAACCCTATCGCGTCAAGCATGTCGATGCTTCACGGATCAACCGGGGACGCATTGCCTATCGGGCGAACCGGGCGAAGCTGCGTGCTATCGAGCAGCAAACCGGCGTGCCTGAAGCCATCATGGTCGCCATATACGGGCATGAGACCAATTACGGCACTTTCACGGGTGATTTCGACCTGATCCGTTCGCTTGCTACCCTTTCGTTCGAGGGACGGCGCCGTGCATTGTTCGAACCCGAATTGCTCGCCACGCTGAAGATGCTTGATAGTGGCGTGCCGCGATCCCGGCTGGTCGGCAGTTGGGCAGGCGCCACCGGTTATCCGCAATTCCTGCCGTCGGTCTATCTTCGTGTCGCCAAGGATGGCGATGGCGACGGTAAAGCCGACATCTGGACGAATGAAGCCGATGCGCTTGCGTCCATCGCCAATTATTTCGTTGATGCCGGATGGCGACGGGGCGTCCCCTGGGGCATTGCGGTTACGGTGCCGTCAAACCTGAACCGCGCCGCCATCGCCAATCGCACCAACGCCATGCGCTGTCCCAGGGTGTTCGAGCGGCACAGTATGTGGAAGACAATGGCGGAATGGCGACAACTGGGCATCGTACCGCAGGGAAGCGCATGGCCCGCAGACACGGTCATGGCGACCTTGCTGGAACCCGATGGGCAGGGGAAGACGGCCTATCTGCTGACCGGTAATTATCGCGTGATACTCGATTACAACTGTTCGAATTTCTATGGTTTGTCGGTGGGGCTATTGGCCGATGCGGTTGACGATTAGGGCGATGGTTACACCCTGCGCGGCGTTGCTGCTTGCGGGATGCGGGATGGTGGATGGGCGGAGCGATAATCGCCTGCCGGGGCCACCCACGCGCAATGGTGGGCGAGCCGTCGCGGATTTTCCGGTGAAAATCGGCGCGCCTTATACGATAGGTGGAGAGACTTATACACCCGCCGACACGCCCGATTATGATGAGGTGGGTTATGCCAGCTGGTATGGCGAAGCGCATCAGGGCAAGCCGACGGCCAATGGCGAATCCTTTCGGATGGAAGCAATTTCCGCCGCGCACAAAACATTGCCGCTGCCATCCTATGTAGAGGTGACGTCGCTGGATACCGGGCGGACGATCCTTGTCCGGGTTAATGATCGTGGGCCGTTCGTTCGGGCGCGGATCATCGATCTGTCCAGTGCGGCGGCGCAACAGCTTGGCATAAGACGCAGTGGCGTTGCTGCGGTGCGCGTTCGTCGCGTCAATCCACCCGATCAGGAACGTGCCGCGTTACGCGCCGGTCGACAAGTGACTGAACGGCTCGCAGCCCCGCAATCATTGCTTGTCGCGCTGCGCAGGCGTCTCGGTGGACAGGCCCGCTCTGCCGATCCGGTTCAACGCACCTCGCCACCGCCGAGCAGCCCTGAACCCTTGGCGGTTCCAGTGAAATCGGTGCTGCCAACTCCTGCTACGGGATCGGGCGGTTACGTGGTGCAAGTCGGGGCTTTTTCGAGCAAGGACAGTGCGAACGCGCTGGCGAGTCAAATCGGGGCTTGGACAGCGGAGGGCAACGGCCTCTGGCGCGTTCGTTTTGGCCCTTATTCCAGTGAATCGGCGGCACAGCAGGGCGTTGAGGAAGCGGTGGGGAAAGGCTATGCCAATGCGCGAATAATGGCTAATGATCGCAACTAAGCTGCTCCTGAACCCGTCCAGAAATCCCGATAGAGAGATTGAATGAAAACCTCCATATTTGCCGCTCTTGCTTTCGCTCTTGTCGCCGGCCCTGTCACGGCATCCGCGCCGCCGTACAGCACGGAAGCGCCGATTGCCTATATGAAGGATCTGTCCTCTGGCGCAGTGCTGTATTCCAAGGATCCGAACCGGCGCATACCGCCTGCATCCCTGGCGAAAATGATGACGGCCCATATTGCCTTTCGTCTGATCCAGAGGGGAGAACTGAAACTCGATCAGAAATTCACCGTGCGTCCGGATACCTGGAAGAGATGGCACGGCCCTTCGGCGGGATCGACCATGTTTCTGTCGCCGGGTGAGGAAGTATCGGTCGAAGACCTGCTGCATGGCATCGTCACATTATCGGGCAACGATGCCTGCGTCGTGCTGGCCGAAGGAATTGCCGGGACCGAAGAGGCCTTTGTCGCGCTGATGAACGAGGAAGCGAAGAAGCTGGGCATGGCGAACAGCCATTTCGGCAACAGTAACGGTTGGCCTGATGAAGGCGTAAGCTATGTGACGGCCAAGGATCTGACGACGCTTGCCGCAGCGACGGTTGAACAGACGCCGGGCCTATACAAACGCTTTTACGCTACGCCGGAGTTCACCTGGGGACAGACGATGGGCGGGTCGGCCATTACGCAGGCCAATCGCAACCCGATCCTGGGTAAAATCGCAGGCGCCGATGGCCTGAAAACCGGTCATACGGAGGAAGCAGGATATGGCTTTACCGGATCGGCGGAACAGAATGGACGACGTCTGATCATGGTTCTGGCCGGACTTTCTACCTATAATGGCCGTATTTCGGAATCTGTTCGCTTCATGGACTGGGGGTTCAAGGCCTGGAAGGCGCAGCCATTGTTCAAGAAGGGGCAGGAGATTGAAAAGGCTCCAGTTCAGATGGGTAGCGATGACGAAGTGGGTTTGGTCGCGCCGAAAAATCTGGCGGTCACACTGCCACGCACGGCGAGTTCCGACATGACGGTCAGGCTGGTCTATAACGGGCCGATCATGGCCCCAATCAAAAAGGGCCAGAAGATTGCCGAACTGGTCGTTTCCACGCCCGATACCGATCCGCAGATCATGCCGCTGGTTGCGGCCAATGATGTTGACAAGGCCGGTTTCTTCGGTCGCCTGTGGAATGGTTTGATGTCGCTGTTCGGGTGAGCGGTCGTTTCATCACGTTGGAAGGTGGCGAGGGAGTCGGTAAATCGACTCAGCTGAAGGCATTGGCGCAGGTGCTGGTTTCACGCGGGCTGGACGTTGTTACAACGCGTGAACCGGGCGGGAGTACAGGGGCAGAGGCGATCCGGGCGCTGCTTTTGACAGGCGAAAAGGATCGTTGGAACGCACGTGCCGAAGCGCTGCTTTTCGCGGCGGCCCGCGCCGACCATATCGAAAAGACGATTCGTCCTGCGCTGGCGGTCGGCAAATGGGTGTTGTGCGACCGCTTTCTGGACAGCAGCCGCGCCTATCAAAGCGCCGGAAGCGGCCTTGCTGACGCCGACATATTGGCGCTGCATCGTTTTGGCAGTGAGGGCTTGCTTCCTGACCGCACGCTAGTGCTGCGCCTGCCCGAAGCAGAGGCTGAAGCGCGCACCGCCGCACGCGATGGCAATGCGCCCGACCGCTTCGGCGCACGGGCAGGCGATTTCCATCGCAAGGTGGCAGCGGCCTTTGTCGATTATGCTGCTGATGAACCTAATCGTTTCCGCCTGATCGATGCCTTGGGGAGCACCGATGAGGTCACTGGGCGTCTTGTCTCCGCCCTGTCAGACATGCTGCCATGACTCCTTTCATCGGGCAGGAAGCGCAGATGCAGGCTTTTCTGACCGCCAATGCGGGCGCGCGGATGCATCATGGATGGATATTGGCGGGTGCCAAGGGGCTGGGGAAGGCTGGTTTTGCGCATGCCGCCGCGACCCATTTGCTTGCCGCAGCCGCTGGTCCGCCGCCGGATGGGGAGGGGTTTTTCGTACCGCAGGGGCATCGCGTCCGTTCGCTGGTGGAAGCGGGTACGCATCCCGACTTCATGTGCCTGACGCGTCTGGAACGCGAAACGACCGGCGATCTTGCCCGCAATATCAGTGTCGATCAGATCCGCAGCCTGCAACGCTTGTTCAGCAATGCGCCGTCACTTTCGAACCGTCGCGTCGTCATCATTGATTCTGCCGATGATATGGAACGTGGTGCGGCCAACGCGCTGCTCAAAAACCTGGAAGAACCGCCTGCTGGCACGGTGTTTCTGCTTGTCAGTCATGCGCCTGGGCGGCTGCTGCCCACCATTCGGTCGCGTTGCCGTATCTTACGTTTTTCTTCCCTTGTCGATCGCCAGATGGCGGATGTCCTGCGGTCCCAGCTTCCCGACGCGGACGAACATGAAATTGCCGTTCTGGTTGCGGCAGGAGAAGGATCACCGGGCCGGGCGCTCAGCTTCGCAGGGCTGGACCTTGCCGGGATTGAGAATAGCCTTGCCGCTATCGCCCGCGATGGGGATGTCGCCAATGAACGGCGTATTGCGCTGGGTAAAGCGCTTTCGACAAAGGCCGCGCGTCCCCGCTATGAGGCTTTTCTGGAACGCGCGCCTGCCTTTATCGCCGGACAGGCGAAACGACGTGATATTCATGCATTGCCATCGGCTATCGCAGCCTGGGAGGAAGCGCGACAACTTGCCGCCAGCGCGATTCCGCTTTCACTTGATCCCGCGACAGTGGTTTTCGAACTATGTGGCCATGTTGCGGAGGCGGGTCGGGCCTGAACCGAGGCTTCCTACAAGCTGCGCACCATTTTTACCGCGACACCCATCCAGGCGGGATCGGTGATCACTTGTTGCCGCACGCCCGCACCCAGCGGCAGCATATGCAGTTTGCCAGCTTCGTGCCCGATAAGGCGGCCAAAGAGGAAGCGGCCAGCCGGGCGGGGAAGAAGCACATCACGGTTGAGCGCACTGGCGAAGGCATCCGGCATGATTCGCTCGCACCAGATTTCATCCCCGCTGCGATAATCGCCGATACCAGCGATGACGCGAACCGCAACCAGACCAGGAGTAGGCAGGGGCGGGACAATCGTCGCGGGCTTTGTCGGGGCATGGGCGCCCTTTGATCCCAACAGGGCGGCAATCGGGATCGTTTGTTGATCGGGCAACCGGATCAGGTCAGCCGATTGCACGTCCAGCGCCTCTGCAATCCGATTCAGCCAGCCAACCGAGACGGTTCGCATTCCCGTTTCCAGCCTGCCGATCGTCTGCGCCGTGGTTGGCGGAATGCAGCGTTTGGCGACGTCGTCCAGCGTCAGCCCCTTGGCTTGGCGAATTTCACGGATGCAGGTGATCATGCGGACCTCCATATATATAACCTATATGGTTTTCTTCTTTCCTACATATTTGCCGATATGGCAAGAGTGCATTTGACAGTCACACAGGAGGCGACATGGGTATCCACTCCAAACCGGCGGAACAAGGCAACTATGTTGAGCGGATGATCGAGGATGGCGACGGAGTCTCTCGTCTTGTGATGGTGCATTTGGGTGAATCGCCGCTGGTCTGGTTGCGGTCTCGCAAACTGTTGACCGATCGCCAATTTCTTGCCGGAGAAAGCTTGCGCCGGGACTGGGAACTGGCGGGACTCGGCCCGCGCGTCACCATGCGTTGGGACGAATCGCCGCCGCCGGGCGGGCAGCGCGGTGCAGCAGGCGTATCAGATCCCACTGTAACGCAACTGTCAGCGCGGCAGCGCTTCGATGGGGCTCTGCGCGATGCCGGCCCCGGCTTGGCTGATATATTGTGGCGCGTCGTGTGCGCAGGGGAAGGGATTGGCCATGCGGAAAGGGCATTGCAATGGCCCGCCCGCGCGGGAAAGCTGGTGCTGACGCTGGCGCTTGACAGGGTAGCTGGATTTTACCGCATTGGTTGAAATGCGGGGATGTAGCCAATCTCTACGATTCATATGACAATCATTTTGCGGGAAATGATTTTCAATTATTGGCGAATAATTATAATAGAAATAGAATGAATCCGGCTCTCGCTTTAATTCCTGCACTTCTGTCCACCAGTTTTATCTTGTGCGTTACAATGACATTGGTGTGGGCTCATTTTGGTCGTGAACGTCATGTGCTCAGCTGGGCGATGGCCTATGGCTGTTCGACGATGCACTGGGCACTCAATGCCATCGGCTTGGTACTTTTGCCCGGAAACACAATTGTCATAGCAGTGGCAACGTTATTCCCGGTCGTCACTTCGTCGCTTGTAGCTATAGGGTGTCGGCAACGGGCGAGGCTTCCAGAATATTTCGGCTGGTTTGTACTGGGCGGCGGTTGCGCCTGCATCGCTATCATTCTTGCTTTCGCGAGCACGAGCTATATCGGCATGCGAGGCGCAATACCCGCATTCTATACGGCGGCAATGGTCATGACAGCGATTTCCGCCCTGTGGCGTAAACCGGCATTGAGAACCAAGCCCAAGACCGAAGGGCTGAAAACGCCGGAAATTACTTTGATAGCCTTGCTCGCCATTCTGGTTCTCTATCAAATCATTCTTGGTGTCACCGCTCTGATCGCCGTGGGACCACAGGGCGATCCGGGCGGCCTGACATTGTTACGGGTGATGTTGGGCATCGGCCTGCCACCCGTCTATGTTGCGGTGGGCATCGCTTTTCTGTTCCTGGTGACGGGAGATATTGCCGATCAGCTCCGTCGGCTTGTGACTCGTGACCCATTGACCGGCATATTGAATAGACGTGGGCTTGACGATGCGGCAGTCATGGCCATTGCGAACGCCCGACGGCATGACCGCGACTTGTCTGTGGCGCTGGCCGACATTGACGGTTTCAAGGGGCTTAACGATCGCTTTGGTCATGTTGCCGGTGACAAGGCGCTGATAGCTTTTACCGAATATGTTCAGGCCGCCATCCGAAACGGTGACGTTTTTGGCCGGCTGGGCGGCGATGAATTCTGCGTCATCCTGTTCGATACCAATGCCATTGATGCTGCGCGTGTAATGGAACGTGCATGTGCGGACGTTGAACGCCACGCGCGCGATGAGACGCCCGAATTCGGTTTGACCGCCAGCTTTGGTGTTGCCAGCCTGCGCCCTGGAGACCTGTTCCTGGACTCATTGATCCGGCGCGCCGACCGTGCACTCTATCAAGCCAAGCTGGCGGGTCGCAACCGCGTTGTCATTGCGCGGGGCGAGGACGAGGATGCTTTAGCGGAACGGCGGCTCGTTGAAAGCACGTAGTTTGCGGCTATGAAGCTTTTGCCCTTCCTGGCGCAATAATTCACAGGTTTCGATGCCCACCCGCAAATGCCCGGCAATCGCCTCTTCATAAAAACGGTTGGCCTGTCCCGGCAGCTTCAATTCGCCATGCAGCGGTTTGTCCGATACGCACAACAACGTGCCATAAGGAACGCGGAATCGATAGCCCTGCGCTGCGATGGTGGCGCTTTCCATGTCGATGCCGACCGCACGCGACAGGCTGAACCGCAGGGCAGATTTGGAATAGCGTAATTCCCAGTTGCGATCGTCGGTGGTTACGACCGTTCCGGTGCGCAGCCGCCGCTTGAATTCCTCCGCTGTACCGCCCAGCACCGTTCCCGCCGCCTTTGCCATGGCGAGTTGCACTTCAGCGATGGCAGGCACGGGAATTTCGGGTGGCAGCAGTTCATCAAGCACATGATCATCGCGCAGATAAGCGTGCGCCAATACATAGTCTCCGATCCGCTGACTGGGACGAAGACCGCCGCAATGACCGATCATCAGCCAGGCTTCCGGTCGCACGACTGCCAGATGGTCCGTGATGGTTTTGGCATTGGATGGCCCAACCCCGATATTGACGAGGGTGATGCCGCTGCGATCAGGCGCTATCAGGTGATAAGCGGGCATCTGGTGCTTGCGCCAGGCGCTGTCGGCGATCATTTTCGCCGGCTCAGCCGTTTCGGGCGTCACATAGACGCCGCCTGCGCCTGAAAGCGCCGTGTAGCGCCCACTGCCTTTCATCGCTTCGCATGCCCATTCGACAAATTCATCAACATAGCGGTGATAGTTGGTAAACAGCACAAAACGCTGCACATGTTCCGGCGGCGTACCAGTGTAATGTTTCAGCCGCGCCAGAGAGAAATCCGTTCGCAAACCATCGAACAGCGCCAGGGGGCGTACTCCGGCAGTATCGGGAAGAAACAAGCCATCGGCGATCTCGTCTCCGATCTGGGAGAGTTCGGTCGCCGGAAAATGCCGCGCCAATTCGGTCGGCGCAATGCCATCAAGCGCCGCCATGTCCAGCCCGTCAAGCGCATAGGGAAAGGGGATTTGCTGGGCGCTTTTCCCGGTTTCAACGCTGACCCCGTAATCCTGAATCAAAAGGTCGATCTGTTCGATCAGATAATCGCCGAACATGGCGGGCCGGGTGACCGTTGTGACAAATGTGCCCGGCGCCGACAGACGTGCGAAGGATCGGCCATAAGGCGGCTCATCCGACATGCCGGTATAGGTGATTTTGAGTTCAGGATAACAAAAAAGCCGTTGCTCCGTGGCCTCTGGTCCCGGCGTTGACCCATCCACAGCATATCGCAGCATCGCGGTACGTAAATTCTGCAACGCATCCTGATAAATCGCATCAAGCTGCGCTAATATTTCTCGCCCGCTATTGTGTTCCGTCATCAAGCGACAAGGTAGCGCGTTTGCAGGATGCCGTGAAGTGCGTCCTGCAAAAACAGGGCAGAGTGTATCAGCTTTGATACTATCGTATGAATGGGTCGATCTCCGGCTCATCTCTCGCAGGAGAGGAACCGGAGATCGAATATCCCTTAAAGTTGTTCAAGCATATGTTCAGCCGACGACACTTTGTAATCGCCGGGTGCTTCGATGTTGAGTTCTTCGATCACGCCGTCGTTGACGATCATCGAAAAACGCTGGCCGCGCGTACCAAGGCCAAATTTGCTGCCATCCATTTCGAGGCCAACCGCCTTGGCGAAACTGCCATTGCCATCGGCGAGCATGGTGACTTTGCCTTCCGCGCCACTGGCCTTGGCCCAGGCGCCCATGACGAATGCGTCATTGACCGCCGTGCAGGCGATTTCATCGATGCCCTTGGCCTTCAGGTCCGCAGCCTTTTCAATATAGCTGGGCAAATGCTTGGCCGAGCAGGTCGGCGTATAAGCGCCCGGAACGGAAAACAGGGCTACCTTGCGACCCTTGAAAAAGCTGTCGCTGTCAACGCCTTCCGGTCCGTTCGCGGTCATGGTGGTAAAGGTTACCTGAGGGATCTTGTCGTTTTTGCTGATAGTCATTGCGGAAGGTCCTTTCCTGTTGCGGATGCGCCGCCTGAGGTCGTGTCTTGGCGGCGTTTAGTCAAGCGCATGGCCCTGTTGGACCAAAATTTAATATGCCAAGCCTGTAATGAGTTGCAGATCATGTCATGCGGATTGGACCCGGCGGGCGATCTCCCGTATTCTTCCAGCTATGGATATGCCGCGATTCTATTCTGGAAACCTGTTGCTGGCCATGCCGGGCATAGGCGATCCCAATTTCGAAAAATCCGTTATCATGCTGTGCAGCCATGATGAAAATGGGGCGCTTGGGATCAACCTCGGTCAAGAAATCACAGGCCTTTCGCTGCACGGATTGCTGGCGCAATTTGAACTGTCCGGTGATCAAGTCGTCGATTGCCCCTTACTGTACGGGGGACCTGTCGAGCCGCAGAGGGGCTTTGTGCTGCATTCGCTCGATTGGGGCGGGCAGGATATGTTGCAGGTTGGCGGTCACTGGGGTCTTAGTGGTTCGCTGGACGTCCTCAAGGCTATTGCGGAGGGGCGCGGACCGACTCGCTATGTCGTGGCGCTGGGCTATGCCGGTTGGGGAGAGGGGCAACTCGAAGAGGAAATGACTCGCCACGGCTGGTTCATTGCCCCGGCAAGCGATCAGTTGCTGTTTAACACGCCTGCCAGCGATCGTTGGACCGCAGCATGGTCGGCCAGCGGCATCGACAGCAGCCTGCTTGCCAATCAGAGCGGCCACGCCTGACCATTCCACCGGAATTTCCGTTGGGGATTTGTCCATGATTGGCGGCTATGGTGCCGCGCCATGACATTGCGCGTCCTGACCCTTTCCACGCTGTATCCCGGTACCAGTCGCCCGAACTTCGGCATATTCGTGGAACGACAGACACGCGAACTTGCCAGCCGGGCCGGTGTCGATCTGACTGTGATGGCGCCGCTGGGCATCCCGCCCTGGCCGCTGTCATCGCTGGGTCGCTATCGCGCACTGACGCATCTGCCCATGGTGGAGGATTATCACGGTTTGACCGTGCATCGTCCGCGTTTTCCCATCCTTCCCGGCTACGGCAGTCGTTTTCATCCGGCGAGCATCGCCCGCGCGATTCTGCCTCTGGTGCGGCGATTGCATGGGCAAAAGCCGTTCGATGTTATTGACGCCAGCTTTTTCTACCCCGATGGCCCTGCGGCCATGGCTGTGGCGTCCGCGTTGGGCATTCCCTTTTCCATCAAGGCGCGTGGCGCTGATATCCATCATTGGGGGCGGCAGCCGGGCACCGCGCCGAAAATCGCCGCCGCCGCAAAGGCCGCTTCCGGTTTGCTCGCTGTTTCCGATGCGATGCGAGAGGACATGATTGCGCTCGGTATGGATAGCGAGAAAATCCGTGTCCATTATACGGGAGTGGACCTCGACCGTTTCCGGCCTGTACCGGATCGCGCCGCTGCCAAGGTCGCGCTGGGCCTTGCAGGGCCGGTTGTCATCAGCGCTGGTGCACTTATTGCGCGCAAGGGACAGGCGGAGCTTATCCGGGCCATTGCCACACTGCCCGGCGTTACCTTGTTGCTGGCGGGTGCTGGACCACGGCAGGGTGCCTATCAGCGTCTGGCGGAAACATTGCGTATCGGTGATCGGGTGCAATTCCTTGGCAGCGTGCCGCATGCTGACCTGCCCGCCCTGCTTGGCGCGGCCGACGTGATGGCGCTGCCCTCGTTATCAGAGGGACTTGCGAATGTCTGGGTCGAGGCATTGGCCTGTGGTACGCCTGTCGTCATCAGTGACGCAGGTGGCGCGCGTGAAGTCGTGGACCGGGCAGAGGCGGGCCGAATCGTCGCGCGCACGCCCCGCGCCATTGCCGATGCTATAAACGACCTGCTGTTGAATCCGCCTGCACCCCAGGCCGTCCGCCAATCCGCTTTGCGCTTTAGCTGGGAAACCAATGGCGACGCCTTGCTGGCGCACCTTGGCGCGATAGCGGGGTAGGGCCCTATCGGAACACCCATTTGCGATTAAGCGCGAAGACGGCAAACGGCGTAATGAACACCATGAACGGCACCGGCACCCATGTGGGCCAGTGCAGCCAGAGCACGAAAACTTGTACCCAGAGTGCATTGATCGCCAGACTGACCAGCGACACCAGAACAAATCGTCCGCCGCGCTGCATGGGATTGTCGTTGTTGCCATGGCCACGAAACGTAAAGGCGCTGTGCAGGATGAAACCCAGCACCACCGCAAACATATAGGCGGTGACATTGGCGATTTGCGGATGAAGCGCGACGGGGGTTGCCAGCACCCAATATACCAACGCCTGCAGCGCTGTCACGACAAGGCCAGTCACGACATAGCGTGCCATTTGCGATAGCAAAGCGCGCATTTCCGGTTCCATCGCCGCAATTTCGTTCAATCTTTTCATTATATTTCCTGCCGCATGCTCCATTGCGCTGCTTGTACCGGTTGCAATTGCGCCCTAATGCGCAAGACGCATGATGGGAAGCGTCGCGCTCAAAAATCTGTCGGGCCGTGCCGGTCTGTCGCGTCAGGCTGCCCGGCTTGCCGCTTGGGCGCATGTGCACTGGAAAGCATTGACGGTCATTGCCTGGGTCGGCATCTGTGCGTGGTTTCTCTATGATCGATGGGCGGCCATTTACTGGCTTGGCCTGAACGACACTGACGATAATCTGCGCTTTGTGCAGGTGAAGGACTGGCTGGCGGGGCAGGGCTGGTACGATTTGCGACAGTATCGGCTGAACCCTCCACAGGGCGCGAACATCCATTGGTCACGCATTGTCGATCTGCCCATTGCGGCGCTGATGCTGTTTTTCCGACTGTTCATGGACGGCGGTCAGGCCGATCGGCTGGCCGCCGGACTGGCGCCGCTATTGCCGTTGTTGCCGGTCATGTTGGCGCTTGGCTTTTTGATGCGGCGGCTTGTTGGCGGTAATAGCTGGATCATCGCCATATTCGCGCCGCTTGCGACGGCGCTGGCGCTGTCGATGTTCATGCCGATGCGGATCGACCATCATGGCTGGCAATTGGCCATGCTGCTGGTGGCGCTGGCGGGGCTTGCCGATCATCGCCCTGTGCGCGGTGGCCTGATTGCGGGGATTTCCAGCGCCATATCGCTGTCCATTGGTATGGAAATGATTGTTTATCTGGCCGCGACTGGAGCAGTCGTTGCTTTGCGATGGGTGGCGCATGATGGCGAAGTGCGAAGGATGCAGGCTTATGCGCTGAGCCTTGCAGGCGGCGTCACCATAGGCTTTCTGGGCTTTGCGAGCATAGCCAATCGCGCGCCTGTGTGCGACGCGCTCTCACCAGTCTGGCTGTCAATTTTTTCAATGGCGGGTGCGGGGATGGTCGTCTTGACGTTGCTCCCGATCCGGCATTGGCAGGGGCGATTGATCGCGGGCAGCATCATGGGCGTGCTACTGGGCACAATCACATGGCTTGTCTGGCCGCAATGCCTTTCCGGCGCCTATCAGCTTTCTCCCGAACTGGAGCGGTTGTGGCTCGTCAATATCCGTGAGGCAAAGCCGATTTACGAACAGGCGAGCTATATCGTCACGCCGCTTCTGGCCCTGCCCATTCCCGGCATGCTGACTGCGATCACTGCCTGCTGGATATTCCGACGCGAGCCGGGACGTTTTTGGCCGTGGTTGATGGTTGCGCTGCTGTCGGTTGTTTCGGTGGCATTGTTGCTGTGGCAGACACGGGTTGGACCGGCGGCGCAATTGCTCGCCATTCCCGGTGCGGCGGCCTTCGCCTATGTGACGCTGACCCGGCTGTTTTTCGGCAGGGGCTGGAAATTGCGGCTGGGCGCGCTGGTGGGCCTTGTGCTGATTGGCTGCACGTTCGCGGCTTATCAGTTGAGCTTTGATCTGGGTATGGACAAGCCGAGCCAACGTCACAGGGAGATCCGGAGCGCGGGTGCCAAATGCCGCAGCCTGACGGCCCTGAAAGCGCTTGATCAGCTTGCGCCGGCTACGATCTTTACGATGGTCGATCTGGGACCCCGTATATTGGCGACGACGCACCACAGTGCAATTGCCGGTCCCTATCATCGTAACGGCGAAGCGATCCTTGATATTCACCATGCCTTTGACGGCGGACCTGAGCGTTTCCGCACCATCGCCGCCAAACATGGCGCACGCTATCTGCTCATCTGTCCTGATTTCCCTGAAGGCACCGTATATCAGGCGCGCAGCCCCAAAGGCTTTTACGCGCAGATGTTAAAGGACAAAGTGCCACAGTGGCTGACGCCGGTGAATTTGGGGGAGGGGCTGCCCTATCGCCTTTATCGCATTGATTATCGCGATGGCATTGAGGATCAATCGCGGCGTTGAGCGAAAAAGGCGCGAAGCATCTCCGCCGCTTCGATTTCGCCGATACCGCCGTAAACGTCTGGTCTGTGCAGGCACTGGGGCTGTGTAAAAAAGCGACCGCCATGTTCGACGGCGCCACCCTTTGGGTCGTTCGCGCCATAATAGAGGCGCGCAATTCGGGCATGGGTAATGGCGCCCGCGCACATGGCGCATGGTTCCAGCGTTACCCAGAGTTCGCAATCGGTAAGGCGAAAATCGCCCAATATTTGCGCTGCCTGCCGGATGGCAACGATTTCGGCATGGGCGGTGGGGTCGTTATCACGCCGATTGCGGTTTTCACCTTCGCCAATGATCGTGCCCTGATGAGTGACAACCGCGCCGACCGGCACTTCGTCTGCTTGCGCCGCCATCTTGGCAAGGTCGAGCGCGCGCCGCATGGGCGATGGAAGCGGGAAGGCAGTCATGCAAGGGGCCTTATACCGATGATCGCGCCCGGCTCAAATGGCAAGGACGTGCGATTTATCGGCCAGAGCTCTTGCAGAATGCGCGCACAACCGCCAAAAGCCCGGTTGACGATTCGATGGATTACCGCTATCGGCGCTGTCTTTCCGGATGAACCCGAAGAACAAGGCTTTAAGATTATGTCGCGTATTTGCGAACTGACCGGCAAGACCCGTCAGGTGGGTCACAATGTTTCCCACGCCAACAACAAGACCAAGCGCGTTTTCCTGCCCAATTTGCAGGATGTGACGCTGATTTCCGAATCGCTGGAAAAAAGCGTGAAGCTGCGGGTGTCGACCCATGGCCTGCGTTCGGTCGAGCATGTCGGCGGGCTGGACAACTGGCTGGTCAAAACCAACGACGAAAAATTGTCGCTGCAGGCCCGTCGCCTGAAGCGCGAAATCGTCAAGAAGCAGAAGGCCGCGGCCTGAACGTTTCGACGTGCCGCCTGCGGGCGGTTTGAAAAGGGCGGCTCCTTTCGGGGCCGCTTTTTTTGTGTTGGGTTTGGGATGGTTTGACGACATAATTCGCGCCCTCATCGTCGTTCCTGCGTAGGCAGGGACCCCGCTTTTCCTGAGGGGGTAGCGCGAAAGTAAAAAGAAGCGGGACCCCTGCCTGCGCAGGGGTGACGGGTCAAGTTTGATAATGTCTGTTATAGCTGGGTTTTTGCCAGTCCGCTTCTGGTCGAAACCAACCCATCAGTGAACACGCCGGCTACCTTTACTCTCTGGCAATAGTTCGAATTTCAGGAACAATGTGCGCTGGAAAAATTCGTGATTGTCGTCGGACGCGATCCAGACGATCTGCCTGCCATTTTCGCGTAACGTCGCCAGCGCTTCGAAATTGTCGGCAAGGAGGGGAGGGCGCAGCGTAGCGATTTCCTGTGACTGAAGAACCTTCCCTGCTTTGAGATCGCTGATGTCGACAATCGCCAGCTTGGCGGTGAAGCCGTCATAGATCGTCACGCGCCGGTTGAGTGTCAGTAACCTGTTCTTATCGAGCCAGACGGCGTCGGTGATGCGGTAACCCTGCGGGGCGTAATAGCCCAGCTTCAGAGGTGCTGTGCCCGGTTCTGCCGGATCATGGTCAAAAACAAGCAGTTGCGTGCTGTTGCGCGGTCCATAGGCGGTTTCCGCAAATATCAGAAAACGACCGTCGGGCAAGCGCAGCGCCGCTTCCGCGCCGCCTGTCCCTGGCCAGTCCTTCATGGCGGCTGGCTCTTCACAGGCCTCCACACGGGCGAAGGCTGGGGCATAGCGACAGATGCGGTGAATGAGCTCGAATGTGACCCAATAGCGGCCCGATTGGGGATCATGGATCAACGCTTCGGAATCCCATTTCCATCTGGGCCAGTCGCGTTCGGCGGGGCGGATCGGCAGCGGCTCGATGAACTCGCGCATTGCCCCATTTCGTTGGCCGAGGCGAAAACCAAACAAGTCGCCACTATCACTCAGTGCGATGATGCGCCCGTCGGGCTGGATCGTCATGGCGGATACGCCGCCAAAATAGGGGTGATCGCTCGATAATTCCCATCCTGCCAGATATTTCAGGCGACCGATTCGGTTTCGTTCGGGGTTGGATGCATCGAGCGCGACCGGCGTTGCGCGGATCAGCAGCGCGTTGGGCACGTCCTGCCCATCCTTGCTGGATTGGGGCGCGGGCAGCAGGATAAAAGCAAGGAGGAGGATCAGCAGCAGGCGGGGCATTGTCGTTCTCCTAGCCCGGCTATGTGACAACTGTCATGGTTAAACTGAACCGTGCAATCTGAACGGCGGATAACATGGCCGTTCAGTATTCGCTCAAACCGAATCGCGCATAAGGGCATTGTCGAAGGAAGCTGGCATCGCAATTGGCAGGGCTTCAGCGTTCGGCTGTTAAGCAACTGCTCGTTTTGAAGGAAGGAGCCAAGCCATGAAGAAATTTCTGATCGCATTGAGCGCCGCTGCCGTTATGGGCACGGCTACTATCGTTCCCACTGCGCCGGCCATGGCGCGTGATCGCTATGAACGTGGCGATTATTACCGCGGCAGTGACCATTATCGCGGTGATCGCCACTATCGCGGCGAGCGCTATTATCGTGGGGATCGCCACTATCGTGGGGATTATTACCGCAGTTCGGACCGTCGTTATTATAAAAACCGCGGCTACTATCGTGGCGGCTGCGACAACGGGACAGGCGGTACCATTATTGGTGCGATTGCAGGCGGCCTATTGGGCAATGAGGTTGTCGGGCGCCGTGGCGATCAAACCGCTGGCGTTATCATAGGCGCCGGTGTGGGCGCGCTCGCCGGGCGCGCGATCGACAGGGGCAATAACGGCTGTTAATGTGAGGGCTGGCCCACTATCGGAATGAAACCGATGACAAGATTGCGTCATCCCCTTACACGGGGATGACGTTTTCTATATCAGGCAGCGCTTTTGCGCCGTTCGGCCAGTTCATCGTTCAGCATTTCCGCCAGTAGGAACGCCAGCTCCAGCGATTGCGCGGCATTCAGGCGCGGGTCGCAATGCGTGTGGTACCGGTCGGCAAGGCCTTCGTCCGTGATGGCGATAGCCCCGCCCGTACACTCCGTCACATTCTGCCCCGTCATTTCGGCATGAATACCGCCTGCAAAGCTGCCCTCGGCGCGGTGAACGGCAAAGAAACCGCGCACTTCGGCCAATATGCGTTCGAACGGCCGCGTCTTGTAGCCATTGGGGGCTTTAATGACATTGCCGTGCATCGGATCGCATGACCAGATGACAGGATGCCCTTCACGCTGCACCGCGCGGACCAGTTTGGGCAGGCCTGACTCGATCTTGTCATGGCCATAGCGGGTGATGAGCGTCATCCGGCCTGCCTCGCGCGCCGGATTGAGGGTGTCGAGCATCCGCAAGAGCGCATCGGGTTCCAGGCTTGGCCCGCATTTCAGGCCGATGGGATTGCCGATACCGCGCAAATATTCGACATGCGCGGACCCTTCGAACCGGGTACGATCACCGATCCACAACATATGGGCACTGGTGTCGTACCAGTCGCCTGTCAGGGAATCCTCCCGGGTCAACGCCTGTTCATAGGGCAGCAACAGTGCCTCATGACTGGTGTAGAAGCTGGTGCCTTTCAATTGCGGCACGGTTTCGGGATTGATTCCGCACGCCGCCATGAAGTCGAGCGCGTCGCCGATACGATCCGCCATTTCACCGAATTTCTTCGCCCATGCACTACGGCCCATGAAATCCAGCGTCCAGGCATGGACTTGGTGCAGATTGGCATAGCCGCCCGTTGAAAAGGCACGCAACAGGTTGAGTGTGGCCGCTGCCTGATTATAAGCGCGGACCATGCGCTGCGGGTCAGGCTCGCGTCCAGCCTCTTCAAAGGCGATGTCGTTGATGATGTCTCCGCGATAGCTGGGCAGGGAGACGTCACCGATGGTTTCCATTTCGGTCGACCGGGGCTTGGCGAATTGCCCCGCCATGCGGCCGACCTTCACAATAGGCAGTTTCGACGCATAGGTCAGTACGACCGCCATCTGCAGAATGACGCGAAAGGTATCGCGGATATTGTTCGGGTGGAATTCGGCAAAGGATTCGGCACAATCGCCGCCTTGCAACAGGAAGGACCGACCCGCCGCCACTTCCGCCAGATCCGCCTTCAGGTTGCGCGCTTCGCCCGCAAAGACGAGGGGCGGATAGCTGCCAAGCTGCTGTTCCGCAGTGGCAAGTGCCTCCGCATCCCGGTATTGGGGCATTTGCAGCCCTTCATGGCTCCGCCAGCTATCAGGCGTCCAGTTCGCCGCCACGTCACGCACTCCTTCAAGAAAATATCGGCCCGACCCTATGAGCGTTCGCCCCATTTTTGGCAAGCTTTGGGAAGGCAGATGATTCTTTTCATAGGCGAAGCAGGGCTTTGGGGGAAGGTCAATCCAGCGAAATCGTCCATTCCCAACGCAACGGGTCGCCATCCATCACTTCAACGCCCTTTGCCGCCAGCGCATCGCGGACGGCGTCGGAGGTAGCGAAATCCTTCTGCGCGCGGGCGGATTGGCGACGGTCGAGTTCGGCTTCGATTTCCGCTTCGGTGATCTGCGCGTCCTTCGGGCGGATGCGTAGGTCCGCGCGGTTGAGCGATAACAAACGTAACCCTAGCACCTCGTCCATCGTCGCAATAAGATGCCAACGTCGGTGATTGTCGATTGTTGGATCAGATAAGATCTCTTCAATAAATGGCAGGCACTTGGGAGTGTTTAAATCATCACCGATTGCCTCGCTGAAAAGGCGCAATACGAACCCAACGTCGGCCTCTTCTCGCTTATCAAGAGGAATCGGAAGAAACAGGCTCGGTGCTTGGACGGGTTTTCCCGTTTGTTGGTGCTCCTTCGAGAGCCTGACTTGAATAACCTTAAGCATCCGCTTTAACCGCGTCAGCGCTGCCGCCAAATTTTCCCAACTGAATTCCAGTTCGCTGCGATAATGCGCCTGAAGGCACAGCATCCGGTAGGCGAGCGGGTGAAACCCCTTGTCGATCAGCAGTTGCAGCCGCAGGAACTCGCCCGCACTCTTGCTCATCTTCCCCGACCGGTCGATCAGGAAATTATTGTGCATCCACAGCCGCGCGCCCGAATGTTCCCCGCAGTCCAGCGAACCGCACCCTGTTATCGCTTGGTTCTGCGCGATCTCGTTGGGGTGGTGGATTTCGCGATGGTCGATGCCGCCGGTGTGGATATCGAAGGGCAGGCCCAATAGCTCGCGGCTCATCACCGAGCATTCGAGGTGCCAGCCCGGTGCGCCCCGGCCCCAGGGCGAATCCCATTCCATCTGCCGCTTCTCGCCCGGCGGCGTCTTGCGCCAGATCGCGAAGTCGGCGGCGTGGCGCTTGCCCTCGACCGCCTCGATGCGGCCTTCACCCTCCTCTGTGGCCGCGCGCGCAAGGCGGCCATAGTCCGCCACGGTTGAGGTGTCGAAATAGAGGCCGCTGTCGAGTTCGTAGCAATGCTTGACCGCGATACTCTTCGCGAACTCGATCATCTGCGGGATATAATCGGTGGCGACGGACCAATGGGCAGGCTGACGGATATTCAATGCCTTCACGTCCGCCCAATAGGCCTGCGTATAATGCCGCGCGACGTCCCAGATGGATTGCGCCTGTTCGGCTGCCATCTTCTCCATCTTGTCCTCGCCCGCATCGGCATCGTCGGTCAGATGCCCGACATCGGTGATGTTGATGACATGGGTGAGGCGATAGTCCTTGAACGAGAGCACGCGCCCCAGCGTGTCGGCGAACACATAGGCGCGCATATTGCCGATATGCGGATAATTATAGACCGTCGGCCCGCAGGTATAGACCCGCGCCTCGCCTTCATGGATGGGGCGGAACTCCTCGAGCTTTCGCGTCAGGCTGTTGAAGAGGCGCAGAGGGGCACCGGAGGGAAGTGTGTCGGTCATGGCTGGTCAATGCTGCCGTTGGACCAAGAGGTCAACTCTCTTCCTCGTCATTCCCGCGCAGGCGGGAATCCATCTCCCAAGGGTGCGTCGAGCGGGCGGTTCAGGAGCTGGATTCCCGCCTGCGCGGGAATGACGCATAGGTTTCAATCCTCGTCGAACAGTCCCGCGAGTTGCTCCACCATGGTTCCACCAAGCTGTTCGGCATCCATGATCGTCACCGCCCGGCGGTAATAGCGGGTCACATCATGGCCGATACCGATGGCGATGAGTTGGACTGGCGAACGATTCTCGATCCAGTCGATGACTTGCCGCAGGTGCCGTTCCAGATAGGTGCCGCTGTTGACTGACAGAGTCGAGTCATCGACCGGCGCGCCATCGCTGATGACCATCAATATGCGGCGGTCTTCGGTGCGGGCAATCAGGCGGCTATGTGCCCAGAGAAGCGCTTCCCCGTCGATATTTTCCTTCAACAGCCCTTCACGCATCATCAGGCCCAGATTCCGGCGGGCGCGCCGCCACGGATCATCGGCCTTTTTGTAAATGATATGGCGCAGGTCGTTAAGGCGTCCGGGCTGGGGCGGGCGTTCGGCGGCGAGCCAGTCGGCGCGTGCCTGCCCACCCTTCCAAGCGCGGGTGGTAAAGCCCAATATTTCGGTCTTGACGCCGCAACGCTCCAGCGTGCGGGCCATGATGTCGGCGCTGATCGCGGCAATGCTGATGGGACGACCACGCATGGAACCGCTATTGTCGATGAGCAGGGTCACTACCGTGTCACGGAACTCGGTATCGCGTTCCGCCTTGTAGGACAGGGAATGGGCCGGATTGACGACGACCCGTGCAAGGCGTGCCGCGTCGAGCAGTCCTTCCTCCTGATCGAAGTCCCAGGACCGGGATTGCTGGGCCATCAAGCGGCGCTGCAACCGGTTGGCGAGCTTCGTCACCGCGCCCTGCATATGGACAAGCTGCTGGTCCAGAAAGCCGCGCAGCCGGTTGAGCTCGTCCTCGTCGCACAGTTCGTCCGCCGCGACCGTCTCGTCAAAGGCGGTGGACCAGATCTTGTAGTCGAATTGCGGCGTCAGGTCGGACAGCGGCCGGTTGGGCCGGACGGGCATCATCCCCTCCTCGCCCATGTCGCCGGCGTCGCTGTCCGCGTCGGCGTCGAAATCCTCCTCGCTATATTCGCTCTCGCCGTCCTCGCCTTCGCCCTTGTCCTGCTGTTCACGGCTGTCGGTGGACTGGTCGCTGTCGCCCTGGCTGTCCGGGTCGTCGCCGCCTTCTTCCTGGTCCTCGCCTTGCTCGTTTTCCTCCTCGGAGCCGTCCTCATCGTTTTCCTCGGGCGGCATGTCGGCATCGATCAGGTCGAGATGCTCCAGCAGGGCAGTGCTCAGCTTCTGGAACGCCCGCTGATCGTCCAGCGCAAGACCCAGCGCGTCGAGATCTCGCCCCGCCTTGCTCTCTATCCACTCGCGGATCAGGTCCACGCCCGCCCGCGCGCTCTCGGGCGGCGCTTGCCCCGTCAGCCGCTCGCGGACCATCAGGCTCAGCGCCGTCGAAAGCGGAACCTCATCCCGCCCCCGCGCCCGGCTGATCGGGTCGGAGCGCATTTTCATGGTCAGCGCTTCGGTCAGGTTCGCGGCGACCCCCGCCATCTGGCGCGATCCGATCGCCTCCACGCGCGCCTGCTCCACGCTGTCGTACACCGCCCGGGCAATGGCGTCGGCAGGCGCCCCCCGCGCATGGACGGCGGCATTATGGTGGCGCAGCTTCAACGCAAAGCCGTCGGCAAAACCCCGCGCCTCGGCCACCTGATCGGCGGGCAGGTTGCGACCAGGCATCGGCACCTTGATATGCTTTCCCGCCCCATGCGGCGCATCGGCGGTAAAGGCCAGTTCCACCTCCGGGTCGGCCGCGATAGCACGGGATGCCCCGCCCAGCACGGCCTTGAATTCGTCAAGGGGCGACCTTTGGGTCATGTTTCGAGCAGATTCGCGCGAATCTGAGTGCATATGTCGACATCCAGGCCGATCGAGGCGAGATAGCCGTTCAGTCCGCCATGATCCCTGTCCAGCGTGTCGAACATCGCATCGAGATAGGATGCGTCAGCCGTCAGGGCCGGTGCAAGGGCGTCCGGGGATTGTGCACCCGACCTGCCTTTCCATCCGGCAACGAGCCGGGTGAAATCGGCGACATCATTTGTCAGCAGATAGTCTTGCAGGATGGTTTCGCGCGGCACGTCCAAAGCGGACAGAATCAGCGCGGCGCCTACTCCCGTGCGGTCCTTGCCGGCCGAGCAGTTGATGAGCATCGGCACATGTCCCGCCGCCAGCCGCTCGAACATGACCCGGTAAGCGGGACCGTGATCGGTCGGAATATTTCGGTAGACCGCGATCATCAGGTCGCGCATCATTTCTGCAGTTTTTTCCCGTTTGCCGTACATCCGGGACAATAAGCCGGTGTCCTCGCTATAATCCCGTGCAAAATAGCTGGTCTGCCCCGCGTGCCAGCGGGTGGGATGGGACGCACGCTCGTCGCCGCGCCGGAAATCGCATATGGTCGCTATGCCCAGCGTCGCCAGATGAGCCTCGTCCTCCGGAGTCAGCATGCTCATGACGCCGGACCTGTAGAGCGTTCGGGTCTTTACCCGATTGCCATCCACCGTCTCGTAACCGCCAAAATCCCGCAGGTTGAAGCCACCGCTGAGCGGCAGCAGTCGCGATGCGTC
Source organism: Rhizorhapis sp. SPR117 (assembly GCF_021742065.1). The sequence goes on from NZ_JAKKIE010000032.1 coordinate 29,778, forward strand.
GGCGGCGATGCGGGTCATTCCGCCCGCCCCACGATACTCTCGGGCAGATCCTCGCCGAACACGCGCTGATAATATTCCGCCACCAGCGTGCGTTCCGCCTCGTCGCATTTGTTGAGGAAGGACAGGCGGAAGGCAAAGCCTACGCTGTTGAAGATCAGGGCATTTTGCGCCCAACTGATAACTGTGCGGGGGCTCATGACCGTGGAAATGTCGCCATTGACGAAACCACGGCGGGTGAGATCCGCCACTTTGATCATGTTTTCGACCGTTTTCTTGCCGTCGACATGGTCATATTCGCCCGATTTGGCGAGAACAATCTGCGCCTCCGTCGCGGCAGGAAGATAGTTCAGCGTGACGACAATGTTCCAGCGATCCATCTGACCCTGGTTGATCTGCTGTGTGCCATGATACAGGCCAGTCGTGTCGCCAAGACCGATGGTGTTCGAGGTCGCGAACAGGCGGAACCAGCGATTGGGACGGATGACGCGATTCTGATCGAGCAGGGTCATCTTGCCGTCGGTTTCCAGCACGCGCTGGATGACGAACATCACGTCGGGGCGGCCGGCGTCATATTCGTCGAAGACCAGTGCGACGGGGTGTTGAAGCGCCCAGGGGAGCAGCCCTTCCTTGAACTCGGTTACCTGCTGCCCGTCTTTCAAAACGATGGCGTCGCGGCCGACAAGGTCGATGCGGCTGATATGCGCGTCCAGATTGATGCGGATACATGGCCAGTTGAGACGCGCGGCGACCTGTTCGATATGCGTCGATTTGCCAGTGCCATGATAGCCCTGCACCATGCAGCGGCGATTATGGGCAAAGCCTGCGAGAATGGCCATCGTCGTATCGGGGTCGAACACATAGGCGGGGTCAATGTCGGGCACCCGCTCATCGGCTTGCGAAAATGCGGGAATGTCCATGTCCATATCGATGCCAAAGACCTTGCGGGCATTCACGACCTTGTCGGGTGCCTCCATCAGCGTTTCGGCACGCGTGTCGGGCTGGGCATTTGGGATGTCGGTCATATCATTGCCTTGGCTTTAATTTGAATCACATAGTCCTTCGATACGCCATTTCGACTTCGCTCAATGGCTACTCAGGACGAACGGCATTTTCCTCTGAACCGTTTGTGCTGCGTAGGCTCTGAGCATAGTCGAAGAGCCGTATCGAAGCATCCCTGCGTTCATATGATAGGGAATCAGACAAATGCCGGGGCTTTGCGAAGGTGCGTATAGGCAGAAATTGTATCCTGCAATGCTTTCTCATGGCTGCGATCGCCGCCATTGCGGTCAGGGTGATATTTTCGGACCAGCTCCGCGTAACGCCGCCGTAGTGTGGTCCGGTCGGCATCCACCTCAAGGCCAAGCGTCTTTAACGCCCTGCGGTCATCGCTCGATAATGGTCGCGCATCCTGACGCGCCCGGGCTTCATGCATTTTCTCCTGGAACCGGGCGCCAATAGCATCGAGCGGGTCAGCGAAATCCTGCCAGCGTGGTTGCGGGTTGGCGCCATTGGTCGCAAAGGCGCGGGTTTCCTGCTCCCATCCGGCATAGGGACGTTGCGCATCGTAGATTTCGTCGGCGCTCATGCCGCTGAAATAATTATAGCTCTGGTTGAATTCGCGGACATGATCCAGGCACAGCCACCGCCATCCTTCCGGGCGATTTGCGGTGCCGCCCCTGCTGCCTTCGGGCAAAGCGCGGAATTCACCGGTTTGTTTGCAGCCGGAAACGGCGCACGGAGTCTCGCGCCCTTCCACCCGTCCGTGGAAACGATTGTGCCTTTGTCTTGATCGGGATGGATCGCTTGCCAAAATAAATCCTGAGATATGCTGTCAAAAGAGGAATCGAAAAGGATATATAGGCAATATGACCCAAATATCGAAAGGCCCTGTGGCCAAAGAAATGGAACAAAGACTGCAAGCGGCCCTGTCGCCGGTGCAACTCGCCGTTATCAACGACAGCGCGAAACATAGTGGCCATATGGGTGATGACGGCTCGGGCGAGAGCCATTTCACCGTGGAAATCGTCGCAGACGCTTTTGCCGGGCAAAGCCGGGTGAACCGGCAGCGCATGGTCAACAAAGCATTAGGCGATATCATGACGGAAAAGGTGCACGCCATGGCCATCAAGGCGAAGGCGCCGGGCGAATGACCGTCTGCAAATGGAAGGGCAGAACATGACTGACGACCCGATCATTCAGACCATTGCATCGGTTACGCACGACCTGGGTGACTTTCGCGTACACAGATGTTTGCCTGCAAAGGAGCGGACCATGGTCGGGCCGTTCATTTTTTTCGATCAGGCGGGGCCGGCGAAGCTTGCACCGGGGCAGGGCGTTGATGTGCGCCCGCATCCACACATCAATCTGGCAACGGTGACATATATGTATGAAGGCAGCTTCATGCATCGCGATTCGCTGGGATCGCAGCAGTTGATAGAACCGGGCGCGGTCAATCTGATGACGGCGGGCAGCGGTATCGTTCACAGCGAACGTTCACCCGATGATGACAGGGCGAAGGCATCGAAACTGTCAGCAATTCAGACATGGCTGGCGCTGCCCGACGGGCGAGAGGAGATGGACCCCGCCTTCGAACATGTACCGCAGGATTCCCTGCCTGTGATTGAGGGGCATTTTGCCCGTGCGCGTGTCATCATGGGCAGGCTCTGGGGTCAGCGCGCGCCCGTCAGCACCTATGCCGACACCATCTATGCCGATATCAACCTGCAACCCGGTGGAGCGGTGCCGATCGATGCGGAAGTTGAAGAGCGGGCGGTCTATCTGGCTGGTGGGGATGCGGCGCTCGACAATATGGCGCTTGCACCCATGACGCTATACGTCCTGCGTCCCGGCCTTCACGCGACCTTGCGCAGCGTGGATGGCGGACGCGTGATGCTGTTTGGAGGGGAGGGCTTTTCCACGCCGCGCCATGTTTGGTGGAATTTCGTGTCGTCCAGCAAGGATCGGATCATGACGGCGCGAGATGATTGGAAGGCAGGTCGTTTCGCGACCATTCCGGGCGATGCCGACGACTATATTCCTATTCCGGAGGGGCAGCCCAAGACCGTGAGTTATCCCTGAATATATGGGGCTACGGCTTTGCTGCTGAATTGCTCACACGCCAGATCACTCCGCCGACATCGTCGCTGACCAACAGCGCGCCATCCTTGGCGACAAGCACATCCACCGGGCGGCCGCGAGCTTCGTTCTCGTTGTTCAGAAAGCCTGTGAGAAGATCGACGGGCAGGCCCTGCGGTGTGCCATTGTCATCGAACTTTACGAACACGACCTTGTATCCGGCAAGCGGCTTGCGATTCCAGCTTCCGTGCAGAGCAATGAACGCGCCACTGCTGAAAGCTTTGCTGAGCTTTGCGTCATCATTGGCAAAACTGAGGCCGAGCGGGGCGGTGTGGCTACCCAGACCATAATCGGGACGATGCGTATATTCGCGCAGATCCGGCCGGCCCGGCTCCACGCGCTTGTCCTCATATCCCCCCCAGTAATTCCAGGGCCAGCCATAGAAAGCGCCGAATTCGACACGAGTCAGAAAATCCGGCACCAGATCGGAACCCAGCATGTCGCGTTCATTGACGACCGCCCAAAGTTCACCGCTATGGGGTTCCCATGCCATGCCAACGGGGTTGCGCAGACCGCTGGCGAAGATGCGATAGTCGCCGGTCTTTGGATCGACCTCCAATATGGCGGCGCGGTTTTCCTCTTTATCCAGGCCATATTCGCCAATATTGCTTGCCGACCCGACCGCGACATAGAGGCGCGATCCATCGGCGCTGGCGACCAGGTTTCGGGTCCAGTGAAAATTGGGCGCTTGCCGGGGCAGGTTCAGTATCTTGCGGCCCTTGGCGGTAATCTGCGTTTCACCTTCCTTGTAGGGAAAGGCCATCAGGGCGTCGGTGTTGGCGACGTACAGGGTGTTGCCGACCAACGCCATGCCATAGGGGGAATTCAGCCCCTTCAGCAAAATATGACGGGCGTCCGCCTTGCCATCGCCATCGGTATCGCGCAGCAGGCTGATACGATTGGCGGAGGGGGCAACGGCGCCAGCGGAAGACATCAGCCTTTCCATCACAAAACCAGTGACGCCACCAACTTCGCGGGACGGGCTGTTGGTTTCAGCCACCAATATATCGCCATTGGGCAGGCGGATCATCGAGCGGGGATGAGCAAGTCCACCGGCAAAGCGGACCACTTCGAGTCCCGCTGCTGCAACAGGTTTTTCGCCATCGCGCCAACCCACCGCCTTTGCGATGTTCATGGTCGGAATGAATTCCTTGCGTGGGGCAGTGATCATTGGTTCCCGACCGGACAACTGCTTGACCGTTAGTTGCGCGGTGTCGCCGCGCGAGAGGTAAAACAAAGCACCGCCAGCAATGACAAGGCAGAGAAGCGCGAACAGGGACAGATGCTTGATCATGGCGCCTAACTATGCGGTTGCGTCCCGGCGCACAAGGCGGTCGGCCATTATTTGCGGCGGTCGTACCACCACATCAACAATCCGATCGCCATGCCTGTTCCCACTCCGGCGAGCAGGCCGATAGAGGGCTGTCCCATTAAACCTCCGGCGATTACACCCGTTATGGAGGATAGGGCGATGATGGCGCCCGCGCCCCGTGCGTTTTGTGGCTGATTATTGCTCATTTGCGCCTATTGCCACGCTTCATCCCGGGACACCAGACGTCCTGATCTGGGAATAATGTCCCGGATTGGCATTTGGATAACAACCCGTTGACTATCGGATGACGCATATCCCCACATTTCCCTGATATTGGCACGCCGGTTGAATGAGCTTTCCCGAAATGTCCATGGTCGCTTGTGACCACTGTCGGGAGAATCGGATTGCTGTTGCCCTATGTGTCGAACCGCAAAAGCTTTGAAGATGCTCAGACGCTTATAGACCTTCATGGCGATAATGCCGGTTTCGAAGCCGCAGCGCGTGCCGATCGCAGCCGGGACCTGGGTAATCACATCCATTTCTGCCACTGGCGTCAGATCGAACGCCTGATCATATTGCTGTCCATCGACGAAGTCGTCGGCACGGTGCATTGAACCCGGCTTTGATCTGGGCCTAAAGCCGCAACCCGGCCGTTTCTTCCAGTCCTGCAAGAATGTTGAGGTTCTGTACAGCAGCGCCTGCCGCCCCCTTGCCCAGATTATCGAGCGCAGTCACAAGCCGCGCCTGACCTGTCTGTGCATTGCCGAAAACGAAAATATCCAGCCGGTCGGTTGCGCCGACGTGTTCAATGTCAATCACGCCCTGCGTATCGCAAGCGGGCTTGTCGGCAACATGAACCTGCTGCGATCCATCATAGGCGGCAGCCAGTGCATCGCGCAATGCATCAAGGGAGGGCGCGTTCGGCATGGCACATAATTGCAAAGGCACTTCCACCAGCATGCCGCGATAGACCCGGGCCACGGCTGGTGTGAAAAGCGGGAGGTATTTTGCACCTGAATGAAGCTGCATTTCCGGCACATGCTTGTGGGCAAGGCCAAGGGCATAGGCACGATAAGCCGTATCGGCCCGTTCGGGGGCGGAATCATCCTCAAACGCCGCGATCATCGCCTTGCCGCCGCCGGAATAGCCCGACACGGCATTGACGGTGAAGGGCCAGTCAGCCGGAATCAGGCCAGCACGGATCAACGGACGGACGAGCGCCAGAAATCCGGTCGGATAACAGCCGGGATTGGAAACGAAGCGCGCGCTTGAAAGGCGTTGCCGCATGTCGGGTTCCAATTCCGCAAAGCCATAGGTCCACCCTTGCGCAACCCGATGGGCGGTCGAAGCGTCGATCACTTTCGTCCGGTCATTGGCGATCAGCGAAACCGCTTCGCGTGCGGCGTCGTCGGGCAGGCACAGGATCACCACGTCAGCATCGTTGAGCGCGGCCTTGCGTGCGGCGGCATCTTTCCGGTCCGCGTCGGACAGGGTGATGAGCGACAATTCGCCCCGGCCTGCCAGCCGCTCGCGAATTTCAATGCCGGTCGTGCCCGCGCCGCCATCGATGAAGACATGGGTGGTCATAGGTTGATCCTTTTGCGTGCCAGTACCGGTTGTGCATGGTCGGGCACCAGCCGCGCTACAACATCGACCAGCGGCTCCGTCATCACCTGCATCCAGAAAGCATTGGCATGGATCAGATTGTCCGCGTCCGACATAAAACCGACATGGCCCGGAAAGAAAATAATGTCGCCCCTTTGCAACGGCGCAGCAGCATCAATTTCTTCGCCCAGCGCCACCATTTGCTGATCTGTGTCACGGGGCGCGACGATTTCGCAAAGCGACAGGCAGAGTTGGACCAGACCCGAACAATCCAGACCGTCACTGCTGCGCCCACCCCAAAGATAAGGCGTGCCCGTAAGCTTTTGCGCAATGGCAACGGGGTCATTCTGCATGCTGTCGACAGGAGAAACGTGGCGCAGATGGATGAAGCCTTCCCTACATTTCAGGAATGCTCCCTCAACTTCACCTGCAAGGCGGCTGCCCATCGGAAGACGTAAACGTTCCGGCGACTTTATGTTGTCTTCGGCAAAGACGAGTGCGGCCGTCGCGGTAACGATATGCGTGGGTTCAACCGGCGCGCTCAATAGATCCGCCCGGACGTAACCTACATAGTTGTCATGCGCGCTATAGCCCCAGGCCCAGCCCCCGGCGATGTCGATGGCATGGAATGCTTCGCCATACAGCAGTTCAGACACTGCGGTCGAAGCGGCATCCCCCTTGGCACGAATGGCCGTGCGGGGCGAGATGACGGAAAAGGCCTGAGGACAGGAATAGTGCGGCGCGAAATACCAACCGGCAAGCGCAATGTCCGCCAGATCGCCGCGAATGGCGTTGATCCGCCGGTCCAGCGCTATCGAGCGCCCCGTCAGCGTAAAACGACTCCGTTCCGCGTCAGCTTGTGACCCGCTGCTTTCCCCAATGCCCATCGCTTTTTGATTCTGCGATGAAACGTTCAAATCCGTCAAGGAAATGCGCCCCTTTCGACGTCCTGGTTATAAAGATATTGCGACGATCCGCTTCATCCCGCTCCCGGCGCAGATAGCCGAGGGCACCCAGTTTATTCAAGGCGCGAGTAATGACGGGCTTTGAAACATTAAGTTTGTCCGCCAGGCCCCGCACTGTGTGGGGGCCGGGCATTATATAGACAATCATCATCAAGGCCATTTGGCGGTTAGTGAGATCGGGTTCACCCGACCGCACATAATCGACAAGCGTTCGCATCCAGTTGCCCAGATCCGTTCCGGGCAACAGAGCCGCTTCTTGCAGTCCAACTTTGGTACTGTGCTTGTTCATGCGTTCATAACGCACGGGACGTGCACCGGTTGCGAAACGGTGTTCAAAAAAGGTTCAAAGGGTACAAAGCTCGCCGTTATGGGCCGCTAGACTGGAAAATGGGGAGGCCCGGGGTGGGGGTCGGTGCAACATGGACGTCGCGTTTTCCGACCCCCGATTGAAGCGAAACGCTCGGGACGACATTAGATATGCATTGCCTGTGCCAAAAGTCGGCAGTGGCGGTTTTACGGGTAAAGCTGTGGTGAAGGCATATTAACCATTGGTGGCGAGTGTAAACATTTCCGACGAAATGACTGTGCGTCTGTGGGGGTCGAGCGGTCACATCACTCTTGTTTTATACCTGCAACATGCCACATGTGGGCCATGAACGATTTTCCGACAGGTGAGTTGATGCGCCTCGCGCCGTTGGTCGCGCGCGTGCTGGCGCCCAACCCTTCGCCCTTTACCTATACAGGCACGCAAACTTATCTGGTTGGTGAGCATGACGTAGCGGTAATCGATCCGGGGCCAAATGAACCTGCGCATCTTGATGCCCTGTTGCGCGGCATTGCAGGCCGGTCGGTGCGCGCTATCATGTGCACGCATACCCATCGGGATCACAGCCCCGCCAGCGGTCCATTGGCAGAGATGACTGGTGCTCGAATAATCGGATGCGCGCCTCTGGCCCTCGATGACGATGGTCCGCGTGCCGATGCGGCGTTTGACGGGGGCTATGTGCCTGACCAGATTTTGACTGATGGCGAGCAGGTAAAAGGCACTGGCTGGACACTGGAGGCTGTGGCGACGCCGGGGCATACGTCCAACCATCTCTGTTTTGCGTTGAACGAGGAAAAAGCCTTGTTCACCGGCGATCATGTCATGGGTTGGTCGACCAGTGTGATATCCCCGCCCGATGGCGATATGGCCGCCTATATGGCGAGTATGCAGAAGCTGCTCGGCCGCGCGGATACGGTCTATTATCCCGCCCATGGCGAACCAGTGGAACATCCGCAAAGATGGGTCCGGTCGATGATGGGGCATCGCAAACATCGTGAGGGACAGATATTGCGCCACCTGCGCGCGCATGATGCCATTTCTATTCCCGAGATGGTCGAGAAAATGTATAAGGGTGTCGATCCGCGACTGCATGGAGCGGCTGGCCGATCGGTATTGGCGCACCTTATCGACCTGCAGACGCGCAATTTGGTGGTCAGTGAAAAAGATCGCTGGAAAATTGCTGCATAATTCTGATCAATCCCTATATCGGCCGCATATGGGGCCTATTCGGAGAGACTGATGACTGCACTTGGCAAAACGGGCGGAAGCCTTGCGGGGCTGGACCTGCGCGCCGAAATCGACCGGCTGCGCAAGGACCGCAACGCCGTGATCCTGGCGCATTATTATCAAAAGGCGGAAATACAGGATCTTGCCGATTTCGTTGGCGACAGTCTGGACCTGTCGCGCAAGGCGCAGGCGACGGACGCGGACGTCATCGCTTTTTGCGGCGTGCGTTTCATGGCCGAAACCGCGAAAATCCTGTCCCCCGAAAAGATCGTCGTTCTGCCAGACATGGACGCAGGTTGTTCGCTGGAGGATAGCTGTCCGCCCGACAAGTTCAAAGCGTTCCGGGAAGCGCATCCCGATCATATCGCGCTGAGCTACATCAATTGTTCGGCAGAGGTGAAAGCGCTTAGCGACATCATCGTCACCAGTTCGTCTGCCGAAAAAATCCTGTCGCAGATTCCCAAGGACCAAAAAATCATTTTTGGTCCCGACAAGCATCTGGGCGGTTATCTTGCCCGCAAGACGGGTCGTGATATGCTCCTATGGCCTGGTGTGTGCATCGTGCATGAGGCGTTCAGCGAAACCGAATTGTTGAAGCTGAAGGCGCAGCATCCTGAGGCGCCCGTCGCCGCGCACCCCGAATGCCCGGCGCATATCGTCGATCATGCCGATTATGTCGGGTCGACCAGCGGCATTCTCGATTTTGCCAACACTATGCCGGGCGATACCCTGATTGTGGCTACCGAGCCGCACATCATCCATCAGATGGAAAAGGCAATGCCGCACAAGACTTTCATCGGCGCGCCGGGTGCGGACGGCAACTGCAATTGTAATATCTGCCCCTATATGGCGCTCAACACGATGGAAAAGCTGTATGTCGCATTGCGTGACCTGCAACCGCGCATCGAAATGAGCGAGGACCTGCGGCTGGCCGCGAAAAAGAGCCTTGATCGGATGTTGGAGATGGCGGCGGGCACGGTGGGGCAGGGGGATTTGGGCAAGCCGGTGGTGGCGAGGGCCTAATATTCCCGTTCGTGTCGAGTACCGTCGAGACACGTTCGCCAGAGCAGCGTCCCTGGACTTTGCTGGGGCGCGTTACCAGGGGGCCGATCACTATGACTTTCACTCTTGACCGATTCGATCTGCCCGCCTTCATCGCATCCACGCTTTCCGAGGATTTGAGTGAAGCAGGCGATATTACCTCAGCCGCCGTGATCCCCGCCGATGCGACCTTTGCCGGTGTCATGGATACTCGTGACGCCGTAACCGTAGCGGGTCTGCCGCTGGCCGAGGCCTTTTTCCGTGCGCTTGATCCCGATGTGAAGATCGAACTGCTCGTCAGGGATGGCGACAGCGTGCCTGCCGGGACCGACCTGATCCGCCTGACCGGAAAGGCTCGGGCCATGCTGACGGCGGAACGGTCGGCGCTCAATACAGTGCAGCATCTGACCGGCATTGCCACCATGACGCGGCAATATGTCGATCGCATTGCGGGTACGGGGGCAACCCTTCTTGACACGCGCAAGACCATTCCCGGCCTTCGTGCGTTGGAAAAATATGCGACGCGCATGGGCGGGGCGACCAATCATCGCATGGGCCTTTGGGATGCAGCGATGATTAAGGACAATCATGTCGCGGTTGCGGGATCGGTGGGAGAGGCCGTCCGTCGCGCTGTCGCGGCAGGTATTGAACGCATCATCGTGGAAATCGACCGGATCGATCAGATCGAACCCGCATTGGCCGCTGGCGCTACGCATTTGTTGCTCGACAATATGGAGCCTGCGACTTTGCGCGGCGCGGTCATGCTTGTTGGCGGACGGGTGCCGACGGAGGCTTCGGGTGGCGTGCGGCTGGACACCATTCGCGCCATTGCCGACACCGGCGTCACTTACATCAGCGTCGGGCGGCTGACCCAATCCGCCCCTGCCGCCGACATCGGACTTGATTTCGCCAGCACATAGACCGCTGGCGGTTATTCGACGGTTACGGATTTGGCGAGATTGCGAGGCTGATCGACGTCAGTGCCCTTTGCAACGGCTACATGATAAGCGAGCAATTGCACCGGCACGGCATAGACCAGTGGGGCTATCAAGGGATGGACGGTGGGCATTTCGATGGTTGCCATGCAATCCTCGCCTGCTTGCGCAATGCCTTCGGCATCCGAAATCAACACGACCTTGCCGCCGCGAGCCTGCACTTCTTGCATGTTGGATACGGTCTTTTCGAACAGCGGCCCAGACGGCGCGATGACGATCACCGGCACGGCATCGTCGATCAGGGCGATGGGTCCGTGCTTCATTTCGCCCGCAGCATAGCCTTCGGCATGAATATAGCTGATTTCCTTCAGCTTTAGCGCGCCTTCCAGCGCCATGGGGAAATCCGGGCCGCGTCCCAGATAAAGAACGTCGCGCGCCGGGGCGATCAGATGGGCCACCGCTTCTATCTCGTCGTCATGACCAAGCGCTTGATTCATGGCGGCCGGGGCTTCAGTCAGATGCTTGACGATCGCGCCTTCCTCATCTGCCGACAAGTGCCCGTTGGCGCGTGCAAGGTTGGCGGCCAGTGCAGCGAGCACGGATAATTGACAGGTAAACGCCTTGGTCGATGCGACGCCGATTTCCGGTCCTGCATGGGTGGGCAGCAGCAAATCGGCCTCGCGCGCCATTGAACTGGTCGGTACATTGACGACGACCGCGATGATCTGTTTTTCAGCGCGAGCATGGCGTAGCGCCGCCAGCGTATCGGCGGTTTCGCCCGATTGCGAAATGAAGAGCGCAAGGCCACCCGGCTCCAGTACCGGGTCGCGGTATCGAAATTCGCTCGCTACATCGATGTCGACAGGTACGCGCGCGAATTTTTCAAACCAGTATTTTGCGATGAGGCCTGCATAATAGCTGGTTCCGCAGGCAACGATCGTGACGCGCTTGATGCCACCCAGATTGAAACCCATGTCCGGTAGCGCTACCTGATTTTCCAGCGGACGGAGATAGCTACGCAACGTCTGCGCCACCACCACTGGCTGCTCGAAAATCTCCTTCAGCATGAAATGGCGGTAATTGCCCTTGTCGATCATCGCACCCGACACGCCCGAACTGGTTACGGGGCGCTCGACGGGATGATTGTTCAGATCGAATATCTCGATCGACTCCCGCGTTATCACTGCCCAGTCGCCTTCCTCCAGATAGGCGATCTTCTGGGTCAGCGGAGCGAGCGCCAGTGCGTCGGAACCGATATAATTTTCACCATCGCCATAACCGACCACCAGCGGGGCGCCCAGCCGCGCCCCGATCAGCAGGTCCGGCCATGCGCGAAACATGATGGCCAGTGCAAAGGCGCCTTGCAGCCGGGGCAGGACATTTGCGACAGCTTGCTTGGGATCGGCACCCTGTTCGACCTCGCGGGCAAGAAGATGGCCGACCACTTCGGTATCCGTCTGACTGGCGAAAACCCGACCTTGCGCGATCAGTTCGTTGCGCAGAGATTTGAAATTCTCGATGATCCCATTGTGGACCAGCGTTACATCGCCGACGATATGGGGATGGGCATTATCTTCGGTGGGCGCGCCATGTGTGGCCCAGCGGGTATGCGCGATGCCGACGGTTCCGGGCAGGGGATCAAGCACGAGTTTTGCGGCGAGGTTATTGAGCTTGCCCTCCGCCCTTCGGCGCTCCAACGCGCCGTTGTGGATGGTGCATATGCCCGCTGAATCGTAACCGCGATATTCCAGACGGCGCAGACCATCGACCAGCCGATCCGCTACGTCTTCCTTACTCAATATGCCGATGATACCGCACATAAATTACCTCAAACCGTTTGTGTCGAGCGCAGTCGAGACACGCCGCGCCAAGTCCCCATGTCCTTCAATTTCGCTCGGGATAATGGGAAATATAGCTATTTCGCCTTCTTCTTCGCATTCATGACAGTGCGGAATTTGGCGGCCCAGCCGGGCTTTGCCTCCTGCCTGCCCCGGGCCAGCGCCAGATCGTCACTGCCGATATCGTGTGTGATCACTGATCCGGCAGCGACGATCGCGCCATCGCCGATATTGACTGGCGCGACCAATGCGCTGTTGGAACCGATGAATGCGCCAGCGCCTATTTCCGTCCGGTATTTGAAATAACCGTCATAGTTGCAGGTGATCGTACCCGCGCCGATATTCGCGCCCGGTCCAACATTGGCATCGCCGATATAGCTGAGGTGATTGACCTTCGCGCCTGCGCCCAGCACCGCTTTTTTCATTTCGACGAAATTGCCGACCTTCGCGCCCTGGCCGATGTCCGCGCCGGGGCGAAGTCGGGTGTAAGGACCGATTTCGGCTCTACTCTTCACATGCGCGCCGGCCAGATGGGAAAAGGCGTGGATGGTCACATTGTCCTCCACGATCACGCCGGGGCCGAAGACAACATTGGGTTCGATTACGACGTCCTTGCCGATCACGGTGTCATGACTGAAGAACACGGTCTGCGGCGCAATGAGGGTGGCGCCATCGCGCATTGCCTCTATCCGGCGGCGGCGCTGCCATTCTGCCTCGACCTTGGCAAGTTCGATGCGGCTATTGACGCCTGATACTTCCCAGCTTTCGGTCTCGACAACCGCGCTTTGCCGGCCATCGTGCAATGCGAGCATGACGATGTCGGGCAGGTAATATTCGCCCGCTGCGTTATCATTTTCGATCCGCGCGAGCAGGGTGAAAAGGTCTTCTTGCCTGATTGCCATGAGCCCGCTGTTGCACAAAGTTATGGCGCGTTCCGGCTCGCTCGCATCCTTGTATTCGACCATCTTCTCGATAGCGCCATGCGCATTCGCGACGATCCGGCCATAAGCGCCAGGATCATCCGGACGAAAACCGAGCACGACCGCTACGGGCGTGCCATCGCCATGCAAGCGTTCCAGCATCATCCGCATGGTTTCGGCCCGCACCAGCGGCACGTCGCCATAAAGGATCAGCACATCGCCAACAAAACCGTTGAATGTTGCTTCGGCCTGCTGAACGGCATGGCCGGTACCAAGTTGCCTGTCCTGGACGACAATCTGAACGTCATGGCCCGAAACGGCTGCCTCCACTTGGTCGCGGCCTGCGCCAACGACCAGGATTTTCTTTTGTGGTTTCAGCGTCTCGACGCTGGCCAGCAGATGGAGCAGCATTGGGCGCCCGGCGACAGGGTGCAGCACTTTATGCATGCCCGATTTCATGCGTGTGCCTTGCCCCGCGGCAAGAATGATGGTGGCTAACGGGCGCATCGTCAGAATATTTCCGTTCGTGCAAGTGGATCAGGCAGTTTCAGCATTCCTCTGCCATGTTTGGCTTGCATATTCTACAGGGCAAAGGGCATTGAACGCTCGATGACAAAAATTCCTTTCGATATTATTGGCTTCGACCTGGACGGTACTTTGCTGGATACCAGCGGCGATCTGGCGGCGGCGGTGAATTACACACTGGCGCAGATCGGCCGCCCGCCCTTTTCTGTCGATGAGATCAAACCGCTGGTCGGGCGCGGGGCGAAGGTGATGCTGGAGCGCGGACTGGCGGCATCGGGCGGCTGTTCAGAAGCGCTGATGCAGCAATATCTGCCGGTGCTGCTCGATTTTTATGGAGACAATCTGATCCGCCACAGCAAAGCCTATCCCGGCCTCGTCAAAGCGATGGATGAACTGCATGCGCGAGGCGTGAAGCTGGCCATCTGCACCAATAAATATGAACGTTTTGCGCTTGCACTGATTGAGCAGATGGGACTGATGCAACGCTTTGACGCTATTATTGGCGGCGATACGATGGGGGCGGGCCGGGCAAAGCCGCATGCCGCTCCGATCGAGGAAATGATCCGGCGCTGCGGCGGTGGCCGTGCGATTTTTCTTGGCGACAGCATCAACGATACCCTTGCAGCCAAAAATGCAGGTATTCCTAGTATTGGCGTCAGTTTTGGTTTCCTGATGCAGCCGATTGAGGAACTGGGGGCGGACCTCATCATCCATCATTATGACGAACTGATTCCCGCGTTAGAAAACTGGTCTGATGACAGAGTTGTTCAGCCTCTGCCCGGCTGATCCCGAGCGGAGTGACGTTACAGGCGGGAGGCCGACGCAAAAGTCCCATCGACCCAGATCAGCGGATCAATGTCGGGATGATTCACGATGGACTGGACCTGACCGATAAACAGCGTATGCGTCGCCACGCCCAACGTCATCTGTGTGGTGCAGATCAGGCTGGCCACAGCATCGGACAATACCGGCAGGCCATCCTCGGAAGCAACCCAGCCGCCGGTTTCAAAACGCTCAAATCCCTTCTTGCCGCCGCTAAAGATCTTAACCAGATCACAATGGCGTTCGGCCAGCAGATTGACGCAGAAACGCTGTTCGGCCTGTAACACTGGCGACATGCTGGCGGTACGGTTGACCGCAACCAAAAGAGTGGGAGGATCGGATGTGACCGAGGTGACCGCCGTTGCCGCCATGCCGCTCCAATGTTCACCTGTGCCTGTCGTGACAATGGCGATTGTCGTCGCCAGCCGCCGCATCGCCTGTTTGAAATCTTCGGGAAGCGTATTGCTGCTGGTCATTGGTATCTCTCATCTGTTCGGATTTTCTTTCCTCCCTGCCTTGTCGGGTAGTGATGGGTCAACCCAAATTTGGACGATTGCTCCGGCGCAAGCAAAATGAATGCTGCCCTGGATCACTGCCGCCACATAAGCAGTTGCAGATAGCGCAATCGTCGGTCTGCACTTTGCGATTGCGGCTACTGCTGCGACGCAACATAACCTGATGCGCAACAACAGAAACGGGGTGTTTGTCTGGCATTCAAACAGGAGGAATCTTATGCGAATGCTATCCATTATTGCCGCAGGTGCGGTGCTTTCATTTGTTTCCCCGGCGCTGGCCGGTCCGGTCGAAACTGGGTCCTTCGAACGGGATGGCTATACTTATGTCTATAAGGTCGAGCAGAAAGGTGAAAGCAAGGTAATAACCGGACGTAGCTATCCCGGCGGTAAGAAATTTTCGCTTGTTGTTCGTGGCGACATGGTCACTGGCACGTCTAATGGAACTCCGGTCAGATTCCACGTGGCTGAGGCGGCATCAGCAACCAAGTCCACCGCATTGAGTATGAGAGATTGAACTGGGGCTGTCCCAGGTTTCGCTTTCATACCTATGAATGAATAGAGGGGCGGATTGGTCATCGATCCGCCCCTTTTTCGTGTCAGCGGCAGCGACGTGAGCCGCCGCGATCTATTTCCCGTCCGATCAGAGCGCCTGCTGCCAAGCCGGCGATAGTGCCAGTCGCACGGTCGCCGCGCGTATCAATTGCTCGCCCGGCAAGCGCACCCACCGCGCCGCCAACGATCAGCCCGACTGTTCCATCGGACTTGCGGCAATATGTCCGTCCGTCGCGGCCGCGCCATTCCTTGTATTTATATTGCTTTGCCGACGCCTGATCGGTTGGAACAACCATGCTTGCCGGAACGGCAATCGATACGGCTGCTAGAGCAAGCATAAAATTACGCATGTCATATTTCCTTTATTTTGATCATTATGCTCGGTGTAAACTATCGCAGTTTGGCCAAGGTTTCATGAACCTGAGACAACGTTATAATACATTAAAAATAAAGGATAATATCCGAGGTTGGATCTGATTGGAGTCGGGAAGCGCGGGATTCGCAAATTTCAGGGGGCGAACGGGAATAAAGGAAGATATGGGATGCTGACACATCGGCTCGATCCTGAAACCGGGATCATCGAAATCGACATTGACGGCGCGGCGGATATGGAAAGCTATCGCGCATTGGTGCGGGACCTGGACGCCGAGATCGCGGCTCATGGTAAAATATTGATCCTGGAGATCATTCGAGACATTGGTTGGATCAGTCCCGGCATATGGTGGGAGGATATGGGCTGGTCCTTTCACCACCTGAAGGACATAGCCCGCGTCGCTGTCGTCACGGACAAGGGCTGGATCGGTCCGATTGCAAAGATGATGGGTGCCGTAATGGCCGCGGAAATCAGGGTATTTGATTTTGCAGATATTGGCAAAGCGCGTGAATGGTTGGCGGGATGAGATTGCTGGTAGCGCGGTTCTGTCTTTGATAAGGTGAAATTGAGGACGATCGTATGAAGCGTAGCTATGCCTTTTTCTCGCTCGCTGCCTTCTCTCTGGTTCTTGGCGGACCAGCAGGCGCAAGCGAGGATGCAAACACATCCGACCGTGTGGAGATCGTCCTAGCGGATTTCAGAGTCCTCTTGGAGGAGGAACCCCTCCGACTTCAGTCGGATACTGGCTTTAGAGTCCTCTTGGAGGAGGAACCCCT
>NZ_JAKKIE010000256.1 GCF_021742065.1 Rhizorhapis sp. SPR117
TAAACCATCGAAATGAGGGGTCCCTTTTAGACGCCGATCACCCCGCTAACGGGGTCCTTTTTGCATGCCGATCCACAAACATGACGTGCTGTGAGGCCATCGAGCAGGCCTTCGATCTGGGTGATGTCATTGCGTTCCCCGCCCGTCAGAATGAAGCGAACGGGATTGCCAAGTGCATCGGTGGCAGCATGAACCTTGGTGCTCAAGCCGCCTTTTGACCGTCCCAGCGCGTGAGTGTTGATTGTCGCTGAGAAGTGACCCGGTATTTTCATCGAGAAGTGACCCGGCTGGTTTATGTCCCGCGTTGCG
>NZ_JAKKIE010000033.1 GCF_021742065.1 Rhizorhapis sp. SPR117
ACCGGTACACTTTTACTCCGAAATGAACGGACCCCAAAAGACCCGTCAGTGGTACATTTTTACTCCGCCGTTTATACCGGTAGCGGGAACAATGCCGAACGACGATCTTTACTTAAACGTCTTGTCGGGCGTGCATCGCGGGTTCAGATGTAGCCTTTCATACTCGCCATGCGAATGAGAAAAATGATGCATATATCACGACGCACCCTGATCGGATCAACAGGCGTCCTCGCTATCGCCAGCATCGCGGGTTTCCGCATGTTGGACGAATCGGCAGAGGCGAAGGAGGGGTTCGAACTCAACCTGAGCGAGGAGGAATGGAAAAAGCGCCTGACGTCACAGCAATTTGCCGTCCTGCGCCGCGCCGCAACCGAGCGTCCTTATTCCAGTCCCTTGAACAAGGAACATCGCAAAGGACTATTTCTGTGCGCAGGCTGCCGCCTGCCGCTTTTTTCCTCAACCACCAAATATGACAGCGGTACTGGTTGGCCCAGCTTCTGGAAACCCTTGCCCAATGCGGTGCGGACGTCCACAGACTATGGGATCGGCTATCCCCGCACGGAAGTCCACTGCCGCCGTTGCGGCGGGCATCTGGGCCATATTTTCGATGATGGTCCAAAGCCCACAGGCAAACGTTATTGCATGAACGGCGCGGCGATGCTCTTCAAACCAGCGGCGGCTTAATTGACGATGCGATAGACCCGAATGGCCTGATCCTGTCGCATTGGGACGGGTTGAAGCCAGGTGGGGACCTGCCCTGCTTCCAATCGTGCGGCAAGGCCGGTTGGAGCATGCTTCACATATTGGCCGATTTCAGATTTTTGGGGGCAATAAACCAGATAGTCCGCGCCAGTACCCATCACCGTTTCACGGGCTTCTGGTTCCGCACTCATAAACGCCGTGATGACAGTCGCCATGGCATGATGATTACGGTGGTGAGCTGTCGCGATAACTCGGTGATGGGTATGGACCAGCAGATATGGTCCAATATCGAGAGGCGCAAACAACGTCGCAGGCGGCAAGGCAGCAAGATATCGCAGTCCGGATGGCGTCGTGCATTGCGCCTTTTCCGAGCCATGGGCGGTCGCAGTTTCCCGAGAGAAAGCATTGGCAAGCAAGGCCGTTGGCAGGGCGGGAATCAGAAGCACGGTTGCCACCGACGCAATGATCCTCGTTGATGTCCGGTACAGTGTCCGCGCCCTGCTCATACCGGTCAGGAACAGCCAGGCATTGCCGGGAAGCATGAAAAGATGGGCAATCGACATGGCCCGCATGACCAGAAGGGAGAGTGTGAAAGCGCCCGCTGCCACAAACAGCGATTCGATCCATCGCGCACGTTTTGCGGCATCTTTCTGGGCACGAATAGCAAGTGCATACCCCACTGCACCCAGTATCGGCGCGACAAGAGTCATGAATATGGTAGCGGCTTGCTGATCCCAGATGGGAAGGCCTTCGCTAACCTTCAGATACCAGAAACGATAGACCAGAGGGTCAAGCGTTTCGAATGGCCCCGCCATGCATTCGCGTCCGGTCAACGACAATGCAATCAACGCGCCTGCACCTGGCACTGCAATGATGGCCACCCGATTGGTCGGATGATGATCAGGCAACAGGGCTTTCAGCCCCAAAATCAATAGCGCGGCCGTCCCCATGGGAATCAAAAAAGTTGGCGACATGGTGTCACAATAAAAGCGCAATGAAACAGACAGGCCGCGGGTAACCAACAGCAAAGCAGCGGCACCCAGCGTAACCGTCCATAAATATGCGGCCAACCGATCCCACTGATCGGGATGGCGCAGATATTTCAGGGCATACAACGCGCCAAACAGCGCGGCATAGGGCAGCGCTTCGCTGGATATGATAAGCCAGAACGCAACCGCCAGCCCCGTCAAAATGCCACTCTTGCGCGGGGAAGGCAGCAGACTGGCATAGAACGCCCATGCGGCCATCACAATCTGCCAGCCATGATGGTCAATCCGCATGGGCATGAGCTGGATCAACACTGGCATGGTAAGGCCAAGAAGCACGACGGCCAGGACGGCCAACGCAGCACCCGCCAAACGCCGGACTGCACAAGCGAAAATACCGAACAATAGCCCCATCACCAGCAACGGATAGACCGCAAGAACGGCTCGTTCCGAATCGATCTGGTTTAAAAATGAAGATGTGAACCAGAGAAGAGCGGCAATAGGAAGATCGATCAGGCGCGACCAGTGCATCGGACCACCCTCAGGCGGATTTATCCGATATTGGGTGACATCGAACCAGCTTTGGCCCGCCATCCAGTCGCGAATTTGCACCAATCGCAGCGCATCATCGGCATCGCGGAAATCCAGAATCGCGATCAATCCATAGGACAGAACCAGCATTGCCGCCGAACAGATCAGCCATATGGCAAAGATCGCCAGCGGAAAGCGGCGGCCTGAAAAAAGGCCGTCCATCTTCATCTGGCAAAGACCACCTTCTTGCGCATCAGATAGGTCGCCTGAAAGCTGACCGCGATCGCAGCCAGCTTTGCAAGGCGCGGATCAAGTCCCAGCATATCGGCCGCCCCGACCATCGTCGTGGTGATGGCAAGGCCGACCAGTGCCGAACCCAGAAACAACGCCTTCTGTCGCGCGCGCGCGCTGCCCCGCACCGCTACCGCATCGGTAAATACCGCACGGCTGGAAAACATCCAATGCGCCGCGATTCCAACCGCATAGCCCAGTGCAGAAGCAATGACAGGCAAAAGACCCAGATGAAACAGCGCAAGAAAAACCGCCATATCCACGGCCAGCGCACCCGCACTTGATACTATGTAGCGCAAATAGGTCCAGTTGCTGAAAATGGAGCGCATTGCCGGCAGCATGACGTCAGGCTGCCCGGATGACGCGGTTGGGAACCATCCGTTCGGACGCCAACGCCGCACGCTGCCCCTCATCACCGGACTCATGATATTCCGCGTCTTCATTGACGGCCCATATGTCATACACGCGTGCGCCCGCCTCAATATTGCGGACGGTCAGCATCGCCGTCATCATGGCGTGATCCTGGTTATTGTAGCGGTGCATGCCGTTGCGCCCCACCATATGCAGCGTGGGATAGACCCCTTCGAGTTCCTTACGCATGTGAAGGACGTTTTCGGCATAGGCATCATCATAGACGGGATAGGCCTTTTCCTGTCGGACAACCGCGCCGTCAACAACGTCCTTCGGGTCGCACAGGCCGAGAATTGCCATTTCCTTTGCGGCCAATGCAATCAGGTCGGCATCGCTCGATGACCAAAGCCCGTCACCTTCGAAGCAGAAATATTCCAGTCCGACACAGGCGATACCCGCTTCGGGCACCATTTCGGGAGACCAGCTACGGAAATTCTGGACACGGCCAACCTTCACCTTGCTGTCGTGGATATAAATCCAGTTGTCCGGGAACAGATCGTCCGAACGGATCATCAGTGCGACGGTCAGGAAATCCCGATATTTCAGGTCCAGCGCCTGACCCAGTGTGGCAGGCAGCGGATGTATGCGTCCGGCCAGTTCGCGCATCGGCGCAGAACTGATCACATGAGCGGCGTTGATCGTGATCACAGCGCCATCGCTCGTCGTTGCTGCGACCTTCCACCGACCAGTCCCCTGGTCGCGGACAAGCTGTTTGAGCGCATGGCCCATCAACACCCGGTTACCGCCCTTCACCACGAAATCGCGCGCAGCATCCCACATCATGCCGGGACCCTGGCGAGGATAGCGGAAATTTTCGAGCAGGGTCTTGGTCGCCATGCCGTCATTGGGCCGCTTGTTAAGGCCGAGTGAGCGCTTGAGACCATCGATCACCGCCGCGCCAAGGCTCAACCCTTTGATCCGCTGCGCTGCCCAGTCGGCGGACATTTCATCGCAGGGCATGCCCCACACCTTTTCGGTGTAGGTCTTGAAAAAGATCGAATAGAGCTTGTGACCGAACTGGTTGACGACCCAGTCTTCGAAACTGCGGACATTCTGCCTGGGCTTCAATTTCCAGCGCAGATAGCTGAGCATGCAAAGTGTCGACCGGAAAATCCCCAGATTACCCAGCGCCTCAAAGGCACGCAGGGGGTAACTGTAGAATTTGCCCTCATAGTAGATACGGCTCATGCGTGGCCGCTGAATGAAATCGTCGGGCAGGATCTCGTTCCACAGGTCCACTACTTCTTTCGATTTGGAAAAAAAGCGGTGGCCGCCAATGTCGAATCGAAAGCCCTTATATTCCACCGTCCGGCTGATCCCGCCGACATAGACCGGGTCCTTTTCTATAACGGTGACGCTATAGCCCTTTTTTGTCAGCAGATAGGCCGCAGTAAGGCCGGCAGGGCCAGCGCCGATGATGGCGACGTCCACAGCTTGATCAGCGCGTGACATGCGGGATTCCCCTGTTTCAATGGTCCTGAAAACAGGGGTGAAGGAAATCTTCTAATGATTGGTTAACGGCGATTAAAGAAGTCCGCGATTGTGCCGTTCATTGGATCGCGCGGAGCCAAATCGTTCGTCCCGCCCATATGTAGGTGCGGGGCGAACGATTTGGCAATATCCCTGTTAGTGGCGGAAATGCCGCATGCCCGTAAAGACCATGGCCAGCCCCGCCGCATCGGCTGCCGCAATCACTTCATCGTCGCGGATCGAACCGCCCGGCTGAATCACCGCCGTCGCACCTGCCTCGACCGCTGCCAGCAAGCCATCTGCGAAGGGGAAGAAGGCGTCCGACGCGACAGCCGAACCAGCGGTGCGCGGTGCGGCCCAGCCATTTGTTTCCGCTGCTTCCTGCGCCTTGACAGCGGCAATGCGGGCGCTGTCCCGGCGGTTCATCTGGCCTGCGCCAATGCCTGCCGTCGCGCCGTCCTTGGCATAAACGATGGCGTTGGATTTTGTATGTTTGGCGACGGTCCAGGCGAACAGGCAATCGTTCAGCTCCTGCTCGCTCGGTGCGCGTTTGGTCACAATCTTCAACTGATCGCGCGTCACTTGCCCGTTGTCGCGGTCCTGAAGCAATACGCCGCCAGCAATTACCCTGACCTGCTGCCCGGCGCGTGCGGGGTCAGGCAGGTCGCCGGTCAAAAGTAGGCGTAAATTCTTCTTCTTGGCGAACACCGCCTTTGCCGCATCGTCGGCATCGGGAGCCGCCACGACCTCGGTGAAAATCTCGCTGATCGCTTCGGCGGTGGGGCCATCGAGCGGGCGGTTGACCGCAATGATGCCGCCAAAAGCCGATACGCTGTCGCAAGCCAGCGCCTGCCGATAAGCGTCGATCAGAGTGTCGGCGCTGGCCACGCCACAGGGGTTGGCATGTTTGACGATGACGACCGTGGGCGGGCCATCGCGGAATTCGCTGACCAGTTCCAGCGCGGCATCGGCATCGTTGAGATTATTGTAGGACAGTTCCTTGCCCTGCACCTGGCGCGCCTGAGCGATTCCACGCGCGGCAGGTCCGAACGGCAAATAGAGCGCCGCGCCCTGATGCGGGTTTTCGCCATAACGCAGCGACATGGAAAGACGGCTAGCCATAGTCCGAACGGGAGGAAATTTCTGTTCCTGATCGACGTAGGCGAACCAGTTGGCGATCATGCTGTCATAAGCCGCCGTCGCGGCATAAGCCTTGGCTGCCAGCATCCGGCGAAAGTCATAGCTTGTAGCGCCGCCCTTTTCGTCCATTTCGGCGATCAGGCGCGCATAGTCGACCGGGTCCGTAACGATGGCAACGCTTTCATGGTTTTTCGCCGCCGAGCGAACCATGGAGGGACCGCCAATATCGATATTCTCGATAATTTCATCCCGCTCCGCGCCACGCGCAACCGTTTGGGCGAAGGGATAAAGGTTGACGATGACCAGATCGATGGCGCCGATGGCATGTTCATCCATGGACGCGACATGTTCGGGGTTGTTGCGCACAGCAAGCAGGCCGCCATGCACCTTTGGGTGAAGCGTCTTGACGCGCCCGTCCATCATTTCGGGAAAACCCGTCAGGTCGGAAATATCCTTCACCGCCAGCCCTGCCTCGCGCAACGCCTTGGCCGTGCCGCCAGTGGATACCAGTTCAACGTCATGACGCACCAGCGCCTGACCCAGTTCAACAAGCCCGCTCTTGTCAGACACCGACAACAGCGCCCGCTTCACCTTCACTTCGTTCATCATTTCCCTTTATCCGACCCGTTTGAGCAGCCAGCCGACACTTGCGCCGCCCGCCGCCGTTTCTCCGGTCACAACCAGTTGCTTTGCCGGGTGAGGTCGGCCTTCGCCATCCACCCAGAGACTATCCTCTATCGTCAGCGCCCCACCGCCCGCGCGGAACTGCCACAGCGGACCCATTGCGATACGCAGCAATGCCCCCTGCTTGTCTGCCGTTAGCGTCGGTTCCACATCGGGCGCAAGGTGAAAGCAGACGGCAAATCCCGTGGCGGCTGGTTTGCGCCGCCCAACAGGCAGCAACATATCCTCGCCGCGAATCTCGCGCCCGTCCGTCCCCATCAGCAGCAAACGACGGTGCAGAAAACCCAGCCTGCGAACATAGCCGTCATGGCTGATTTCCAGGCGGCTGCCCTGCTCCAACTCCTGTCGGTCAAGCTCCACTTCAGTCACGCCACGCCCCAGCGTGCCGTCATTCAAAATGGCCGTGCTGTTCCGATCGTCCAGCACGAGCGTGCTGTGCGCCGCCGTTGTGCGCAGGCCCTGTGCCAGATCTTGAGGAATAGTCCCGCCAGTCAACGCGGCGCCGCCGCAATTGACGATCAGCCGATGCGGTCCATCGCTGATTTCCATGGCATTGGTCGATGCACAGCCGGCAACCGCCAGATGCGACACCGGCGGCGGCGCTGCATCGACAAGCAGCACGGTTTGTCCCGCCGACAAGCGCTGATAACCCCAGTCGCGCGCCTGTCGCAACGGCCGGGTCCGCACACCGCTCGCAGCGACAACGGCTTCGACCAGGGTGTCGGCAATGGCCGCGCTTCCCTGCCAACTGCCCAAACCGCCATCACCATGAGCGATGCCGAGCAAGGCTGGCACTGTGCGATGGAGGGCCATTTGGATGAAATCGGGAATGTTTTCCCGCCGGACATCATAAACCGCGCCCAGCATGGACAGCAGCATGATTCCTTCAAGTTGTGCCGCAGGCGATCGTGACACGCTGCCGCCATCAGCGTGAAAGGCGCTGTCGATTGCCCGCTCCAGTCCCGCCTCACCAAAAATGCGGCGCGGACCGCCGCCGGGTATCAACAATGATGCGGCAACAATGCCACCCCAGGCAACGAGGCGCGGCAAACCGGCTTGCGCCTTGTCTGCTCCCCGGTCGAGATGACGAGCGGTACGAGCGATGCAATTAAGCACAAGCGAGCGATAGACGAGATCCGTGCTCGATAGAATAAGCGGCGCATGCGCGGTCCAGAACAACAGCCGCCAACCCGCATTGTCCGCGCGCCATGCCGGTTCGCTGGGGCGTTCGGCATGAACTGCCAGCCATTTCCGCACGACCGCTTCGGCAATGGGTGCGGCCTGTTCGCGCGTGGCCATGGTGGACAGATCGCGGAGCCATCGAAAGCTGTGAATATAATCGGCAAAGGCCGGGTCGATATTCAGATTGGCGAAATCCAGCGTGTCGATTGGCTGCTTCATCCCCCGAAAGAGGAAATAACCCGCGCGCAAAGCCTTGCCCGCGCGTGCGTCGCCGGGAATGGCATCATTGGGCACCGCCAGCAGCTTCAGCGGGTATTTACCCCGGAGCCGCATGGAATGCAGCGGCGTACGCCAGGTCAGGCGATAAAAGTTATTGGCGAGGCGTTCGGCAAGCGAAAGGCCCTTGTCACCGGAAAGGCGGATCAGCCTTTTGCCCTGCTCAATCCCGTCCTGGGCGAAATCCGGTGGCGTCTGATCGTTCACCCGCCCCTCAATGCCGCAATATTCGCCGCATAGGCCTCAACACCGCCACGGAAGGTCGCGGTGCCTGCCACCAGCACATCAGCCCCAGCCGCGATGGCGCGTGGAGCGGTATTGACGTCGATGCCGCCATCGACTTCCAGACGGATGTCCTTGCCGGTTTTGTCGATCATCTTGCGCACCGCCTCGATCTTGCGAAGCTGGCTTTCGATGAAGCTTTGGCCGCCAAAGCCGGGGTTGACGCTCATGATGAGGACAAGGTCGATATCCTCTATCAGATAATCGAGCATTTTGGCGGGCGTCGCCGGGTTCAACGATACCCCCGCCAGCTTGCCCAGCGACTTGATATGCTGGACGGTGCGGTGCGTATGCGGCCCCGCTTCCGGATGGACGGTGATGATGTCGGCGCCTGCCGCCGCAAAGGCATCGAGATATTGATCCACCGGCGAAATCATCAGATGAACATCAAAAATCTTGGCCGTGTGCTGACGCAACGCCTTTACCACGGCCGGACCGATCGTGATGTTAGGGACGAAATGCCCGTCCATCACATCGACATGGATCCAGTCGCACCCGGCCGCATCAATTGCGCGCACCTCCTCCCCCAGTCGTGCAAAGTCGGCGGAGAGGATGGATGGTGCGATCTTGATAGGGCTATGCATGGAATTGCGCATTACCTGCAGGGCGTCGGGTTCGCAACTCCTGTGACAGCAAAGTTGACGATCCGCATTCTTTTTGCGGTCATTCAGTTTTTTTCAGGCGTGCGATGAAAAATCCGTCAAGCCGCCCTTGCTCCGCCAGCATGGACGGCAACGTGCGGACCCAGCCTTCAGCCGCCGATACGATGCCCGCCGGCAGTATCTCCGCTTCGACCGGATCGAGCGCAAAGGCATCTGAGGCGGTGAGGAGACGTTCAATCTGTCGCTCTCCTTCAGCCTGTTCCAGCGAACAGGTGGCAAAGACCAGAACGCCGCCCGGCTTTAACCAGTCTGCGACACGATCAAGCAATGATTGCTGTAGTTCCGCCAGTTCCGCGATCTGGCGTTCGCCGATGCGATGAAGCACGTCCGGATGACGACGGAAAATACCAGTCGCAGTGCAGGGCGCATCGAGAAGAATGGCATCGACCGGCGCTTCAGGCTGCCACTGGCGCAGGTCGGCCTGCACGGTTGTGGCGGACAAGCCTGTTCTGGCCAGATTCTCGTCCAGCCGCACCAGACGCTTTTGTGACTGGTCCACCGATGTCACGCGCCAGCCATGGGCAGCAAGCTGCATCGTCTTGCCTCCCGGTGCGGCGCATAGGTCAAGTACATGACGACCGTCACCCTGCCCAAACAAGCGTGCGGGCAGGGAAGCTGCCAAATCCTGAACCCACCATGCACCATCAGCAAAGCCAGGAAGAGATGCGATGTCGCCCGATTGCGCCAATCGGACATGCCCAGGCAAAAGGCTGGTTCCACCCAGCCTCTCACACCACAGGTCGGTTTCCAAGCTGTCCTTCAGCGTAAGATCGATGGCAGGGGAGGCCGCCAGCGCTTCTTGTGCCGCCTGCACCATGTCTGCTCCCCACTGCTCCTGCCAGCGCACGGCTACTTCGGGCAATAGCGAAGGAATCTCTGGAAGGCTTGCTCCAGCACGCATCAAAGTGCCGAATACGCCATGGACCAGTTTGCGCGGTCCCCCATCTACCAGCGGCAGTGCGGTTGAAATCGCCGCGTGGGGGGGCGTCTTCAGGACAAGCACTTGTACAAGGGCAAGGCGCAAAACAGCGCGCGCCTTTGCATCTGGCGGCAGAACTCTGCGTGTGGCCCCATCGATCAGGGCATCGAGATCAGGCATATGGCGCAACACTTCAGCGACAATCGCATGGGTGAAGGCCTTGTCCGCTCGATCAGCAAGGCCCTGCGTTGCTCCATGGAGCGCCAGTTCCAAAGGTTCGCCACGGCGCAATATGGCATCAAGCAGCTTCAAGGCAGCACGACGGGCCGGAAGGCCTGCCGGATGAGCGGGATAAAGTGACATGCGCGAGGCCCTAAGCGATTTTACGTTTTGTTCAAGCCGCGCTTAAAACCATTTAGTAACGGAACCGTTACGAAAAACTAATGCCTGTTATGAGGATCGAGTGCGCTGGATCGCCGTGGCACTGGTCTGTCGTGGGGAAACAGGGCTGATCTGCAGCCATTTCGCGGCATTGTGGAAGGAAGCGCAACCTCTGGCAGGACCCCCATCCCCGCCGCCATTTGTTCCAGCGCCGCAATGCGACTTTCGGTGGCCGGGTGGGTGGAAAAGAGTTGGCTGACATGGGCCGGAACGATGTAAAGTTGGGCAGCCGCCGGATTGCGCTCTGCAACCGGATTGGGAATTCGTTCTGCACCGCTCGCAATTTTTCGTAGCGCAGAGGCCAGCGCGCGTGGATTGCCGCTAATTTCCCCGCCTGCTCGATCCGCGCCATATTCGCGCGTCCGGCTGATCGCCATTTGCACGATCATCGCCGCGAAAGGCGCAACCAGTACCGCCAGAATGCCCGCGAAGCCAAACCCTCTGCCATCGCCATTGCGGAAGAACAGGCCAAAATTGGCCAGCATCGAGATTGCGCCGGCTATGGTTGCCACCATGGTCATGATCAATGTGTCACGATTACGCACATGACCCAGCTCATGCGCCATCACGCCGGCGATTTCATCCCGGTTCAGCATGGATAGCAGACCAGTCGTCGCCGCAACCGCCGCATTCTCAGGATTGCGCCCGGTAGCAAAAGCGTTGGGATGCGGACTGTCGATCATATAGACTTTCGGCATTGGCAGGCCCGCACGCTCGGCCAACTGTTGCACCAGTCCATAAAATTCAGGCTCCGTGCGACCGTCCACCTCTCGCGCATGGTGCATACGCAGGACGATCTTGTCGGCGTTCCAGAATGTGAAAAGGTTCATCCCCGCTGCAACCAGTAGTGCAAGCGCTGCACCACCAGCCCCGCCAAATGCATAGCCTAGGACCATGAACAGCGCCGTCAGCGCCGAAAGCAGCATCAAGGTTTTCAAGCCGTTCACTTGCCAAGTCTTCCCATCAATGATCAGTATAGTGTTCGGCCATGAATGTTGGGTGACATATCGACCCGTTCAAGATGAAAAGGATAGAAAATGGGCAAACGTCCCGATCATGTAAAACCCCCGGCTCACCTGTCAAAAAGTCCGCCCGTGCCCGAGCCGGATCCCGTCGACAAGGACATGACGGCAGACCGGAATGATCCATCAAACCCGGTCCGTTATGGTGATTGGGAACGCAAGGGTATCGCGATCGACTTCTGATCCTGCCCAAATGGCTTATAAACCCGCCCCCATTGCCCACCAGTCGTCGCGTTTTTTACACACTATTCGACGGTTCGTGCGATCCATGCGAGCAGCGGGCGTGCAGTATCATGTGGTCACACCTAGGATTCAAAGAATAACCAAACAGACCGGGCCTTCGGGAGATCGCAATATCATGCTGCAGTATAATGATTTTTCCCTGTCCGGGCGCCACTGCGAACCCAATGGAAATGCCATGGACGATGCCCCGCTTCGCCCCGATCCTGCGCAGGGCAATATCGACCCCGATGATGCGCTGTTCAAAGCTATTGGCAAGCTGATTTATAGCTGGGGCAAGCTTGAGTCCCAATTGGAAGGGAAGATCGGCGAACTGCGGCAAATCGCGGGAGACGTTCGCCTTACGGGGGCGCGGACCAAGCCTACAATAGGCAAGATGCTCGCGGAACTTCGCGCCATAATTTCGATGCGCAACCGGCGCGACAATCAACAGCTTGTGGAAATCACGCAGATTGAATGCGTGATCCAGAAAATCGACATGTTTCGCATGCTGGTGATACAGGGCTTTCAATCCCCCGCCGACCAAAGCGAAGCAGGAGGCCGCTCCTTCCTGTGCCGGGATGCCAAAAACAATGTCGTGTGCATTGCCCTGGAAGAATTGAACGAAAAAGTCTCTCGCCTCGACGATTGCCGGAAACGTCTGCTCGCATTGTGATGTGCACTGACATTATTTCGGACAATGTTGCCCTTCGACTGAATTAACAATTCCACCATGCTTGACCTTGCGAAATCGAACCGCAATGGCTGTGCTCTATTCTGTGCGCGGCAACAGCAAAAGGATGATCGATGACCCTGAAAAAGATCCGAAAGGCCGTGTTTCCCGTCGCAGGCCTTGGCACGCGATTTTTGCCTGCGACCAAGGTCGTGCCAAAGGAAATGCTGCCGGTGGTCGACCGCCCGTTGATCCAGTATGCCGTCGATGAGGCGCTGGAGGCTGGCATCGAACAAATGATCTTTGTCACGGGCCGGGGCAAAGGCGTGATCGAAGACCATTTCGACATCGCCTATGAACTGGAACATACCATGTCGGCGCGCGGCAAGGATCTGTCGATTCTGGCGCCGACTCGATTAATGCCGGGAAATGCGGCCTTTGTCCGCCAACAGGAACCAATGGGCCTTGGCCATGCCGTATGGTGTGCCCGCGAAATTGTCGGCGATGAACCCTTTGCCGTGTTCCTCCCCGATGAATTCATGGTTGGGACGCCCGGATGCATGAAACAGATGGTCGATGCCTATGAAAAAGTCGGCGGTAACCTGATCTGCGCGCTGGAAGTGCCGATGGACCAGACGTCAAGCTATGGCGTGCTTGATCCCGGTAGCGTCGACGGCACGTTGACGGAAGTCAGGGGCCTGGTCGAAAAACCCGCGCCAGGAACCGCCCCGTCCAATCTCATCATCGCCGGCCGCTATATTCTCCAACCGCAAGTCATGCAGCTGCTTGAGCGACAGGAAAAGGGCGCTGGCGGGGAAATCCAGCTAACCGACGCCATGGCCGCGATGATCGGCAATCAGCCGTTCCATGGGGTGACCTTTGACGGCCGCCGTTTCGATTGCGGGTCAAAGGCCGGATATATCGAAGCCAATTTCGCGCTGGCGCTGGAACGTGAAGACATGCGCGATCACATCCGCGCATTCGCCATGGATTTGCTCAAACTATGACCCCCTTTCCCCTTGGGAATCATACCGTTGCGACAAGTAGGCTGGGCTCGCCATCATAGCCCTCTGAAGGGACTATTGCATCATTCGTGCATTTCCTGATTTTCGTCGTTCCCGCGAAGGCGGGAACCCATCTCCCGACGTAAAATCAAGCGGTCAGGTCAGGAAATGGATCCCCGCCTTCGCGGGGATGACGGTAAAATGAAATTATGCAACGATCCCCACAGGGGAGAGGGAATTCAGATCAGAACGGCACTTCATCATCCAGGTCATTGTCAAAGCTTGGACCGCTGCTGCGCGCACCGCTGCTTTTGGCACCGCCCATGCCGCCATCGTCATAGCCACTGCTTGATGCGCCCCAGCCTTCGTCACTACGCCCGCCGCCACTCGATCCGCCCGACGATCCGCCTTCACGTCCATCGAGCATCACCAGCTTGGCATCGAATCCCTGCAGCACCACCTCTGTCGAATAGCGGTCAGCGCCCGATTGGTCCTGCCATTTGCGCGTGCGGAGCTGGCCCTCGATATAGACCTTGCTACCCTTGCGCAAAAAGCGTTCGGCAACGCCGACCAGACCTTCTGAAAAAATGGCGACGGTGTGCCATTCGGTCCGGTCCTTGCGCTCACCCGTGTTGCGGTCTTTCCAGCTTTCCGATGTGGCAATGCGGATATTGCACACCTTGCCGCCATTCTGAAAGCTGCGGACTTCCGGGTCGGCGCCCAAATTCCCAAGGAGAATCACCTTGTTGACGCTACCTGCCATGCTGTCTCCTGTCGTCTCGCAATTGCTGGAGCGACGCCGCGCGCCGCATTTGGAAACCGCCCTTATAGCCCCAGCGCGGTTGCCGTCCAGAAGGTAATCCCGGCAAATACATAGGCGAGCACGAACAAATAGCCGACCATGAATGCCGGCCAGCGCCAACCATTGGTTTCACGACGCGCAACCGCAATGGTGGAGATGCATTGCGGCGCGAAAACGAACCAGGCAAGAAAGGCGAGAGCGGTCGCCAACGACCAGCGGCCCTGCAAACGCTGACTCAGTGATCGCTCGGTGGCGATTTCATCGTCGCTCTGTTCAATCGAATAGACCGTGGCAAGCGCCGACACCGCGACTTCACGCGCAGCCATGGCTGGAATCAGCGCCAATGAAATGTCGCGGTTGAACCCGACGGGTTCCATGACCGTACTGAGTCCGCCCGCAATCCGGCCCGCGATGCTGTAATCAACGGGCGACACCGCACTGCCTTCAGGCGGCTTGGGAAAGCTCAGCAGCGCCCAGAGAACGACCGTGGAGATAAAAATGATGGTCCCGGCCCGCTTCAGGAAAATCGCGGCGCGCTGCCACAATCCCAAAATTATATCACGTGGGCGCGGCCACTGATATTTCGGCATTTCCATCAGGAAACCACTGCTTTTGCCCCGCGTGACGCTCCGCCGTAATACCAGCGCCGTTACAAGCGCACCGGCGATCCCGCTGACATACAGGATGAAAAGCACCAGCCCCTGAAGGCCAATGCCGCCAGCCAACGTCCGGTTGGGAATGAAAGCGGCGATAATCACGGCATAGACGGGCAAGCGCGCCGAACAGGTCATCAATGGCGCGATCAATATGGTCGTCAGACGATCCTTGGGATCGCTGATCGTCCGTGTCGCCATGATACCCGGAATAGCACAGGCGAAGGACGACAAGAGCGGGATGAAGGCGCGGCCAGACAAGCCCACGCGCGCCATCAATCCATCCATCAGAAAGGCCGCACGGACCATATAGCCAGTCGCTTCCAACATCAGGATGAAGAAGAACAGGATCAAAATCTGCGGCAGAAATACGATCACCGAACCGACGCCGTTGATGACCCCGTCAACCAGGAAGGAGCGAAATATATTGTCGGGCAGAACGGCGGTCACCATGTCCGCCATCGCCGCCGCCCAGCCTTCGAGCAATGCCATCGGCGGCGCGGACCATGAAAAGACGGCCTGAAACATGACAAAAAGCAACACCGCCAATATGACCGGCCCCAGTAACGGGTGCAGCACCACAGTATCGACCGCAGAAGTCAGCCGTCGAACCGGCGTTTCCGAACGCACCGCATTTTGGGCAATCCGGCGCGCCCGCGCCTGCACATCGGTAAAGCTACCGGCCGATTGCGGCGCCGGGTTAGGCGCCTTGCCGTCGCCAAGGACAACCGCCAGTTGCTCGCGAAGATCATCAAGGCCCCGCTTGCGCACCGCGACAGTCGGAAGCACTGGCACACCAAGGTCGCGGGACAAGGATTCGGGGGACAGTTCCAACCCGTCCCGCTTTGCCAGATCCACCATGTTAAGCGCGGTCACAACAGGCAGATCGAGCGCAATCAACTCCAGCGCGAATCGCAGGTGATTGTCCAGATTGGCGGCGTCCAGCACAATGACCAGCGCATCAGGTTGTCGTTCGCCCGCTTGCCTGCCCATAACGACATCACGCGTAACCTGTTCATCGGGGCTGGCCGGATTAAGGCTGTACGTGCCGGGAAGGTCGACCAGTTCAACCGGGCGGCCATCGCTCAGCATCAAGCGTCCCGACTTCCGTTCGACCGTTACACCTGGATAATTGCCAAGTTTCTGCCGTGCGCCCGTCAACGCATTGAACAGGGCGCTTTTGCCGGCATTGGGATTGCCGACCAGCGCGACCAGCGGAATACTGCTCATGCTGCGTCCTTCACCTCCGCAGAGGGCCGCACGGTAATGGCGGCAGCATGCAAGCGGCGCATGGCGACGATCATGCGTCCCACCCGGCATGCGATGGGACCGCGCCCAAACAGACCGCCATGATGGAGCGCTTCAACAATGACGCCCTCGCTAATCCCTAGCTCCTGCAAACGCTGCCCCTCAAGGTCGGACAGTTGGGACCAGTTCACCCTGTCGATACAGGCTGGTTGGCGAAGCGGAAGCTGGTCAAGGCGCACGTGCGAAACTTTCAATGCTCAACGGGAACAAAACGCAATCTTGCGATTGATTATCAATAACCGTGAGAAATTACCAGTCCCACATGCAAACCTGTCCACTTATATTGCCGGATACCGCAAACGACCAATAAACCGCGTCAGGCTGGGCCGCCGTTCGGCACGCGCCTGCCATTGAGCCTTGGCCTTTTCGAATCGCATGATCCCGTCGATCCGCCGTGCCAGAAACTCGCGGGTTTCCGCCACGTTTTCACTTTCATCGTCCAGAAATACCAGAAGCGTCGCGGTATAGATGCCCCCCAGAATTGCCCGCTTGCTGTAATGGTTGAAATCCGTCGTGCTATCTCCGGCAAGGCGCCACATCTGATCTGCCGCCCGCCAGCCCATCCGCGCAGCCTTTATCATATTCTGCGGCATGGCCAGAATTGCCTGCGCCCTGCGTAATGCCTCACGGTTCGGTGTAAGCCGTTCGAGTCGCGCTTCAACAAGAGTGGTGATTTTCTCACGCACCTTTTGCGACGAGAGCCTTTCGGGTGAAACGTCCTGCGCCATTGCCTTGTCGAGCCATTGGAACCAGGCGTCGATCATATCGGTCGTACCGCCGGGGAATGCCAACGCCACCATCGCCGGGTCAAGATTCGCCTCATACGCCGCACTGGTCAGCGCCTTGTGGTTCCATCCATCAAAAGCCGCATGGCCGGGCAGCCGCGGCGCAAGATAGTCGCGCACTTCATCAAGGGTGGGAACTTCGGGTAAAGGCATCATGCTTGTCTCCCTCTCGAATCCGCCGGGATCAGGCTGCGAACTTCTGCCCGATCTCGAACATGGCAATGGCGGCCTTGGCCGCTTCGCCGCCCTTGTCCTTTTCGGACATGCGAGCACGGGCAAGAGCCTGTGCTTCATTTTCCACCGTCAAAATGCCATTGCCAATAGCAATGCCATCCATCGAAAGCGCCATCAGACCGCGCGCGCTTTCATTCGATACGATTTCGAAATGATAAGTTTCGCCACGAATCACCACCCCGATCGCAATGAAACCATCATAGCGGCCCGACTCGGCCGCGATAGCGATCGCACCGGGAATTTCGAGAGCGCCGGGCACCGTCAGTACATCAGATTTATGGCCCGCCTCGTGCAATGCCGCCTGCGCGCCTTCGATCAACATGTCATTGAGATGATCGTAGAAGCGCGCTTCGACGATGAGAAATTTGGCCATGGCTTGGTCCTTCAGTTTTCGATGCGCTGTTCGCCAACCACGGCAAGGTCATAGCCGTCAAGCGCAACAAGGCTGTGATGGCTGTTGGTGAGCAGAATCATGTCATGCACGCCCAGTTCGGCCAATATCTGAGCGCCCACGCCATAATCGCGCAATTCATCCATATTTGTCTCTTCTATTCCGGCCTTCATGCGAAACATACGCGTGAAGGCATCGGCGGTGTGCCGGTTCAGCACGACGACGATGCCGGATCCCGCCTCCCCGATAATTTCCATCGAAAGGGAAAGAAGCGTACTGCGCGATCCCTCCTGCCCCAGAAGATCGGAAAAGGGCGAAAGCTGATGCATACGGACCAGGGTTGGCTTGTCAGGATCGATTCGACCCTTCTGAAGCACGATTTGTTCTGTGCCCGTAGCCTTGTTGTAAAAGGTCATCGCGGTCCAGGCCCCGCCCCAACGGCTGACAAATTCCACTTCCGCACGCTTTTCAACCAAATGATCGTTCCGGCGGCGATAGGCAATGAGGTCACGGATCGTCCCGATTTTCAGCCGGTGCTTTTGCGCGAAGGGAATCAAGTCGTCCATGCGCGCCATGGTGCCGTCGTCCCTCATGATCTCGCAGATCACACCTGAAGGATTAAGGCCCGCCAGTCGCGCCACATCGACGGCCGCTTCGGTATGCCCTGTGCGGACAAGAACGCCACCATCACGCGCAACCAGCGGAAAGACATGGCCGGGCGTGACAATATCTTCGCGCCCGCGCGCCGCATCGATAGCAACGGCGATGGTCCGGGCGCGGTCGGCGGCACTGATACCCGTAGTTACGCCCTCACGCGCTTCGATCGAAACGGTAAAGGCCGTTTCATGACGCGTCCCGTTATGTCGACTCATCAGATCAAGGCCCAGCGCCTCCACCCGTGCCCTGGTCAGCGTGAGGCAAATCAGGCCGCGCCCGTGGGTAGCCATGAAATTGATTGCATCGGGTGTCGCCATTTGCGCGGGAATGACAAGGTCGCCTTCATTTTCCCGATCCTCATCGTCGACCAGAATGAACATACGGCCATTGCGCGCTTCGTTGATGATTTCTTCGGG
Source organism: Rhizorhapis sp. SPR117 (assembly GCF_021742065.1). The sequence goes on from NZ_JAKKIE010000033.1 coordinate 18,142, forward strand.
ACTGGCCAGTGCCGTGCCACCTGCGCGTTTCAACAGATACTGTTCCAGTTTCCCCAATGTGTCGGCAGTGGGATTCCAGTCCGTTTCATCCATTTTGCGCAGGGAGTTGGCATGAAGGCCCGCCGCACGGGCGAGGCCGGAGCGCGACATACCACCATCGGTGATGAGACCGCGCAGCTTTTCCATCAGATCAGTGCTCATGCAGGCCTGTTATCACATTAAAATGTGATATTGAAGCCAAAACTTCACATCTCGGTTCAGCTATCGGGCGTCACTTGCCTCATCCGCGCCAGGTAACGCGCCAGAACATCGATTTCCAGGTTGAACATCCGTCCAGCAGGCAGTGCTTCAAGCGTCGTCATCTGCGCTGTGTGCGGAATGACATTGATGCCGAAATGGACACTGCCATCGGGCTGATCTTCAACCTCGTTGACGGTCAGGGAAATGCCGTCAATGGCGATTGAGCCTTTGGGCGCCAGACTTGGCGCCAACTCCTTTGGCGCAGATATGACAATACGGGTCGAATCACCCTGTGGAGTTGCCGACACCAGCGTGCCGACGCCATCTACATGGCCGGTTACAATATGCCCGCCCAATTCATCGCCTACGCGCAACGCCCGCTCAAGATTCAGCCGCGCACCGGGGACCCACATTCCTGAGGGAGTCCGGGACAGGGTTTCACTGGAAACGTCCACCGCGAACCAGTCGTCGCCCTTTTCAACAACGGTCAGACAGACACCCGAACAGGCGATGGACGCGCCGATCGCGACGCTATCCATGTCATAATTGCTTGCAATGCGCAGATGCAGGTCGCCCCGCTGTTCCGCGCTTTCGATCTGACCCATATCCGTGATGATGCCTGTGAACATGTGAAGGTTCCTAGGATGCGTCGACGCGCTCGTAAAGCTCCATCCGATCCGGGCCAAGCATTCGGGTATCGGCAAGTCGCCAGCGGCCATGCGCCGCTGACAGGCTTTCAAGCCCGATATCGCCTAACGCCGCCTTGCCAGCTCCAATTAAAATCGGCGCGCGATACAGCAACAGCCGGTCCACCAGATCAGCCGCAAGGAAAGTGGAAGCCGTCCTCGCGCCGCCCTCGACCATCAGAAAATCCGTATCCGGCAAAGCAGAAATGTCGTCTGGCGCAACTATTGCCGTCCACCCCTTGGGCGGCCTGCCGCTTCCCAGCATGATCGGACGCGGTGAGCGAGTCTCAAGCCCTGGCAAGCGCACATCAAGCCGGGACTTGTCGGCATCAACCGTTCCACGCCCCACCAGAATGGCGTCATGACGTGCGCGCTCCAGATGGGTATGCGCCCGCGCTGCCGGCCCCGTGATCCAGCGGCTTTCGCCATCGGCCCGCGCAATCTGTCCATCCAGCGAGGTCGCCAGTTTCAATGTGACATGCGGTCGGCCAAGCACCTGCCGCGTGAAAAAGCCTGCCATGGCAGCGCGCGCTCTATCTGCCAGCACACCAGTCACGACCTCCAGGCCCGCATATTGCAAGGCCGCCTCGCCCTTTCCATTGGTCCGCCCGTCGGAATCACGAGCGGCAATCACAACACGTTTCACGCCAGCTTCAATAAGCAATCGGCTGCATGTCGGACCGCGCGGCGAATCGTGAAAACAGGGCTCCAGCGTGACATAGGCCGTCGCTCCGCCTGCCTGTTCACCGGCCTGTTGCAGCGCCATGGCCTCGGCATGAGGCCGCCCGCCTGGCTGGGTCCAGCCACGCCCGGCAACGCGCCCGTCGCGCACGATGATACAGCCGACATTGGGATTGGGTGCAGTCCGCCCCCGCCCGCGTTCGGACAAGCTGATGGCAACGGCCATGTAGGCCTCATCCGACAGCACGGCTATCGGGCGGCTTCCCGGCTTGCGGCAGCGGCTTGCTCTTTCGCCAGGGCCTGTGCCTCCATTTCATCCAGTTTCGCCCGCAATCTGTCGATGGCCTCCTGTTCCTTCCGGTCGCCGACCTTTGCTTCCTTGCGCCATTCTATTCCCAGTGCGTCCGCCGCTTTTCGAAATTGGGCCTGCTTGGCCTTTGTCACAACTATGCGACGCTCCAGATCCAGTTTCTGTTGGGCAATGATATCGGCGTCGGATCGGTCGGCTTTCCAGTTCTGCACATAGATGATCTGCGGCCCGGGCATGATGTTGGTTTTCGCATCGATCAGGAACGCCCAGACAATCGCCCATGTTGCCGCCACCGACAGCAATAGAAACAAAACCTTGTGTCGGCGGCCCTGGAGAAAATAGTCGCGCAGGTCGATCCAGGCACGCTTGGGCGAAACAGGGCGGGGGAAAATGGCCATGGCTCCTAAATAGGCCATGTTCCGTCGCGATGCCAGAGGGGTCGCGGCCAGACACGAGACAAGTCTCGATCTATGATGTTGCGGGGGCCAGTCGAGCAATTGCGGCATCCCGACCGATCAGCGGCAACAGAGCCGCCATCTCAGGGCCATGATCGCGGCCAGTCAGCGCCAGACGCAGAGGCAGAAACAATGGCTTGCCCTTGCGGCCCGTTTTCTCCTTGAGTGCGGCAGTGAGGGATTTCCATACGTCCTGGCTCCATGGCAATTCCGCCAGCAGGTCAGCGGCGAGCGCCACAAATACGCGGTCATCCCCTTCCAGACCGGGCGACTCGACCGGCCCGGTCACGACACGCCACCAATCGCTCGCCTGAGCCACCGTTTCCAGATTGGGACGGATGGCGTTCCAGCCGACTTCCCCCATGCCTTCGGGTAAACGGTCCCTGATCGCCGCATAGTCCAGCATGTGGACAATGCGCTGGTTGAGCGCGGCCAGCTCTGCCTCATCGAAGCGGGCGGGTGCACGGCCAAAGCGGCTGAAATCGAAGGTGTTGAGAAGCGGCGCGACGTCCACCACCGGCTCAACGGGATCACTGGTGCCGATCCGGGCGAGCAAGCCGACAACCGCGACTGCCTCCATGCCCTCTTCCCGGAATGTCGATACGCCCAGCGACCCCAGCCGCTTGGAAAGTTTGCCCTCGGTCCCGACCAGCAGCGCCTCATGCGCGAACGCAGGAGGCGAAGCGCCCATGGCGGTGAACATCTGGATCTGGGTTGCGGTATTGGAGACATGATCCTCTCCCCGCACCACATGTGTCACACCCATATCCACGTCATCAATCGCAGATGGCAGCATATAGAGCCACGACCCGTCCTCGCGCCGGATCACCGGATCGCTGATCAGCTTTGGATCGAAATGCTGCTCGCCACGGATCAGGTCGATCCAGCCAATCGGTGCCTCATGATCCAGCCGGAACCGCCAATGCGGCCGCCGCCCCTCTGCCTCCAGCGCACGGCGTTCGACATCGGAGAGGCTGAGCGCGGCGCGATCATAGACCGGCGGCAAGCCACGCCCGAGTAATATCTTGCGCTTGAGGTCAAGTTCCTGGGCTGTTTCATAACAGGGATAGACTCGCCCGATCTCCCTCAACGCCTCGAACTTTTCCTCATAGAGCGCAAAGCGCGCGGACTGCCGTTCTTCACCGTCCGCGCTCAAGCCAAGCCACGCCAGGTCAGCGCGAATCGCATCGACATATTCTTCTTTCGACCGCTCGGTATCGGTATCGTCGAGCCGCAACAGAAATCGCCCGCCATTCTTGCGAGCCCACATCCAGTTGTGAAGCGCAGTGCGGATGTTACCGACGTGCAAATGGCCGGTTGGTGACGGAGCGAAGCGGGTAATGACTGTCATGTGGTCCTGAATGCGTTGGTGATGGGATAGCGGCGGTCGCGGCCGAAATTGCGGGTGCCAAGCTTCACGCCCGGCGGAGCCTGTCGGCGCTTATATTCAGCGACGTAGAGCAGGCGTTCGATCCGCGCGACCGTCTGTTCGTCAAAACCCCGGGAGACCAGTTGGGCGACCGACAATTCCTCTTCCACCAGCCCATAGAGGATGGGATCGAGCACCTCATACGGCGGAAGGCTGTCCTCATCCTTCTGGTCCTCGCGCAGTTCGGCGCTGGGTGGCTTTGTAATGATCCGCTCCGGCATCACCAGCCCTTCGGGGCCAAGGCCAAGTGAAGGCCGGTTTTCATTGCGCCACCGCGACAGGTCGAAGACCGTCGTCTTATAGGCGTCCTTCAGCACGGAATAACCGCCCGCCATGTCGCCATAGATGGTGGCATAGCCGACCGACATCTCGCTCTTGTTGCCGGTGGTCAGCAGCATATGGCCGAACTTGTTGGAAAGCGCCATCAGGGTAACGCCCCGGATACGCGACTGGATATTCTCTTCGGTGAGATCCGGCTGCCGATCGGCAAAGGCGGGCACGAGCATCGTGCCGAATGCCTCAACCGCCGGGCCGATGGGGATGCTGTCCAAACGGCATCCCAGCATCGCCGCGCACGCCGCCGCGTCCTCCAGGCTCTCCTGACTGGTGAAGCGTGACGGCATCATCACGCACCACACCCGGTCCGCGCCCAGTGCATCGACGGCGACGGCAGCACTTAACGCACTGTCGATTCCGCCCGACAGGCCGAGCACGACGCCCGGAAAGCGATTGCGATTCACATAATCGCGCAGGCCCAGTACCATCGCGTTATAAATGTCCGCCGGATAGGGATCGAGTTCGGCAAGCGCACCGGACGCGCAGGTCCAACCATCCGGCCCCTTGCTCCAGTGCGTCATCACCAGCGCCTCGTCCCAATCAGGCAACTGGTGCAGTAGGCTCCCGTCCGCGCCCAGTACGAAGGACGCGCCATCGAAAACCAGCTCATCCTGCCCACCGACACGGTTGAGATAGGCGATCGGCAATCCGGTTTCCCGCACACGCGCGGCACAGATGGCGTTGACTCGCCGCTCATCCTTGTCGATCTCATAAGGGCTGCCATTGGGCGTGATCAGGATTTCCGCGCCCTGTTCCCGCAAATGCGCGCAGACGAAGGGAAACCAGACATCCTCGCAAATTGGGAAGCCCAACTTCACCCCGCGAAAAGCTACAGGTTCCGGCAAAGGCCCTGGCGCGAACAGACGCTTTTCATCGAACGTGCCGTAATTGGGCAGCTCGCGCTTCTGGCGGATGGCCGTGACCTCTCCTCCATCAAGCAGCGCGACAACATTGAACAACACACCCTGCGCCGCGACGACAGTGCCAACCAGCATGGCCGGACCGCCATCGGCTGTCGCCTTCGCAAGCCGCAACAACTCCTCACCCGCCCGTTCGATCAATGCGGGCTTCAGCACAAGATCCTCTGGCGGATAGCCGATCAACTGCAATTCGGGGTAGACGATCAGGTCTGCGCCCCGCGCCTTTTCCCGCCACAGCAGCATGGTGTCCGCGTTGCCACGCAGATCGCCTACGGACTGGGTGATCTGGGCCAATGCAATAGTTAGTCGTTCGGTCATAGTGCAGGTCCGTAGAACATTTCGTCGAAGCTTGGAATTGGCTTGCGGAACTTTGCATACCGATATCAAAACATTCGTCGTTCCCGCGAAGGCGGGAACCCATCTCCTGAACCATCCACCTGACGCACGGGCTGGAAATGGATTCCCGCCTTCGCGGGAATGTACGGTCGATACAGCCTTTCCCAATCCGCATTTGGAGTCTAAAGGGTCGCCAAAGAGCGCGTCACAATATTGTCACGGGGTGCAAAAGCCATGAAATTGATGTCGGGGAATTCCAACCTGCCGCTTGCGCAGGCGATTGCCGATTATATCGAGCTGCCCCTGATCGATGCGAGTGTTCGCCGCTTCGCCGATGAAGAAATATTCGTTGAGATTCATGAAAATGTCCGCGGCGAGGATATTTTTGTCATTCAATCGACCAGCTATCCGGCAAACGACAACCTGATGGAACTGCTGATCATGATCGACGCGCTCAAACGATCGTCGGCCCGGCGGATCACGGCCGTTCTGCCTTATTTCGGCTATGCCCGACAGGATCGCAAACCCGGCCCCCGCACCCCGATTTCCGCTAAACTTGTGGCCAATCTGATCACCGTCGCGGGTGCGAATCGCGTGCTGTCGGTCGATCTCCATGCCGGTCAGATCCAGGGCTTTTTCGATATTCCCACCGACAACCTTTATGGTGCGCCGGTCATGTCGGCGGATATTCAGGCACGTTTCGGCGACAAGAATATCATGGTCGTATCGCCCGACGTGGGCGGCGTCGTCCGCGCCCGGGCACTCGCCAAGCGGCTCGACAACGCCCCGCTGGCTATCGTCGACAAGCGCCGCGAACGCGCTGGCGAATCGGAAGTGATGAACATTATCGGCGACGTGAAGGACCGTTTCTGCATTCTCATCGATGATATTGTCGATTCGGCCGGTACGCTGTGCAATGCCGCCGCCGCGCTGAAGAATGAAGGCGCGGAGGATGTCGTCGCCTATGTAACCCACGGCGTCCTGTCGGGTGGCGCAGTCGCGCGGGTCGATGCGTCGCAGTTGCGCGAACTGGTCATCACCGATTCGATCCTCGCCACGGACGCAGCATGCGATTCAAACTGCATCCGGCATCTGCCCATCGCCCCGCTGCTGGGCGAAGCAATCAAGCGGATTGCGGACGAAAGTTCGGTGTCCAGTCTGTTCGATTGACGGTATGACGACCAAAGCCGATCTTGATCTTGCCCAGCGCCTTGCCGATGCGGCAGGCCAAGCCATCCTGCCCTTTTTTCGCGCGCGTTTCGATGTTGAGACAAAGGACGATATGTCGCCGGTAACACAGGCCGACCGCGCCGCGGAAGCCGCGATGCGCGCCATTCTTGAAAAAGAACGCCCTCATGACGGCATCATCGGCGAAGAATATGGAGCCGAGCGTGAAGATGCCGGACGAGTGTGGGTCCTCGATCCTATCGACGGCACGCGCAGCTTCATTGCGGGGCGGCCGATCTTTGGCACATTGGTTGCGCTGATGCAGGAAGGCTGGCCCACCATCGGCATCATCGATCAACCGATCACGCGCGAACGCTGGTGCGGCATGGCAGGTCAGCCTAGCCTCTTGAACAAGCAGCCTATCCACACGCGCCCCTGCCGCGCGCTCGACCAGGCGATCCTCGCCAGCACCGGCCCGCAATATTTCCCCGGCTCCACGGGCGAACATTTTTCTATCCTCGCGGGGCAATGCCGCGACACGATCTGGGGTGGCGACTGCTATAATTATGCGCTGCTGGCGAGCGGCCATATCGACATTGTGGTCGAATCGGGCCTCAAGCTCTATGACATCGCCGCTTTGGTGCCAGTCGTGGAGGGCGCGGGCGGCCATATGTGCGACTGGCAAGGTAATCCGCTGGACCGCGACAGCAAAGGCGACGTGGTCGCCATGGGCGACCTCGCACGCATGGACGACATATTGGAGGCATTGGCGCACGGGCATGAGGGGCATTGACCGTTATGCCTTGCCAAAGCGCGCCATCCCACCTATAGGCGCGCCTTCCTGAGAGAAATCTACAGGATTCTGAAGGGATGGTCCGGCCAGTAGGGCTGCCGAGTCCGTCCACAATCGTCAGACCAAGGAGACGAAAATGCCCAAGCTCAAGACCAAGAGCGGTGTGAAGAAACGCTTCAAATTCACCGCGACCGGCAAGGTCAAGCACGGCGTCGCTGGCAAGCGCCACCGTTTGATCAGCCACAACGCCAAATATATTCGCCAGAACCGCGGCACCAAAGTGCTTTCGGACGCTGACGTTGCCCATGTGCGCCTCTGGGCGCCCTATGGCCTGAAATAAGGAGCATTAGGACATGGCACGCGTCAAACGGGGTGTTACCACCCGCGCCAAGCACAAGAATATTCTTGAACAGGCAAAGGGCTATTATGGCCGCCGCAAGAATACCATCCGGATCGCCCGTCAGGCAGTCGAAAAGGCGGGCCAATACGCCTACCGCGACCGCAAGGTAAAGAAGCGCAATTTCCGTGCGCTCTGGATTCAGCGCATCAACGCCGCAGTCCGCATGGAAGGCCTGACCTATGGCCAGTTCATGCACGGACTGAAGCTCGCTGGTGTCGAACTCGACCGGAAGGTCCTAGCTGACATCGCAATGCACGAAGGCGATGCCTTTAAAGCCATCGTTGCTCAGGCCCAGGCAGCCCTGCCGAAAGCATAAGCCAGCGATAGCTGACAAAATGAAAAGGGTGCCGCGGCAATGCTTCGGCACCTTTTTTCTTGTTTTACCGACCCCCATTTCGTCATTCCCGCGAAGGCGGGAATCCATCTCCCGAGGTCGCCTATGCGGGAAGATTTCCAGCCAACCATCTACATCATGGCTAGCCACAAGAACGGAACACTTTACACTGGCGTAACCTCAAACCTGCTCAAGCGCGTCTATGAACATCGTTTGGGCTTGATTCCCGGCTTCACGACAGACTACGGCGTCAAGCGGCTGATATACTTCGAACAGCACGCAACGATGGTCAGTGCGATCGGGCGGGAAAAACAGATCAAGAAGTGGGTACGGCAGTGGAAGGTCCATTTGATCGAACAGAACAATCCTGATTGGGACGATATAGCTGTTACGTTCGGATTTGATCCTTTGCCATCAAGACGTGCCGACTAGACGCAATTACAAATTTCAAGGTCGGGAGATGGATTCCCGCCTTCGCGGGAATGACGAAGAGATATGACTGATCAATCCAAATCGACATATATTCTCGATCCCAATTTGGGTGAGCAGCTTGTGCATGAAATCAAGGCGGGAACACGAGATCGAATGCTCGTTGCCCTGAACGCCTGGGCTGAAGCCAATTCGGCAGCAGTCTCTTCAACTTCTTCGGTAACCGAATTGGAAAGCGTTCGGGTAAATGCGTTGGGAAAATCGGGCACTGTCACACAACTTTTGAAAAGTCTCGGTTCATTATCCCCCGAAGATCGCCAAGAAAAAGCTCCAGACGTTCACCGCCTGCGCGAAGCCGTGACCGCCGCGATCGCCGAAAAGAAGGAATCATTGGAAGCCGCCGCACTCGATGCCCGCCTCGCGTCCGAAACGCTCGACATGACGCTGCCGACCCTGCGCGAGCAGCAGGGTTCGGTGCATCCGGTAAGCCAGGTGATGGACGAACTGGCCGAAATCTTCGCCGACCTTGGTTTTTCAGTCGCCACCGGGCCGGAAATTGAGGACGACTGGCATAATTTCAGCGCACTCAATATCCCCGAAACACATCCCGCGCGTGCGATGCACGATACTTTCTATTTCCCCGATGAGCATGATGGCCATCGCATGTTGCTGCGCACCCATACCTCGCCGGTTCAAATTCGCACAATGACCAGCCAGGAACCGCCGATCCGTATCATTGCGCCCGGGCGCGTCTATCGATCCGATTCAGACGCCACCCATACGCCGATGTTCCACCAGATCGAGGGGCTGGTGATCGACAAGGGCATCAACCTTGGCCACCTCAAATGGACGCTGGAAACTTTCCTGAAGGCATTTTTCGAGCGTGACGACATCGTTCTGCGCCTGCGCCCCAGTTACTTCCCCTTCACCGAGCCATCGGTCGAGGTCGATGTCGGCTATTCCATCGAGAAGGGTCAGCGCGTCATCGGCGGATCGGAAGGCTGGATGGAGGTGCTGGGCTCCGGTATGGTCCATCCCAACGTCATTCGCGCTTGCGGGCTTGATCCTGTGGAATGGCAGGGCTTTGCCTTTGGCACCGGCGTCGACCGGCTAGCGATGCTGAAATACGGGATGAACGATTTGCGCGCCTTCTTTGATGGCGATTTGCGCTGGTTGCGCCACTACGGATTTTCGGCGCTCGACGTCCCCACACTGTCGGGGGGAGTGGGCGCATGAAATTCACCCTGTCATGGCTTAAGGAGCATCTGGAAACCGGCGCTCCTTTGGATCAGATCCTCGAAAAACTGAATGCCATAGGCATCGAGGTTGAGGGCGTCGAGAACCCCGCCGAGAAACTCGCCCCCTTCCGCATCGCCCGCGTCCTTTCCGCCGCGCCGCATCCACAGGCGGACAAGCTGCAGATATTATCGGTCGATGCAGGGGATGGCCCGCAACAGGTCGTCTGCGGCGCGCCTAACGCACGCGAGGGGCTGGTCGGCGTGTTCGGTATGCCGGGCGCCTATGTACCGGGAGCGGGCATCACATTGAAAGTCGCGGCGATTCGGGGCGTGGAATCCAACGGCATGATGTGTTCGACCCGCGAACTGGAACTGGGCGAAGACCATGACGGGATCATCGAACTGCCTGCCGATGCACCTGTGGGGAAAGTTTATGCCGAGTGGGCGGGCCTGAACGATCCCGTCATCGAAGTAGCCATCACACCCAACCGGCAGGATTGCATGGGCGTGCGCGGCATTGCCCGTGATCTGGCGGCAGCTGGCCTTGGCGCATTGAAGCCACTCCATGTGCCCGCGATCGAAGGCGATGGTCCCGGTCCAAACGTGCGTACCGACGACCCCGAAGGCTGCCCTGCCTTTTTTGCCCGGTCGGTGAAAGGCGTGACAAACGGACAATCACCCGAGTGGTTGCAAAAGCGCCTTAAATCCATCGGGCAGAAACCGATTTCTGCACTGGTCGACATCACCAATTACATCATGATCGATCTCGGTCGTCCGCTGCACGTCTACGACAAGACGAGCCTCACGGGCGGCCTTGTCGCGCGCAAGGCGAAAAGCGGCGAAGAGGTTCTGGCCCTCAACGGAAAGACCTATATGCTGGACGACAGCATGACCGTCATCGCCGATGACGAGAGGATACACGATATTGGCGGCATCATGGGCGGCGAACATTCGGGCGCGCAGGACGGTACAAGCGAAGTGCTGATCGAATGTGCTTATTTCATCCCCGAAGCCATTGCGAAGACCGGGCAGAAACTCGCCCTTATATCCGACGCGCGCAGCCGGTTCGAGCGCGGCGTCGATCCCGCCTTTCTGGACGATGGCCTGTCCATCGCTACGCAGATGGTTCTGGACCTCTGCGGCGGCACCGCCAGCGCGCCGACATGCGCGGGAGAACCTCCACTGGAGGCGCGGACAATCAAATTCGATCCCGCCGCTGTCCTCTCCCTTGCTGGGGTTGAGGTGGATCGCGACATGCAGAAAGCTATCCTCGAAAAGCTTGGCTTTGACGTACAAGGCACTGATATATGGGCAATCTCCGTTCCTTCATGGCGTCGTGACGTCGAAGGCAGCGCCGATATCGTCGAGGAAGTCGTGCGAATTTACGGTATCGACAAGGTGCCTTCCACGCCCCTGCCCCGTGCGCCCGGAGTCGCCCGCCCGACCGCGACGCTCGACCAGATGACAGAACGCCGCGTTCGTCGTGCCGCCGCCGCGCGTGGCCTGAACGAAGCCGTCAACTGGTCGTTCGTCTCGGAAAAAGAAGCCGCTTCCGTTGACGGCGGCGCGTGGGTGCTATCCAACCCGATTTCGGAAGACATGAAGGTCATGCGTCCCTCCCTGCTCCCCGGTCTGTTGTCCGCCACACGGCGCAATGCTGATCGCGGCGCATCCACCATCGGTCTATTTGAAGTTGGGCGGCGCTACTTTGTCGGCCAGAACGGCGAAAGCGACGAACGCGCAACCGTGGGCATCGTCCTGGCCGGCGATAAAAGCCCGCGTCATTGGTCCACGGGCAAGGCAACCGCCTTTGATGCCTATGATGCCAAGGCAGAAGCCATCGCCCTGCTCTCTGCCGCAGGCGCGCCCGTCGAAAATCTGCAGATGATGGGAGAGGCAAGTGCCGCTTATCATCCCGGCCAATCGGGTACGCTGCGTCTGGGGCCAAAAAAGATACTGGCGGAATATGGCGTACTGCACCCGAAAATGCTGAAACAATTCGACCTGTCTGGCAGCGTTGTGGTGGCGGAGATTTTCCTTGACGCCATCCCTGCCAAACGCCGGACGGGCTTCATGCGCGTCCCCTTCACGCCGCCCGCGCTGCAATCGGTAAAGCGCGATTTCGCGTTCCTCGTACCGCAAGCTCTGGAGGCCGATCAGCTTGTCCGCGCAATGCGCAATGCCGACAAGAAAGCCGTTGTCGATGCGCGCCTGTTCGATGTTTTCACCGGGCAGGGCGTACCGGACGGCCAGAAATCGCTCGCCATCGAAGTGACTCTGCAACCCGGCGAAAAGAGCTTCACCGAAGAGGAACTGAATGCCATCAGCGCCGCCATCGTCAAGGCGGCGGAAAAGCTGGGCGGGACATTGCGGGGATGAGGAACCAAATAATTACGAGTACCCCTTCATGACCATTCTCACCCGCCGTACCTTCGCCATCATTTCCCACCCGGACGCAGGCAAGACCACGCTGACCGAAAAGCTGTTGCTGGAAGGCGGCGCTATTCACCTGGCCGGTGAAGTGAAGGCGCGCGGGGCAAATCGCCGCGCCCGTTCCGACTGGATGAAGATCGAGCAACAGCGCGGTATTTCCGTTACTTCATCGGTCATGACCTTCGAACGGGACGGCCTGACGTTCAACCTCCTCGATACACCGGGACACGAGGATTTTTCCGAAGATACCTATCGCACGCTGACCGCTGTCGACAGTGCGGTCATGGTCATTGACGCCGCCAAAGGCATCGAACCGCAAACGCGTAAATTGTTCGAAGTATGCCGCCTGCGCTCCGTGCCGATCATCACCTTCATCAACAAGGTCGATCGGGAGGGCCGACCGCCCTTCGAGTTGCTTGACGAGGTTGCGGACATATTGGCGCTCGACGTCTGCCCGATGAGCTGGCCCGTCGGCATGGGGGGGGAATTTGAAGGGATTTATGATCTCTATACCAATCGCCTGATGCAGCCGACCGGTGACAGCCGTAATTTCGAGGGCAAGACTGGCCAATATACAGGTCTGGATGATCCCACGCTTGCTGAAACGCTTTCCAACGAAGGCTTGGAGCGGCTGCGCGAAGAAGCCGAACTGGCACAGGCGGGCTATGCCGAATTCGACGGCGCGGCCTATCGGCATGGCGACCTGACGCCGGTATATTTTGGGTCCGCGCTTAAAAAATTCGGCGTGACCGAGTTGATCGATGCGCTCGCCCAGCATGCCCCGCCGCCACGCCCGCAACCCGCCGAGCCCGAAGCTGTCGACCCCACGCGCGGCGATGTCACGGGTTTCATCTTCAAAGTGCAGGCGAATATGGACCCGCAGCATCGTGACCGGATCGCCTTCATGCGGCTATGTTCCGGCACATTCAAGCGCGGCATGAAACTGACGCCAAGCGGCCATGGCAAACCGATAGCCGTGCATAGCCCGATCCTCTTTTTCGCGCAGAATCGGGAACTGGCGGATGAAGCCTATCCTGGCGACATCATTGGTATCCCCAATCATGGCACATTGCGTGTGGGCGACACACTGTCCGAAAAGGCCGATGTTCGTTTTACCGGCCTGCCCAATTTCGCACCGGAAATCCTGCGCCGGGTGGCACTGAAAGACCCGACCAAGACCAAGCAGCTTCGCAAAGCGCTGGACGATATGGCCGAAGAGGGTGTGACACAGGTTTTCTACCCGGAAATCGGCGCCAACTGGATTGTCGGTGTCGTCGGTCAGTTGCAACTCGATGTGCTGCTGTCCCGGCTGGAGGCTGAATACAAGGTCGATGCGGGGCTGGAAATGGCGCCCTTTGAAACCGCGCGCTGGATCAGTGGGGACGATGGGACGATGAAGGCGTTTGCCGACATAAACCGGTCCAACCTCGCCAAAGACCGCGATGGTAATCCCGTCTATCTGGCCAAAAGCGCCTGGGACGTCGGCTATGTGCAGGAACGCAACCCCGACATCCGGTTCAGCGCGACACGAGAGCGGTAAATCAAGCCGCGCGATTCTCCAGCGCTTTTTGCCGACGCCTCTGAACCGATGAACCTATGCCCATCGCCTCCCGGTATTTGGCGACAGTGCGGCGGGCAATGTCAAAACCCTTGTCGCGCAGCATATCCACCAATGTGTCATCGGAGAGAATTTTCTTCGGGTTTTCAGCGGCGATGAGAGTCCTGATATGGCTTTTGACCGCTTGAGCGGAAACGGCCTCGCCGCCATCATTGCTCTGAATCCCGCTGGTAAAGAAATATTTGAGCTCATAGAGGCCGCGCGGGCAGGACAGATATTTATTGCTGGTGACCCGGCTGACGGTCGATTCATGCATTTCAATCGCCTCGGCGACCATTTTCAGGGTCAGCGGCTTGAGATATTCGACGCCCCGACGAAAGAAGTCGTCCTGCTGCTTCACGATTTCGCTGGCGACCTTGATGATCGTCCGCTGCCGCTGATCCAGCGCCTTGATCAACCAGTTTGCGCTTGCCAGACAGTCGGCCAGCCACGCCTTTGACGTCTTGTCATGCTGCCCGCCGGAAAGCTCGACATAATAGCTGCGGTTGACCAGCAGCCGGGGCAGCGTCGCGTTGTTGATTTCGATGGCCCAGCCATCATTGCGTTCGGCAACGAACAGGTCGGGCACAACCGCCTGACTGACATCCGCCCCATATTGAAGGCCGGGCTTTGGGTCATAAGCGCGCAATTCGCGGATCATGTCGGCCAGATCCTCGTCATCGACGCCGCACACGCGCTTGAGTTGCGGCAAGGCGCCACGACCCAGTAATTCCAGATTATCGATGAGCCGCGCCATGGCGGGATCGTAACGGTCCGCCTCCTTCGCCTGAAGCGCCAGACATTCGGAAAGATTCCGTGCGCCAACCCCTGTCGGATCGAAGGTCTGAACGGTCGCCAGAACCTCTTCCACTTCATGAAGCGGCGCATTCAGGCGATAAGCGGTTTCCAGAAGGTTGGCCTCCAGATAACCCGCCTCGTCAATCTGTCCGATCAATTGGGTGGCGATCAGCAAAGCATGTCCTGCCAAAGCCGACCCCGCCTGGGCCAGTAAATGTTCGTGCAACGACATGGCGGGGGCGGAAAAGCTGTCGAAATCAGGTCCTTCCTCACTATAGCTGCTGCCATAGTCATTCCCCGAAGGCCCAATGCTGCGTTCCTGCGCAGCGGGCATGTCGGCTTTGCTGTCATGGTGGAAGGTTTCTGCACCATAATCTACATCAAGAGGATTATCCGTGTCGCCATGCCCGCCATTCAGCAGCGCATCGGTGTCCGCGCTGTCGGGAAGATCCGCACGAGTTTCAGAAGGGTCGAGATGTCCCTCGCCAGGCTCAAGCACTTCAGGCGCATTGTCGGTTGCCTCCAAAAGCGGATTTTTTTCCAGTTCTTCGGCAATATAGGTTTCAATTTCCAGGTTCGACAGCGCAAGCAGGCGAATGGCCTGTTGCAATTGCGGCGTCATGACCAGCGATTGGCTTTGCCGCAGGTCGAGACGTGGAGCCAGCGCCATTACACGCGCTCCGACTTGACAAAAATGACCCGCCCCCGCGTCATTTCACAGTTCGAACCCCTCGCCCAGATAGAGGCGACGAACTTCCTCGTTGGCGACCAGCGCCTCCGGATTACCGGCAAACAGCACCTTGCCGTCATAAATGATGCAAGCCCGATCCACGATGTCGAGCGTTTCGCGAACATTATGGTCGGTAATGAGCACGCCGATGCCCCGCTCCTTCAATTGGCAAACAAGTCCGCGGATATCCGCGATGGAAATAGGATCAATGCCCGCGAAAGGTTCGTCCAGCAGCATGATCGAAGGACTTGCGGCCAGCGCCCGCGCAATTTCACAGCGCCGCCGCTCGCCCCCCGACAGGGCCATGGCCGGCGCAGCGCGCAGGTGCGTCATGCCGAATTCACCCAATAATTCCTCCAGCCGTTCGGCGCGCGCGGCCTGTTCAGGTTCGGCAAGCTCCAGCACCGCCATGATGTTCTGTTCCACCGTCATGCCACGAAAAATGGAGGTTTCCTGGGGCAGATAGCCAAGGCCAAGTATGGCGCGACGATACATCGGTAGCGGCGTGATATCGTCGCCATCCAACAGGATACGTCCCGAATCAGGCTTCACCAGGCCCATGATGGAATAGAAACAGGTCGTCTTGCCCGCGCCGTTGGGACCCAGCAGGCCAACCACCTCGCCCTTCGCCACCGACAGCGATACATCGGTCAGCACCGCGCGCTTGTCATAGCTTTTGGCGATCGACACGACCGAAAGGCCGCTGGTTTGTGCCTCTAATGTCAGCGCGGCTTCAGGCCGATCGATTATTCCGATATCGTTCATTGCTGATCCTTGAGCTACCTATGTGCTGGCAGCCTTTCGTTAACCATGCGTAAACGCAGAGCCAGTCTCTACCAATTTGGCAAGCTTTGTGCATGGGAAAACCCTCCCATGCAAAAAAACTTTGCGTGCCGGTTAAAAAACGGGGCGGTTATTGCTGGTCGCGCTGCGGCACGGTGAAGGTGCCGGTGACCCGCCCGCCGCTATCATCGACGCCCGATCCGGCACCGCGTCCATCGACCGTCGAACGGCCTGTGCGCAAATCGATGACCAATCGCCCGCCGGTCAGTCGATTCGATCCTTGCACCAACTGTACATTGCCCAGCATCGTGATAAGCCGCCGGTTAAGGTCATATATGGCCACACTGCCCCGCGCCGTTTCGTTCCCCTTGGTCACGACGACATTGCCTGAGGCATCGATACGATCAATCTCTATGCCCCCGTTCCCACTTTCATTCCGATAGGCGACCGTCATGCGCGCCGCGTCAAGTGCGAGCCCCGCCTGGGTCACATGAACATTGCCCGTTACGACGACACGGTCCGCACGGTCCTGCACCTCTATGCGATCGGCGGAAAAGTTTACCGGAGCATTGCTGTCATGATTTTTCAGCACCTGCGCAGGCGCAACCGCGCCCGGAAGGATGGCGGTTCCCAAAGCGACACCAAGCGCGAATCTGGCGAAATTGTTCATGGTTGCCGCCCTTTGAGGCCATTTTGATCGATGCGCAAGCGTGCATGCCCCACCAGCGTCACCGAGCGGTCATGCAAATCCGCCTTGAGCTGGTCGCCGCTGAAAGTGCCAATGGGCGAGCGGCCATCAACGCGGCTCTGACTCAACATCGTGCGCGCTTTCAGATCGATGCCGACATCGCGGGTGGTGAGGCGATAGCCACCTGCCGATTGAAACTGGACAGGGCCTTGCACAATGACTTTCTCCCCATCCATGTCGTATAACCCCTTCTGCGCATTGAGAAAGGCCGGACCATCGCTCAGCAGAATCCGCGCGGACATGTCATTGAGTTCAACGATCGGTTCACGTGAGCTTTTTTGCACGGCCGACCCGGCGCGAAGCGAAAAGGGCTGTCCCTTGCTGTCTTCCCCGCGATAGAGCGCTTCGGTGACCCGCATGCGTTCGCGTGCGACCTCGACCTTGTTTTTATCAAGGACAAAACTGATGTCGCTTGTGTGCGTAAATGGCGCAGTGGCGAGAAAGGCTGTCAAAATGCCCATGGCAATGGGCAACACGCGCTTTAGGGGACGAATCACCCGATCATGGCTGCTGCCGGGTGCCGCCCATACATGCCGCTTGCCGCGCTCTCGTTCCGCCTGGATGGACATTGGCAGCCCTATATATGCGCAAATATGTCGGTTTCCGGCCATCCCGCGAGATCAAGCAGCGCGCGGTGGGGCAGAAAATCGAAACAGGCCTGGGCAAGCTGAGTCCGGCCTTCGCGCGCCAGGCGGCGGTCCAGCTCAGTACGCAATAAATGGAGGTATCGGACATCGGACGCGGCATATTCCTTTTGCGCGTCTGACAGCTGCGGTGCGCCCCAGTCGGAACTTTGCTGCTGCTTGGAAATTTCCTGCCCAACCAGTTCTCGCACCAACTCTTTCAGGCCATGACGGTCGGTATAGGTCCGTATCAGGCGCGAAGCGATCTTGGTGCAATAGGCGGGCGCCGCAAGAACGCCCAGATAATGCTGGATTGCGGCAATATCGAACCGCCCGAAATGATAAAGCTTAAGCCGCCCGGGATCGCCCAGAATTTTCTTCAGGTTCGGTGCGGCATAGTCACTTCCCGGCGCAAAACGCACCAGATGCTCATCGCCATGACCGTCGCTGATCTGCACAACGCACAAGCGATCGCGCGGTGTGAGGAGACCCATGGTTTCGGTGTCGACGGCAACCGGACCATCGGCGAGTACGCCTTCTGGAATATCTTCTTCATGGAAATATACTGTCATGAAATTCCTTTAGGCGCTGCGTGTCCGCAACTCAATGCAGCGTTTCGACCGAGTCCGTCCCACTCTTTTTTGTCCTGGCGCGACGTCCAGCTATATTGAGCATCTCGATAAAGGCCGAAAAAGCCATGGCCGCATATATGTAACCCTTGGGCACATGCACGCCAAAGCCATCGGCAATCAACACGGCTCCGATCATCAACAGGAAGCCCAGTGCCAACATCACCACAGTCGGATTGCGGTCGATGAATCGGGCGAGCGGATCAGCGGCAACCAGCATGACACCGACTGCGAAGACCACGGCGATGACCATGACCGGTAAATGGTCCGTCATGCCGACCGCTGTCAGGATGGAATCGATCGAAAAGACCATGTCGAGCAACAAAATCTGGATAATGACCGATCCAAAGCTGATTGCGGCATGCCCTTTCTTGTCCAGCAGATTGCCCGATGCTTCCACATCCATATTATGATGGATTTCCTTGGTGGCCTTCCACACCAGAAACAAACCACCGGCTATCAGGATCAGGTCACGCGCCGAAAAAGCGGTTTCATAGGTGGGGTGTCCGCTCAGCGCATCAACAGGGCCAACCAGTCCCAGATCGAAGAGCGGCGCCGTCAGGCTCACAAGCCAGGCGATTCCCGACAGCAGTCCAAGACGCAGGATCAATGCCAGAGCAATGCCCAGCCGTCGTGCCTTGCTTTGCTGATGCGCGGGAAGTTTATTGGAAAGAATGGAGATGAAAATCAGATTGTCGATGCCAAGCACGACCTCCATCACGATGAGAGCGGCAAGGGCGGCCCATACGGCAGGATCGGTGAATATCATGAACATTTCGGGCATGGAATTTCTTTGCCCAAAGCGTTACAAAGTCGCAAGTTCCAAATGACCGCAAAATTTTTGGCGACAGATATTTAAATGGGGGAGCAGGTATGAACGATCCGGCAACTACTGATCCGCAGCGGACGGCAGGTTTCGATTTCAATGGTCCCAGCATCGTTGCATTGTTGTATCTGGGCGGCTTTATCACCGGCATTAGTGCTCTTGTCGGCCTCATACTTGCCTATGTCTGGAAAGGTGAAAACCGCCCAGCCTGGGAAATGAGCCACTATGAATTCCAGATTCGCACCTTTTGGCTTGGCTTGCCCGCCAGCATCGTCGGCATCGTCCTGATGATCGTGGGTATCGGCTTTCTGATCCTGCTCGCCGTCTGTGTCTGGGTAGTGGTTCGGTCCGTTATCTCATTGTTGAAAGCACAGAAAAAAGAAGCGATGCCAGACCCCAGATCGCTGCTTTTATAAGTCCGGTCCATAACCAAGTAAAATCGTTCGCATGGCAGGGAAAATTCCGCTATAACGAATCCAGTGCTGCATCTTTTTGCGGCGGGTATTGTGTGGCTTTCGTCCGTCAAACATGCCCTGATCGGATGGGACGAAGCGAAAGTGACTAACAGGGCATGAGTTTTGACAGAGGACGTCGCGGCGGGCGCGGCAAGGACAAGCGGGACGGTTTCGGCGACGAAAGTTATGGAGGTTACGCGGAACAAGGCGGCGGTCGTTTTGGCGGCGGCTCTGATCGCGGTGGCGGCTTTGGCGGAGGCTTCGGTGACCGTGGCGGTTTTGCCGGCGGCGGTGATCGTGGTGGCTTCGGCGGTGGTGCTGGCGGTTTCGGCGGCGCACCTCGCGGTGGCGGCGGTGGTGCACGCGGCGGCATGCCTGCACAGGTCGTTGGCGAAGGCAAAGGCGTTGTAAAATTCTTTAATGGCCAAAAGGGCTTTGGCTTCATCGTTCGTGACGATGGTGGCGAAGATGTGTTCGTGCATATCAGCGCTGTTGAACAGGCTGGTCTTACGGGCCTGGCCGAAGGCCAGCCGCTGGAATTCACGCTCGTGGACCGGGGCGGCAAGGTTTCGGCTACTGACCTGAAGATTGAGGGAGAACCTCTTCCGGTCACTGATTCGCCTCCTGCGCAACGAGATCGCGGCGATCGCACCGGCTTTGGCGGTGATCGCGCAACGCCACAGCGCCAGCTGACAGGCGAAAAATCCAGCGGGACAGTGAAATTCTTCAATGCCATGAAGGGGTTTGGTTTCATCCAACGCGATGACGGTCAGCCTGACGCCTTTGTTCATATCAGCGCCGTCGAACGCGCCGGCATGAGCGGGCTTAATGAAGGAGATCGGCTGGATTTCGAACTGGAGGTTGACCGGCGTGGTAAATATGCCGCAGTGAATCTACAGCCTAAGCAAGACTGAATCGACTCAGTTAACATCTGCGTTCGTAGTAAAGCCGGGCCTTAATGGTCCGGCTTTATACGTTGTGCCAAATCAGCGTCATATCTGATGTGACTGGATGATTATAATAGTAAGCCCAAGCTGACAAATTCATGCCATTGCATCGCACCATCGTCACTTCCCGGCGATATTCATGGGGCTGCGGAAAGCGGTTCGTGCATTCTTCATAATCGTCGAGCAGAGGCAATAGATTTTCCGGCGAATGGAGATGGAAAAGATCGCCGTTGACTACGCTGCCAGGGTCATCCGTCCGCACTAACCCAGGATACCAGTCAATCCGGTACAATGCGCCTTGTGTCGTGGCCGTTCCCACGTAATCAGCGCCGCTGGCGAGTGTCGCCGCCATCGGATGATCGCTACTGCGCCGAAGCGAGCCATAAACGAAAAGCAGATCAGGATCTGTCATATGCACAGGCATAGAGTACCAGCGGGTGCAAATCGCGGGATTTTGATATAAACGGCAAAACCCATAAAATGAAAACCGCCCACCGGATATATACCGAGGGGCGGTTTTTCATGTTCAGGCGAACAGGACAGTCGTATAGGTCAATATATTGACCGCAACGGCAATCAGTCCCACCCCACCATATTGGGCGATACTCATATAAACCTCCTGCACATATTTCTTCTGGTTCGCCTCAAATGGCGAAACACCGCATAATTCGCAAACGCAAAAATGTTCGATGCAATTGCAGAAAATGCAATTGCTTTATCTACCTGAAAAATGGTGATTAATTTTGCATCTCTACATCGAAGACGATATACTGCGCTGCAACATATCGTCCGTTACGGTCATGGTGAAGATCGGAGCATGGTTCGGAGGACCATCCGCTACCGCGTCCTGGAACATCGCACGGGCTTCCTCATCATCATAGACCATCTTGCGGTCAAAAGCCGCTTGCCATGTCGCTTCGTCGGGCCATTCGGCATATCCAACAAAGCGACCGTCGGCATTTTGGTGCAGGCGCGAGCCATAGGAGCCATATATTCGCGTGATCTCCGCCGTCCCGCGCCGCCAAGCCTCACGAAATTGTTCTTCCTTGCCCGGGTGTACCCGCCACCAATAGACCGCAACGAACATTCTTGTCTCCTATCTGCCATGCGCCGCTTATGCGATATTTTCTGTCCAATCGTCCCTTGGGCCGATTTTTCTTTCAAGCCGGAATTGCAGGCCCGCAGTGAACAGCGGCGTCGGCGTATGGGCGAATTGCTGAGGCGTCATTCCAATGAAGTACCGGAATTCACGGTTGCGGTGCGACTGATCGAAATAACGTAGTGCGGCCAACTCGTCATCGCTTGGATCGCCCAGCCCACGTATAGCCGTGGCCATATCCAGGAAGCGGCTCCGTCGGAGGATCAGTTTTGGTGTAAGGCCAAAGCCGGTCAGGCACTGCCGCTCGAACTGCCGTTCCGACAAGCCAAGTTGTGCGGCCACATCCTGTACCTGCCGCTTGCTGTCATGACGGGCGATGAATTCAAATACGGCCATCGCCCGGTCAATATGTCTCGTGCCGATATAATCCAGTCGCCTTAACAGTTCCGTCTCGACCGCAGCAACAATGTCGGCATCTTCGGTTAGCCTGGCTACATTATCGTACAAGCGATCTGCCGCATCACCCCATATGTCTGCAAGAGGCAGCATCCGATCCGCAAATTCACTGGCCGGTCGACGGAACAGGCCTCTCCAGCCGCAGGGACGAAATGCGACGCCAATGATCCGGAATGCGCCTCTGACACGCACCCGCAAAGGTTTGCTGCTGGCACCAAAAAAAACGACCTTACGCCCATCGCGCCAAACGCCCGGCTCGACTTCAGCGGCCCAGTCCCCCCTCTGCAAAATCCGGACAAAGGCGTTTTCCGCCAAAAGCTGGTCCACCAGTTCAAAATCATCCGGAAGCGCCGCTGAAAAAATATAATGTCGTGCAATATATGGAGCCAACGCCGCCGACGGCGGATAGCTGCGCGATGTCAGCATGCCCATGGCCCATTCCTGTTATCGGTGCGATCCGAAGGACATCGTAGGTTTTCCTCAGGCAGCACGCAATAGCGACGAAACACCGCATTCCCACGATCGAAGGCGACCATTGGCCACAAAGCATGGAACGGATGACGGGTCGAAAGGTTATTCCAACATAGTACAACAAGCCCAAGGAGGGTTGCATGTCTCGAACTACTCTGGCTTGCCTCGCCACTGGAACCGCACTTCTTTTAGCCGGCTGCACGGGCAGCCGTGTCGGTGACAGCGCTTTGATCGGCGCGGGTGCGGGCGCGGTGGCAGGGGAAGTCATCAGCGGCAGTCCGGTTACCGGCGCAGTCGTTGGTGCAGCGGGTGGCGCCGTTGTAGGCGTAGCCACGAAGGATGATGATTCGCGGCGTCGCTGATCTGCTTTCCTTCTCCCTCCCATATCTCTAAATGGAAGCAGGGATAGTCGGAAGACGGGATAAAAGCAGCCATGCCACACAGCGATGTTATCATATTAGGCGGCGGCTTGACGGGCATGACGCTCGCGCTGGCGCTTGATGCGCATGGCGTTCGTTGCGCGGTCGTTGATCCGGTTGACACCCAAAAGACTATCGCCACCGATTTCGATGGCCGGGTGTCGGCCATTTCCAGTTCCAGTTACCGTCTGCTCGAAGCCATTGGCGTGGGCCAGCATCTCAGCGGCAAAGGTTGCCCCATCCGCAAAATCTGGGTCAGCGACGGCCTTGCCCCTGGCACACTGGATTTCACACCGGGCGAAGATGATGACCCGTTGGGCATCATGTTCGAAAACCGTGAGTTGCGCCTTGCCCTGCAAGCGGCATCGCGCACCGCCAAAAAGCTCGACCTGCACATTCCCGGAAGGGCGGCACACGTCGATCGGAACAGCGACGGCGTGCGAGTCGTGCTGGAGGATGGAACGGCGCTGTCGGCCGGCCTGCTGGTCGCGGCGGAAGGACGCCATTCACCCACGCGTGATGCGGCGCACATCAATGCTGCCCGCTGGACCTATGACGAAGTTGCTATCGTCACCGCGATCCGTCACGAAAAGCCCCACGATAATGTCGCCTACGAGATATTCTACCCCGACGGCCCATTCGCGCTGTTGCCGATGCTGCCGGGTAACCGTTCGGCGATTGTCTGGACAGTGCCCAAAAAGCGCGCGCCAGCTCTGCTGGCACTGAACGAGCGTGCATTGCTGGCCGAAATGCAAAAGCGCATTGGTGGTTTTCTAGGGGAAATCAGCTTTGCCGCACCACGGTCCAGCTATCCCCTGGGCTTCCATCACAGCGCCCGCGTCGTTGACACCCGGTTGGCGCTGGTGGGTGATTCGGGACATGGCATCCATCCGGTCGCCGGACAGGGTTTGAACCTCGGCTTCCGCGATGTCGCAGCACTGACAGAAGTGCTGGTGGACGGAATGCGGCTCGGCCTCGATCCGGGTGACGCGCAACTGCTCAAACGCTATGATCGCTGGCGAAGCTTGGACAACCTGATGGTTGCAGGAGTCAGCGACAGCACCATCCGCCTGTTTGGCCTGCGGGGAAAGACAGCCTCCGCCGCCCGCCGCCTGGGCATGAGCATGATCGGCAAGCTGCCGCCGCTCAAGGACCGCATCATGAGCGAAGCGCGCGGCGAGTCGGGCGACAGACCCAAATTGCTGCAGGGCATGGAACTATAAGCGTCTTTATGGGAGGATCACCGAAATGACTGAACTCACGGACATAGCATTCACGACGATCAACGGCCAAAAGGCCTCACTGGCCGATTACAGTGGAAAGGTCGCGCTGATCGTCAATACCGCCTCCAAATGCGGACTGACGCCCCAATATGAGGCGCTGCAAGGGCTTTATGAAGAATATCAGGATCGGGATTTCACGGTGCTTGGTTTTCCAGCCAATAATTTTGCTGGACAGGAGCCAGGCACGGACGGCGACATCGCCAGCTTTTGCAGCGTGAATTATGGCGTCACATTTCCAATGTTGTCGAAAATCAGCGTCGCAGGCGATGACAAACACCCCTTATACGCGGCGCTGATCGAAGCCGCTCCGCCGGCTCAACCCGATGGCGGCGAAGCGATGCGCCAGAAACTATCCGGCCACGGCATAACACCCAATCCCGCTCCCGAGATTACCTGGAATTTCGAAAAATTCCTGATTGGCCGGGACGGCAAAGTGATTACACGTTTTGCACCCGACGTCGCACCCGATGCGGATGTTGTTGTCGAGGCAATCGAAGCCGCTTTATAACAAAGGCGCATCAGGCGCGCCGGTCGTTCAGCCTCCGCGCCTCGTCCACCAGCATCACCGGCACGCCGTCACGTAGGGGATAGGCGAGCCCTGCCTGTTCGGAAATCAGTTCCCGCGCCTCTTCGTCATAGCGCAGCGGTCCGCGTGTCAGTGGACACACCAATATTTCAAGCAGTGCAGGGTCAAACCCTGTCATTGCAGCGTCGCCCGGTCATCGCCGTCGTGGCGCGCGAAGAACTGCATCAGCTGAATGATCAGCTCGGCCCGGTCATTAAGGCATTCGGCCTCCAGCAACGCCTGTTTGGCTGCGGCATCGAATGGCGCAATCTGGGCAATGCCATTGACCAGAGCCGCGTCGTCCAGCTTCGACACAGCGGTCCAGTCGACCGCATAGCCCTGCACCTCGGCAAAACGCCGCGATTCCCGTTCCAGTGCCGCACGCTCCACGCTTGCCAATATGTCGTCGTCAGAAGGGTCATCTTCAATTTCCGCCTCGATCTGGCGAAAGGCAGTTGTCACGTCGAGTTCCCTGCAAACGCGAAAGCGGGAGATGCCCTCCAGCACAATATTGTACCGCCCGTCCTCCAGCGCCTCGACATCGGCGATGCGGCCAAGACAACCCATATTATAAAGAGGCGGTAACAGCCCTTGCTCCCGCGGCTGGATCATACCGATGCGTCGGTCCCGCGCCATGGCGTCGCTCACCAATGCACGATAGCGTGGCTCGAAAATGTGAAGCGGCAAATGCATGCCCGGAAACAGCAGCGCCCCGGCAAGAGGAAAGATGGAAATGCGCTGAATTGCCATTTCAACCGAACAATATTGCCGACAGGCGACGACGCTGAGCCGAAACCCACGCATCTTCCAGACCAACGACTTCGAACAGCTTCAACAGTTGGGTGCGAGCGGCGCCATCGTTCCAGTCCCGGTCGCGCCGAATGATCTCCAACAAGGCATCGGCCACACCATCATTGTCGTGCTGCGCCATCAAACCGCCCGCCAGTTCAAAGCGTGCCTGATGATCGTCGGGGTTTTCATCAACCTTGCGCTGCAAGGCATCCAGATTATCGACCGGCACTGCCTGTTGCGCCAGATCCAGTGCCGAACGAACTCGCGTCATGGCAGGCGTTTTGGCCAGCTCTTCGGACAGGCCGGCGTAAATGGCCTCGGCTTCCCCGGTCTCACCCATGGCGATCAGCGCCCGCAACTGGCCCGCCAGCGCATCCGCACTGTCCGGGGCTATGTCGATAATCTGGGTAAAAATACTCAACGCACGCTGCGCATCCCCGCCCGCCAGTGCCTCTTCGCCCATGGCGAGCAGCGGCGCTATATCCTGCGCCACATCCTTTTCGTGCGACTCGATGGGTAATTTCGCCAAAAGCTGATCAAGCATCTGCTTATATTGCGCCTCGGTACGGGCGGGCGTCAGGTCGGCGACCGGCTGACCCTGAAAAACAGCATAGACGGTGGGGATGGACTGCACACGAAACTGGCTGGCGATGAATTTATTTTCATCGACATCCACCTTGACCAGTTTCACGCCCTTGTCGGCATAATCAGCCGCAATCTTGTCCAGAACAGGAGCCAGTTGTTTACATGGCCCGCACCATTCCGCCCAGAAATCCACAATGATCAATTGCGTCATCGAAGGTTCGACAACGTCGCGCCGGAACACCTCCACCTCAGCCTTTTCCGCCTCACTCAATCCCAACGTCGCCAATTAAGGTCTCCTGCTTGTCCGTTTTGAATAGCACATAATGTGGGGCATTACCCCCGCTGCGCAACCATAACGCCAATATTGTTTCACGAAAGCGGCGAAAGGGACTTGCCGATACAAAAAACCGATGCTAGTTCCCGCGCCTCACCTGCCACCCGGCCCAGCGCCATGTGGCCGCCGAGCGGGCGTAGCTCAGGGGTAGAGCACAACCTTGCCAAGGTTGGGGTCGAGGGTTCGAATCCCTTCGCCCGCTCCAGAAATCATCGTGAAATCAATGGTTTCTGGGGCGAGAACTCGGTCGGCGAATAGTCCGATTTATTCCAGTTCACCACCAGTTCACCACCGCGACTGGGTAGACCCGGAATCTTGCTGCCATTGTGGCGCGGAACGGAGGGGAACGTCTTCCCCTGCGTTTGAGCTTCGCTTCGCGAATCTCAAACGACCCCTTCTACGGGGCTGCGCCCCGTAACGCCCCTTCAAGAGTGAGAGTGCTGCCGGTTGGCCGTGACGGATTGAGTGTCACGAGAGAGGCTCGGGACCGATCCGTCGCGGAGACCCAAGCGATGGCACATGCATGCACCCACCGTTCCGCGAGCGCGCGGACCAATCTCTACGAACAGATCACCAACCGTATCATCGCCGAATTGGAAGCCGGCCGCGTCCCCTGGGTCCAGCCCTGGGGTTCGGCCGCCGCGAGCATCGGCATGCCCTATAATGCCGTCAGCAATCGGCGTTACAGCGGCATCAACGTGCTTACGCTCTGGGACGCCATCGTCTCGCGCGGCTTTTCCTCCCATGCCTTCTTGACCTTCCGGCAAGCGCTGGCACTCGGCGGTCACGTTCGGCGCGGCGAACAGGGCGTGGGCGTCATCTACACCCGTCGTTTCATTCCGAAGGAGGAGCGCCGCCGTGCCGACAATGAGGGCCACGAGCCGTCGGGCGGCATTCCCTTCCTCAAATGGTTCACCGTCTTCTCGGTCGAGCAGTGCGAGGGATTGCCCGAACGCATCTGCGAGCCGCCGCCGCCGATCCCAGAAGGACTGATCCTCCCGCAGGCCGAGGGGCTGATCGAAGCGACCGGTGCAGACTTCCGCATCGGCGGTCCATCGGCCTATTACTCACCCCGGCACGATTATGTGCAGGTGCCGCGGCCTGACGATTTTCATGATCCGGTCAACTGGCACCGGACGGCTTTTCATGAGCTTGGTCACTGGAGTGGCGGCAAGTCCCGGTTCAATCGCGACCAGACCGGCAGTTTCGGTTCGGTCACTTATGGAAAGGAGGAACTGGTCGCCTTATCTGGACAGTCTGCGCCGCTCGCAACTTTGCAGTAAGGTCGGCGATGGACGCCCACGGTAGG
>NZ_JAKKIE010000034.1 GCF_021742065.1 Rhizorhapis sp. SPR117
AAATTCACCGCTAGCCGAAAGGTCGGCGGCAGGATAAACTCGTTCTGCAGCGCAGATGGCAGTCATGAGAGCGTTGTCTGGCGTACCTTCCACGCTATGCCCTCAAGAAGGCGGTGCGCTGCACGATTGAGGTGAAGCCGGCAAACGCTCAGCGTTGACTGCACTTCAGGGCGACCGTGCCCCTTGCCAAGGCAGAGGGCGCACCGCCCGCGCGCGCCACCGCACGGGGATCGTCTGTCGGGACGGGTTGAACAAGAACGGTGCCGTGCCGATCGCCGATCGCGAGCATCAAGGCGATAATGGTGGAAGCCTTGTGGCGCATGGGCATGGTGTGGATTGAACCAAGGAAGGCAACAAGCATCGCAGACCGAGCGTATCGTGACACTCTATAGACTTTTGTGAATCAATGACCGGCAACTGATTCAAAAAAGTCATCGGACTTTACGGGGTCGATTTTGTAGGCTTTGCGCCATGAAAGGCGCAATCCCCCCTGATCCGATCGAGTTGGTGGCGCTTGACCCGACGCGCAACATTCGCCGGCGTTATAGCATTAGCGCGAGTTTTGATCTGTTCGGCATGATCATTGTCGAAACCCGTTGGGGGCGGATCGGCGCAGCCGGCCAAACCCAGTGTCACGCCTTTGCCGATCGTGCCGCAGCTGATCGTCATATCGCCGCGATTCTCCGGAGACGTGGTACGGCCGAAAGGCGGATCGGGATTGCCTATCGGCCGGTAGAGAGAAGCGGAGCGTAACGAGAAACTCTTCAATTGCCTCGCTCCGTCAGTTCGATCGTTGCGAGATCGTGGCAGGGCATGCCGGCGTTGCCGGTGGCCTCACTGTGGCGGATGAATATCGCCCTCATAGCGCGTCCCTTAGCCGACTATTGATAACCCGCCTCCCTTTGGTGGCGCACGGCCAACAGCGCCACCGTCTCACCATCGAAGTGATACAGGACAACATAGCCGCTGTTTCCAAAGTCGATCAGCTTTTCCCGATACTCGGACTCCATATCTTCAGTTGGTCGGCCGATGTGCGGGGTTGCCGCCAGAATCCGAACCCCTCCCCGGATCGCGGCGACCGCGCGTCTCGCTGCGTCGGCGTCTTTGGTCTTCAACCAGCGATGGAGCCGGTCAACATCGGCCAGTGCTTCGGCCGTCCAGATCAGACGTGGCACTTAGGCGGCTCCGCATCCTCACCCGCTTCGAGCTTCGCCAACCAGACATCGGCTTCCTCAAGCGTCACATGCAAGCCCGTCTGCTGATAGTTTTCCCATGCCCGAATGGCGTCCTGTTTGAATGCCTCGCGCTTTTCCTCGCGCTCGACATACTGCGCGATAGCTTCGCGCATAATCCAATGCGAGCTGCGCCGGCGCGCGTTGGCCAGGTGCTGCACACGCCCTTTCAGGGCATCGTCCAGCTTAATAGATGTTGCCGTTGCCATCGTGCTACCTCCATAATGAAAGGTGTTACCCAGCACTACTATATGCTGCCTGCACTCAGCCGTCCATCCTCTGCCGTTACTGCGCCCCTAGTTGCTCGCGCTTCCCAAACTCGCAAGCGGACTCGCTCAAGGTGACGATCCACTGGCAAGCGAGAGCGGTCAGTCATATCCGAGCCAAGCGGCACATCATTGACGATGAGCCTTTGAGCGGTTTTGGGCATTGAAGGCGGCCAGTGCCTTCAGGCTCGTTTATGTCAATATAGGGTATATCCTATGTTGGCGTAAGGAAACGCGTTGAAAATATGTCAGAAAAGAGCCTGTATATCATTTTGTTGACATATGGCGGCTCATATCTAAAGGTCTAATCTGACAGATTGGGCTTGGGGAGTGGAATGAAGGGTCAAAGGATCGGCTATATCCGGGTCAGCACTTTCGAACAGAATATCGATCGTCAGTTGGACGGTGTCGCGCTGGATCGGGTCTTCACCGATCGCGCCTCGGGCAAGGATGTCGGTAGGCCGCAACTGGAAGCCATGCTCTCCTTCATTCGAGAGGGTGACACGCTGGTCGTCCACAGCATGGACCGCCTCGCGCGCAATCTCGACGATCTGCGCAAACTCGTCCAGTTGCTCACCCGACAGGGCATCCGCATCGAATTCGTCAAGGAAAGCCTTTCCTTCACCGGCGAGGATTCGCCGATGGCCAATCTCATGCTGTCGGTGATGGGCGCTTTCGCCGAATTCGAGCGTGCCTTGATCCGCGAGCGACAACGTGAGGGCGTGGCACTAGCCAAACAGCGCGGCGCCTATCGCGGGCGTAAGAAGATGCTGTCGGATGAGAGAGTGTCTGAGCTTGTGCAACGCATTGCGAACGGCGAACAGAAAGCCACTATCGCGCGTGACATGGGAATCAGTAGGGAAACCCTATACCAGTATCTGCGATCAGTGGGGTGAGGCTGGGGTAAGCGATGAGCAGACAATATTTTGGTACCGATGGAATCCGTGGACGTACTAATCAGGGGCTAACGGCCGAACTGGCGATGAAGATCGGTATGGCTGCTGGGACGCATTTCCTGCGAGGAAAACACCGCCACCGTGTCGTGATTGGCAAGGACACACGGCTATCAGGCTATATGATAGAAAATGCGCTGGTCGCTGGCTTTACAGCCGTCGGCATGGACGTGGTACAGTTCGGCCCTATTCCGACGCCGGCAGTCGCTTTGCTTGCCCAGTCGATGCGGGCGGACTTAGGAGTCATGATCTCAGCCAGCCACAATCCTTATCTTGATAATGGGATCAAGCTGTTCGGACCGGATGGGTACAAGCTTTCGGATGAAGATGAACTAAAGATCGAGGCGTTGTTGGGGCAGTATATCGCGCTCGCTCCGTCAAAGGAGATTGGCCGTGCTCGCCGCATAGAGGATGCGCGCGGGCGTTATATCCATGCGGTGAAGTCGAGTTTTCCTGCGGATTTGCGACTCGATGGGCTTAGGATCGTCATCGATTGTGCCAATGGGGCGGCCTATCAGGTAGCGCCCTCTGCCTTATGGGAATTGGGCGCTGAGGTGATCGCGATCGGGGTCGGCCCTAATGGCAGTAATATCAACGATGGTTGCGGCTCTACCGCGCCGATGCTGCTTCAGGAAACAGTCGTATCTTCTGGCGCGGACATTGGCATTGCGTTGGACGGGGATGCCGACCGCCTCATCATTGTTGATGAGAAGGGGCAAGTCGTCGATGGTGATCAGATCATGGCGTTGATCGTTACCAATTTCGCGCGTGCGGGCGTTTTGCGAGGCGGCAGCCTTGTCGCGACGGTGATGTCGAACCTTGGCCTCGAGCGTTTTCTCGAGGGACAGGGCATTGGGCTTGAACGCACCAAGGTCGGCGACCGATACGTGCTCGAGCGCATGCGCGAGGGAGGTTTTAATGTAGGCGGCGAACAATCGGGACATATGATCCTCTCCGACTATGGAACGACCGGTGATGGGACAGTGGCGGCTTTGCAGGTGCTGGCAGCGCTCGTCCGCGCGAAAAAGCCAGCGAGCGAGGTATTGCACCCATTCGACCCTGTACCCCAGCTACTCAAGAATGTGCGCTTTGCTGAAGGAAAGCCGCTTGAACATGCCGATGTGCAGCATGTCATCGCCCAGGCCGAGGCAGAACTTAACGGTTGCGGCCGCCTCGTCATCAGGCCCTCAGGGACGGAGCCGGTGATCCGGGTGATGGCTGAGGGTAATCGTGAGGATCAAGTGCGCGATGTCGTCGACCGCATTTGCGCCGCTGTGGAAAAGGTCGCTACTTAAGCCTGAGCATTGCTGCTTAAATCATTACCTCGTCAACGAGGTGATTGAACGCGTGTGCTCTGCTCGGCGGCGACCTCGAATGGCGACGTCGTATTGGCGCGAGGGTCGTAATAGCGGTCAATCCGGTTGCGAATGCGGTTCTGCACCCGGTTCGCTATACGATTGTTCAGCCGCCCTAAGGGTTCAATATGGACTTGGCTATTGCTGGCGGTCTGGCGCTGCCCCACTTGGCCCGCAGCCGATTCAGCCAGCTGCCCGGCGGGCATCGACTCCTGAGCCAAGGCAGAAGACGCTAGAAGCAGCGATGTCGCGAAAGCACTGCTGAGCAAAAAAAATCTCATGAGGCTGTCCTTTATGGCGCTTGTGGTCGTGTGGGCCGGATCAGGATGCGATCAATCTGACCCGAAACACCCCCAATCTCATTCGAGGATCGTGCGATCAGTGCAAGCGTCTGCACCGGGCAGTCAGCGGGAATGTTGACATGTCCTTGGAACCAGCCCTCTGCCTGTGATGAATTTGGTACCTCTACTCGTCCAATTTCACTACCTGTCTGGCAGCGCACGACCCAATAAGGACGCGAGCGCGCAGCCTGCTCAACCCCGATACTATGCCCTTTCAGCACATAATCGCCGGGTGGGAGCATCTGAAGCTGCTGAAGCAGAAGGCCGCCATTGCCCATGGACACTGTGAAATCGAAAAGGCCGTTCGCCGGATCGGACAGGATCGCCGTCGAGACACCGATGCTGTTGATCGCGATCCAGTCGAAAGCGCTGCGCGCTTCGATCGGGCTTGTGAAGGCAGGATCGCGCGATTGATGCCGCTCGCTGCCAGGACGGGCAGCGGCATAATAGGACCAGGCATCGTCGAACAGTTTGGCCGCCAACAGCCTGTTGATGAGCGCCACGCTGGCGCTGTCGGGTACGGACACGCGGGCGATCTGCAAGGCACGGAAAAAGGCCGCGCTCGCCACCGGATCCGCGTCGCTCCGCGCGGCATGATTGATGAAGCCATTACCCCAATTGGGTTGTCCACCAAGGGTTTTGACCAATTCTGCGCGGATCGCCGGGTCGGTCAGTGCGGAGGTCAGCACCGGATAGAGCAGGTCGGGCGCTTTCTTCTTGGTGCGGAGCGCAATATCATAATGTCTGAGCGCGCCTGGAATATCGTCACGCGCCACGGCTAACTCGATCGCCATCAATTGCGTGCGCAAATCCCGTCGCGACAGCGTCTGCGAATAGGCAAGCAGGCGCTCCCCCTCGGCCTGGTCGCCGCGAACGAATGCATCAGCGGCGAGTGTTGCAACCGCTTCGACGGCAGTTGGGTCATGATGCAAGGCGTCGCGCGCGATCGCTACGGCGCGGATACGGTCGGCTTCGCTTGCGTTTGGACGGTAAAGCGTCTGCGACAAGCGACCCGCGATATGGCCATTGTTGGGCGCGAGCGCATAAGCCTCTTCGATCCGGCTGTCGGGCAGCACTAATGCTACCGATTGCATGACCGACAAATAGCCTAGCCAGGCGGCGATCCCAGCCAGGATAAGGCGCACACTCCATTCAAGCGGAGAGCGTCGTTGTCGAGAGGTCTTTTCCTTCATCAGGCGGTGTCGGACACTACCTTGCGTCCATAGCGATAGCCATATTCATAACCATAACCATAGCCGTAATGCGCTTTCTTGGCGTCAAACTTGGTAAGAATGCTGCCAATGATGCGGACATTGGCAACGATGAGGCGACCGAGTGCCTCTTTCACCAGACCAGAGCGGATACCATGGGATTCAACGGCATAGAGAACGCCTTCAACCTTGGCTGCGATGAGCGACGCGTCGGCTAGCCCCATGACCGGCGGGGAGTCGATGATGACATGGTCATAACTTTCAAGCAGTTGCGCAATAAGCTGCGAAAGACGACTGCCGGTCAGCAATTCAGCGGCATTGGGCGGAAGTGGCCCTGCCAACATCGCCGTGAAGCCCAGGTCCTCCATCGGAAAGGTCAGGGATTCGAGATTGCCCTCTCCGGTCAGGTAGTTGCTAAGTCCCCGATCATGCCTGACACCGCCCAGATGATGGATTGAGGGATTACGCATATCGCCATCAATAAGGATGACCCTCTTACCCCCGCGTGCGAGCGTCGTGGCCAAAGCAAGACAAGTGGTTGACTTGCCTTCCCCCGGTCGCGTCGAGGTGACGGAGAAGGAACGCGGGACGCCATGTTCGGTGGAGAAGGCAAGATTGGTCTGCACCGTCAGATAGGCATCCACGAGGTCCGACTTGCGGTCAAGCAGGACATCCTTGGGCGCCTCTTCGATTTTAGGGATCGAGCCGAGCAGCGGCAGACCAAGCTCACGCTTCGCTTCAGCTGGATCGGCGATGCCCTCGTCGATCTGCTCGAGGCCAAAGGCCAGCGCTGCGCCGATGCCCAAGCCGGCTAGGATAGCGATGGCGAGATTGATGAGCAATCTGGGGCTTGAAGGCGCTTTGGGTGCCTGGGCCGGATCGACGACCGAGATATTGTTGACGCCGACGCCGCCGGCGACGCCGATTTCCTTGAAGCGCTGGAGCAGGCCGTCATAGAGTGCCTGATTGGTGTCCACTTCCTGCTGATAGATATTATATTGGATGCTGCGGCGGCGTAGGTCGAGATAGTCATCTTTAAGTTGTTCGACCTTGGCTTGAAGCGCCTGTTCCTGCCCCTGTGTCCGGCGATAGTCGGCGAGAAGTGATGAGGTCACGCGACCTTCTTCGCTCGCGATGCTGCGGTCGAGCTGGGTGATTTGTGCTTGGACCGCTTGAGCGGCGGGGTAACCTGGTTCGAACTGCGTCATCAAGCGCTTGTAATCAGCCGCCAGCTCCGCGCGACGCTGGCGCAGGCTGTTGATTGCCGTATTGTTCAGGGCTTCGGCAGATGCGCCCGCTCGCCCATTTTGCTGAAAGCGTGACTGCGCCTCAATGCGGCTCGCGGTCGCCTGGGCCAGCGCGGCATTGAGTGCGGCTAGATCATCGACAACGATTGAGCGTTCCGAACTCGATTGGCCATTGCCTGATTGCGCGGGCAGATTGATGATCTTGGCGGACGAAGCGTAATTGACCAATTGCCGCTGCGATTCATCCAGCCGTTGCTTCAACTGGACCAGCTGCTTCTGGAGGAGATTGCGCCCATAGGAGGTTGCTTGGATCTTGCGTTCCAGATTGGTCTGGATGAAATTCTCGGCCCATACATTGGCGACCTGCGCTGAAAAGGTAGGGTCTGGGCTGGTGAATTTGATCTCGACCAAGCGCGACATGCGTGTGGGGCTGATACTGAGATGCTCGCGCAATATTTCACCAGCGACCCGTTGCCGGGTAGGGCGGCCTGAGGCGGGGTATCGGCCGTTTGCCAGCTGGAAGGCCGGATCATCGCTCTTGAAATCGAACATGTCGAAAAAGCTGTGCGATTCCGTCAACTTGAGCTGTGTCGCCACCCGTTCGGAAAGCGCGCGAGACTCCAGTAGGCCATATTGCGTCTGGTAGAATTCCTGGTCGGCAATGCCGGCTTCGCGCTCGACCCCCTGAAGATCAGTGACCTTGTCCGCTTCACGCGAGATTTCGATCGTTGAGGACGCCGTATATTGCGGCGTCATCAGCAAGGTCGTGATCAAGCCGGTCAGGAAGCATACCGCTACCGCACCGAGGATTACATAGCGCCAGCGCATGGCGATACGCAGATATTGGCGCAACAAGGGAGGCCCGCTATTTTCCGATTGCGCCTGCAACAGGGCTGCCGGGGCTAGGTGGCTGCCTGGGGTCAAAGTACTATTGGTCATAGGACTGCAAGCCTTAGCGCAGGACTGCGACGAGGGGCGCCGCAAGTAGTGGTGCTAAAGAAACGACATCTCGGAAAAGACGGCGCTGCGGAGAGTCGCCGATGATGACGACATCATTGGCGTAGATTGCTGGGTCGGCATAGGCGCCGCGACGGATCGCACCGATATCATAAAGACCGGCCATCCGCTGATTGTCGACGGTGCGCAGGATCACGACCTGTTCCTGCTTCGCAAATTCCGACAGGCCTTTGGCTGAGGCGATGACGCGCATCAGCGTCATCTGGTTGGTGACCGGGTAAAGGCCCGGCTCCTTCACTTCGCCATCAACCGTTACGACCTGGCTGACCGAACTCCTGATGTTTACGGTCACCTGAGGGTTGCGGACATAACGACCCTGCAACGAATCTTCGATCGTGCGCGCTAGCTCATCAGCGGTCTTGTTGCGCGCGTCGACGGTACCGATCAGCGGCATGGAAATGCGCCCGCTGGCGTCCACCTGCATCTCTCGGCTGAGTTCGGGCACGTTAAAGATATCGACATTGATCGTGTCGAGCGGGCCGATTAGGGCGGGCCGGTCAGCGGCTGCCAGATCGCCCCGCTGGGGCGCAGGCAGGCCCTGACTGTCAGGAATGACGGTCAGTTGCGCGCTGGGCTGAGGCGGTGGTGTTCCCGTGCAACTGGCAAGACCAGCCGCGACTATGATCGAAAAAAAAATTTTGCGCATGCGCCCCATATCTTCCGGCTGAAGAGGTCTTCGCCTTAGATGCTGATCGCAATCAGGTAAAGTCGGCCATAACGCGGGGCGTCCTATTTTGGCTGAGCCAAGAAGCGGCGATGACGATCATCGCCATCATCATCGGCGTGCGCGCCGGATAGTCAAAGACGCTCGCAACGAAGACGAGAAATAATATGGCCGACCCCAGCTTCGGCAGGATCGCGTGTCGCCCGCCTGTTCGCCAAGCCCGGATACTGGCCATCGCATACCACCCAAGCGCGCCGAGCAGCAGCAGCAGCGCAGGCAAGCCACCATCGAGCACCACTTCCAAAAAATCATTATGGGCATGGTTGAAATAGGTCGGCTTGAGCAATGCGAACGGCTCATGCAGGCGGAAGATCGTATCGAAACCGCCGAAACCTGATCCAGCAGGGAAATAGGCGGTGATCATTGACCGTACCGTCGGTAGGGCGCGCGCCCGCATGTCTTGGCCGGCATCTATTTCAAACGCACGGCGTACAGATTCCGCCCTGTCGACAGCGATGCTGACTAGGACGAACAGGGCAACGACGCCGACGATCGCGGCGATCAGCGCCGGGAACACCCAGCGTGGCGCCCCACGCAAAGCGCGGCGGACATCGTGCCAGCACAAAGCGAGGCCGAGCGCCAGCGCCAACATGCCGGTCAACATGCCGGCGCGCGATCCGGTCGCCAATATGGTGAGAGCAAAGAGCGTCATCAGCGCCAGTGCGACTGGCGCGCGCCACCCCACGCCTTGTTTTCCGGCAAAGGCCCAGACAGGGGTAATCAGGCATCCGATGGCGAGGAGGAGCGCGAAATGGTTGCGGTTGGCGAAGGTGCCGCTGACGCTTCCCACCGTGTCATTGATGAATGGATTATCGAGGACGAAGCCGGAAAATTGTAGCAACCCGACCAGCATCGAGCAGAAAATGATCCCGAGCAGGATCGTCGGCAGCCATGTTTTCTCCTCGTTGCACAAGGCAGTGACGAGAATGAGTGTTACGACCGGCACGATCAGCGAGGACGCGGCGTTGATCGTCGCTGAAGGAACGATCGCCCAAGGCCGCCATACCGTCTCGCCGGGTGACGCCCCGAGTAGCACGTCCCGGCCCGGCAGCGCTGTCCAGATGTTGGGAGGTAACGGCACCAGTTGCAGCAGGACAAGCAGGACCGTCGCCAGCAGCAGCCAGAACGCCGCTCCCGCCCCCACGACCACCGGTCGCACGCCGAGCAGGATTGCGAGCACGAGCAACGTCCACGTTGCCCCCCACGTTATCACCTGCCCCGTGACGTCTGCGTGCGACGCGCCGCCCGCCACCCATAAGGTGCCCAGCAGCAGCAGCAGCAGTACCAGAGCGGGACTCCAGCGGCGTGTGAGGACGGGGCGGGAAGGCATCTAGGACAGAGTCTCCTCTGTGCGCATCGCGTCCTTGAACATATCGCCTATGGCTTGCGAAACACGCGCCATGTCGTCAGATGAAAGCGTCGGATGGACGAGGAACATGAGGCTGGTCCCGCCCAGTTCGCGCGCGACCGGTAGGGGCACTTCGGGCCGCCAGCCGGTGCCGTCGAACGCCTTTTCCAGATAGACTTCGGAGCAGGAGCCTTGGAAGCAGGGAATGCCCCGCTCGCCCATTTCGGTGACGATCCGGTCGCGCGACCAGCCGGATGCCAGATTTTCCGGCCGGACATAGGCATAATATTTATAGAAAGCGTGGACCGACCCTTCCGGCCAGCTTCGGTCCGGGCCGAACGGGCCATGAAGACGGATGATCCCGTTCTTGTCGGCAAAGGGTGTCAGGGCTTCATGCAGGATCGTCGCATTGGCCGTCCGCGTGCACGTCCATTCGTTCATGCGGCGAAGCTGGATGCGGCCGATTGCCGCCTGCATCTCCAGCATCCGCCAGTTGGTGCCGATGCTCTCATGCAGCCAGCGGAAACCCGGCGGGTGCGCGCGCTCATAGACCGCGTTCCAGCTTTTGCCATGATCCTTGAACGACCACATGCGCGACCAGAGATCACGATCGTTGCACGTCACCATGCCGCCTTCGCCGCCGGTGGTCATGATCTTGTCCTGGCAGAAGGACCAGGCGCTGACATGGCCGATCGAGCCGACGCTGCGCCCCTTGTAGCGCGCGCCATGCGCCTGCGCGCAGTCCTCGATCACCTTGACGTCATGCGCGGCGGCGAGGTCCATGATCGGATCCATGTCGCAGGGCCAGCCCGCCAGATGCACCGCGATGATCGCCTTGGTGTGCGGGGTCAGCACGGCCCGACAAGTTTCCGTCGAGATATTGCCGCTGGCGCGCTCGACATCGGCGAAGACCGGCCTGGCGCCGGCATTGGCGACGCAGGAAATCGACGCGATGAAGGTGCGTGGCGTGACGATCACCTCATCGTCGGCACTGCCGCCATTGGCGCTGCCGATGCCAAGTCCTTGAAGCGCGAGATCGAGCGCGACCGTGCCATTGGCGACGGCGATCGCATGATTGCTCTCCGACCATTCGGCAAACTCCCGCTCGAAAGCGCGGCATTCTTCGCCCGTCCAATAGTTGACGCGGTTGGAGAGCAGGACAGCGGAAACGGCGTCCGCCTCTTCCTGCGTGAAGCTGGGCCAAGGGGCGAAATTCGTGTTCAGCATGTCATTTTTTCTCGAGAATGCGGGCGGGATTGCCGACCACGGTTACGCCTGGAGGGACATCCTTGGTCACGATCGCACCCATGCCGACGACGGCATCCGCGCCGATGGTCAGGTTCTGGCGGATGACCGCGCTCGACCCGATATAGGCGCGATCGCCGATCCGGATATTACCGTTGCAGCGCACCCCCGGCGCGAAGGTGACATAATCGCCGATCACGCAGTCATGCTCGACATAGGAATAGAGATTGGCGTGAAAGCATCGGCCGACCTTGATGTTGGACGTGAAGGTTACATAGGGTGAGACAAGGGCACCTTCGCCGATCTCGACATCGTCCATCATAACGATGTCGGCCGCCGTCGCAGCCATGATCTCGACCCCTGACTGCCGGCATTTTTCGTCGAGCATCTGCCTGATCTTAGGGTTGGCGATCGCCAGGGCCGCTCCGCGCCGCTCGGCTGGTTCTTTCATAAATCGATCAAAAGTCCACACCTCATGACCATTGGCATGAGATGATGCCGGATTGTCGTCGATGAAGACCAGGGCCGCATCCATGCCTGCCATCTCGCGCCGCAGCAGCGGCATGATGCCCCGTCCGCAGCCACTGGCCCCATAGACACCATATAAAGGCTTCACGAATTCTTACCCGTGCCCTGGAATTTGGCCATCGTCGCCTGGCCTTCCGCGCTTATCCCATCACGCTGAATGATGCGCAGGACCGTCAGCCATATGATCTTCATGTCCAGCAGCAGGCTGCGATGATCGACATACCAAATGTCGAGCGCGAATTTCTCTTCCCACGAAAGCGCATTGCGCCCGTTGACCTGCGCCCATCCCGTCAGGCCGGGACGGACGTCGTTGCGCCTTGCCTGCTCCGCATTGTAGCGCGGCAGATATTCCATCAGCAGCGGGCGCGG
Organism: Rhizorhapis sp. SPR117; assembly: GCF_021742065.1. Next base: position 11,837 of record NZ_JAKKIE010000034.1, read on the forward strand.
CCCGACCAAACTCATCTCGCCCTTGAGTACATTCCACAGGCCGGGCAGCTCATCTATGCTGGTCGAACGCAACAGACGCCCCAGATCCGTCAGACGTTCAGCGTCGGACAAGGGCTGACCATCGGCATCGCAGGCATCGAGCATGCTGCGGAACTTACACATCCGAAAGGGCCTGCCCCCCAGACCGGGGCGTTCCTGCACGAAAAGCACGGGCGCCCCCATGCGCTGGCGGATCGCAATTCCCGCGACAAGCATAACAGGCGACAGCAGCACCAGTCCGGCAAGAGAGCCTGCAATGTCGATCAACCGTTTCATTTATTGCCCTGTTTCTTGGCGGCGCGATCCGGACGCGGCTAGATCGCGATCTTCAAAGCCCGATGCCCGCTAAAGGTCCATGAAGTCCAGCAGCTTTCGATTCTGGACATGCACGTCGAACCGTTCCTCCGCCAGCCTGCGGCTTTCCAGCCCCATCGGCACAACGCTGTCTGGATGATCGAGGAAATGACGCATGGCCTCTGCCAGACGCGCCGAATTGCGGACCGGAACGAGGAACCCGTTCTTTCCTTCCACCACCGTTTCCCGGCATCCTGGAACATCGGTCGTGACCACCGGCAGGCCGATCGCCATCGCTTCCTGCGTGCTGCGCGGAACGCCCTCCCGATAAGAGGGCAGGACGAAAACGCTCGCCTGCGCCAGCCAGGGACGTACCGGCACATGTCCCGGCCATTCGATCACCCCGGCATCGACCCATAACCGCACTTCGGCCAGCGGTATGGCGGCGGGGTTTTCGTCATGTCCCCCCACCAGCAGGAAGCGCGCCTGCGGATAATGCGGGCGCAATGCCTTTGCCGCCTCCACATATTCCTCCACGCCCTTGTCGCGCAGCAGCCGTCCGACCATGATGAAGGTCGCGGCCCCGGCATCAGGCTCCTCATAGGCCCATTCCTGCAAGTCGAGCCCAATGCCCCCAAGGATCACGGCGCGATCGGGCGACACCAGGCGACGCTCGACAAATTCGCGGCGATCGTCGGGATTGAGGAAGATGACGCGCTCCGCCAGGCGCAGGGCGCTGCGATATAATCGCGCGACGACCCGTTGCAGCGCCGCGCGCCGCCGGCTCGGACGCTGCCCTTGGGTAAAGGCGAACCCCAGTCCCTCTATCATCGCAAAGCGGCGGGGAACGCGCGCCAGCCAGGCCGCGATCGTGCCGTAAATGACCGGCTTGATATAATAGCCGAGCGTGATGTCGGGCTTGTGCCGGCGCAGCAGCCGCCGAAGGTCCAGCAGCGACGCTGCATCCCTGATCGGATTCATCCCCGCCCGCGCCAGGTTGAAATCGATCGGGACGATGCCGTTAGCGCGCAACCATGCGCGCGTCGCTTCATCATGATCGGGGGCGAAGGCCAGAACCTCATGACCCCTGCGCACCATTTCGAGAAGCAGCGGACCACGGAAATTCAGCAATGACGACGCAAAATTGGAAATCACCGAAATTTTCATATTTCACTCAGTCCAGGATAGAAAGCCGACACGCTTGTCCGACGCCCCCCAGATCGCACGATAACTTCTGGCCATCCGATCCCTGGAGAACTGCTTTTCCACACTTGTGCGTGCGGCGACTTTTCTGTCGCTCCAGCCCGGTGCATCGTTTTTCTGAAGCGCGTGGGAGATCGCTTCCGCCAGTGCAACGGAATCCTGAGCGGGAGCGACCCAGCCCGTATCCGCGATAATAACCGCCGCATCCCCGACATCCGTCGAAACGAGGGCGTGCCACAGGCCATGGCTTCGGTCAGCACATTGGGAAAAGCCTCGCTGGCGGACGACATCACATGAAGGTCCAGCGCATTCATCACCGCCGGAACGATATTCATATGGTTTTCCGCTTGACTGCGGCCCTGCTGAGCCAGCCGTAAAAGCTGTGCCGGCGTTCCGCGATTAGCGAAGTCTCGAAATATTTCGCTCGATCGAGGTTGCGCGCGGACTGCGCGGCAAAAAGTTGCTCGTCGCGCAGGAACCTCTCAATACGAGCAGCCAAAGCAGACACGTCATCGCTAGGGACGAGCGCGGCGTCGTCAAGCAACTCAGGAATGCCGCCCACATTCGTGCCGATGCAAGGCAATGCTTGCGCCATTGCCTCAATCATGGCTCGCGGCAGCCCCTCAGTTCGTGACGGCATGACGAACAGATCACAGGACCGGAACTGCACCAGCACTGTTTCCGGAGGAACATTGCCACAGAACCGAACGCGCTCGATCAGACCGAGACGCAATGCCTGCGTTTCGTATTTGGCGCGGAATACACCATCCCCCATCACTACCAAATGAATGTCGAGGCCGGCAGATGTCAGTTGGTAGACGGCCTCCAGCAAAATGTCGAGGCCCTTGTACTCTTGTGCAAGCGAACCGCAGAAAGCCAACGACGCCCTATTTTTAAGCGGACCTAGACGCGGACGATCGACAAAATGACGCGGTTCCAAAAGAACGTTGGATATAGCTACGCTCGGCGCGCCCTTCCCAGGTGGGTAAAGCAATTGTAGTTGCCGCTCGGTCACATAGGCACAGGCAACGGCGCGGCTACAGATAAAGCGGCTGACGGCAACTAAAGGCCAACGCATAAGCCGCTCATACCATCGGAAGCCTTTGCTGCTTAGCACTTGGTGGGGATCTCCGACCATGTGAACTGTGTACGGAATTCCGCGCAGCCAGCAGAAGAATGCATGTAGAGAACCGATCGGCCCAGGAAGCCGTACCGACAGTGCATCTGCCTTAACAGCGGCACGATTCAGCCGTTGCACCAGAGCAGGCAACGCCTTGATGAAACCGCCAACTCCCTTGTAACCAGGTAACGGTTCGACGGAAACGTCATGATCCACGATCCATGTCACCGTTTCGACCGGCGGATCGCGTTCCTCTACCCGGAGCACGAGCCGGAGATGATCGAAGTGCGAACGGATTTCCGCCAAATGCGATAAATGTAGAGGATGAGCCGACCAATGGCGTCCGTGACGGTCACGATTGATCACCGCCTCCGAAGCCCAGTGGAGCGTCGGTTTCGCCCGCTCGAACTCATTACTCGGGAAAGCGACATTAACAATAGAAGCGTCCTCACCCATGCTGATACTCCGCCATTGGTTGCACTGGTTTACGGAGTATCCAGAGGTAAGTACCGATCTGGACGACTGCCCCGGCCGACATCAAAATAACGCATCCAAAAATACCCTCTGTCTGGATTGCCCATGGGGCGAGCAACGCTTGAACTGCCAACAAAATGGCCGAGGTTGTGAATATAGCCGTCATCCGGCCGGTGGACATTGCTAGATAAGAGTAGAATTGTCGCAGGCCGAGCGGCAGAGACAGAACGAGGACAAAAGCTACATCATGCAATAGCGAGCGCTGATTTTCCCATCCCCAATCCACGAAAGCCGCCGCGAGAAAAACCAAGATGGTAATTGCCATGTGCAAGCCCACGATAAGCATGGCAACCGGCGCGCTGGCCAGAAAGGTCTGGCGGATTTCCCCCAATCGAGCAACTCTCGACAACTGATGAAGGTGCGTTTGAGATAATCCTGTCGCAATCATCTGAATCATCAGGACCGGAATAAAGATTGTAGAAAAGTAGCCGACTGTTTCACGGTCCGCGAATAGTTCAAGCAGGTATCGTGGCAAAAAGCCCGCAACGGAAGCGACCAAGCTGTTAACTGCTGCGAACAGTGCCGTAGCTAGCGGTATGACGGCCAGCCATTGGGAAAATTTAAACAATCCGAAGGGACGGGCGCTACCGCTTAATTTCCACTCCGCGATCACGATGCATGCCTGAACGATCACGAGCGTTGATACTATAGTGCTAAGATCGAACTGCGCCGTCCACCCTGCCAGGATCACTAAGCTCAGCAGCGCGCTCTTCATAATTAGCAGCAGCCCGGAGATCGCGCTCTTTCCTTGTCGATCGAAAATCGCCGCCAAAATATCTGACACCATATCCAAAAATTTGCTCGCAAGCACATAGGTGAAAATCATGGCGTCCAGCCGTATCTGGAACGTGAGCGTAATCACGATTGCCATCGTCAGGGCAACCATACCCGTAGTAATGCGCACTGCCAGAACGCTTCCGGCCGAAAGCTCGCCCAACGCGCCCGAAACCCACAGTGGACGTAGCGAAAAGGCAAAAAAACCTACGACTGGAGCAACCACCGCCTGAGCCAGAGCATAGCTGCCTACCAACTCGTAACCACCAATCGGGAGTAAGCGAAGTAGAATCAGCCATTGTAGGCCAGCATATGCGATAATCCCCGTAGCCTGCGCAAAGCGGGCAAGCTGAGGCTGAACTGTCAGGAATTTATCGATCAACCAAGTCATGCGTCGCGCTTTTGGAACAAGCGATTGAGTAGGAGCAAGGCTCCCGGGATTCCTAAAAGCATCGTTAGTCGAAAGACAATATTATCAAGATCATAAAACAGCATAAAGAGGGGGAGAGCCGATATTGTCGGTGCGATCAATGCGCTCTCCCACCCTTTTGGGTGAATAGAATATAATATCGCCCATCGCGACAATAATCCAAATATGACGAACGATAAAACTGCACCAAAAATTCCAAAATTTAGAATAGATTCCCCGACCATGCCATAGATACGCGATGATCCCCTCCCTGATGGATTATTATACAAAATCGCACTAGTTGGATCTATGTTCAATTGTGCATAAGAGCCAACGAAAACTTTACTCCATTTATCTGGTATAGGATCTATAAAGTCAGGAAGGGGCAAGGTTAACGCCTTAACATAGGTCCTGCCGTAAGCGAGAGGTATCCGATCCTCCATCTGAGCATCGAGAATAGACGCTTGAATATCCGAACGTCCGATGTCGCCAATGACGATGCGAATAGGGTTCGTGTAATTTTCATCTAAATAGGCGGGCACCCCTTCTCCGGCGAGATATGAGGATACTCCTTGAATACCCAGATGCTTGTAAACTGTCATCAGGTTAAACACGATAGCGCTACCTATCAATAACGCAAACAAACTAAGCTTACTCAGTCTAAAAACATACTGATGAAAAAGCTGAAAGCCCAAAACTATAATTAATAGTACTGTTACACGAGAACCGCGTGAGAAATTCATTCCAACCGTAATAAGAATAAAAAGGGCAGCAAGTAGCAGCGCTGTCAAGATTGATGGATAACGGCCTCGCTTCCATACGCTCACCACTATTAGCCAAGCAAGAAGAATCGGTGCCGACTCGATCACGGCGTATAATGCAATACCAGAATTGATCATTGAATCACTAGATTCGCGTAGGTTAGATGCAATAAAATTGTTGTAGACGCCTAGGCTCAGACTGATCATAAGAGCCACAGCAAGAAGAAATTGTATATGTCCTAACGAGGGCCAATCTCGCGTTTTCAGTTGCATAAAAGGTTTCGCCTGTCGCGCTGCAATCGCCGCAACAAGAAGTCCAACTGCATTCAATATATTCAAATTTGTTATTGATTCGATAGGATCTGAATAAAATAAAGATCGATTTACATAATCGTCATATATAACATTAACAGCAGGGACTATTAAAAAGTATATGTATACAAATATTTCAAGAGGATAAGAAAATATATTGCGATTAACTCCTCTCAAACAAGAGCGATTGAATGTTACTACAGATATAAGAGTAACGCTCAGCGTTATCCAGAATATATGTTGGGATTCCATGGCGCGGTTGCGTCAGAGTCGCAGATCTGAATCTTCAGCTAGGAAGATCGATTTTAGATCATACACTACAGCTTTTCTGCGCCCGAAGTTTCGCACGGCTTTGATGTCCAACCTTTTGAATTCATCGTGAGGAACAGCGATGATCACGCCATCGTAATAGCCCTCCTTTGGGCTGACTAATTTGATCCCGTACTCCCGTTCGGCTTCGGCCGGAGACGCCAAAGGATCGGTGACATCGACTTCTATGCCGTATTCGCGCAATTCGGCAATTACATCTACCACGCGCGTGTTACGTAGATCTGGACAGTTTTCCTTGAAAGTGAGGCCGAGCACTAGCACGCGGGCACCGTCCACCTGAATACGGCGCTTTAGCATCCCCTTTACCATTTGACCGGCGACGTAGTTCCCCATGCCATCATTGATCCGCCGTCCAGCGAGGATGACCTCAGGGTGATACCCCATCGCTTCAGCCTTATGCGTCAGATAATAAGGATCGACGCCGATGCAGTGCCCCCCAACCAATCCAGGCCGGAAAGGTAGAAAGTTCCATTTCGTGCCGGCCGCTTTTAGTACCGCCTCGGTGTCGATGCCCATGCGATTGAAGATGATCGCTAGTTCGTTGATCAGCGCGATGTTGAGGTCGCGTTGGGTATTCTCGATGACCTTGGCGGCTTCGGCGACGCGGATCGTTTCTGCTTTGTAGGTGCCCGCGGTGATGATCGAGGCATAGAGGCTGTCGACCAGCGTAGCGATCTTGGGTGTCGATCCCGATGTCACCTTGCGGATTGTCGGCAGGCGATGCTCTTTATCGCCCGGGTTGATCCGCTCTGGGCTGTAGCCGCAGAAGAAGTCATGGTTATAGGTCAGGCCCGAAAAACGTTCGAGCACGGGGACGCAATCTTCCTCGGTCGCGCCAGGATAGACGGTCGATTCATAGACAATGATGTCGCCGCGCTTGAGCACCTTGCCGACCGTCTCCGATGCCTTGATCAGTGGCGTCAGGTCAGGCCGACGATGCGCGTCGATTGGTGTCGGTACTGTCACGATATAAAGATTGCATTTAGCCAGATCCGCAGGGTCGGTCGAGAAGCTCAGATGCTTTGCCTCCGCCATTTCCTCGGCATCCGTTTCCAGCGTCGTATCTTCGCCCCGGCGCAGCGCGTCGATCCGCGATTGGTTGATATCAAAACCGATCACATCGCGAATACGGCCGAACTCGACAGCGAGCGGCAAGCCGACATAGCCAAGGCCGACGACGGCGATCTTGAGATCATCCAGTGACGGCGTGGCCGCAATATCTGTGCTGCTCATGATCATTTCCCCGAATATTCACGAAACCAGGCGACGAAATTGGCAATGCCGTCTCGAAAGTCGGTCGCCGGACGGTAGCCAGTCAGTCTTTCGAGCAGCGAGGCATCGGCCCAGGTGGCGGGAACGTCGCCCATCTGCATCGGCATGTAGTTGCGGATCGCCTTCATCCCCAGGCTCGCCTCGATCGCATCGATGAAGTCGAGCAGGCGAACCTTGTCGTTATTGCCGATATTGACGATGCGGAACGGCGCGACGGGGCTAAGCGAGTCTCCAGCCACGATGTCGGCGCGCGATGCCGGCCGCTCGGGCGCTGCGTCGATCAATAGGCGGATCGCACGGACTAGATCGTCGACATAGGTAAAGTCGCGATACATGTCGCCATTATTGTAGATGTCGATCGGGCGGCCATCGAGCATCGCCTCGACGAACTTGTAAAGCGCAAGATCGGGCCGGCCCCAAGGGCCATAGACCGTGAAGAAGCGGAACATGGTCGTGGGCAGATCGTAAAGATGCGCATAAGAATGCGCCATCGATTCATTGGCCTTTTTCGTTGCCGCATAGATGGTGAGCTGGGTGTCAGCCTTTTCGGTCTCAGTGAAGGGCATGTCTTCATTCGCGCCATAGACCGAGGAGGTCGAGGCCATCAGCAGATGCTGCACCGCGTTTCGACGCGCCGCTTCCATGACGTTGAACGTGCCGATGACATTGCTGTCGAGATAGGCACGCGGGTTTTCAAGGCTGTAGCGCACGCCCGCCTGTGCGGCGAGATGAACGATGACGTCGGGCTTGAAGGCATCGATCGTCGCATCGAGCAGCTTCTGGTCCTCGAGCATTCCCTCGGTCGCGGTGAAATTAGGACTTTCGTCAAGATGCGCATGTCGGGAGCGCTTGAGATTGACGTCATAATAGTCGGTCATCCCGTCATAACCGGCCACGACGAACCCTTCGGCAAGCAGAAGCTTGGAAAGATGGAAGCCGATAAACCCCGCTGTCCCGGTGACGAAGATACGTTTCAGGTTAGCCGTGCTCTCTGGCATTGAAAATGGATCCGTTCTCTATGGTAAGATGGATGGATTATTGGGCGGCGGCTTCATAAGCTGGACGATTATATTCAGGAACCAGCTTGTACAAAGTGGACAGCGCCTCCGGCACATCGCCCTGTCTCAAATAATCTTTGAGGTCATCCAATATATCCGACAGCGAATTCCACGGATGCGCTGCTTCACGCGCCTGCATGATCCGCGAATGCACGGTCGGCGTCGGATTGTCGCCGATCAGCAGCTCCTCATAGAGCTTCTCACCAGGCCGCAGGCCGACCTCAACGATCTCGATGTCGCCCTCCGGCGTCGCTACATCACGTACCGACAGGCCCGAAAGCTTCACCATCGTCTCCGCCAGATCGCGGATCAGCACCGGCTGGCCCATGTCGAGGACGAAGACTTCGCCGCCCTCGGCCATGCCGCCCGCCTGGATCACAAGCTGCGAGGCTTCGGGAATAGTCATGAAATAGCGGGTGACGTCGCGGTGGGTGATTGTCACCGGGCCGCCTGCGGCGATTTGCTGCTTGAACAAGGGCACGACCGAGCCGCTCGATCCTAAGACATTGCCAAAGCGGACCATGGTGAAGAGCGTCTTGTCCTGCGCCTGCGCACGCGCTTGCAAGATGAGCTCGCACACCCGTTTGGACGCGCCCATGATGTTGGTCGGACGCACCGCCTTGTCGGTGCTGACCAGGATGAAGCGCCCAACGTCCACCGCCTCGGCAGCAAGCGTGCAATAGAGCGTGCTGAAGATATTGTTGCGCATGCCGGCGATCGGATTGGCCTCGACCAACGGCACATGCTTGTAGGCTGCCGCATGATAGACGGTTTCGGGCTGCCATCGGCGGAAGATGCGAAAGACTGAATCTTTGTCGGCGACATCGGCCAGCTCGGGAATGAGCTCAACCTCGCAACCTTCGGCGAGCGCCAGTCCGCGCAATTCGCTTTCGATTGCGTAGAGAAAATATTCCGATTGCTCGACCAAGATCAGGCGCTTGGGACGCGAGCGGATGATCTGGCGGCACAGCTCGCTGCCGATCGAGCCGCCCGCGCCCGTCACCAGCACATTCTTGGCAAGCAGCGAGCGGCCCATCAGCAGGTCGTTGGGTGCGACCGCATCGCGGCCGAGCAGATCCTCGATCTGCACGTCGCGAATATCGCTGACGGCGAAATGCCCGTCGATCAATTGGCCGATTCCCGGCAGCATGCGCACGCGGATCTTGCGGGCTTGCAGCGCCTCCACGATCTCGCGTCGGCGTACGCGCAGCGCGCTTGGGATGGCGAGGACGACCTCGTCCACCCGCCGTTCTTCCAGGATGCGGTCGAGGATCGAGGAATGCCAGACGGTGACGCCGTCGAGTTGTTGGTTGCTCAGGCGCTCGTCATCGTCGATATAGCCGACCAGCACCAGATGCGGCTCCTGCCGCAGCGAGTTGGCGAGCTGCTGGCCGCCGCGCCCCGCGCCATAGATGAGTAGCCGCCGCCGTTCTTCGGACTGGCTGCGCGCCAGATGCAGCAGATCGCTGACGACGAAGCGCATGGCGAGGCGCAGGAACAGCATCGACAGGAAGAAGATGATCGGTTGCAGCACGGCGATGGTGCGGGGAACGCCGCCGACCTGAAAGAAGCCGAAGATGACCGCCAGCGGTGCCGTTAGCAAGGCGCAGGCATAGAAGAGCCGGCCCGATGCCCGCGCGCCGGAAAAGCGGATGAGATTGCGATAGACCCCTGCTGGCCAGGCGATCACCGTCCAGAAGCCAAGCGCCGTGCCGGTCAGGATCAGCACCATGCGCGCATCGTCAGGCCATTCGCCAAGCCGCAGCGCGAGCGCGACCCAGGCCGCGACGAGGCAGAGCAGGCAGTCGAGGCCGAAGGCCAGCCATCGGCGCGCGAAACGCGGCAGACTGGTCAGGGATTCCAGCATGGTAAGCAGGGCGCTATGCGTTTCCTTCGTCATGTGCCTTGAACGTCCTTGATGATCGTGGCGACTGACGCGCCTTTAGATTTCCCAGGAAGGCTGATGCGACCAAACTTAGCCTGACGAATTGCGACTCGCGCCCCTTACTCCACCGTGACCGATTTCGCCAGATTGCGCGGCTGGTCTACATCGGTGCCTTTTGTGACGGCTACATGATAGGCCAGCAATTGTACCGGCACGCTATAGACCAGAGGCGCGATTAAGGGGTGGACCTTTGGCATGGTGATAGTCGCGAGGCACCCGCCGCCCGCTTCCTGGATGCCGTCATAGTCGCTGATCAACACCACCTTGCCGCCTCGCGCCTGCACTTCCTGCATGTTGCTGACGGTCTTTTCGAACAGCGGCCCTGAAGGCGCGATGACGATCACCGGCACGTTTTCGTCGATCAGCGCGATGGGCCCATGCTTCATCTCGCCGGCGGCATAGCCCTCGGCATGAATATAGCTGATTTCCTTGAGCTTTAAGGCGCCTTCCAGCGCTAGCGGATAGTCGGTCCCGCGGCCCAGATAGAGTACGTCGCGCGCCGTTGCGATTTCGGCAGCGACGGCTTTGATCGCGTCCTCATAGGCGAGGGCGGCATTGAGCGCAGCTGGCGCTTCGGCAAGATGTTTGACGACCATATGTTCGCCCTCGTCCGTCAGGCGCGCTTTGGCGCGTGCCAAGTTGGCTGCAAGCGCGGCAAGCACCGCCAGTTGGCAGGTGAAGGCTTTGGTGGAGGCTACCCCAATTTCGGGTCCGGCATGGGTTGGCAGCAGCAGGTCGGCCTCGCGCGCCATGGAGCTGGTCGGCACATTGACGACAACAGCGATCTTCTGCCCTTCTTCGCGGGCATGGCGCAGCGCTGCGAGCGTGTCAGCGGTTTCGCCGGACTGGCTGATGAAAAGCGCGAGTCCGCCTGGCTCGATCACTGGCGCGCGATAGCGGAATTCGGAGGCAATATCGAGGTCGACCGGCACGCGCGCGAACTGCTCGAACCAGTAGCGTGCGACCATCCCGGCATAAAAGCTGGTGCCGCAGGCGACGATCGTTACCCGTTTAATCTCTGACAGGTCGAAATCGGGAATCGGCAGCGTCAGCGTGTCATCGATGCGCTGGAGATAGGAGCGCAGGGTCTGGGCGACGACGATGGGCTGCTCGTAAATCTCCTTGATCATATAATGGCGATGATTGCCCTTGGAGATCAATTCGCCATCGACTCCCGATTGGGTGATCGCACGCTCGACCGGCTGATTGCCCTGATCGAAAATCTGTGCGTGGTCGCGATCGCAGACGACCCAGTCGCCTTCCTCCAGATAGATGACGCGCTGTGTCAAAGATGCCAGGGCGAGCGCGTCCGAACCAAGATAGGTCTCCCCTTCCCCGATCCCAACGACCAGAGGCGACCCCAACCGCGCGCCGATCAACAGATCGGGTCGATCGCGAAAAAGGATCGCCAGAGCGAAGGCGCCGCGCAACTGAGGAAGCGCTTCTCGCACCGCGTTGATCGGGTCGATCCCGGCCTCCACCCGCTCACTGATCAGATGTGCCACGACTTCAGTATCGGTTTCACTGGTGAAGACGCGACCCCGGCCGATGAGCATGTCCCGTAGGGGCTTGAAGTTCTCGATAATGCCATTGTGGACGACTGCGACCTCAGCCGTGGCATGGGGATGGGCATTATTAGTGGTGGGGCCGCCATGTGTGGCCCAGCGCGTATGCGCGATGCCGATAGTTCCGGGCAGTGGGTCGGTCTCAAGCGCATCGGCGAGGTTGTTCAGTTTCCCTGAGGCCCGACGCCGCTCGATCGCGCTGTCATGGCTCGTAGCGATACCGGCAGAATCATAACCGCGATATTCCAGTCGCCTGAGGCCATCCAGAAGTCGTGCAGCGACATCCCCATGGCCGACGATACCAACTATTCCACACATTTAGCCCCCCCAAATTGCGAACGGATCTTAAGACATAATAGATCGGCTAAAGCAAGTTGGGCTTCACCGCTTGTCCGGTATCAGTAAAGGCTGCAGGCGGGCGACCAGGCTGATTAAGAAGGGCCAAAATAGGGTATTGGCGATATCCTGATAGGTATCCATTGGGCGCCAGCCATAGGCCATATAGTCGAGAAGCTCATTGGCTGTCTCAGCGAGAGCAACAAATGCAAATGGAAAGAATGTTCCATAGCTTTGGCGGACAGTTAAACGTGATAATATAAGAATAAATAATCCGGCATGAACATGCAAAAGTTCATCAGATAATCCTGTGCTATTACTAACCCATAATATTATTTTATTGTAATGTTCAGGCACATTTGTCATATATACATATTAATTATTCTTAAGTTATAGGTGGGATTTGTCATAGGAATCCGCCATTTCTGTCCTTGAAAATATGAAGAAAACTGTGCCCATTATCCTTCGTGAGCAGCTTTCCGATGGTCAATCGGATAAGGTGACCAGATCGCGGTTTCAAGCGGCGTAATTTCACATTATAGGGCAACGGTAACGGGAGAGTCTCAATGATATTTCAGGACGGAGAATTGCGCCGGATTGAGAGTAACCGGCCGATGCTGTTTGATGGATGGGCCTATGTGCCGATTGAACTGAATTCTGCTACAGCCACGGCGCATATCGTGTTGAAGCTTAAGCCAGTGAAAGCGGAGGTGCCCCCAGCGTCCGTTCTCCGATAAAAGACCAGCATCCATTGGATGGCGATATTGATCCTGGATAGATCGATATGTCATTCCGCTGTTATACCCGTCTGTCATGTTGAGGTGTTTTCACGCCTGCTCTCCCAATTCTCGACTGGCGCAGGATAGGAATTGATTTGGGATAGCTAAATGCCTCATGATGCAGACATTGTCACATATCATTTTCAGGCAAAAAAATAGCGGCCCGAAGCCGCCATTTTCTTATCCATATATAATATTCAGTTGCTGTCAGAATCGTCGTCGTCAGTCACAAGCACAACAGTGGTAATAACTGCCGCAGCACCTCCCAGCAAGACAATCGGAAGAGCGGCCTCTGCCAGCTTGCTCGACTTCCTGGGCGAACTGGCCGCTTTGATATTCGTCGCCTTAGCGACAGAAAGCGCAGCAGCCGACTTTGCCGGATTCGCCATCACCGGTGTCGCAATCAGGGATGATGCCAACATACCGGCGATAAGGATTTTGAAGCGCATATCGGATGCCTCTTTCAATAAATTTCTGTCCCGGTATCATAGGTCATATAAGCATGCAAGTGGATTACAGCTTTTAACGCGCTTGCCGCGGTTATGTTGCGGCGATCTGCGACTTTTGTTGCAATGTCCAACGCTTGTCGCTTTCGAACGCCATGGCGGTCAATATGCCTGAGCGATAGGCCCCTGTATCCAGCCCAATGCGACCAGGATGCTCGACCACCTCATTGAAAATCGTGTGTCCATGAACAACTATGGCACCTGGGATAAGAGGCCTGTCCTTGGTGCCAGAAGCGCATAGAAATTCATCGCGAATCCAGCGCAAATCGCTAGGCTTCTGCTCTTTAAGGGGAACCCCGGGGCGAATGCCGGCATGAACGAACACATAGTCGCCTTCCACAATCATGTCTTCGAAGCTTTCCAGGAATGTTCGGTGAGCCGTAGGAACGACGGCCTGCAGCATGGCGGCGAGTTCGTCAAAATCGGCTGCCTCATAAGCCTGCGGCGTAATACCATAGCTCAAAATTGCTTCTGCTCCTCCGATACGATCAAAGAAGCGGAGTGCCTTGCGATCACCGTTTAAAGCGGAGAGGAAAATTTCTTCGTGATTGCCAAGCAAGAAACGCGTTTCGGGGCAAGCGGCCTTTAATGCTATTAGCCGGTCAATGACCTGAGCTGAGTGAGGCCCGCGATTGATGATATCCCCTAAAAAGATCATTTCGGCTTTCGGCTCTCCCCGCGTCATGTCATCGGCGCGGATTTGTGCCAATAGACCTTCGAGTAGGTCGAGGCGACCATGAATATCGCCTATGGCATAGAGACGGTGCCCTTCGGGCGCCTGCGGATTAGACGTCGGGCCTGATACGAAACGCTTGAATATTTTTGCGAGCATCGACGGATGCAGTGCCTTGGCTAAGTGTTGAAAAAATGAGGAGAATAGCGCAGCATAGCAGGGTCAAGGGAATGATGAAACGCCAGAAAATTGTAGCGTGGTACATTGCGTGGGCAATCATTCTTATGCCCGGCGTGCTGGCATCCGCGAATGAACCGCCCCCTTTTGAAGCTATCCGCGCGGTTGAGGCGGAAATGGCCGCCATTGGTTATCGCCTCGCCATTGCTAATGCCCCCTTATGCGATCGGCAAGAGCCGGGGCTGGGATTGCTGCTTCATACGCCCGATCAATATGCAGGCGACGCGCGCGCAGCCGCAATTCGTCATTTCCGCTTTGAAGGGCCGGTAGGGGTCGAGGCGGTTTTGTCCGGATCTCCTGCTGCTGCTGCAGGCGTGCAGCCCGATGACACAGTGCTCGGGGTGGAAAAGAAGCGCTTCGGGCCCGCCAACCGCCAAGCCAAGGCAGGCACAACTGCATTGATGGAAGCAATACGCCAAATCGTGGCCCTTCCTACGGACCGCCCGCTAGTGTTGCACCTGCGCCGGAATGGGGTCGAGTATGATCGCATGATCGTTCCGCTCCCAGCCTGCCATTCGCAGTTTGAGCTTGTGTTGGGCTCTGGGTTCGTGGCCCAAGCGGATGGCGAGATTGTACAGATCGGCAGCCGGTTTTTCGCCGATTATCCACAATGGGTCGCTGCGCCGATAGCGCATGAACTGGCGCATAATATCTTGCGGCACCGCGAACGACTGGAAGCGCAGGGCGTAAACTACGGCTTATTGTCGGGCCTCGGCCATAATGTCCGTTATTTCCGACAGACAGAATTGGAGGCCGACATCCTATCTGTATCGCTTCTTGCCAATGCAGGATATGACCCGAAGATCGCTTTACTCTTCTGGCAGACATTTGGACCCGCGCATGGTGCGAGTATATTGCGTAGCCGCTCTCACCCCGGCTGGAAAGCGCGGGTGGCGGTTATGAAGCGGGCGATCGTCGCGTTGGGACCGGAACACCCCGATCACCCTGCCGTCCTAGCAGCGCGCAGCCGTCCCCTCGATGGAAACTGGCAGGCTTTGCTGGGCGAGCGGCACTGACCACTGGCGCTCGCTGCTCATATCTCTGGTAGCAATCATTGGAAAGGCGCCGCCGGCCGGACAAAAATGAGTGAGCCGCAACCATCATTTCTGGCGCTCACGATACCTTCGGTGACGAACTGATCCACATAAACTTTGACGAGTGCATTGAGGTGCGGAATATATTGGCCGGTGAAAACCATGCCTTGTGGGATGACCTTGCGAAGTTGTACGCCAGAAAGCCCCGAACCATGCGCTAGTCGGGCATTAAGCGGTCCCATCCGATTTTGGAATAGATGAAGAATTGCAGTGGCATCCATGTCTTAATCGGTCGCCTCGAAGGTTGTTGCAAAGCGGATATGATG
This sequence comes from Rhizorhapis sp. SPR117, assembly GCF_021742065.1. Next base: position 27,344 of record NZ_JAKKIE010000034.1, read on the forward strand.
TCGCATCCTGCGGGTCCCAACGTCGGAAAAAGGTATCCAATCATCTCCTATCCTCCTTCGCAGCAAGCGACAGGATCGCCGAAATTTGAGTTTAACTCCTGAGTAAATGGCGCGTTTACTGCGCCTTCGGAAAAGGAATGGGCGGTAAATGCGCCGATGCGAGGAACAGGAGTGGCTCTCGCCATGAGCGCGAGTTGCGCCCCTATCGCGAAGGCGGAGAGAGGTCGCCAACATGCTTGCATGCTATCCGTCCACCGCTTGCGATCCGGATGATGCCGAGCAAAGCGAGATTCTCGCGATCTGGTCTGCTATGCTCACCAAGCTTCCATCGATACCGACCGGCCACCTAGGCATAGAAGCCTGGGCGGATACGATCGAGCGTGATCGCTGAAGATGGCGCTCGCTCGATCGTGCGAACCGGCCGACCGCGGATGATTTCCAAGGGTTGGACCGAGCCGCTGAGCAATAGGCCGCAGCGATCTGCGCCAAGCCAGATTACCGTGGCCCAGACTTCAAACCCGTCGCCAATCAGTGTGACTCGCGTATTGATTTCGGGGAAATTCCGGCCCGCCAGTAATGCACCATAGGTAGATATATTCTGAATGATAACCGGCTCATGCATGCCTTCCCAGACCAATATGCTTTCCACATCCGCCGCATACCGCTGTTCCCTGCGGCGCTCGCGTCGGGCCTCATACACTATTCTTTCCACCGTCTTTCTCCTGGATTGCCCCCCAGGATATGAAACATAATTTCCTATTTCCATTCATCTTGTCATAACGACAATGGTTAGTGGAAACTAAGCATGATATTGGATCCAAGTACCGTGAGGGAAGTAACGCTTGCAAAGCTTGCGGTCCGAATCTGAGTGCATGCATCTATGTGGCCTGCTGCCGGGAATAGGCGTATTCCGCATAGGCTTGGTGTCGAAACGCTGCTTTCTCAGACCGCGCAGCCGATCAGGCCCGGAACACAGCCCTCCCCGCTCCTGGCGTCTTAAATGCCGTGTCGAAATCTATGTCACGAAAACGGGTGAATTGTCGCACTGCCAGCGGCCCTCTTCCCAATGGAAGCTGACCCGCTGCGCGTTGCTGATCGCGGGCGGCTCGCCGTTGCGCCAGAACGCCTGCATCTTGTCCCGGTCGTCCAGATCGGCGTCGGCGACGATCGCGTGCGCGGCTTGGATGAACTGCCCATGCCCGAACACATAGACCAGCGAGGCGGGCGGCATGGCGGTGAGCCGCGCTAGCGCGGCCTCGCAGCGCCGTAGCAAGGTGGCGAAGCTCTCCGTCCCCTCCCCGTCGCAATAATCAGGATCGGCCGCGCCCCAATAGCGTTCAAGGTGCGGCATCCGTTCGGCGCTGCGCGTGCCGTTCCAGCGCGCCGGTTGCAGATAGGTGAACTCTTCTATCGGCCACACCTCCACCGGCACGCCGGGAAAGCGCGCGATCGTCGGCGCGGCCGTCTGCCGGGTGCGGGTGTAGGGCGACGTGACGATGAGCGCGGGCGCTTGCGTCCAGCTCGCAGCAACGTCGCGCGCCTGTTCCTGGCCCAGCTCCGTCAGCTCGATCGCGCCGAGATCATGGCACGGTACGCCGGCGTTGCCGGTGCTTTGGCCGTGGCGGATGAAGATCGCTCGCATGGCTTGCGCTCAATTCAGCCGCAAGGCGCGGTCGTGATCCCGACCCGGCCCAAGGAAGCGATAGACAACGATCCTATCGCTCCGCACCGCGTAGAGGATGCCGTAGCCATGATAGGACCGTCGCCGAATGCCGTGATGCTCGTAGCGCGGGACCAGCGGGAAGGCGCGGGGCATCCCGCCGAGGCGCTGGGCGGCGTCCTCCAGCTCCGCAACAAACGTCACCGCGCGGGGAGGATTGTCTTTGGCAATGTGGCGGCCGATCGCGCGAAGATCATAGCGCGAACCCGGAGTCAGAAAGACTTTCATTGAAGCGGCTGCTCACCCGCCATTCCTTCGATTTCCGCTCGAATTTCCGCGCAGACTTCGCCAAGATCATAGAGGCGGCCCGCCTTCTCATCCTCAAGGCCAAGCTCGATCGAGGCGTCCAGCTCGCGCAGCCAACGCTGCTCATCTTCCGTTTCGGACTGATCGCGGCGGATCAGGTCGCGCACATAATCGCTGACGCTGGCATATTGGCCGCTGTCGATACGGTTCTGCACAAAGTCCCGCATTGGATCGGGCAGCGAAACATTCATGGTAGCCATCGGCTGATTCCTCCTGCGCCCTATATGGCAAAAATTGCCACAGCCTTCAATCCTCTGCCCTGCTCGCGCTATTGCCATCATGCAAATCCATCATAAGCGCATCGACGCTGCGGAAGCGTGTCCCCCCTTCCCCGCTTTCGCCTCACGCGTCGCGGCTTGGCCGCTCAGTTCGGCCGCCGCCATTTCGGGCTGCGAACTTCGCCTTGCGCGCCTCATAGCGGGCGCGGCGCTCCGGACTCCAATCCTTCATGCGATCAGCCACAAGATCACGAAGCGGGCGATGACCGGCCATTTTAACAAATCCTCCCTAAGTCAGAATCTGGATGCCGCGCCGCTTCACCAACGTCAGCAGGACGAGCGCCGCACCAGTCGGACGCATCGTGCCGGTCTCCCAGCGCTGTCCCGGCGCAGCCGCCTGATTTCGGCCGCCTCCATCGGCGGATAGAGGATTTGGCTCTGTTGCAAAAATCGTGAAGCTTGAGCATGCTTGGCGGAGATTGGACGGACGGAACGATGACGGATTTCAAGTGGCGCCATTTCCAGGGTGATGTGATCCTGTGGGCGGTGCGCTGGTATTGTCGCTATCCGATCAGCTATCGCGACCTTGAGGAAATGCTGGCGGAACGCGGCATTTCGGTCGACCATACGACGATCTATCGCTGGGTCCAGTGCTACGCCCCGGAGATGGAGAAGCGGCTGCGCTGGTTCTGGCGGCGTGGCTTTGATCCGAGCTGGCGCCTGGATGAAACCTACGTCAAGGTGCGGGGCAAGTGGACCTACCTGTACCGGGCAGTCGACAAGCGGGGCGACACGATCGATTTCTACCTGTCGCCGACCCGCAGCGCCAAGGCAGCGAAGCGGTTCCTGGGCAAGGCCCTGCGAGGCCTGAAGCACTGGGAAAAGCCTGCCACGCTCAATACCGACAAAGCGCCGAGCTATGGTGCAGCGATCACCGAATTGAAGCGCGAAGGAAAGCTGGACCGGGAGACGGCCCACCGGCAGGTGAAGTATCTCAATAACGTGATCGAGGCCGATCACGGAAAGCTCAAGATACTGATCAAGCCGGTGCGCGGTTTCAAATCGATCCCCACGGCCTATGCCACGATCAAGGGATTCGAAGTCATGCGAGCCCTGCGCAAAGGACAGGCTCGCCCCTGGTGCCTGCAGCCCGGCATCAGGGGCGAGGTGCGCCTTGTGGAGAGAGCTTTTGGCATTGGGCCCTCGGCGCTGACGGAGGCCATGGGCATGCTCAACCACCATTTCGCAGCAGCCGCCTGATCGGCGCAGAGCGACAGCCTACCTCTGACTGCCGCCAATCTTTGCAACAGAGCCGGTGATTCAGACATCAGCGGCTCGCGTACGTTTACGACCAGATTCTGCGAGGCCCCCTTACTGGCCGTGCTTGGTCCAGCCAACGCTGTTTGCGCGTTCCAAAGCGACCAAGGCGTCTGATACCGCCTTCTGCGCGACTAGAAGATAACCTTCGGCAATACTGGGCCATGTTAACTCATCGAACGGATTTGTGACGTTGCCGTTGAAATAATCGAGAGCTTCATGGGCGCGTGCAGCCGCCTCGATTACCTTGGCGGTTTGTTTCTTTGCCCTGTCAGATTTCTTCATCGTGCCTCATGAGGCCATAGCCCATCAAGAGATCGCAAGCGGTGGCAGCTGCCACCGCTCTACCTTCCGTCAGTTTTGAGCCTGCCACGATCTACGGACAGCTGGGGTATCATCGGATACTTTAAGGCTTCACGCTCCCGCGCCCGACCTTCATCTATCCCGTATGATGCGCCAATCATCAAACCTACGAAGAACACGGGGATCATGAGCAGGAGCATCGAGCCGAAGCGTGCTCTACGGCGAGAGCTTTGGATCGCGAGCGCATCACGTTGCAGCTTGAGGGCTGTTATGATCGTCTCGGTAGCAAGGGTGATTTCATGGGCGTCGTCGCCCACATTTGTAAGCAATTGCTCAACGTCCGTCAGAGGGCGTTCTACCTGTTTACCCACTTCGCTTAGATCAGACCAAGCGAGGTTTCTGGAATGAATCACGCGAAGCAAGGTTTCAATGTGACGATCGAGATCGGACACGCCTCTCGATGGCACCGGATCAGGCCGGGGAATGTTCATCGTGCGGTTTCCTGTTTCCAAAAAGCATGTGCCATGCACTTAGCGCGAGCGTGACGGCTTCCTTTCCTGCTGGCGCAGCGTCAAATCCTCGCGCGCTATGCGGGTAGCCTCGTTCTGGCGCTGTTGCTCGAAACGGGCAGCAGGGACCGGCGCGCCAACCTCAATACGCTTGGCGACAGTTTCCTTGGCCCGCTCTATGAAGCGATCCCTGTCTTCCTTTTGGGTGAACCGGGTTTTCGCTTCGATCGCTGCCGCCAGGACGTGCGATTGCGCGGCCTTGAATTGCGGGTTGGCCGCATTATCCCGATGCGAATTGCGCCGGAACTGTTCGGCCGCAGCACGAGATTCTGAGGGGTCTTGCTTTGCCATGCTCGCTCTCTTTGCCGGGTCTTGTGCTTCGCGGGCCTTATCTCGCGCCGCCAGCCTTTCTCCCTCAAGTTTAAGCTGTTCAGACGGCTTGAACCCTTTCACTTCGACCCCCGATCGCGCCGCTTCCAGATAGACCGCCTTCTTGAATTCGTCGCTTCCATGAACACGGATCGACTGCCAGCCATTGTGCTTCGCGATCGCGATAGCATCGCCAATGGCATAGTCCTTGTTGATGCGAATGCCGTCTTGGCCCTTGATCGACATATCGGGCTTGTCATCGCGGCCGCTACGGAAAAGATCATTCCCAACGCGCAGATATTTGCGTTCGAGCTGCGTGGGCAGAGCCAAGCGTGTGTCGTCAACTTGCTTGTCATCCTTTGGCGCTGCCTTCGATGGAACCTCAGCTTTCGCGGGCGCAGCACCGTCTTTGCTCTCCGCCCTGGCTCGCTCACCCTCATGGATATTGAGCGATTTATCGGCCGATGCGGTCGGAGCCGCTTCGCGCTTCGCTTGCCGGGGCCACGCATTAAGGTCGGCCCGCACTCTGCTTTCGTGTCCGCGCAATTCGTCGGCAGGCGCTCCGCGTTTCAGCGCCTTATTATACTCTTCGACAGCCGGCGTCAGATATTGCGCAACCGGCGTGGACCCATCATTGCGCCAATCCGTGGACGCCAGATAAGCGGTTTTTCCGCCTTTCTGCATCGTCAGCGCGTGGTCATATTGGTTTTCCAGCTTGGCAAATGCCTTCATGGCATCGGGGAATCTCGCAAAGGTTTCCTTGCTGTTCCCAGGGCCAAGAATTTCGTAGGAGCGCGGCGTCTTTGCTTGGCGTTCGCTGTTGTCATTATCGGCCATATTCTTCTCCTTCACTCAGAACTAGATCCCGGCGCTGACCTTCCCACTCCTCTTTCGTCGGGTCGGGACCAATAATGTCGTCGAAGTTGATTTCATCGAAAGCCATGCTGCCGTCCTTCACTGTCAGGTTCGGCATATCGCGATCGAGGGCGAGAACGTCTTCGGGAATGTCCTGCACCTGGTCATCGGCCAGTGCGGAATAATCATTGAAAGCCGCCAGCTCTTCATCGCTCAGATCATCGACGGCCGCGATCGGCGCGACCGGCTTGGGCAGCGCCGGCACTTCCGGCGCAGGCGTCAAGCGCGAGCGGAACACGGCATCCTTGAAGTAGCGGATTTTCTTCCCGCGAATGACGGGGATGCCGCCCCGGATGACGAGTATATCGTCTTCGGGCAGCTGCATCAGCTCTTGCGGGAGCATCAGCGCGCGGCGCTGTTCGGAGATCGTCTTGCTTCGATTGGCGAGCAATCCATGTATCGTCAGGGACCGGCTTTCCGCATCCTGACCAAGATAGCCGAGGCGTTCGGACAGTTCCTTTGCGACCCGCAGCTCCTTCGGCGTGAAAGCAATTTCGACCCCGCAGTTTGATACGATTTCGTCCGCGCCATGCTCACCATAGACATTCCGCAGCTGGGAGCGGGACTGGATGACGGGGAGCAGACGCAGCCCATAGCCGCGCACATAGGAGAACGCATTGGCAATGACCTGGGCGCGGCCGAGCCGCGCAAATTCGTCCAGAATGAGCAGCACGGATAGCTTTTCACCATCGTCGGGCAGTTGCCGCGTGTTGAGGTCGATCAGCTGTTGGAAAAACAGATTGTAGAGCGGCGCGACCCTATCGAGTTCATCCGGCGAGACACCGAGATAGATCGAGGTCGGGATGCGGCGAAGGTCCGTCAGGGAAAAGTCGCTTTCGGCCGTCGCGCGATCGACAATCGGATTGATCCAGAGATTGAGCTTGGAGGTGACGGTCTGGATAATGCCGGTGAATGTGTTGTCTGCGCTGGACGTAAAATCGCTCAACGCAGCGCGGCACCCTTCCGATAGCGCACCATCGCCGGCTTCCTTGGCGAAGAATGCCTTCATCCCCGGCATCGTGATGGTCCGGTAGATCTCGCCAAACGAGAAGGGACGTTCAGGCTTGGCCGCGATCCACGATGCTATGCCGACAAAGGCCGTGCGGGCTGATTCCGTCCAGAATGCCTCGCCCTTCTCCGGGGGCACAAAGAGCATCGTGGCGATCTTCTGCAATTCGACCAGGACCTCAATCGGGTCGGACCTGTTGATATAGCTGAGCGGGTTGTAGCGGGCCGTGCGGCCTTCCCTGTCCGTAGGGTTGAACAGCACAACCTTTTGGCCGCCCTTGCGGCGGAAACCCGCCGTGATTTCGTAGTTCTCACGCTTAATATCGAGCACGACAACCGAATCCGGCCATTGCAACAGATTGGGAATGACGATGCCGACGCCCTTGCCCGATCCGGTCGGGGCTTCGAGCAATACATGCTCCATCTTGCCCACCATGAGAAAGCCGTTGCGGAAAAAGCCATTGCGGACGCGGCCGAGCACAATGCCCTTTTTCGCGCGAAGGCCCGCCTTGCGGATTTCACCTTCGCGCGCGAAACGCGCCTCGCCGTGAAGGTTCTTTTTCGGCCGCAAGACGATCGCCATGAGCAACACCGGCAGCGGCACGCCGATGACCGCGCCTCGCCAAAGCGCTTCGGTCACGACAGGATCATGCCGATAATACCAGAAGAAGCCGGGAAGGGTGAGCGGATCGTAGGCCGCGGCGGGCATCTTGAGGAAGAACCACGCCACCGTGCCGGTCAGCAGGCCGATCAGCAGGAGCGTGATCGGAAGGAGGACAAGGGCCAGTGCGAGCCTGTTAGAGCCTGTTTTCTGGATCAAAATATATCTCCGTCACGCGAAAGCGGCCTTCGACCTTCTTGGTCTGCACGACCACATCAACCAGCAGCTTGAGCAGGCTGCGAATGTCGTCACGGGCCAGATCGGCGCCGCCCTCGCTTTCCTTGACCAGCAATGTCAGCTGTTCGAACGCGAGTTCGGCCGAGTCCGCATGGATCGTCGTGATCGAGCCGGGGTGGCCTGAGTTGACGTTGCGGAGATAGAAGAACGCGGTGCCGTCGCGCAGCTCCTGCAACAGTATCCGGTCAGGCCGCATACGCAGGGCCGATTCCAGAAGATCCTTTGCAGAGATTTTCGCGGTGCCCTGCTTGTCCTTCGCGTAGAGCATGTGGACCACGTTGCGATGCGGAACGACCAATTCGCGCGTGTCTTCGATCGTCAGCAGCCGCTCATGCGGCGGAATGAGCTGGATCAGCCCTTTAGAGAGCGTCGTCTTTCCCGAGCCGGTAGCGCCGGAAATCAGGATATTCTTGCGGCCCTGGACCGCCTTCTGGAAAAATTCGACGTGCTTCCCTGCGTCGAGCAGATCGCGCAATTCAACATCGAGCGGCGAGACTTGCCGGGTTGCGATCTTCGTCTCGCTAAACAGCCCACCGCGCTCGAAATCCTCCATCGTCAACGTCACCGATGACGGCTTGCGGATGGTGATGGACACTGTGCCGGCAGGGACAGCAGGCGGCACAACCAGCTGCACACGCTCGCCGCTGGGGAGGATTGTGGAGCAGATCGGCGTGGACTGGCTTATGTCCTGATGCGTGAAAGCCGCCGCTGCCCGCGCGAGCGCGAGCAGCGACTTTTCATTCAGGTCGGGCAATGTCTCCCAGGACCACCCATCGCGCGTTTCAATTGCCGCCTCGCCAGCCTTGTTAATCACCAGCTCCGTTACGTCCTCACGCGCGAGCAGAGGGCGCAACGGCAGCAAGGCGTTTTCGAGGACAGCCGTATTGCTCATTGGCCGCGCCGAAGCCGAAGGCCGTAGATGTTGGAGAAATCGAAGTCGCGCGCGACCATGATCCCCACTTCCGCGCCCTGATTGATGCGAAGCACCGGCTGAATCTGCATCGTGTCCCGCAAGATCGTGTCCGACGCTTGGCTGGGAACCCGAGTGACATTATCCGCGTCGGAGACTTCCGAGGCGGCGATCGAGGCGGCATCGTTAAGCGAGCTGAACAGCAACGCCGCCCCAAAGCGTTCCCAAAAAAAGTTCTTCACGCCGCCTGCCATGCCTGAACGGCCAAGCGCATCGCTGGCGGGCGAGCCTACGTCGATCGCCACGCCGCGAGGCGTGACCGCGCGGTTCCATACCGCAAAGAGACGATATTTGCCGCGCTGGACGCCGGTTTGATATTCGCCCAGGACGCGCGTTCCCTTTTCCAGCAGAACGACGCGGCCGTTGTCCGAATAAATGTCGCGGGGAATGATGCAGCTGACATATCCGGGCTGACTGGAATCCATCGCCGTTTGCAGCACGCACGGAATGAACGACCCTGCGAGGATCAGCATATCGCGGTTGCCAATGTCGCGGCCTGAAACCCGATCAATTTGCGAGGTCTGGCGCATGTTTTCGAGATTGGTCCGGCGCGATCCGCCCTGTCCATCGCCATCGGCCGACGCGCCAAGCAACTGCGCGCCCTGTCCTCCTGTGCCGCCGCCCATGGGCAGGCCGGTGGCAGCTGCCACCGCTCCGCCGACCCCACCGCCGTTTTCGCCACCATAGGCCATAATTCCGGCGCGGCGCTGCGCCTCTGCGATGACTTGCCCCTCAGACTTTTGGGGGCGACCGCTTGCACCGGCTGTGCGGGGCGCTTGGCTTCCATCAAGCGCCGGCACTTCCGTCATGGGCACCGGCGCGTTCGGATCATTCGGCGCATCGGCAAGCGTTGGGGCTATGATTGACTTCGGATCGTAGTTGGCGAGCTGCCTTTCATCCGGCTTTTCCGCTTTCTCGGCTTTTTCGGTTGGATCGCTCCGCATTGCGTCGATGGTGCTAAAACCGAGCACAATCGCGCCGCAGGCCACCGCCGCGAGAACGACCGCCTTTTTGGGGTCGATCGACCTGTTCGGAAGGGCGGCAATCTTGGCCTGACGTTCGCTTTGCCGCTCAATGTCTTCCGGATCGGGCACCGGCTCTGATGCAAGGGGCCGGTTTTCGACCGTCTCGCCCTGCGAAATGATGTTGTCGCCATGCGGCGCGTTGTCATGATCGTTCGCAGCCATTTTATTGAACCCCCGTGGTTCGCTCGACCAGGCCAGAGGCCGTGTCAGTTTTGGGATCGCGCCCGTAATAGTCGGTTTTCTGATTGTGGATGCAGAGCACTTCGAGGCCCCGGCGCAGCCGGATTGTTCTGTAAACCCCGTGCAGCACCACATATTCATCGCGCACATCGAAGGAGGCGATGGCTTCCGATCCATCAGGATTGACGATGAAGAACGCCGGCAACTCACGCTGGTTGGGAAAGCGCATTACCGTGAACTGTCCGTTGTCAGACACTTCGGAGGGCTGGATGGCGGTCGATCCTTGCATGATGTAGTCGGCGTTGCGCGTGCCTTCCAGCACGCCAATATCGAGCGCGGACTTCACCGCGCCGCGTTCCATGGCTTTCAGCTGGGCCAGCTGGGCCATTGCGGCTTGCGCCTGCGCTTCCGCTGCTTCCTGTTCAGGATAGCGGAAAACGACCGTATAGAAGCCGCTGCCCCGCTGCGTTGGCGACAGAGCGAAGCGGTAGCTGCGCGGGCCATAGCGCGAACGGGTTATGACCGTCAGGTTCGTGCGACCCGCGCGCTCGCGCGGTTTGATAAAGAGCGAATTGGCAGCCGGTGCGACTTCCCAGGACACGGTATCGCCCAGCGCCACATGCTCGACCACTTCATCCTTGGCGAAGACGATTTCCGTGGCGATGCGGAACACGCCCGGAATCTCATAGACTTGCCGATCATTGTAGTTCGCTTCACGAACCCGGTGATCGAGCACCGTCGCATGGGGCGTTTCTTCGGCCATCGCCGGCGACGCAGCCAGCGCGATCGCGAGCGCAAACGGGGCGCTCCACTTCAACACGGTCATTGGGGCACCTCCACGTCAGCGCGATAGCTCTCGACCTGATAGCCAAGCGGATTCTTGAAGCGGTCCACTTCCTTGCTCGGCGTGCCATCGACCTTGTATTTGATGGTCGCGACGGCATCGGTTTTGGTCGAGTTCGAGCCGGTCACAGATTCCTTGGTAAAATAGACCTGCGCGACGTTGCCGCCCAGGAACGACACCCGCTTGATCTCGACAAAAACATCAGTGCGGTTCGCAAGGATGTTTTGCGGGCTTTGGGGATTGTCGGTCTTGTAGAAGCGTGACCACCGATCCTGTTCGGGCCGCGCCGACATGACCATGACCGCATCGAAATATTCTTCGCGAGCGGCCGCTATCCAGCCTTCGCGATAGCGGACATAGGTAGCGAGGAAATACTTACGGACCGCCTCGTCATAGGTGATCGTCGCGTCACCGTGGAGCTTGGCGGCGATCGACGCCTCGCCCGTGTTACGGTCCACCGTGATAACATATGGCTCGACCGTTTTCAGAGGCGTCAGGGCTGCAACGGCCACAACGCCAGCAGTCGCCAGGGCGCCAGCAACGCCAGCGACGACCCACGCCAGCTTTTTGGAGCGCTCGGCCGCCGCAAGCTTGTCACGTTCCCAGCTTGCAGCCTCTTCAAAATAGGCTTTCAGCTCGTCCTTTGGAATACCAACTGCCATCGTAACACCTCAGCAATTCGAGTAGATCGGGCCGCGCAGCGAGGCGCTTAGACGCGGCACTTCGACCGCCCGCGATGCGTCCGACTGTTCATTGCCCGGAGTGGCAGGGTCTGCCGGGGCAGCGTCCGGCGTTGCCGGTGCGCCCTGGTTGAACACGTCCACATTCGCCGGGGCGGTTCGCTGCGCGGCCTGATCCGGGATCGAGGGAAGGGTAAGCCCATGCGGATTTGCGGGCCGCATCGGCCCCTCGCATTTGGCTGGTTTTTTGACGGGCTGACCGGCGCAGGCCGCCAGCGCCAGGCAGATTCCGAGTCCAAGCAACTTGCGCATATTCGTTCCCTCAAGCTCTGGTGATTGTGTTTCGGTTGCGCCAACGGCGAACCGCCGACGAGAAGCCCCGACCCATGCTGGCCCCCATGGCGCGGGCATCGCTGGCCGCGTGGCCTGCGCCCGTTGCCACAGCCCCGCCCCCGCTCATCACGGCGTTACCGAACTGCGATACCATCGCAGCAGCACCGCCACCCAGCGAGGCCGCAATTCCGGGGATTTGTAGGAAGAAGAAGCACGCGAGGACGTAGAAGGCGATGATGCGAACGCATGTGTCCCAAACGTGCTCAAACTGACCGTCGAAGGATGCTGTTGCGGATTCCGCGACGTTGGCGACGACGAGCACCAGCAACAGCGCGAACAAGGACAGCATCAAGAAATTCAGGACGCTACCGAGCCACGAGAAGAAGTAGCTTCTGGTGGAATCGAAGAGGAGCGCCCCGACGAAGATCGGACCAACCACCGCCAGACAGGCGAGCGCGAACAGCGCATAGAGCACGATCACAAAGCCAACCGCGAGCGCGAACAACGCGGCTACAGCGGTTAGCAAGATGATGATGGTTGCGCCGATACACAGGATGATCGCAGTCGCTGCCCCCTGCAAATCCCACATGCTGGCGTTCTGCTCAGCATATTCCTTGGTGGCATCCTGCATCCCTATCAGAGCAACATCGACGCGCGCCCACATCGTATCAAACGACCCACCGACGCCATTTGGCGAGTTCCCGATGATTGAGGCAAACTCATTAGGCAGCCCCGTCACGATCATTTGTGCAATTGATGCCCCGTAAAGGCTTGTCACAGCCCAATAAAGTGCAGCGAGCATTAGGGAGCGATAGACGTATTCGCGGAATGGGTATTGCACAGCACCGCGCATGATAGCGTAGCCGAGCAGTATGATATAAATCACCATTCCCGTGCGGAGCGGCCCAGCGATCCAGCCAACAAACCCAGCGTAGTTTGAAACCACAGACGAGTTGAGTTCGTTGACAAAGCCCTGATAGGCATTCGTGAATAGATCGTATTCCACCAGATCGCTCCGCGTTATTATTCAATCGACCTTCGAGCTGTCACATTCCCGCCGCTTTGCGTGCGCGAGCCATCTGATCTTCTCGGTCACGGGAATATTTGATCGAGGCGATGGCAGACTTGATGCCTCCGCAATTCTTGGCGACGGGAATGGGAAGATCGGATTGTTTGAGTTCGCTGTTCATGATCTTGTCGCACTCCGATACGATCACCGGAATTTGATCTTCGTTGGCTTTGAGCCATTCCACGTCGTGGTAGGTCATGAGGATTTCAGGGAAAACGGGTGCGCGTTGGCAGCCGGCGATTATGCCGGCTGCGCTCAATGCTACTAAGGCCATCTTCCGCATTCTTACATTCCCGCCGCTGCCCGCGCGCGGGCCAGTTGCTCTTCACGATCGCGGGAATAGCTGGAGAGGGCTTCCGCCGTTTTGGCCGCTTGTTCGGCCCGACGCGCCCGCTCCATGGCATCGACGCGGAGCTGGTCGTTCATCATGGACGCGCTTTCAAGCTGGATGCGCGCTTGAAGGTCAGCGACTTCCTTGGCCGTTGATGCCGAAGCTAGGCGGCTGCGCAGCTCTTCCAGGCCTTCGCCACGCGATGTGGCCGCTTCGCCCATCCCTTCGGCCATGGCCTTGTCCATCGCGATCGAGCGCGCGGACTGATAGCGAACATCAGTCTGATCGCCATTCGCGGACACGCCGAGACGTTCGAGCATGTCCTGATAGATCGCATCAGATCGCCCGCCATAGCTGCCGCCGCCGCCAAAATCGCCGCGCGCCATGCGTTCGAGCGAGTTCACATCGACGCCGAGCGTGCGAAGCGAATCCGTCTTGAGCTGGTTGGCGATCGAGGAAACATCGGTCAGCTGGTTCAACCCTTGGTAGAGCTGCTGCGCTTCCGCAATCTGCTGGCGACCTTGCTCGATCATCTGCATGGTCTTCTGGATTTGTTCGATATGCTTGAGCACGGACGTGCTATCGAACACAGGGATACCCTGCGCACTGGCTGGCGTCGCGGCCGCAAGGCTCCCGATCGACACAGCCGCCAAGAAAAGCTGCTTCATAGTCTCACTCCTTTCAGCTTGGCCCAGTCGGCCCGAAGCTGCGATTTTGGCCATGTTGAAGAACAAAGATTGAACATGGCGATCTACCAGGCTCGC
>NZ_JAKKIE010000035.1 GCF_021742065.1 Rhizorhapis sp. SPR117
TGGTCTTTCCCGTCCCACCCCGAAGGGGCATGATTGTCCGGGCGCTGTGGTTCGTCGAACCGCTCAACCGGGCAATAATGCCCGCTTTTCGCACCTCTCCTCCCACAGCATCCCGGACAATCATGTCTCGATCCTCGTAATTAATGGGTTCTGACCCTATACAATCTATCAGCAGTTGCTATCGCCCCCAGAACCAAATTCTAGCATCGCATGGGAGACATTGGTGAGCAGGAAAAAGCTGATCGTCGGAAACTGGAAAATGAACGGACTGCTGGCGCAGGTCGCGGAAGTGGGAGCGATCGACAAAGTGGCGGCTGCTCATCCCGGTGTCGAAACCGGCCTTTGCCTGCCGGCTACACTGATTCATCCTGCGAGGGTGTCCGCCCGATCGATCTTTATCGGAGCGCAGGATTGCCATATGGCTGATAGCGGCGCTCATACCGGCTGCCTGTCCGCCGCAATGTTGAAAGAAGCGGGCGCGGATAGTTGTATAGTGGGGCATAGCGAACGGCGCACCGATCAGCATGAAAGCGACGACGACGTCGCGGCAAAGGCCCTCGCGGCTCGGCGCAATGACTTGAATATCATTCTATGCGTCGGGGAAAGCGAGGCTCAGCGCGATGCTGGTCACGCCGAAGCGGTTGTTTCGGATCAATTGCTTGCCTCTTTACCCGATGGCGCTGCGGCGCAATGGCTGTCGGTCGCTTATGAACCGATATGGGCCATTGGCACAGGGCGAACGCCAACGATGGAGGAGGTTACCCGCATGCACCGGTCGCTGCGCGATGCATTGCGTTCGCGGATTGGTGACGAGGCAGACGCCATGCGTATCCTGTATGGCGGGTCGATGAATGGGGCGAACGCCGCTGATCTGCTGGCTATAGCCGATGTTGATGGCGGCCTTGTTGGCGGAGCCAGTCTGACAGCCGAAAAATTCGCGCCGATTATTCAGGCTGCTGCTGCTTCCGGTTGAAGATTGGAGCGGGAGGCGTTATGTGCCCGCTCAAGCAGTTCATTACGGGTTTTGATTTTTCATGTTCACCTTCATCCTTGTTGTTCAGGCCATTGTGGCCGCGGCGCTGGTCGGCGTTATCCTGATGCAGCGGTCGGAAGGTGGGGGCCTGGGCGTTGGCGGCAGTCCTTCGGGATTAATGTCAGCCCGCGGAGCAGCGGATTTTCTGACTCGTTCGACGACAATCCTGGCGACGCTGTTTGTTACGCTCAGTGTGACGCTCGCCGTTATCGCTTCGGTCAAGCATGCGCCGATAGAAATCGACACGTCGCTGTCACGGACAGCACCAGCGCAACCGGCCGGCGATGCACCTGCTGCTAACAGCGACACCGATCCACTGGCTGCCGCGGCCAATGCCGCCGCGCAAAATGACAGTGCAGGGAAAGACGACAGCGTTCCTCTCGCGCACTAATCTGCAAAAAATTCAAATTATTTCACGGGCGGCGGATTCGCACGCTTGCTTGTTGTGACCTTTAAAGGATAAGTCTTTCCTCCCATGGCGCGGTTCATTTTTATCACCGGCGGCGTGGTCTCCTCGCTTGGCAAGGGTCTTATGGCCGCCAGCCTTGCAGCATTGCTGCAAGCGCGGGGTTATCGCGTGCGTATTCGCAAGTTCGATCCCTATCTGAATGTCGATCCGGGCACCATGTCGCCTTATCAGCATGGCGAAGTCTATGTGACCGACGACGGGGCTGAAACCGACCTCGACCTTGGCCATTACGAACGCTTTACCGGCGTGCCGTCGCGCCAGTCCGACAATGTGACGGCGGGCCGTATCTATCAGACCGTTATCACTCGCGAACGGCGTGGCGATTATCTGGGCGCAACGGTGCAGGTCATTCCGCATGTTACCGACGCCATCAAGGCATTCGCGCAGGATGAGATTGAAGACCTGGACTTCGTGCTATGTGAAATCGGCGGCACGGTGGGCGACATCGAAAGTCTTCCTTTTATCGAGGCGATTCGACAGCTTCGTAACGACATTGGTCGGGAAAACACCGTGTTCGTCCATGTGACGCTGGTCCCCTATATCAGCGCTGCTGGCGAGCTGAAAACCAAGCCTACTCAGCACAGCGTACGGGAACTGACATCTCTGGGCATTCAACCCGATATTCTGCTTTGCCGGTGCGAACATCCTTTGCCGGACGGCGAGCGTGCCAAAATCGCGCTGTTCTGCAACGTTCGTAAGGAAGCGGTCATTCCTGCGCTCGATGCGCCCAATATCTATGCGGTTCCTCTGCAATATCATGACGAGGGACTGGACGATGAAGTGCTACGCGCCTTTGGCATCACGGACGCACTGGAACCGGAAATGGTCCAGTGGGTCGACATCATGGACCGCTACAGCAATCCCGAAGGCGAAGTGACCATTGGCGTGGTTGGCAAATATGTTGGGCTGCCTGATGCCTATAAATCTCTGCATGAGGCACTGGTCCATGGCGGTTTTGCCAACCGGGTAAAGGTCAATATCCGCTGGCTCGATGCCGAAATGTTTGAAAATGAGGAGCATCTCGCCGCCCAGCTTGAACCGCTGCATGGCATCCTGGTGCCCGGCGGCTTTGGTGAGCGCGGCAGCGAAGGCAAAATCGGCAGCGTCAAGTTCGCACGCGAACGCGATGTACCCTTTTTCGGTATTTGCCTCGGTATGCAGATGGCCTGCATCGAAGGTGCGCGAAACACCGCGGGTATCGCCAATGCATCCACGACCGAATTCGGTTCTACCGACGAGCCGGTCATCGGCCTCATCACCGAATGGATGAGCAAGGAAGGGCTTCAGCAGCGGCAAGAAGGCGGCGATATGGGCGGAACCATGCGCCTTGGCGCGTATCCGGCAAAATTGTCCGGCAATAGCGTCGTAAGCTCGATCTATAACAGCGAAGAGATCAGCGAACGGCACCGTCATCGCTATGAAGTCAATGTGCATTACCGGGAGCCGCTGGAAAAGGGCGGCCTTATCTTTTCAGGAATGTCGCCTGATGGCGCCTTGCCTGAAATTGTCGAACGGCCCGACCATCCATGGTTCATAGGGGTTCAGTTTCACCCGGAACTCAAATCCAAGCCTTTTGATCCCCATCCTCTGTTCGCCAGCTTCATCGCGGCAGCCGTCAAACAAAGCCGGCTCGTTTAACATCAGGCCGAAGAGGGTTACCTCCTGTGACGAGGGTCACAGAAGAATTTACCATATTTTGGCAACATAATGCTGATAGAACCGATTCGGTTGATTGATGGGGCCAAATGGACGCGCGGGATCTTCACGGAAAATTGCCTGAGCACAGCCTTCTCCATACTTTGGAGGAGTCCGAGCTTTCGCAATTGCTTGATAGTGCAAAATTCCACGATGCGGCCAAGGGTGATGTGCTGTTACGGCAGGGGGATATCGGCGATTCGCTCGTTATCCTGCTCGATGGTCAGGCCCGCGTGACAGTCTACACGGCGAACGGTCGGGAAATCGTGCTGGAATATGTGAGTGCGGGCGCTGTGCTGGGCGAGATTGCATTGCTGGACGGGGGCGAACGGACCGCAAGCGTGATCGCCATGGGGAATGTCCGCTATCTAACGCTCGGTCGGATAGCCTTTGAGGCCTTGCTGGAGCATAATCACAAGATTGCGCTTCGGATCATGCGGGAATTGGCGTTGCGTTTGCGTATGACCAATCAAACGATCGAAAATGATCGCGCTTATGCCGCTGCGCCGCGCCTTGCGCGCTTTGTTTTAAGATTGGTGCGGGCAGACGAAAACCGTGCCAGCCCGCCGGTCATAGCTTTGAGCCAGACCGAACTCGCCATGTTTGCCGGTATTTCCCGAGAGAATATTAACCGCCAACTGGCAATATGGTCACAGGCGGGTATCACCGTTGTCGAACAGGGCGAAATCAGGATCCTGGACCCCGCCACATTGGAAGAGATTGCGGCCTCCGTCGATTAGACGCGGCTGCATGATGGCAGGCTGTCAGCTTTTGCGACCCGGCTGACAGCCTGCCTGATCTACAAAGGAGGCCGCCTCTGGCGGACGGCCTCCTGTTTTCAGCGATCTGCTGCCGGTCAGGCAGCTTCGCGCTCGTCAGTGATGCTGGGTGCATCGCCTGCCGAAATAGAAATTTTCTTCGGCTTCATCGCTTCGGGTACTTCGCGGACCAGATCGACGACAAGCAGTCCGTCCCGCAACTTCGCATCTTCGACCCGGACGAAATCGGCCAGTTCGAAACGGCGTTCAAAGTTACGGTTGGCAATCCCCATATGGAGGAAGTTGGAACGGTCCTGTTCGACCTCTTCCTTCTTGCCAGTGATCTGCAAGAGATTCTGCTGCGCGACAATATCGATATCGTCAGCGCCGAATCCCGCTACTGCCAATGTGATTCGGTATTTATCCTCGCTCAACCGTTCTATGTTGAACGGGGGATAATTGTCCGCCTGTTGCAGGCGGGCGCTGTTTTCCAACAGGTCGAACAACCTGTCAAAACCAACCGTTGAACGGCGGTAGGGCGTAAAATCAAACTGTCTCATCTTCAAATCCTCTTCATCTGAGCAATATGAATACGCAGGCCCATATTGGCGCCCGCTGACTATAATCCGACGCAAAAACGCCCGGACAGAATGGAGATATTTTCGATTTTGCTAATTTCAAGAGTAAGAGAATCTTAAAAACAAACGCCCGGATCGTTTTCGATCCGGGCGTCCATTGACGATTGCTCGTCTCCCCCTTGGCACCGTGTCCTCGATCTGGAAGCCCCCTAAAGCATCAGACGGGACTACGGTATCCCTGAACCACGGCCTCTGACCTGTGTCTCTTGATGTCCTTGCTAAGCCATCGTGCACGGCCATGTCACCGTGAAATTGGCATTGTGGTCCATTTTGGAGTCAGCCTGTGTTCATTTGGCCACGGCCACCAAGGCTGCACATCTTCTTGCCTCTCCCCCTTGCGGTCCCTAAGGCATTCTTACCGCATAGAAAGATCATCAAACACCCTATGATTCTCTCCCGTTACGAATGGATGATCTCCAAACGCTACCTGCTTCCGGGCAAGGGCGAGGGGTTTATTTTTCTGGTTGCGGGGATCAGCTTGGTCGCCGTCATGCTGGGCGTTGCGGCGCTCATTATCGTCATGAGCGTGATGAATGGTTTTCGCGCCGAACTGTTTGACAAAATCGTCGGCCTGAACGGTCATGCGGTAGTGCAAGGTTATGGTGGCCGCCTTCCTGACTGGAAGGATATTTTGAAGGAAGCCAAAGCGACTCCCGGCGTCACCAGCGCTACCCCCCTGATAGAACAGCCGCTGCTCGCCAATTTCAATGGTCGGGTGGAAGCGATTCTCGTCCGTGGCATGACGGTGCCCGACATCCGAACCAATGCAACACTGAAGAACAAGGTCGTTGCCGGCAAGATGAACGGCCTCGTCGCTGGAAGCAGCAAGATCGCCCTCGGCGCTCGCCTGGCCGAAAATCTGGGGGCGCAGGTAGGAAGTCACATCAGCATCATCAATCCGGCAGGCCGTGCCACCCCCTTTGGCACTGTTCCTCGCGAAATATCCTATGAGGTCGCCGCGATTTTCGAAGTCGGCGTCTATGACTATGACAAGGCTTTCGTCGTCATGCCGATGGAGGACGCCCAAACACTTCTGCTGTTGGGAGATGTCGTCGGCATGATCGAGGTTGAAACCGTCAATGCCGATGAGGTGGGCAGCATATTGGCTCCGCTGGCCGAGAAGGTAGCGGGAAGGGCGGTTGTTACCGACTGGCGGCAAATGAACGCCAGTCTGTTTGAGGCGCTGGCCGTTGAGCGGGTGGCCATGTTTGTGGTGCTGTCGATCATCATTCTGGTCGCGGTGTTCAACATCCTGTCTTCACTCATCATGCTGGTGCGTGCAAAGACGCGGGACATCGCTATTCTGCGCACCATGGGCGCTTCGCGTCATGGTTTGCTGAAGATTTTCATGACGGTCGGGATCATCATTGGCGCGCTGGGCACTTGCGCGGGCGTTGCGGTCGGCTTCACCTTTCTCTTTTTCCGCCAGAGCGTCGTCAATTTCGTCCAATTATTGACGGGACAGAATCTGTGGGACCCATCCATCCGCTTCCTGACGGAATTGCCGGCCAAGGCGGACCCTGTCGAAATCATCACCATTTGCGTTATGGCAATGGTGTTCAGCTTCCTTGCGACGCTTTATCCGGCTTTAAAAGCCGCAAATACCGATCCGGTGCAGGTGCTGCGCTATGAATGACATATTGAAGGTCACGGGTCTGTGTCGCAACTTCATTCAGGGCGACGAAACGATCGAGGTCCTGCGCGGCGTGGACCTTGCGGTCGCACCAGGCGAAATCGTGGCGCTGCTCGGTCCATCGGGGTCAGGCAAATCGACATTGCTGCAGGCTGTGGGCTTGCTGGAAGGCGGGTTTCAGGGTTCCATCATGATCGGGGATGAAGAGGCGGCCAACCTGCCGAGTGATGGCCGCACCCGTTTGCGCCGCGACGCATTGGGCTTTGTCTATCAGTTTCACCATTTGCTACCCGATTTCAGCGCCGCCGAAAACGTCATTCTGCCGCAGATGATCCGCGATGTGGAACCAAAAGCTGCTCGCGCACGCGCCGAAAGTCTGCTGGCCTCACTGGGACTGGGTCATCGCCTCACTCATCGCCCCAGCCAATTGTCAGGCGGCGAGCAGCAACGTGTCGCCGTCGCCCGCGCGCTCGCCAACAGGCCTGCACTGGTGCTGGCGGATGAACCAACGGGCAATCTGGATGAACATACCGCCGACATCGTGTTCGGTGAATTTCTACGCCTTGTAAGGGAAGAAGGTTCGGCTGCATTGGTGGCAACCCACAATGAGCGGCTGGCGAAAAAGATGGACAGGGTGTTGCGCCTGCATGAAGGTGTTTTGCAATAGTAGCGTGCAATGGAGCGCATCGCGTGAATGTGCTGGATTTTACGGTAAAACGTCCCGGCGGTGAACCGGCCCCACTTGCCCAATATGCGGGCAAGGTGTTGCTGATCGTCAATGTCGCCAGCAAATGCGGCTTTACCCCGCAATATGAAGGGCTGGAGGCGCTATACCGCAAATATCGGGCTCGTGGTTTTGAAATCCTCGCATTTCCGTGCAACCAATTTGGACATCAGGAACCGGGCGATGCAGAGGAAATTGCCAGCTTTTGCGCCCTTACCTATGATGTCACCTTCCCGCTCTTTGCCAAGATCGACGTGAACGGGAATGAAGCTGATCCGCTCTATACTTACCTGAAGAAGAGCAAGCCGGGTGTTCTTGGTACAAAGCGCATCAAATGGAATTTCACCAAGTTCCTGGTAAACCGCGAAGGCGCGGTCATTGCCCGGTTTGCGCCCACCGTAAAACCCAAGGACCTGGAGAACGCGATACACAGCTTGCTTTCGCAAAGCGCAAACCGGTGGAATCGAAGTTCGCCACATTGAACGATCGTCACCCTGAACTGGTTTGGGAATCATACCGTTGCGACAAGTAGGCTGGGCTCGCCATCATAGCCTCCCTGAAGGGACTATTGCATCATTCGTGCATTTCCTGATTTTCGTCGTTCCCGCGAAGGCGGGAACCCATCTCCCGACGTAAAATCAAGCGGTCAGGTCAGGAGATGGATCCCCGCCTTCGCGGGAATGACGGTAAAATGAAATTATGCAATGATCCCACAGGGGAGAGGGAGATTGGCTACATGTTTCAAGGGCGCAATTGCCAACTTGTTTCAGGGTCGGGGCATAGCGAGGCCGCGCAGGCAGCATGACGAACTTGAGATTCAGGTGATTATGATTGTTGCGGAAGTTCGGTCGAAGCAAGACCCGCTGCGACGGCTTCATCGACATGCTCCAGCCATATGAACTCCAGCTTCTCACGCGCTTTTTCGGGGATGTCGTCATAATCCCTTCGGTTGCGGGCCGGAAGCATGACCCGCTTGATCCCGGCGCTGGCCGCGGCGACCACCTTTTCCCTGATGCCGCCTACCGGCAGCACAAGGCCGCGTAGCGATATCTCGCCGGTCATTGCCGTGTCACTGCGGACGGTTCGGCCTGTCAGCAGGGACACGAGGGCCGTGAACATGGCAACCCCTGCGCTTGGGCCGTCCTTCGGCGTTGCACCGGCCGGGACGTGTATGTGAATGTCATTCTTCTCGAACCGGCCCGCATCAACCCCCAGGCTCTCCGCCCGCGATTTGATAAGGCTGAGCGCCGCCTGAGCGCTCTCCCGCATGACGTCTCCCAACTGGCCGGTCAGGATCAGCCGGCCTGAACCCGGCATGATGGTGGCTTCAATGAACAGGATATCACCGCCCACGGGTGTCCAGGCAAGGCCAGTCGCCACACCCGGCACGCTGGTGCGCTGCGCGACCTCGCTTTCGAAACGCGGTGCGCCCAGCATGGTGGTCAGATTATCCGGCGAAATTTTTACATGCGCCTGAAGATTCTCTGCAACCTGCATGGCGGCATAGCGAAATGCCTTTCCGATCTCGCGTTCCAGGTTTCGCACGCCTGCTTCGCGCGTATAGTTGCGGATGATCTCCGTCAGCGCGCCATCATCGATCTCGGCCTGATCCGCTTGAAGGCCATTGGCCGCCAGTTGCCGTGGCGCCAGATAACGGCGGGCGATGTGCAGCTTCTCGTCTTCGGTATAGCCCGCCAGCGAGATGACCTCCATCCGATCGCGCAGGGCGGGGGGGATGGTATCGAGCATATTGGCCGTAGCAATGAAAACGATGCGGCTAAGATCGAATGGCACCCCAAGATAATTGTCCCTGAACGTGGCGTTCTGTTCCGGGTCCAGCACTTCCAGCATCGCAGCGGACGGGTCGCCGTGGACACCGCTGCCAAGCTTGTCGATTTCATCGAGCATCAATACGCAGTTGCGTGTGCCTGCCCTGCGGATTGCCTGAATGACGTTGCCGGGCAGGGCGCCGATATAGGTCCTCCTGTGTCCCCGGATTTCGGCCTCGTCATGGACCCCGCCCAGGCTGACGCGAACGAACTTCCGGTCCATGGCGCGCGCAATCGATTGGCCCAGCGATGTCTTGCCGACTCCCGGCGGTCCGGCAAAACAAAGGATTGGCGCCTTGCCTTGGGGAGCGAGTTTGCGCACCGCCAGATATTCGATGATCCGCTGTTTGATCTTGTCGAGGTCGTAATGATCCTCATCCAGAATGCGACGCGCCTGTGTTATGTCGATCGGCTCTTCATCCGGCAGTGCCCAGGGCAGTTCTGTCAACCAGTCGAGATAGGTGCGCACCATCCCGTGTTCGGCCGCGGCTTCAGGCATGCGTTCAAGGCGGCGCAGTTCTCTGCGTGCCTGTTCCTCAACCTCGGCTGGCATTCCTGCCTTTGCGATAGCGTCATTTATTTCGGCAATTTCGGCGGATTTGCCTTCGTCCTCGCCAAGCTGGCGCTGGATTGCGGCCAATTGTTCGCGCAGCAAAGCTTCACGCTGCCTGTTGGTGAGTGTCGTTTCGACATCGCGTCCGATTTCCTGCCTCAGGCGCAGCACTTCAAGCCGTTGGGCGAGCAGCCGGGAACTCTTGTCCAGCCGCTCGCGCAGATCTGTTGTTTCCAGGATTTCCTGCTTTTGCTCCGCAGACAGGTCGAGATAGGCCGTCACCAGATCCGCAAGCGCACTGGCCGAACTGATGTTCTGAACGGTCGCGGCAAGTTCTGGAGGCGCCTGCGGCAGTAATTCTATGGCCTCCATGGCCTGCTGCCTGAGGTGCAGCAGTCTTGCCTCAATTTCTGGCGTCGTTTCCTGGCTTTCCTCAATCGGCTGGACGCGAGCGGCGAGATAGGGCCAGCCTTCCAGAAACTCCACGATACGGAAACGCTGCACGCCCTGGACGATGAGATGATGACTCCCGTCGGGTGCCGTTACATAGCGCAATATATTGGCGATTGTGCCCATGTCGTGCATGTCGGCAGGGGAGGGATCGGTTGTCTCTGCGTTGCGCTGCATGACGACGCCGATCGGGCGCTCGGCACGGACGGCGGCCTGCGCTGCGGCAACGGACTTTGGACGTCCTATTGTGAGCGGCAGGGCCAGTTCGGGAAACAGGACGAAATTACGCACTGGCACAATGATGACGGCGTCTTCGGGCAGGTCAGGAGATGGCTGCGTTCCGTTTGGCAATGGATTCGCGGCCTCTTGCGCGGCTTGTTTTTGCACTACATCGGTCATCGCGGGCCTCTTGTGGCTGAAGCTTTCCGGAGGGTGACGACCAGACAGCCATTGCTTTTCAATTGCCGCGCTGCGCCATAGCGTCCCGGCGGTAGCGCCAGCCTTCGCTCAAAACGTCCCTGTGGCAGTTCCAGACGGTGAATGATCGCATGACGCAATTCCGGGGGAAAACGCCTGTGCCCGATGATAACGAGTGTGCCGTCTTCGATTCGCGTGACTACCTGATCAAGATCGACACCCGGAAGAGCAATAATGATCAGAATTTCCTCATCAGTCTCCAGCATGTCGATGGGCGGTTCCCAGCATGTCTGACCAGGTGCCGAACTGCCCGGTGCAAAGCTCTGGCCGTGCAGCCTTTCGAGCTTGCGGAGCATCTCTATGGCCTCAGACCATATCCAGTCGCGCGAGCGGGAATCCATCGCAAATCATCCTTCAGCAAAACTCAGGCGGCAATCCTGGTGGGTATCCAAATCAAAATGCACCACACCAGCGTATCGTTCCTCAGCAGCCCAGGCCTTGCCATACGTATATGACCTTAATTGGGGCGTTCTGATCGTCATATTCGCTTCGGGTTCCCCGGATCTGAGCGCCGGACGCGGGTGCTCATCGCTACTGGTAATGCCAAGGGCAGCATGAAGCGGAACCACTTGCCCGTGCTTTCCGTTTCAACCGGGATTGCGAACGGCTGGCATGCGTCGCGGCTGTACTCGATGGCTACCATACTGGATGCTTTGCCCGATGAATCCGTGCGGGATGGTCTCGTTATTATATTGCCGCCCTTGGGCGCCTCCAGGGCGGAGGCGAGGACGTGCTTGTCTTTGCTGACGATGGAATGCCGGGCATCAGTCGGCGGAAATGCGGGCGTGGATGGACGTGGTGGAACAGCCAAGGTCAGCGGATTACCGATCCGAAGGAGATTGAACGGCTGAAACATATCGGGCTGCCCCCGGCCTATGAACGCGCATGGTTCTGCCCAGACCCGCGCGGTCATATTCAGGCGACTGGTTTTGATGAAAAGGGCCGCAAACAATATCGTTACCACCCCGATTTTCGGGCACAGCAGGAAGCGGGAAAGTTCGCAAATTGCATCTCTTTCGCGCAGAATCTCCCGCGGATTCGCAGACGTGTTGAGCGGGATCTGACGCGCCCCGGCCTGGATCGGACCAAAGTGGTCGCCGCCGTAGTACGGCTGCTCGATGAAAGCGCCATTCGGGTGGGGAATGAGGATTATGCGCGCAAGAACCGCAGCTTTGGCGCGACGACGCTGCGTACGCGCCATGCGCGGCTCAACGGAACCGAGTTGCGGTTACGTTTTGTCGCAAAGTCGGGCCGGAAGCAAACCATCGCAGTCGAAGATCCGTTGCTGACGCGGGTGGTTCGCCGGTGTCAGGATCTGCCAGAACAGCATCTCTTCGCTTATGCCGATGAAGCGGGAGAAATACATGCCGTCAGCTCCAGCGACGTCAACGATTATATCCGCCAAAGCATGGGCCAGAATTTCACCGCGAAGCATTTTCGGACCTGGGCCGCGAGCGTTATCGCTTATGAACAACTGCTTGCCGCGGGCGCGAATGGGTTGCCGCTGCGAAAGATGCTGGAACCTGTCGCTCAGTCATTGGGCAATACTCCTGCCATAGCCCGCAAATCCTATATTCATCCGGCACTGATTGACCTCGCGAAGAATCGAAAGAGAGTTGAGCGACGCGGCCAGCGAAAAACCAAATATTATTCTGCCGCGGAACGGGAATTGATCGTTTTTCTGGAAAAAGCCAATGAGGCGTGAACGAGCCTCCGCTCGTCGGCGCGTCCCCTTTGAGCGGAAGGCGCAGCAGTTGGCAGGCTTGCCGCTACTGCGTCCCCAGCGACGCACAGGAACGTATCGCCATATCGTCAGTTGCTAGGACAAAGGAGAATATCGATGTCTGTCCTTTCCTCTCTTTGGCGCAAGCTGGTTTATATTCAACCTGACGATCGACCCAAAAACCTTGAAGTGGAGCAGGAGAATCTGCGCCAGCCGCAGCGAGCAGGTGAGCCGCCGCGCCCGGCGACAGAATATCCAGGCACAAAGGATTCCACGCGATCGGATCAATTCGAGAAATATCCGGGGTCGGGCGCTGATTTGCAGAATAAGCCGCGCAACAATTGATCTGACACTGATTTAGAAACGCGGCGGGGCAGCCGAAAGCAGCGAATTGAGAGGCATCTGCTGCCCGTCAGATGGCGATAGCACCGTTCGTCAGGCGGGCATCAGGTTCACGGCACTCGGTCTGGCTGGCGGCAAGCCATCGGCTTTTGCCTGGGCAAGCAATTCTTCCTTTCGCATTTCCATCTGGTTTCGCAGATCGGCCAGGTCGACATCCGTTTTGCGGCACTGGGCGAACATGCCCTCTTTGGGCATTTCTTCCTCATGAACATGATGCTTGATCTCTTCCGACAGCACCTTGACCTTGGCATCGAAAAAGTCGCTGTTGGGTGATCCGGCCTCGATATCGTTGATGAGCACCTTCGCGCCGTCATGTTCGACATAGGCTTCGTCAAGCGTTTTATTCTCGATCCTGCCGCGGAAGGCGGGATAGAATATCTCTTCCTCGATCGATGTATGAACCTTCAGTTCGGTGCATATTTCTTTTGCCAGCTCTTGCTTGCGGCTTGTCGATCCCGCCTTTTCATATTGCTCGAAAAGAGTCTCGACTTTGCGGTGATCAGCTTTGAGAAGTGCAATCGCATCCGTGAATTTGCTGTCGCTCATGTTAGCCTCCATAGTGGTTTGCTTTGAATTCCCGGCGGGCCGGGTTGGTTCCCGCCATTTGCGACGAGCAGAAGGCATCCATCAGTCCAGCGTTGCGCGCGCCCTTCAGAGGGATTGTCATGGCCGTTGGGCGCAGAGCGCAGCGCCTGATCACGCTTCATCGAAAACTTCATTTAATTCGGAACTCTGACCTGATCCCATTCGTCTGGGCTTGCAGAGCGGGGCAATTACAAGCGGCGCAGGAGTGTGAAAATGCCTCATCCCTCTCTTAAGATTGCTGGCGCGTCGGCGGCCATCCTCGCGCTCTCGGGAGCTTTTGCGTTAAGGTCTGTACTGGAAGACAGAAAAGAGAAGCAGCGACAAGGCGATGATGCGCCCGGTCGCACGGCCAGGCGGCGCTTTGGTGATTATGCGGTGGCTGGACGCACCGTAACCATCGCTCGTCCGCAGCATGAACTCTATGCATTCTGGCGGGATTTTGAAAACCTTGCCGGCTTCATGGAGAATATCGAAAGCATACGGCGCACCGGAGCGGAAGGGCGTACCCTGTGGACCATTCGGGCACCTGCGGGAAATACCGTCGAAATAGAAACGGAAATTGTGAAGGAAGAAGACGGGCATCTGATCGCCTGGCGTTCCATTCCGGGATCCGATGTAGAGACAGAGGGTCGCGTAACGTTCGAAAAAGCCCCGGGCGAGCGGGGCACGCGTGTCAGTGCCACCATTGCGTATAAACCCATAGGTGGGGCCATGGGTCGGGCTTTGGCCAAATTGTTTCTGCGAGAACCCGAAATCCAGACACGTCACGATCTGAAGCGGTTCAAAATGATGATGGAAGCAGGAGAAATCGCAACTTCGGTCCGACGTCGGGACCAGACACGTGCCGCCAGACAAGCCAAAAAATCACGTGAGAAAGAGGAGGCCTGAACATGCGCGCATTGACATGGCATGGCAGCAAGGACGTTCGCATCGAAACCGTTCCTGACCCGGAAATCATCAATCCTCGCGACGCCATCATAAAAGTAACGTCGACGGCGATCTGCGGATCCGATCTGCACCTTTACGATGGTGTGATCCCCGGCATGCAGTCGGGCGACATACTGGGTCATGAATTCATGGGCGAGGTGGTGGATACGGGACCCAAGAGCAGTCTGCAAAAAGGGCAGCGCGTGGTGGTGCCCTTCACCATCGCATGCGGCGCATGCTTCCATTGTTCCCAACACCAATATTCCGCCTGCTCCAACAGCAATCCTGTCGAAAAACAGGATATTTCCGCAGCACTCTATGGTCATCCGATGAGCGGCCTTTTCGGCTATTCCCATCTGACCGGCGGTTATTCCGGCGGGCAGGCCGAATATGTGCGCGTGCCTTATAGCGACATAGGCCCCGTGGTCGTCCCGGACGGTATGGAGGACGATGAGGTACTGTTCCTTTCTGACATATTGCCCACGGGATGGATGGCCGCAAAGAATGCCGATATTCAGCCCGATGATACGGTGGCGGTATGGGGATGCGGTCCGGTCGGCCTGTTCGCGGTTCAGTCGGCAATTCTGCTCGGCGCGGCGCGTGTGATCGCCATCGATCACTGGCCACACCGCCTGGAGCTGGCACGTCAGCTGGGCGCGGACATCATCAATTTCCGCGAAACCCACGTGCGCGAAGCTCTGATCGAAATGTCCGGCGGCATAGGCGTCGATGCGGTAATCGATGCCGTGGGAATGGAAGCGCATGGCTTTGCCCTCGATAATATGCTCGATATCGCCAAGCAGAAAGTCGGCATTGGCGTAGATCGTGCTTCGGCTCTCAAGCAGGCGCTGCTCGCGGTGCGCCTTGGCGGGCGCGTGTCCATTCCAGGCGTCTATGGCGGCATGACGGACAAGTTTCCGCTCGGCGCACTGATGGAAAAGGGACTGCAGATTCGTACCGGCCAGACTCATGTCCAGGCGTACACCGCCGAGCTGCTCGACCTGATCCAGCAAGGGGAGTTGGATACCACCTTCCTGATCAGCCACCGCCTTCCGCTCGAAGAAGCCCCGCGAGGATATGAGTGCTTCCACGACAATCAGAATGAATGGACCAAAGTTGTCCTCAAACCCCAAATGGAGATGATACACTGAATGATGCCCCAGCAAGTTCGCAATCGCCCATGCATTGCTCCTGGGAACACGGCGCTGCGTTATGTGCTGCTTTCGCCCCAACAGCTTGTAAACCGTCCGGTCAATATTGACCGAGCAGCGCCCGCAATTGATAGGCCGCGACGACGACTCCCCCCTCCGCCTGGGTAGCGCCGGTGGAAGCAGCAATGGCGTCACGTTCTGCATCGAGAAGCGCAAGATGCGGCTTGCTTCCGGTCTGAACTTCCAGCCGGACGCTGCGTAGCGCTTCCTGGCTGGCTTCGTCCTGGGCCTGCCTTGCAAGGCGGACGTCACGCGCGGTTCGCAGACCCTGCCAGGTCCTGATAACCGCCTCCTGTATATCCGCCTGGGCCGCCCGGAGTTGCGCCATTGCCGCATCGCGCTTGCCGTCTGCTTCCTCCACTTTGCCCGCGGTACGCCCACTGTCGAAGATATTCCAGCGTGCACGAACGCCGACCGTTACTGAATCCGCAGCATAGTCAGGGAAAAATTGATCACGGACCGAGGATGCCTCGGCGAAGGCGCTCACCGCTGGAAGATAGCCGGATCGGCTACCACGCGCAGCCGCGTGGGCGGCATCGACCGCAGCGCGTGCCTGTGCGATGCGGGGGCTGTTCGTCATGGCTATGCTCACCGCCTCGTCAAGCTCCGCAGGTGTTGTCGGGGCGAGGGGCAGGGGAGCCAGATCATCGGGAGTGCTTCCCACCAGATTGACGAAATGTGCTCGCGCGAGCGCCTGATCGCCTTCCGCCTGCGCCATGCCTGCCTCTGCTTCGGCCAAGCGGGCTTTTGCCTGCGACACGTCCGTACTGGGACTGTCGCCGGATTGAAAGCGCAGCTTTGCCTGCCGCAATATCTCCGTCATTTCGGATTTGAGCTTGCCATAATGTTCAAGCTGCTTCGCCGCGACCAACACATCGCTATAGGCTTGCGCTACTGACGCGGCGAGTTCTGCCCGCGTCGCATCAACGTGTGCTCGCGCGGCTGCACGGCCCGCCTTGGCCTGACCGATCGCGCCGGAAATCGCGCCGCCGGCGAACAGAGGCTGCTCGATGCCAGCCTGCGCCATTCGGGGCGTTGTGGAGGCAGCCTGAAGGCCGAAAAATCCTCGCGGATCAATCCGGCCAGTACCGATGCTACCGCTCACGCCAAGCAGCGGCAGCCCCGCTCCGCGCGCTTGCGTGACAGCGCCATCGGCGGCGCGGGCCTCTGCTTCAGCCTGAGCGAGGCGGGGCGCATGTTGGATCGCCTCGGCAATGGCTTCATCCAGCGTCTTGGCGTTTGCCGGGGCTGCAAACGCCAAGATGGCTGCTCCGATAATGGCGGCAGCGCATACTCTTGTTCGCGTGCAATCAGCGAAAGGCATGACCTTCCTTGACCCCCAGTCGCTTGAAGACCATGGCGGCAGGGCAGAAGCCCGTGATGCTTGCCTGAATCATGTTAAGTCCGGCAAATACTCCCAGTGCCAACCACCAGGGGTTGAAGACCAGTGCAAGGGTAATGCTCAAAAGGACGACAAAGCCTGCGAAGGCCATGACTGCTCTATCAAGATTCATTCTACCAACTCCTTCTCGTTCGCATCAAAGCGAAGTTTCCTGATGCCCAGCGCGTGGAGCATCAGTTTTTCATAAAAGGGCTCGCTCTCGCCCTTGCGCATTTTGCGCAGGAAGTATTTTTCAAAACCAATCTTGGCGAGGTGAACCCATTTACCCTCCGACGCCCAGTTGAGATTGCGCGGGGGGATTTGCGGTTTGGCAATGAAGGCGACGCCGCCATCGCCGAAATCGGCAAGGCAGATCGCGTTCCAGGTGGCTTCATTGGTGGGGGTGTGCCCGCTAAGTTCCTGTTTCACGTTCTGGGCCACGGCGGTGACCATGCTTTCAATCATGAATCCCGTCTTTGGCACGCCCACCGGTACTGGCGTCGGACCAGTTGGCGGAATGGCG
This sequence comes from Rhizorhapis sp. SPR117, assembly GCF_021742065.1. The sequence goes on from NZ_JAKKIE010000035.1 coordinate 17,012, forward strand.
ACGCAGACACCCAGCGCATAGATATTCGGGAAAGCCGGATTGCGCTGATGCTTGTCGACCAGGATGAAACCGCGCGGGTTCGTCAACCCATCAATGCCGCGCACCGCCTCGACCCCACGGAAAGCAGGCAACATCATGGAAAAGCCGAAAGGAAGGTCGTGCGTCTTTTTAACCGCACCATCCTCGGCCAGTTCTTCCACATGCATGACGCCTGACTCGACCTTTGTTACTCGCGCATTGGTGATCCATTTAATGTGGCGATTGCGCATCTCGCTTTCGAGCAAACCCTTGGTGTCGCCGACGCCATCAAGGCCGAGGTGCCCGATATAGGGCTCTGACGTCACAAAGGTCATCGGCACCCGGTCGCGTACCTTGCGGCGCCTGAGCTCGGTTTCGACGATCATCGCGAATTCATAGGCCGGACCGAAACAGGATGCGCCCTGAACAGCACCGATCACCACCGGTTTTGGATCAGCGGCCAGCGCCTCGAATTGCTTATAGGCTGCCTGGGCATGGGATGTCTGGCAGATCGAGACGGTGTGGCCGTCGGGGCCAAGACCCTCAATCTCGTCGAAGGCCAAGTCCGGGCCGGTGGCGATAACTAGATAGTCATAAGCAAGCGATGTGCCATCGCGCAATTCCAGCCGCGATTGGGAAGGGTGGACGTGCGCCGCGCCGATGGCGGTAAAACCGATGCCACGTTTTTTCATGACAGGGGGCAGATGAACCTTGATCGCCTCTGGCGTGCGCCAGCCAACAGCGACCCATGGATTGGACGGCACGAACCAGTAATCCTCCGACTCTGCCACGAGTATGACGTCGGCTTTGCTGCCTACGACCTCGCGAATTTCGTAAGCAGCGATGGTGCCGCCAAGGCCGGCGCCCAAAACCACGATTGTCCGTTTATCCGCCATTGTTTCTTCCTTCGGTTCATCCTCTTTGAGAGCTATGCCCTGTCAGTTGACTTATATTAGAAAAATACGATATATGCAAATCCATGGTTATGAAAGCTCTATTTGCGCCAAACCGAACGCCTGGAGACACATGATGTTTGGAAAATCCGCTTCACCAACGACCAAAGAAATTTCCGTGCAGGAACTCGCCGCCATGCTGGCTGAGGATCGGGCGATTGTGATCGATGTCCGTGAACCCGACGAGTTCGGTAGCGGCCATATTCGTGGTGCGATCAACATGCCTCTCTCCCGCTTCGACCCTCGGGCGCTTCCCGACCCCATCGGCAAGCAACTGGTGCTGCAATGCGCCGGAGGAAAACGCTCGGCTCTGGCACTGGAACAATGCGGCAGGGCGGGCTCTGCGGTCGATACGCATCTTTACGGAGGGATTGCGGCCTGGAATGGGGCTAACTTCCCTGTCGTAACCGATTGAAGTGATTTGGGAGAGCAGGGAATGCGCCGTTTGAAGCTGGGAGGCCTGCTCTTGATGCTGGCCCTCGCCGCCTGTGGAGGGGGGCAGGACACCGAGACGGATCAGGCGCAGCGCGTGGCGGGGGAGCGGCTCGTTGTCAGGCCTTCCGAAATCACCGAATACAAGGATGTGGGCGCGGAAATCACAACGGAGAAGCAAGCCGATGCGAGAGCGCGGATTCCCGGTATCCTCATCAGCCTGAACGTCCGTGATGGCGACATGGTGCGCAAGGGGCAACATATCGGCACCGTGTCCGACACCCGCCTTGGGTATGAGAGCAGCGCCTATGGCGCGCAGGCGGCCGCTGCGGCGGCGCAGGCGGCGCAGGCAAAGGCCGAACTGGACCGCACGCGCTTCCTTTACGATAACGGCGTCTATGCCAAGGCCCGGCTTGACCAGGCGAAGGCAGCAGCTGATGCAGCCGCAGCGCAGGTCGCGGCTGCAAAGGCACAGCAGTCGGCAGTGCAAGCCGTCGCGGGGCAGGGCGCGATCTATGCGCCCGCATCCGGTCGCGTGTTGCACGCCGATATCCCCGTGGGATCGGCGGTGGCTCCGGGCATGTCCATTGCGTCGATCACTGCCGGGCAGCCCGTCTTGCGGATTGAGGTGCCCGAGTCCTTGGCGGGGGCGCTGAACAGGGGCGCGTCTGTTATCGCGACCGGCCTCAATCCAGCCGATCAGGAAAATGCGCCGCGCGGGACGGTAACCAGGGTCTATCCAGCAGTATCGGCAGGCCGGATGCAGGCCGATGTCACCGTGCCAGGACTTGATGCGCGCTTCATCGGTCGCAAGGTGACCGTCCTTCTTGAAATCGGGAAACGTAAGGCGATTGCCGTACCCCGGCGGTTCATCACGACGCGTTTTGGGGTCGATTACGCGTTGCTCGCGGTGGGCAACGGTCAGGCCACTGAAGTGCCCGTGCAGGTTGCACCGCTGCCAGAGGGTGGAAAGGTTGAAATCCTCTCTGGCGTTTCGGCGGGCGACACGCTGATCGCGACGAAGGCCGGCAAATGAATCTTGGCATTTCAGGGCGTTTGACACGTGCGACGATCAATTCGCCGCTGACGCCGCTCATGCTGCTAACCGCCATATTGGTCGGCCTGATCGCGATTATGACAATCCCACGGGAGGAAGAGCCGCAGATCAGCGTTCCCATGGTCGACATAGAGGTGGCGGCACCGGGCCTGAAAGCCGCCGATGCGGTCGAACTGGTGGCAAAGCCGCTGGAAACCATCGTCAAGAGCGTCGACGGTGTAGAGCATGTCTATACGCAGGTGCAGGATAATGGCGTCATGGTGACGGCGCGTTTTCTGGTCGGATCGAACGCGGAAGACGCCGCGATCCGCATCAATGAAAAGATCGACGCCAACCGCTATCGCATTCCGGTCGGCATTCCCGATCCCAAAATCACGCTTCGAGGCATCAATGATGTGCCAATCGTAGTGCTGACCCTGACGTCCAAGCGGGATGCTGTGGGCAACTGGAACGATCAGGCGCTTTACGATCTGGCTGTCAAGCTGCGGACGGAAATAGCCAAGGTGGTCGATGTTGGCCTCACCTTTCTGGTGGGTGGTCGACCAGAGCAGATTCGGATCGCGCCCGATCCCGCGAAACTTGCGCTCTATGACGTGCCGCTTGGCCATGTGATCGAGGCGGCGCAGCAGGCCAATCGCGCTTTCCCGGTGGGCAGTTCCTGCGAACAGGGGAAAGCCGTCGATGTGATCGCCGGACGCGCGCTCCGCAGTGTTCAGGACGTCGGCCTGCTCACCGTGCGTTCGGTGAGCGGTGCGCCGGTTTATCTGCGCGATGTTGCCATCGTGACACAGGGGCCGCGCGAGGATCAGGCGCGTGCCTGGCGCTGGTCTCGGGTGGACGGGAACTGGGCGATGGCTCCAGCGGTGAGCCTGGCTGTTGCCAAGCGCGCGGGTGCCAATGCGGTGGTGGTGTCCGACGCGGTGGTGCGCCGGGTGGAGGCGCTGGAAGGATCGCTGATCCCCACAGGCGTCAAGGTCTCGGTAACGCGCAACTATGGCGAGACAGCCAATGAAAAGGCCAATGAGCTGCTTTTCCATCTGGGGCTGGCCACGGTTTCGATTGTTATCCTGATAGGATTTGCGATCGGATGGCGCGAGGCCGGGGTGACGGCCGTGGTTATTCCCACGACCATCCTGCTCACCATGTTTGCGTCAAAGATCATGGGCTACACGATCAATCGCGTCAGCCTTTTCGCGCTTATCTTTTCCATCGGCATATTGGTCGATGACGCCATTGTGATGATCGAGAATATCGCCCGTCACTGGGCGATGAAGGATGATCGGTCGCGCGTGGAGGCCGCCGTGGACGCGGTCGCAGAGGTCGGTAATCCGACCGTTGTCGCTACGCTGACGGTGGTCGCTGCCCTGCTGCCCATGCTGTTCGTTTCCGGGCTGATGGGGCCATATATGGCGCCGATCCCGGTCAATGCCTCCGCAGCGATGATTTTTTCCTTTTTCGTGGCCGTCATCATTGCGCCCTGGCTGATGGTCCGCTTCGCGCGCGATGTGCTGGCGGAGCATGAGGGGCCGCATGGAGGGAAGCTGGGACGGCTTTATGCGAAGGTTGCCCTGCGCGTCATCGGCGAACGGAAATCGGCGCGCAATTTCCTGATCGGCGTGGGGGTAGCGACGCTGGTCGCCTGTTCCATGTTCTATTTCAAGGCGGTGACGGTGAAGCTGCTGCCCTTCGACAACAAGTCGGAGGTGCAGCTTGTCGTCGATATGCCCGAAGGCACCAGTCTGGAGCGAACTGGTCGAGTATTGGAAGAGGCTGCCGCCGTTGCCAGATCCGTACCGGAGGTGGTGTCGATGGAGGCCTATGACGGCACATCCGCGCCCTTCAACTTTAACGGCCTTGTCCGCCATTATTCCCTGCGTACCCGGCCGGAGATGGGCGACCTTATGGTGACGCTGCTACCCAAGGGTGAACGCAGCCGGTCAAGTCATGAGATCGCGCTTGATCTGCGCGAGAGGCTGAAGTCCATAAAGCTGCCTGCTGGCGCATCGATCAAGACGGTGGAAACGCCGCCCGGACCGCCGGTGTTGGCGACGCTGCTGGCGGAAATCTATGGTCCCGATGAAGCGACCCGCCGCGCCACGGCGGAACAGGTCGAGCGTATTTTCAAAAGCGTGCCCTATATCGTCGATGTCGATAACAGCTTTGGTCAGCGCCGCCCGGAGCTGCACCTGGTCCCCGACAGGGCAAAACTCGACCAATATGGGCTTTCCGAGCGGCAGGTACTGGATAGCATCGGAGCCCTCTTCGGCGGGCAGACGGTCGGATATGCGCCGCGTGGCGATGGGCGAGAGCCGCTGCCGATCACCATCGCGCTTGACCAGTCGCAGCGGAGTTGGAGTCAGGCGTTGGCGACAACACCGGTTGCTGCGACCATGGGCCTTGGGGGACCGCGCCTCATCGAACTCGGTGATGTCGTCACGGCGGATGAAAGCGACGGCAGCTATGTGCGTTTCAGGCGGGATGGTCGTGATGCCGATATGGTGACGGCTGACCTTGCGGGGACCTATGAAGCGCCGATTTATGGCATGCTGGCCGTTGACAAGGCTATCGATTCCTATGACTGGAAAGCGCATGGGCTGCAAAAGCCGACGATCAGCCTTCATGGCCAGCCGGAGGACGAGCAAACGACGACGCTGCTGTGGGACGGCGAATGGGAAATTACCTGGGTGACCTTCCGCGACATGGGCGGTGCCTTCATGGTAGCGCTGCTTGGCATCTATGTGCTGGTCGTGGGGCAGTTCCGCAATTTCAAGCTGCCGCTGGTGATCCTGACTCCCATTCCGCTGACGCTGGTAGGCATTGTGGTGGGGCATATGCTGTTCCGTGCGCCATTTACCGCAACTTCGATGATCGGGTTCATCGCGCTGGCGGGCATCATCGTGCGCAATTCGATCCTGTTGGTGGATTTCATTCGCCATACCCAGGGTGAGGGCAAACCATTGCGCGACGTGCTGCTGGAAGCGGGTATGATCCGGTTCAAACCCATCGTGCTGACCGCCGCCGCCGCGATGATCGGTGCGGCGACGATCCTGAGCGATCCGATTTTTCAGGGTCTTGCCATTTCGCTGCTCTTTGGGCTTGCATCCTCCACTCTGCTGACCGTGTTGGTCATCCCAGCGATCTATGTGGTCTTGCGCGATGACGGCCGTCCGGCCACGATTGAACCATGAACGCACCCGTAGATCTCACCGAACTGAACCTTCAGGCCAAAAGCGTTGCCCGGAAGCTGAAACTGCTGGGCAATCCCGATCGACTCGTCATGTTGTGCAAGCTTGGTATGGAAGAGCAGAGCGTGACGGATCTGGTGCGGTTGACCGGCCTCGCACAGTCGAGTGTATCGCAGCATCTGGCGGTTTTGCGCACGGAAGAAGTGGTTGCCTGGCGCAAGGAGGCACAGACCATTTACTATAGTCTTGCCGATGAACAGGTCCGGGCCATCATCGAAGCGCTTTGTGCCATCTGCCGTCCGGATGTTGTGGAAAAGGAAGCCTGATCATGCCCGATTCTGCCATTATCATCTGCCCCGCATGTCAGGCCGCCAATCGCGTGCCCGCTGCACGCCTTGACCAGTCCCCGCGCTGCGGCAAATGCAGTCGACCGCTCTTTACCGGCGAACCGCTTACCGTGACCGGCGATGCGTTCGACCGACATGTAGGCAAGGGCGATATTCCCGTGCTTGCCGATTTCTGGGCAAGTTGGTGCGGTCCCTGCCGTATGATGGCGCCAGCCTTCGCCGCCGCAGCCCGCGACCTTGAGCCACAGGTCCGGCTCGTGAAAGTCGATACCGAAGCGGAGCAAGCCATTGCCGGGCGCTATGGCATCCGGTCAATCCCCACATTGATCCTGTTTCAAGGCGGCCGGGAGGTCGGGCGGCAAGCAGGCGCGATGAGCCAGGCGGCGATCGTGCAGTGGGTGAAATCTCAGGTTCGGTTCTGAACGCCGGAATATGGGCGGACAGTGCACAACGGTGCCGCCATCGCTGTATCTCGTTGGTATAGGGGTTTTTACTGGCTGCACAGCCAGCGCAATTCCCTATGATCGCGAATGCAACGAACTGCAAGGGAGGACATGGCCGAATGGCAAATATCAAAACAGGACTCTCGCTCCGCTTTCATGGCGCAGCCGGGACAGTCACCGGATCATGCATGGAGTTCAGTCTGGGCAAGCAGAGCCTGCTGGTCGATTGCGGCATGTTTCAGGGATCGCGCAGCCTGGAAACGCTCAATCACGGGGCCTTTGATTTTGATCCGGATCGCGTCGGAGCGGTGGTATTGACGCATGCGCATATCGACCATTGCGGATTGCTGCCCAAACTTGCCGCGCAGGATTGGAAGGGAAAGATATGGTGTACGGCGGCGACGGCGGATCTTTTGGAATATATGTTGGCCGATGCCGGACGAATTCAGGAGAGTGAAGCAGAGCGGCGTAACCACCGGCGCGACCGCGCGGGTGAGACGGCCTTCCAACCGCTTTATACCGAAGAGGACGCGATCCGCGCCTGGCGACAGTCGCACGCGGTATCCGTAGGCGAATGGTTTGAGCCTGTGCCGGGTTTCCGTGTCAGGCTATGGAATGCTGGCCATATTCTGGGTTCAGCGTCGGTCGAGATCATGGCGGGCGGTGTGCATGTGCTGTGTTCGGGTGATCTGGGGCCGGAGAACAAGGCGTTCCATGCCGATCCCCATGCGCCCGCGAGTTTCGATTATGTAATTTGCGAGTCCACATACGGCGACCGTGCCCGCGACAAAGTGACCATCGCCCAGAGACGCGATTTGTTGGAGCGAGAGATCAAGGCGGCGCTGGTGCGCGGCGGCAATCTTGTGATCCCTACTTTCGCGCTGGAACGGACACAGGAACTGCTGCTCGACATGGCGCGCCTGGCCGACGCCAACCGTATCCCCGATGTTCCGGTTTTCCTTGATTCGCCGCTTGCCAGCCGGGCGACGTCCGTCTTTGCGCGTCATGCGGACGAGATGGAAGACATCGATGGCGACGATATATTTCACCATCCCTCCATCCATTATGTCGAGGATACCTCTGCATCAATGCGGCTCAATACCATGTCGGGCGCCATCATCATGGCGGCGTCGGGTATGTGCGAAGGGGGACGCATCCGCCATCATCTGAAGCACAATCTGCATCGTCGGGAGTCCACCATATTGTTTGTTGGATTCCAGGCGCGGGGGACATTGGGCAGGGTCATACTGGACGGCGCCAAGCGGGTGCGCATATCAGGTGAGGACGTCAATGTCCGCGCGCAGATCCGGCGGATCGATGCCTATTCGGCACATGCCGACCGGGAGGAACTGCACGCCTGGATCACGGCCCGGCGCCCTATTGCCGGAAGCCTGTTCCTCAGCCATGGCGAACCTGAAGCTGTGGCGTCACTTCGCACATTGGTGCAGTTGGACGATGCGGCGACAAGTATTATCGCCCCACAAATCGGCGAGACATATTCATTGGTGGCGGGCGTCCCGGCCAAGCGGACGCAGACCGGGAGGGTCGAACTTGAAGAGATCGTCGGCACCGACTGGCAAAACGAATATGCCGATTTCGCCGCCAACCTGAAACAGCATCTCGGCAAGATCAGAAGCGAGCAGGCACGGAAACAGGCGCTGGCCGATATGCGAAGGGTGCTGGACAGCTATAACAACTTTCGTGATGAGAAGAGGCAGCGTCGTACCAGTCGTGGCCGGGCTTAGAATGTGATGAGTTTAGGTTAACCCCTTCGTCCCGAGCCCCTCGGCTATGAGCGCATCGGCAAGCAGGGGTGCGATTGAGACGCTCGCTGTCGGTCCTGCCACGCTGTCGGTGGTTTGGATACGATTGACGCCATTTTCGCGGATGGCGACCAGATCGTCCTCGCTCGCCAAACAGTGTGTGGCCAGCACTTCAATATGGGAGGCGCCAGCGTCGCGCAGCAAGCTTGCCGCGGCGATCAGGGTCATGCCACTGGAAATCACATCGTCGACCAGGATGGCCGGGCGCCCACGCACCTGCTCCAGCCCGTCGATAGCCAGCTCGACCTGACGGTCGCCACGCCGTTCCTTCCGCCCCACCAACATGTCGAGACCAAGCGGACCGGCTATGCTCTGTGTCCATTGCCGTGACTCGCTATCGGGGCCGATGATGATGGGCGCTTTGGCACGATCGATCAGTCCGGCGAGCAGTGGCGCCGCCGAAAGGCTGACTGCTGCTATACCCGGCACCACCTCTTGTAGCGAGGCGACCCGGTGAAGATGTGGATCGACCGTCATCACCGCATCGAAATGTTGAGCGATCAGGCGGCCGATGATGCGCTGGCTGACCGCTTCCCCATGTAAAAAAGCCATGTCTTGCCGCATATAGGCCAGATAGGGGACGATCAGTATCACGCGCCGTGCACCGCCGTCCCGGGCGGCCTCTGCGGCGAAGATCAACTCGATCAGCTTTGCATTCGGATCGTCGAGGGACCTGTAAAGGATAACCGTTTCCGCGCTTCGGGGCACGCGCACAAGGCTTTCCTGGTCGGGGAAGTGGTGCACCGCCACTATGCCACATGGCAGGTCAAGCTGTCGGGCCAGCCCCGCCGCCGCCGCAGCGCTTTCGGAAAAGCCCAGAACTATGGCATTCACTGCGTCACCTCATATCCTGAATCTTCTGTTGCCAGTTCGCGCGCAAAGCCAAGGCCAGTCACGGAATGGGCATGGATGCGGTACAAAGGTTCACCCTTGCACACCTGTGCGCCGACTTTGTGCAGCAAGTCTATACCTGCCCCCTTGTCCATCGGGGCACCGGCTAGGCGCGCGATCCGTGCTATACGCTGGCAGTCTATGGCCGTAATCGGACCTTCGCGCAAAGAGCAGACTTCATGCGTATAGCTGCCCGGCGTGAAGTTGACGGCCTGTCGCCCCTGGGCATCGATCAACCTTTCCATCGCCGCCAGTGCTGCGCCGGACGCCAGCAATTCCTTCGCCCGTGCATAGCCTTCTCCTCCCCGCAATGCAGGATCGAAATCGAGCACATGCCCGGCGAGCAGAAGCGCGTGTTCACGCAGATCCTCCGGCGCATCCGCATCGTTGCGCAGCACCGCCATGACGTCTCGTGCTTCCAGAACCGGTCCAATGCCGCGGCCTACGGGTTGCGACCCATCGCTGAACACGATGTCGATGACGATGCCCAATTTATGTGCGACATATTCGAACAGCTTCCGCAGGCGCACCGCATCCCTTTGCGAGCGGACCTTGGCGGTCGACCCGATCGGTATGTCCAGAACAAGGTGGGTCGATCCGGCAGCGAACTTCTTTGAAAGGATGGAAGCCACCATCTGTTCGAAAGTGTCGATCCGCAGCGGCCGCTCAACCGAAATCAGCACATCGTCGGCAGGTGACAGGTTGACCTTTCCTCCCCACGCCAAAACCGCTTTTTCACGCGCAACCACCGCCCGCATTTCATCGGCGCTAAGGTCCACATTGGCCAGCACTTCCATCGTATCGGCCGTGCCGGAAGGGGAGGTTATCGCGCGCGATGAAGTCTTTGGCATGACAAGCCCGTAGGCGGCAACGATCGGCACGACGATCATCGACGTGCGATTGCCCGGAATGCCTCCGATACAATGCTTGTCCACCACCAGCGGCATTTTCCAGTCGATCTGGGTCCCGACCTCGGCCATGGCGCGAGTCATCGCCAGTGTTTCCTGTGTGGTCATGAAGCTGGCGCATGCCACCAGAAATGCGCCAATCTCCATCGGCGAATAGCGGTGGACAGCAATATCACGGATGATCGCGGCGATTTCGCTGTCTTCCAGTGTGTTGCCGTCGATCTTGCGGCGGACCGATTCCAGGCTGGCCGGCGGCTTTGCCTGCGCAATATCCACCAATGATCCTTCCGCCAGCCCCAATCTGCGGAATGCCTGTTCTCCAAGTCCGATTTCTCCGGCTTCCAGGATGTCACTCCCATCGACGAGCGCCAGCGTCGCCAGGATTTCGGTACTGCCATTGTGAATCCGGATGGTACGCAGTGCCTTGAATTGTTCGGCGGAATAGCCGTTGTCATGTCTGTGGAGAAACGCCGTATTTTCAGGGTAAGTATCGATGGCAATTCTTTTTATTCTGAACATTATTGTGGCCTCCGGGGCAATCTGCCGCTCTGTTTTGAGGCATGGTCGACGCTTTTGGTATCCGTACATTCCGCATGTCAACGATGGGCGGGCATATCAGGTCTCGATGACATAGAGCCGCTCGACATCTTCCCTCCGGGCGAGCTCGGTTCCCGGCGTAATCAGGGCGGCAGCGCCTGCGGCCAGGCCGAAACGGACCGCTTCGCGCAACGGCAGATCGCGGGTAAGGCCCAAAACCATCGCGGCGACCATGCTGTCACCTGCGCCAACAGCGCTCTGAATGGGAACGTCGATTGCGGCAAATCGCTCTTCGCTGTCACCGGTGACCAGAAGGGCTCCACGAGCACCCAGGGACAGGACGATAACTTCCGCCAAGCCCTGTGTGATTAGCAACCGAGCTGCCTTCACTTCGCCAGCCTCGCCATGGATATGGAGTCCAGTCAGGGCTTCGAGTTCACGCAGATTGGGCTTCAACATATAGATGCCGCAGTCCGTCGCTTGTTTGAGAGCTTCGGCGGACGTGTCGATGATAAGCCGTGCGCCGGTCCGGGCACATAACTGCCCAAGCTGTTTCAGAAAATCAGGGGCAATAGCGGGAGGGAGGCTGCCACTTACCACAAGGATTGCCGGAACCGGGTTCAGCGCTGCCAACTGGTCAAGGCATTGCGTCTGCTCGGCGGTGGAGAGTTGTGGTCCGGGCAGGACAAACCGATACTGCGCTCCGCTCTTCCTTTCATCCACGGTAAAACTCTGTCGCGTGACGCCGGATATGGGGATGGTGCTGCAAGATATCTGCTCTTTCGTCAGTAAATCCGAGAGCATCTCGCCCGATGGTCCGCCAACCGGGAAGACGGCCAGTGCATCGCCGCCAAGTCGCGTCACGACGCGTGCAACGTTAATGCCTCATCCCCCCGGATCGTAGCGGGGTGCAGAGCAGCGCAGTTTGTCGGCAGGGCGGACGCTATCGGTTCCCGTTGTAATGTCGAGCGCCGGATTCATGGTGAGCGTGGCGATAGTTACCATAGCACCTCTTTGGGTCTGCGCATGTTCCATCTGGATCAGGCAAGACAGAACGATATCGATCCCGGCTTTGATAAGCAATTACGCGCCAATCTGATGAGTATCTCGTGCCAGATGCGCCCCATCATTCTCAGATTGAATTCAAGCCTTGGTTGCTGTAATAATGTAACATTGGAGGGCCGACAGGGCGTGGCAGTTAATCGTAGATCATTTCTATTATCAGGCTTCAGTTTTGGTGCGGCAATTGCATTTTGCCGACCGGCGCTGGCGGCCGATGGCAATTCTCCATTATTCCGTCAGGCCCGCGCTGCGCTTGACCAATATGCACCGATGGTTCGTTTTGACGATGTTGTAGGTATTACGGATTTTGCGCAGCCATCGCGCGCGCCGCGCTTTCATCTGCTCGACATGGGCAGTGGTCGGGTGTCCAGTTTTCTGGTCGCGCATGGCCGTGGGTCCGATCCTGCCCATAGCGGCTGGTTGCAGCGTTTTTCCAACGAAGCAGGTTCCAATTGCTCGTCCCAGGGCGCCTATCTGACAGGAGCCTATTATACAGGCGCGCATGGCCGATCCATGCGCCTTGCGGGGCTGGATGCGACAAACGATGCGGCGGAAGCGCGTGCGATCGTCGTTCATGGCGCCTGGTATGTCAGCCCCGCTATGGTGCGCGATCATGGCAAGCTGGGTCGTAGCGAAGGCTGCTTTGCGTTTGCCGAAAACGAACTGGAAACAGTGTTGGACCGGCTTGGCCCCGGACGCTTGTTGCTGGCGCGCAAATTCTGATCGGCGCGCGCTGCGTCAACCCGCCTCATCAAGCTTGGCACGATCCGTTAGTGCATCAATCACCAAATCATCGCGGCCATACAGGTCGTCATGCAGGACGACCCCCCCGGCTTTATCGAGATCGGCCGTGAAGTACCCGACATAAATGGGAATGGGCCGGGGCAGGTCTATTTTCGTGTTCACGCGAGAGGCCACTGTCGCGTCAATCGCCGCCCGGTCCCAGCCCCTTACATCGGCAAGCAGCGCTTGGGCCAGATCGAAGGGATGTTCTGTCCTTATGCAACCATGACTGAAGGCCCGAACAGGTCGTTCGAACAGGGCTTTGGCAGGCGTATCGTGAACATAGATCGTATAGGGATTGGGCATGACAAGCTTGATCTGCCCCAGCGAATTGCCGGGGCCGGGCGCTTGCCGGACCTGCAATCGTCCACCTGTCCATGTGGCGACATAGCCTTTCGCCTTTGCTTTGGCCGGATTATTGCGGACAAGCGCGCCCACGCTTTCGGCAATGATGCTTTGCGGCACGTTCCACCATGGATTGAGGATGAGACCTGTGACTTGCGTCGAAAATTGCGGCGTCGGTGTTGATTGCTTGCCTACAATGACGCGATGGCGCGCAACGCGATTGCCATCATGAACCAGGTCGAGGGTAAATCCCGCGACATTGATCAATATATAGTCCTCCCCAAGTTCACGCGGCATCCAGCGCCAGCGTTCCATATTGGCGCGCAGTTTTTGAACGGTCGCCTGATCGGTCGCAGGTGTGCGCGCCAGCATGGCCTTGAGTGCCCGATATTCGGGGTTAGTGGGCAGCAGCGAGGACAAGGCCGGGCCAACGCGGTGCACCGAGAGCGCCGCCATCATCAGGTCATTGATGGCAACCATGTCGGCGGTGGGGCCGGAAATATGCCATGCAATTCGATCTTGTCTATCGACATGCCCTTCCATCAGGTCTTTCGCAACGCGCTGGAAAATACCTGAAGCAACTGTGTCCATGGCAACCGGACTGCCCCCGGAAATGGCGGCCTGAAGCTGCGGCGGATCATAGTCGGCGGGCTCCAGTCCGTCTGCGCCGATGTGGACGATGAAATCAAGCAGAGCCCGCGCATCGTTTGTGGACCAGTAGGTGGGCGACGGCATGGCTGGCTGTGGCCGGTCAGGCATGGACTGCGCTTTAAGAGCAGGCGGAGACAATATCATTCCGGCAGCCGCGACGATCATGATGATTGCGTATCTGATTATACCTGCCACGCCCAACACCTCATTCCACCCAACTCACATTCGCTCTAGGGCAGCAGGCAGTGGCGGCTCTATCCGTATCAACCCGTATTCAGAGAGCAGGTGATAAGCTGAGAAGAGCGCTTTGGCGCTTGAACGGCCAGCTCCGTCAGGCGCAGCGCTGATAGCTGAAGCTGCCGTCTTTGTCGGTCCGGACCATTGTTTTGCTGCTATTTGTGAGTTTCAGGTTTTCAAGCTTGGTCCAGCTTTGACCTTCGCCGGTAAAGGCAAATTCCGCGGTGAAGTTCTCGGCATAACTGCCCGTCACTTTGACCGGCGTGGCGCGCGATTCGTAGAAGTCGATGCGGTCGGCAGAAATTGTGATCAGTCCCTTTGCGTCACCGCGCGTGGAGGTACAATCATTGCCGTTCATGCCCCAGCGCCCATGGAATGCAGCCGGGATGGTGGCATTGCTGTCCCTGTCGCTCCGCATAGTAGCATTTTCGTTTTCCGGCTCGCTCGATTTGCCGTTCGGTGTGTTGGGCGGTGTAGTCTGGCTCTTTACGGCGACACCATTTGCCGCCTGATTGGTGATGCTATCGGTTTTGGCGGACTGGTCCTGGCATGCAACGAGGAAAACAGCGCCAGTTACCAAGGTGACGATCAATCTGGGCATGAGATTCCTCCGCTCTAACCCGCGCCACGTGCGTCAGGCGACGTAGCGGCCGAATATGAAAGGTCTCGACTGCGCAGCCGCAGCCGAAATGCGAGATCCAGCAGAGCGAAGCCGGAAGCCATCGCACCCACTGCCACCATCCAGACCAGCGATCAGGCAAGGCGTTTGAACCGACAATCCGCCTGCTCAATGCGGCTGTCAACTGGCAACTGCGTCGAGCTTTAGGCGCCGGAGGCGCAGGGCGTTACCTATTACGGAAACCGAGCTCAGGCTCATCGCTGCCGCGGCGATCATGGGGCTCAACAGCAACCCGAAAGCCGGGTACAGCACACCTGCCGCCAACGGAATGCCCAGCGTGTTATAGCCGAAGGCGAAAAGCAGGTTCTGCCGGATATTGCGCATTGTTGCGCGTGAGAGCCGGATTGCCTGCGCCACGCCAAGCAGGTCGCCGCGAACCAGCGTCACGCCGGCGCTTTCCATCGCAACGTCGGTGCCGGTGCCCATCGCAATGCCCACGTCGGCGGCGGCGAGCGCGGGGGCGTCGTTGATCCCGTCCCCAGCCATGGCCACTCGGCGGCCATCGGCTTTCAGTGCCTCGATCTTGCGGTGCTTGTCTGCCGGAGAGACATTCGCCTCGACCTCGTCGATGCCGAGTTGCTGCGCCACCGCTTCGGCCGTGGCGCGGCTATCACCCGTCAGCATGACGATGCGGATGCCGCGACGGTGAATGGCCTTGATTGCAGCGGGCGTGGTGGGCTTGATGGGGTCCGCCACGGCAAGCAGCCCTGCCGGGCTTCCGTCGATTGCCACGAACATGACGGTCTGTCCCTTTGTGCGCCCCTCTTCCGCTGACGCCAGCCAGTCCTCGTCGGCAATACCGATTCGGCGCATCATCTTTTCGTTGCCAATCGCGACGCGCTTTCCGGCGACGTCCGCCTCGACTCCTTCGCCCGTTGTCGAGGAGAGGCCGGTCGCTTCATTCAGCGCAATACCGCGTGCCTTCGCGCCTTCGACAATGGCTGCGCCCAACGGATGCTCACTGCCCTGCTCAACGGCAGCGGCAAGAGCGAGCATGTCGCTTTCCCTCACATTTCCATGGCATGTGACGGCCACGAGATCGGGTTTGCCTACCGTGAGCGTGCCGGTCTTGTCGACGACGAGGGTATCGATGCCTTCCAATGTTTCCAGCGCTTCAGCATTGCGGATCAAGATGCCGTGCTGTGCGCCCTTGCCAGTGCCGGTCATGATCGACATCGGCGTGGCGAGTCCAAGCGCGCAAGGGCAGGCGATGATCAGCACGGCGATGGCATTGACCAACGCATAAGCGAGGGCCGGACTTGGACCCCATATCCCCCAGACTGCGAATGTAATCACCGATACCGCGACGACCGAGGGCACGAACCACCCCGCGACTGTGTCTGCAAGGCGTTGAATCGGCGCACGGCTGCGTTGTGCCTCCGCGACCATCTGCACGATTTTGGCGAGCATGGTGTCCTTGCCGACGCCGGTCGCCCGCATGACGAAACCACCAGTCTGGTTGACTGTGCCGCCGATGACGCTGTCGCCGATGCTCTTTGCGACCGGCAATGGCTCGCCGCTGATCATCGATTCATCGATATTGCTTGCGCCTTCCTCTATCGTGCCGTCCACCGGAACCTTGTCGCCGGGCCGCACGCGCAGGCGGTCGCCTTCGGCCAGTTGATCGAGCAAAACCTCCCGCTCGTCACCCGGTCCAAAAATCTTGAGCGCAGTCGGCGGTGCGAGTTCGAGCAGGGCGCGCAAGGCACTGGAAGTCGAACCGCGCGCCTTGAGTTCCAGAACCTGTCCCAGCAGAACGAGTGTGGTGATCACGGCGGCAGCTTCGAAATAGACGCCGACTCTGCCGCCATGGTCGCGGAAGGCGGGTGGAAACAGGCCAGGCGCCGCCGTGGCCACGACGCTGAACAGATAAGCGACCGCCACGCCAAAGCCGATCAATGTGAACATGTTCAGGTGACGTGTCTTCAATGATTGCCATGCACGCACGAAGAACGGCCATCCGCCCCAGAGGACGACCGGGGTCGCCATCGCGAATTGCAGCCATTGCATCCAGGCGGGTTCGATGATCCGGGCAAGGCCAAGACCCGGCACCATATCGCCCATGGCATAGGCGAAGAGCGGTATGGTGAACAGCGCGCTCCACCAGAAGCGGCGGCGCATGTCGATCAATTCCGGATCGGGCCCTTCATCCAGCGAGACTGTTTCCGGCTCCAGCGCCATTCCACAAATAGGGCATGTGCCCGGTCCGATCTGTCGAATTTCCGGGTGCATGGGACAGGTGAAGATCGTCCCTTCGGGTATATCCTTTGCTGCGCTCTTATGCGCTTCGGATGCGAGATGATCGCAATGCTGGTGTTCATGGGCCATCAGAAGAAGGCCCTCACGTGCAGCAGCAGCGACAAGCCACGGAGGCGGTAACCGGCGGCCGACGAAGTGACAGGGGAGAACGAATCGATCATGTCTTACCTAACTCCTGACTCACGCAATATATACCCCATTGGGGTATTGCAAGGGAGCGCTTGGTAAGGTGCTGAACCGTAATAGCGCGCGATCATTTATTAAGATTGGTGATAATCGGTCGCGGGCTGATCCTGTAGTGAAACGGCAATAACCATCGCTGCCCTTCGGGGCGACTAGCGGCGGTGGCGTTGTGGATATCAAGATCAGGTTCTGAGGAGGGTGGGTCAGGCGAAAGTGGCCATCACCCGGTTGTCGACCGGGTGATGGCAATTTGACGCGCGACCGCTCGGGTCGCAACGACGGTCGCGCGTCTCAGGCGCCGGTTCCCGGATATAGGGGCAGGAACCGGTGCAAGACCGTAAGGGGGTTGGAGTTTCAGGAAGGGCTCTTACGCAGCGGGGCTTTGGCGCAGGACGGGTTTGTGTTCACTGTATGTTATTCCCGCACGCCTCGCATATTCGCGTGCCAGGCTCATATGGGCGAGGCGCGCGAAGCTGTCCTGGGCCATCTGGGCCATGCGGCATTCCTCTTCGCTTCTGTGGATATAATATTCGCGATCTTGATCGGTTGTCATGGGATGTCCTTTGGGGATCGAGGGGGCAGCGCTGACGGGATAGGGCTTGCTGGCACGGGGCAGGGGCATGAATGGCTCCAGGTCATGTATCAGGGTCTCAGCCGTCGATGGCAGCCCAGAACTGCGTCATTAACCGTCGGGATTCCTCAGGCGACAGTCTGCGCCTGGGTTTGGATGAAGGAGGACTATGATGAGCCGATCTTGTTCCAGGCAGTAAGTTCCCGGGCCTGTGATCGCTCTCCTTCCGCTGGTATGTCATGATTGAAGCTATTTCCTGGAATTACTGTCCAAATGGCGAATAGCGACCTTTGACTTCGAACATTGCCTGGAACATCTTTTTGATCGTTCCGAATTACTGTTTCAGCAATACTCGATTTGTTCTCAAATTAACCCGTTCTATCAGTCCGCGCAAACGCTTTCCTTGTGCTGTGGCGAACATTCATCGGCAAACTGCCCTGAATGCACGACGAAGCGAAAATGGAACTCTCATGAATAAGGCGGGACAGAAATTTTGCCTGAAGCCTTGGAACTTTGGACGTCAGTTTCTGCTCGCTTCGATTTGGAGGGGGCCGCCACCCTGGAAGTTTGCTGCATGGTATAGGGTGACACACCGATCAATCGTTCATATTCTGCCTCTGCCAAGCCATAATAGCCGCCCGTCAATTCCTCTAGCCCTTCCCGATCAGTGATCGTGATCCACCCCCTCATCGAATGGATCAGGCCCGCAGCTTCCAACTCATGGAGCGCAACCGTCACACCGGGGCGACGAACGCCAAGTAGTATACTCAACAGTTCATGCGTTATAGGCAGTTCGTTGCTGTGTATCCGATCATGGGCCATCAATATCCAGCGCGCGAGCCGGATTTTGACATTGGCATTGCTCTTGACCAGCGCTGTTTGAGCCATCAACACAATAAAGGCTTGAAGGTAGCGGCACAGATGCTCTTTCAAGCTGGGGCTAAGCTCCATCAAGGACCATAGTGTCGCCCGCTCAATACGCAGGCATGAACCAGGAATCAGCACCAGAGCGTCGTGAGGCGACTGATCGACGCCAAGTAACAGCGAAAGGCCCGTCATTCCGCTACGCCCCACCAGGCCAAGTTCTTCTGTATGGCCGTCAAGGGTGTTGCCCATGATCGCCACCAGTCCCTTCTCGATAAAATATGCGGCTTTGATCGGTCGATTTTTCCGTTCAAGCAGGTCTCTGCTATGGATCTCTCTGCGTTGCAAATGGGGCTGAATGAGCTGCTTGTCTTCAGCTGTGAGCCTTGAAAGAAGGATATTGGAGGATGCCCCTATATCCAATGAAATGTCCTCCGTCATCATTTCCCCCTTGTTCACCCGTTCGGTGACTTATGTCATTCTATATGAAGTCTGCCCCAATATGAGACAGAATACAGCCATATGTTCGTATTCGTACAATGACTGGTCATCAGGACGGGCGGAGGCAGCTACTCTGGCGGACCCGGTAGGCAGGATTGCCGCTGCTGCTGTATCCGCATCAGTACAGGAACGTATCGCCATATCATCAGTTCCTGAAGTCGATATCGATATCCGTTCTGACCGCTCGACATCATACACTCTCCATGGACGGAAGAAAATCTGCCATTGGAAAAGCATTCCGCAAAAATGGATTGAAATCAAGATTATGGAGCGTTCCTGAGAGCCTGAACTGGTGAGGGGAGCAGTGGAACTAATATTCCTGCCGGGCGGTTTCACGACAGACATAAAATTTCCCGTCCATGGAGGAGGAAGCCGTCGACGCGCATTCACAACTTTCCGGTCGCCATATTTTGATAGTGGAGGATGAATTACCGCTAGCTATGGATATGGAAGACCTGCTGCTGGAGGTCGGCTGCGACGTCATCGGCACTGTGCCGACAGTGCAGGGGGCTCTCGCCATTTTGCGTCATCAGCGGCCCGAAGCAGTTCTGCTCGATCTTAACCTTGGTGAAGACAGTAAAGCCTCCACTGCCGAGGAATTGAACAGGCGGTGCATACCGTTTCTGATTGTAAGCGGTTATGGACGAATGCGGGAGAAGGAACCCGCCTTATGCAATGTACCGCTTGTGCAAAAGTCATGGAACCGCAGCGAACTGTTGGACAGCCTGCGGGATGTTCTTGATGAAACCAGCAGCACGACCGGCTGACATGGGGCGGCGTAAATCATGGAGCATATTGAGCTTTCTCCAGCCGTGGCATCTCATCGGCCGGTTCTGCCAGAAATATTTTCGTCACACCCGTGTCGCACCATGGCATTCAAACGAGGAGACAAAGATGTCCAGGATTATCGCTCTGTCAGGAAGCCTTCGCAGGCATTCTTATAATTCAGGCCTGTTACGCGCGGCCCGGCAATTGATGCCCGATGGCGTTGCGCTGGAAATCGGAACGATTGCAGATGTGCCATTATACAATGGTGACATAGAAGAAGAGGAAGGCATCCCGGCGGCGGTGACACGTCTGAAGGATGCGATTGCCGATGCTGATGGCCTGCTGCTCTCTACGCCCGAATATAACAATAGCATTCCCGGTGTATTCAAGAACGCGATTGACTGGATCTCTCGCCCGCCGGCGGACAGCGCCCGCGTTTTCCGGGGCAAGCGCGTTGCGATAATCGGAGCATCGCCGGGCGGATTTGGCACCGTGCTCGCACAAAATGCCTGGTTGCCGGTTCTGCGGACGCTTGGGGTAGAGTTATGGAATGGTCGTCGACTGATGGTATCCGAAGCGGGCCAGATCTTCGATGCCGAAGGTAATCTGGTCAACGAGTCAATCAGGAATCACCTCAAAGCCTTTCTTGAAGAATTCGCGGCGGTACTCGGGGAATAACGGTTAGTGACGAACGAGCATCGCCGCCTCGGCCATGCGCCGGTTGGATGTCATGCCGATGTTTCAGAGGCCTTTACCCTGCTTTTTGCTAGAAGTTACAAATGCAGGGTAATTCCTTGAAAAACTTTATCTTACCCTGCATATAGAGGCCAATCAAGAAAAGCAGGGTAAATATGAGAGCTGTCACTCCGTTCAGCGACGAGCAGGCGCGAAACCTGATCAACATTCGCCAGCAATATGAGGTATGGCGCGACGCCGAGCGTGCGCTCGCCGATATGCCCTACAATCTGCGCATCAAGGAAGTTTCCGGAATCGCCTATCTCTATGAGCTCACCGATCGGGAAGGCAATATGAAGAGCCTCGGTCGGCTGGACGACGAGAAACAGGCGCAATTCGATGCATACAAGAACAACAAGGAAGAGGTCAAAGCGCGCATCGAATCCAGCCGGACGATGCTCGCCGAGCGCGCGCGCATTTACCGCTCGCTCCATTTGCCCATGCTCGATCCGGAAGCGGGAAAGATCCTGCGCGAGGCCGACCGACGTCACCTTCTTGGCAGTCACCTGATGGTGGTCGGAACGAACGCAATGCCCGCCTATCATATCGAGGCGGGCGGCGCGATCCGCGACGTCCCCGAGGAAACGTTCGACTTTGATCTTGCATGGACCGCCGAACCTCCGGCTGTCGAGATATCGGCGATCTGGATGATGTTGAAGGCGGTGGACCGGACATATGCCGTCAACACGGAGCGCCAGTTCCAGGCACGGAATGCCAAGGCATATGAGGTCGAGGTCCTGGCTGCCCCCAGCACGATCGATGGGATGTTTCGCAAGGATCGGCCCAAACCAATCCCGCTCCCCGAGCAGGAATGGCTGCTGCTCGGTCGACAGGTCGATCATGTCATAATTGCTCGTGACAATGCGCCAGCCCGTATCGTGGCCCCGGACCCGCGCTATTTCGCTTTGCACAAGCTCTGGATGGCGGAGAAGACCGGTCGGAATCCACTTAAGCGGCCCAAGGACGAGAAGCAGGGCATGCTGCTACTCGACGCCGTGGCGGAAGCCATGCCTCACTATCCGATGGACAAGTCATTTGTCTCCGGCCTTCCCGCCGCGCTTCTTCCGCATTTCGATCGCTGGAAGGCCCAGTGGCAAGGGGAGCCGGCATCATCCTGGTAGTGATCGGTTTCCCCTAAAGGATCGGTGCCGAGGCTACGCGTCGCTTCACTCGTTCCGTCGCTATTGCATTGTAGAAACTTCGCCGCCGCAAAAAAACCGCCCCAGAAGGGACATACTTATCGAGCCTTTGGCGATCCGCATTCGTAGGCTGCGCGAATGATCGGGATCGGGCAGTCGACGCTTTACCAAGATATCGCGGCAGGCGTGATCGAGACGGACGAGATCGACAGTCCATCCTCGTGCCGACAGACGCGCTGTGGGACTTTATCAAGCGGCGGCGCGGGGAAGCGCTGAGCGCTGCTC
The DNA here is from genome assembly GCF_021742065.1 of Rhizorhapis sp. SPR117. The sequence goes on from NZ_JAKKIE010000035.1 coordinate 38,668, forward strand.
GGCGGGTGACATTGGCGATTGATGACAAACACGCCGTATCCGCAAATGCATGCCGGAGCCAAATTGGAGCCAAATTTCGTATTTTGGCTCCGGCGTGGCTCCAAGATCGAATATCTATTCCATAACAGATTGTTTTATAAAAGAAATTTTGTGGACGCACCAGGGCTCGAACCTAGGAGCCGCTGATTAGGAGTTTCACTAAGTGCCTGATTTTACTGTATTAATCTACCCCGATCTTGTAGCGTAACACATTGGCAATGCGAATCTTTGGTGTAGTGATGCGTTCGGATCGATTTCACTCTGTTGCATTCAATTGCACGCGTCTGATGCCCTAAAAATGCCCCGTTTGGATAGCTGCAAAGCGAGGCTGGGAGCGCCATCTCGACGGGTTACTACAAACGCATATTTGTGGTAATGTGGGGATCGGGCAATATGCGAGGTTCCCATGAGTCGACTGACGATAGATATTACCGACCAGCAGCACCAAAGCCTAAAAGCCTTGGCCGCGTTGCAGGGCAAGACGATCAAGCAATATGCCATTGAGCGCCTGTTTTCCGCCGGTGCGGGGGAAGATACGGCGTGGCAGGAATTGAAAACGCTGCTGGGCCAACGGATCGCCGAAGGCTTGGCAGGCGGCGTGTCCACCAAGAGTATCGATGCCATCGTTGATGAAGAGCTGGGCCGGGATAGCCGCGCTTGACCGTAGGCTATGTTCTGTCGGCGGCGGCGGAAGCCGATCTGCGCGACGTTATCCATTATACACGCAAGCAGTGGGGTGATGCGCAGACCCGCAGCTATGTGGCCAAGCTGCAAGCGGGTATGGAAAGCGTCGCGGCGGGCGACGGCTTCTTCAAGGACATGTCCGCGCTCTATCCGGGTTTGCGGATGGTCCGTTGCGAGCATCACTATATCTTTTGCCTGCCGCGCGATGATGCGCCTGCCCTTGTGGTGGCCTTTTTTCATGAGCGCATGGATCTGATGGTGCGACTGGCGGCGCGATTGGGATAAATCCCCGCGCCGAATTTCACAGTTATCGTGCCGTTCCTTTTGCTTGGCCTATTGAAGGCAAAGACATTTTTTGAAGTGATCGGCTAGGAGGTTCAGGCGGGGGGCGAATGGAATCACTCAACTTCGACTTTCTGGCCAAGCACGACGGGCGTTTGGTAACGCTGGGGGCTCGCGGAACGCTATTTCCGCGACGATCCCTCGACGGCCATCGTCAAGTTGCGCCAGTTCGCCGAGTTGATGACCAAGCTGGTTGCTGCCCATCACGCCGTTTACCGCGACGAGCGCGAGAGCTTTGAGGAAACGCTGCGGCGGCTGTCCTATGACCGGCTCATTCCGAAAGAAGCGGCTGACATTTTTCATGCGCTCCGCAAGGCGGGCAACACCGCCGTGCATGAGGTAAAGGGCAATCATGCCACCGCTTTGACCGCGCTCAAATTCGCTTGGTCCCTCGGCATCTGGTTTCATCGGACATACGGACGGGATACTGCCTTTTCTGCTGGCGCGTTCGTTCCGCCCCCCGAACCGGTCGATGCCACAGCCGCGCTCCGCGAAGAAATCGAAGCGCTCCGCCACAAGGTCGCGGAAACCGAAGATGCCGCAAGGCGTGCTCGCCGGGAAGCGGAGGAACACGCCCGTGCGCGTGAGGCGATTGAGGAACGGCTGAAACGCGAAGCCGAAGAGCGGGCGACGTGGGAAGCATTGGCGCAGGAGGTCGAGGCAGAGAAGGCCGCCATCGCGGAAAAGCTTGCAGCACTACAGGCCACGGCGGAAGCCGCCCCGCGCATGGAACTGGTAACCCTTGTCGAGCTTTCCTCTGCGCCACTATCAGGAAAGCGCGATCCGGGCGGTGGAAAAGGCGCTGTCAACGTCGGGGTAAAATTGTGCAAGATTCCGGTGTAAAACTGTACCAGTTGGATTGAACAAAAAGCCTCAGAT
>NZ_JAKKIE010000036.1 GCF_021742065.1 Rhizorhapis sp. SPR117
GGACCGGCATTCCCACAGAAACGGCTTCAGCCCCTCCACTTGATCCTACCGGCATCAGCCGGTCAGTCATTCAGCGGAGCAATTCAGCGCAGGCCGCAATGAGCCCTGACTTGCGTGCTTTTTGTCTTTTCGATTCGAATCATATGTTTGCAAGTTTACTCGCCGGGGTTAATCCGTGTCGCGGCCTGGGGGCTTTAACGTTACGGCAAAGCGGCATTCCGTGGGGTCCTCTATAGATGGCCGGACGAGACAAGCGTGCGGGACGGCATCTGCTCCCTTCCCGGTTAATACATACCGGATATTCGGTAAAGCAGGCACTTTGCGGTTTTTGATGACGAGTTGGTGAGAGGTTGTTAAATAAATACCATGAAAACCGAAAAAAGGACGTTCCAAAGCCCAGAAAGGACAATGCGCTACAATGAAAAATATGAGCGCATATTGGAAGCCGCATCCGTCCTGATCAATGAGCATGGTGCAACCGGCATGACCTTTGCCGATGTTGCGCGTGATGTGGGGCTCAACACGACAAGCATCACCTATTATTTCCAGCGGAAAGAGCAACTCGCTGTCGCCTGCTACCATCGCTCAATTGACAGGCTGGAAAGCTTCATTGCTGCCGCAGAGCATCTCGAAACCGCGCGTGAGCGCATCAAGGGTTTTATCAACGCCAATTTCGAGGATCTGCTGAAAATCCGCATGGGAGAAGCAAAAAACTATGCCGGATTTTCGGAACTGCGGACGCTGAATGAAAAGGCGCAAGAAGAAACTCAGGCGCGGTACAGGAGTATGTTTCGCCGCCTGCGCGCGCTATTTGGGGTGCCTGCAAACGAGCGTGAACACCGGGCTTTCACAGCCCGTACCAACGTGCTGCTGGAAAACATGTACTGGTTGCCTGTCTGGCTGGAACGGTATGATATTCCCGATTTTTCGAGGGTGAAAGCCCGCATGTTCGATATATTCGATCATGGCATCGCCGCCACAGATCAAATCTGGTCGCCACATGATATTTCGCTCGATGCGGTCATTCCTGATGTCGTGGGCAAAAATTCGCTGGAAAATTTTCTGCGCGCCGCAACCATGCTGATTAATGACCGCGGGTATCGCGGCACATCGGTGGAACGGATCGCTGCGGAGATCAATGTCACAAAAGGCAGTTTTTATCATCATTTGAATGGCAAGGACGATCTGGTTGTTGCCTGTTTTCGGCGCAGCTTTGACATCATCGCGCGTTCACAGCAGACCGCCGACGAAGCCAAGGGTGGCTATTGGCCGCATTTGACCTCATCCATTGCAACCCTGCTCAAAGTCCAGTTCGCCAACGCCAGCCCATTGCTGCGCAGCACTGCCCGGCAATCGTTGCCTGCCCCGTTGCGTGCGCTGGTCTTCGACGAATCCACGAGGCTGGCCCGCCGCTATGCCGGAATGATGATGGACGGGATCGCCGAAAGCTCAGTCAGGCCGATCGACACGCTGATCGCCGCGCAAATGATTATGTCGATGCTGAATTCAGCATATGACGCACGGGCGTGGGCCAATCGCATGGCTCTGCCCGACGCTGTGGAACTCTATGCCACCACCATCATTTTTGGTTTGTTCCAGCCTGTCGCGGATTAAAGACCGGCTGCATGTAACGCTCTGGACTTGCGCACCATTCGCGTCAAATCTATAGAACAGCCTGGAATCGAATATCCGGTATGTCCATGTCGGGTCTTTGGAAGAGGAGACATCACCAATGCGCGACGCCGTCATCGTTTCTACCGCCCGCACGCCGATTGGCCGCGCTTATAAAGGCGCGTTCAATGCCACGCCCTCTCCTACACTCGCGGCGCATGCCATTCGTGCCGCGGTCGAGCGCTCTGGCGTCGATCCGGCCGAAGTCGACGATGTGGTATTCGGCGCGGCACTTCAGCAAGGCGTGCAAATGACCATAGGACGCACCGCGGCCCTGCGCGCTGGCCTGCCCGCTTCGGTCGCCGCCATGTCGATCGACCGTCAATGCGCTTCTGGTTTGATGGCGATTGCGACTGCGGCCAAGCAAGTGGTCGTGGACCGCATGGATGTGTGCGTCGCGGGGGGCGTTGAATCGATCTCTCTGGTCCAGACCAAGGAAATGCGTGTTGGGCCTGATCCAGAACTGCTCGCAATGGTTCCCACCGTTTACATGCCGATGCTGCAAACCGCCGAAGTCGTCGCCAACCGCTATGGCATCAGCCGTGACCGACAGGACGCCTACGCCTTGCAATCGCAACACCGCACGGCCGCCGCACAGGCAGCAGGCCGATTCGATGATGAGATTATTTCGGTTGCTGCCAAAATGGGCGTCATGAACAAGGAAACCGGCGAAGTATCGATGCGCGACGTCACCATCGCCAAGGACGAAGGCAACCGTCCCGAAACGACGCTTGAAGGCCTCTCCTCGCTTCAGCCGGTGATTGGAGAAAAGGGCTTCATTACCGCAGGCAATGCCAGCCAGCTAAGCGATGGCGCCTCAGCTTGCGTCGTCATGGAGGCGGAGATTGCCGCCAAGCGCGGATTGACCCCGCTGGGCCGTTATGTGGGCATGGCCGTGGCGGGTACGGAACCTGATGAAATGGGCATCGGCCCCGTTTTCGCGGTCCCCAAACTGCTCAAACGCTTTGGCCTCAACATCGATGATATTGGCCTTTGGGAACTTAATGAAGCTTTCGCAGTGCAGGTGCTTTATTGCCAGGATAAGCTGGGCATTCCCGATGATCGCCTCAACGTCAATGGCGGCGCCATTTCGATCGGCCATCCTTATGGCATGTCGGGTGCACGGATGACTGGCCACGCCTTGATCGAAGGCAAACGGCGGGGCGTCAAATATGTCGTCGTCACTATGTGTGTAGGCGGCGGTATGGGGGCGGCAGGGCTGTTCGAAGTTCTCTAGCTGCGGCTGAAAACCGAATAATGGGTCCGCTTGCCGGACCCATTTTCGTTCAATATGCCCGCCCCACCAGTACCCGTTCAACCGCTGGTGCACCCGTAAAAATGCATACGCCATCGGCGGGCGCAGCATTCAGCGGCACATTGCGCAGCGTCAGCTTCATGGCTTTCAGCGTTTCAACAACCTGATCGAGAGCAGCGCCCGTAGGCTTGCTCCACTGTACTTCGGCCCAACCACATTTCGGATTTGCGGCGAAATGCGCCTTCAACGCCGCGACATCGCTAATTGACCGATCAATGTTGGCTTTCAGAAAGGCTTCGGCCTGATCATGGAGCGATGCCTGAATAGACTCCAGCATCGCTGCTGCATCATCAATAAATGCTGCGCGTGAAAGGGTCATGCTGGCAAGCTTGCCATTATCGGCATAGAGTTGGTCGCGCCGCAGCACGGACACATTGTGCGCGGCAAGATCACGACCGCCGACTTCGACGATGATCGGCGCTCCCTTCTTGACCCAGTTCCAACGCTTGTTCGCGGCCTTGATCGCTTTTTTATCCAGCAAGGCCCGGACAGGTTCGCCAAAGACGGTCAATTGCGACAGCGCCACCACGATGTCCCGGCAATAGGCAAGGATGTCGTCATCTTCCGGCTGATCGCGCAGCATTGGCACCACGACGATTTGTTGCGGCGCAATGACTGGCGGTACGCGCAGCCCATCATCGTCGCCATGCGTCATGATAACGCCGCCGATCAGACGGGTGGAAACACCCCAACTGGTCGTCTGCGCCAGTTCCAGTTCGCCATCGCGGTTCTGAAAACGAATATTCTGCGCCCTGCTGAATGTCGTGCCCAGGAAATGTGATGTTCCGGCCTGAAGTGCCTTGCCATCCTGCATCATCGCTTCAATGGAAAAGGTCGCTTCGGCTCCGGGAAAGCGCTCATTTTCAGGCTTTTCACCAGCAATCACGGGCATAGCAAGCGCATTTTCCGAAAAGCTGCGATAGACTTCCAGCATTTTCAGCGTCTCTTCCCTTGCTTCCTCGGCGGACGCATGGACCGTATGCCCCTCCTGCCACAGGAATTCGCTGGTCCGAAGAAACATGCGGGTGCGCATTTCCCAACGAACCACATTCGCCCACTGGTTAATAAGAACCGGCAGGTCGCGCCAGCTCTGCACCCAACGCGAAAATGCTGCGCCAATGACAGTTTCGGATGTTGGCCGCACTACCAGGGGTTCTTCCAGCTTTGCCTCGGGATCGGGAACAAGCGCGCCGTCCTGCATGATCAGCCTGTGGTGCGTAACGACCGCCATTTCTTTAGCGAAACCATCCACATGCTCGGCTTCCTTGGCGAAATAGGACAGCGGGATGAACAATGGAAAATAGCAATTTTCATGTCCCGTCCGCTTGATTTCGGCATCGAGTAGCTTCTGTATGCGTTCCCAGATGCCATAGCCCCAGGGGCGGATCACCATGCACCCGCGCACGCCGGACTCTTCCGCAAGATCAGCCTCGCTGATAACGGCTTGATACCAGGCAGCGAAATCCTTTTCGCGTGTGACGGATAGTGCGTGTTTCAATGTGTCCCGACCTGCATAAAATGGCAAAACAGCCCAAAAGGCTTTACCCAGCCCATTAGGATTCAGATTGCAAGGAGTCGATACGCGAATTGCCCTTTCGCCGCACAAGCAACCGCTCAGCAACCTTAAAAGGGCGTTATTTGCCCAGTTTCTCGATTTTGGAATTCAGGGCTTCAAGCTGAGCCTTTAGCACAGCAATCTCATCATCCTTGGCTTCCGTCGATGCAGTTCCCGGCTTTTCCCCGGCCTTGCCCTTGAAAGCACTTGTGGCGACTTCGAGCATCTCCATGTTGCGTTTGGCGATTTCCGCGAAAGGCCCGCCGGAAAATGCGCCCTTCATCGCGTCCTGAAACTGGAGCTGGTTCTTGCGAAAGGCATCCATCGATGCTTCAAGATATTGCGGCACCATTGACTGCATTGAATCACCGTACATGGAAATAAGTTGCCGCAGAAAATTGACCGGCAACATATTGGTTCCGCGGGACTCTTCTTCCATGATGATCTGCGTGAGGACGTTGTGGGTGATGTCCTCGTTACTCTTGGCATCGACAACCACGAACTCCCTGCCTTCGCGGGTCATTTTCGATAGCAGGTCCAGCGTGATGTAACTGGAAGTTTCCGTATTATACAATCGGCGATTGGCGTATTTCTTGATGATGACAGGTTCCGAATCACCAGAAGATTTTGAGGCTTTTGCCATTACGTCCACTCCCGCCATTGAAGATATTGCAATAGCATCAAACCATGATGCGCCGCAACATGGTCCCCGTCCACTTCCGCTTTTTCTTGATGTCCTGTGGAGAGAGACCCAGAATGACACAGCTTTCAGGGTAAAGGCTTTGGAGGGTTTGAAAAAATATCAACGGGCAAAACGCACTAAACGCGAACTGAAGGCTGCAATTGTTGCAACTGCGGGATCGGCACGATTACTGCACTATGGTGGTGCGGGGCGGCCCATCATATTCGTGCCTTCCCTGATCAATCCACATTTCGTTCTGGATCTGTCAGACAGCAATTCCCTGATGGGCTATCTGCGTGAACGTGGCTTGAATGTTTATCTGGTCGACTGGGGCTTTCCCTCGGTGGAAGATCGAGAACTGGGTCTTGCTGACCATGTCGCACAACGCCTTCTCCCCCTGTTGGCGGATTTAAAAGAACCTCCCGTCCTTGCCGGCTATTGCCTTGGCGGAACCATGACGGCGGCAGCCAGCGCCATGATGGAAACATCCGCTTTGGTCATGATCGCGGCGCCATGGGACTTTGATGGTTTTCCGGCACCGGATCGGGAACGGATCATTGCCCTGTGGGACAAGGCCAAACCGATGTGCGAACGCCTTGGCTATGTACCGATGGAGGTGCTGCAAGCAGGCTTCTGGACGCTTGATCCAGGACGCACCATCCGAAAATATGCCGCGTTCGCCGACATGCCGGAAGGCTCCGACGCTGCCAATGCATTCATCGTTGTGGAAGACTGGGCCAATGAAGGCGCGCCCTTGACCTTTGCTGCCGGGCGCGACCTGTTTGAACGGCTTTATACTGCCAACGAAAGCGGCAAGGGGCAATGGCGGGTCGGCGACAAAATCATCGATCCTGCCAGCTTGCAATGCCCATTCCTCAACATCATATCTGATACCGATCATATCGTTCCCGCCGCAAGCGCCAGTCGCGGGGGCAAGGAATTGCGCCTTGAAAGTGGCCATGTCGGAATGATCGTGGGCGGTCGCGCCCGCGAACAACTATGGGCGCCACTGGCGGAATGGCTTTTGGAATCGACTTTGCGGTGATAAGGGCGACCGCAAACCACTCACTCTGAATTCAGGAAAGATGATTATGGCCGATATCGTCATTACCGCCGCCAAGCGCACGCCTGTCGGCAGCTTCCTTGGAGCGTTCGCAACAACGCCAGCCCATGAGCTGGGCCGCATCGCCATAGAAGCCGCGTTGGTTCAAGCGGGCGTTGCTGGCGAGGAAGTATCCGAAGTCATCATGGGACAGGTGCTGAACGCCGGTCACGGCCAGAACCCCGCCCGTCAGGCCGCCATGGCCGCCGGCATTCCCAAGGAAGTGCCCGCATGGGGCGTCAGCCAGGTCTGTGGCTCCGGGTTGCGTTCAGTCGCTTCGGCAGTTCAGGCAATCGCCAATGGTGATGCGAGCATTGTCGTGGCCGGCGGGCAAGAAAGCATGTCGATGTCCGCACATTGCCAATCGCTGCGCCAAGGCCAGAAAATGGGCAATCTGGAAATGATAGACACCATGATCAAAGATGGTCTGACGGACATCTTCAATGGCTATCATATGGGCATTACGGCTGAAAACCTTGCGGAACAATATCAAATAACCCGCGAGGCGCAGGACAGGCTTGCGGTACGTTCGCAAAATTTGGCGGAGGCTGCCCGCGCGGCAGGCCGGTTCAAGGATGAAATATCACCTGTCACGGTCAAAACGCGCAAGGGCGAAACCATTTTTGGCGATGACGAATATATCCGCGCCGGTGTTACGATGGATAGCGTGAGCGGCGTGCGTCCGGCCTTCAAGAAAGACGGCACCGTTACCGCAGCGAACGCCAGCGGTATCAACGATGGTGCGGCGGCGCTGGTGTTGATGACTGCAGAGGAAGCTGCGCGGCGCGGTGCGACCGTTCTCGCTCGTGTTGCAAGCTGGGCCCATGCGGGCGTTGACCCTTCCATCATGGGAATTGGTCCTGTTCCTGCGACAAAACGCGCACTGACAAAAGCAGGTTGGTCGGTAGGTGATCTCGACCTTATCGAAGCCAATGAGGCGTTTGCGGCGCAGGCATTGTCGGTGGGGAAGGAGCTTGGCTTTGATCCGGACAAGGTCAATGTGAACGGTGGTGCGATCGCTATCGGTCACCCGATCGGCGCATCGGGCGCGCGCGTCCTGACGACCCTCCTGTACGAAATGCAAAAGCGGAACGCGAGTAAGGGCCTTGCAACCCTCTGCATCGGCGGCGGCATGGGTATCGCCATGTGCCTTGAAAGGTGATCGCTTCCGGATTCAAGAAATTCGCACCATAATGAATATATATTGCTGCCAGATATCGCTCTCTACTTTCAGGCACAGAATGCCCGTCAGACCATCCCGGTTCTGGCGGGTATTTCTTTTATAACGCACCAGAAAAAATGGAATAAAGTTGACAGCAAATAATTGTTAATACACCATTCCTTCATGTGGAGACGTTTTTGCACTCTTGCTCAAGGAGCTAGTGATGCACCGAGAGTATATTAACGATCCTGCCGCTCTGCAGGATGCGATAGAAACCAAAAACCGTCTTGAAGCCATCGTCACGACGGCGATGGATGCGATCATTACGATCGACAATGATCACAATATCATATTTTTCAATCCTGCCGCGGAAACGATGTTCGGCATGGATAGCAGCAGTGCCCTGGGCCAACCTATTGCAAACTTCCTGCCTGAAAGATTTCGCGCGGCGCACGAAGCGCATATTCGTCGTTTCGGCAAAACGGGGGAAACCGGTCGGCGTATGGGTGCCCTGGGAGCGATCAGCGGACTGCGCGCCAATGGCCATGAATTTCCCGTTGAAGCCTCGATTTCTCAGGCAGTGGTCGGCAATGACCGGCTTTCGACTGTCATCTTGCGGGACATTACCGAACGCAAGGCCAATGAGGAAGCCCGGTCGTTGTTGGCGCGCGAAGTCGATCATCGGGCTAAAAACGCGCTCGCAATAGTGCAGGCACTTGTTTCGCTGACCAAAGCACCCACGCGCGATGCCTTTGTCGAAGCTGTGACAGGCCGCGTATCAGCACTTGCCCGCGCCCACTCGCTGCTGGCGGAAAATCGGTGGAACGGTGCGCGATTGCTAAAGGTTATTCAGGACGAAGTTATGGCCTATGAACGCCCCGGTCAGGTGCAGTATCATGGTCCTGATGTCATGTTATCGCCCAAGGCGGTTCAGCCTATCGGCCTTTTGATCCATGAACTTGCCACAAACGCTGTTAAATATGGCGCTCTGTCGACAGATCAAGGCCGTGTAGACATGGAATGGGAACTGCGTGACGGCGACCGGCTATCTCTTTCATGGCGTGAAAGCGATGGTCCTGAGGTAACTCCACCTGAGCAAAAAGGCTTTGGTTCCAATCTGATCACAACCGTGACCGGTCTGCAGCTGGGTGGCGAAGTGAATATCGATTGGGACCCGAAAGGCATTCATGTGTCAGCATATCTGCCGGCAAGCGTGATGCGATCGCAGGATTTCGATCCAGTTTTACCAAAAGCAGAAGACGACCCGTCATCATCCCAGGTGGACATGCACATGACAGGCAAGCTGCTCGTCGTTGAGGATGAAATGCTGATTGCCATGCAGATGACGGAATCACTCAGGGATGCTGGCTGGTCAGTTATGGGACCCGTCGCAACAATCGAGGAAGCCAACAAGCTATTGTCTGAGTCCAACCCTCCTGACGCGGCCATATTGGATATCAACCTTAATGGAATACCCGTTTACCCATTGGCTGAATCGCTTCGGCTTCGCGGTGTTCCGGTTTTATTTTGTACCGGTTATGAATCGCTCGACGCCAATAACAGGTTCGATGATTGCACCAGAATTCGTAAACCGGCAAATATTGCGCAATTGATCATCGCTGTACGGAATGCCATCGACAAGCAAAGGCAGGCAACGGGCGCCGCACTGTCCTGAACCATTGGATCATTGCCAGTAACGTTCAAGCCGCCTGCCCAGACCGGTCAGTAATTCATATTGGGACAATCCCGACAAGGCCGATGCTCGTTCCAATTGATAATCAATCGTGACCCAATCCCCCTCTTTCAGCTCCGGTTTCGAGGAGACATCGACAATCAGAAGATCCATCGAAACACGGCCTACGACCGGCAGGACAGTCCCATCGGTAGCCAGGGCCGCGCCCCTGCTGGAAAAATTGCGCAAATAACCGTCAGCATAGCCGATATTGAGGATCGCCAATTCCATATCATGTCGTGCAATCTGCGTGGCATTATACCCGATGCCATCGCCCGCCCCTATTGCCTTACGCTGCAATATCTGCGCCTCGGGAAAGGCAACTTGCCGGATATGCCCACGCGCTTCCTCACGCGGCACGCCCCCATACAGAGCAAGGCCGGGTCGCATGAGGTCAAAAGCATAGTTGCGGCCAAGGCAGATACCGGCGCTGTTGGCCAAGCTGTATCGCTCTGCGCTTATGGCAGAACGCAGATGGGAAAAACGCTCCAGTTGCAATATATTTAACGGATGATCCGTATCGGCACAGGCAAGATGGCTCATCAGTGTACTGATCTGCAGCCCATCCAGTACCTGTCCAAATGCCTGATCCATGCCCAGCCCAAGGCGATTAATGCCGGTGTCCGCCATGACATCGCATGGCCCACCCCCGACATCTTTCCAGCGTTGCACCTGCTGGGCAGTGTTCAGCACCGGCTTGACACCTGCTTGTCGAGCCACTGGCATGTCCTCTTCACGCAAGCCGTGCAATACGGACAGGCGCACCTCTTTTGCAAGCGGCAATAGCACCAACGCCTCTGCCCAGGTCGCGACGAAAAAATCGCGACAACCTGCATCTGCCAAATGCTGCAAAACGCCTGCCGCGTCCGTGCCGTAACCGTCAGCCTTGATTGCTGCGCCACAGGCTGCGCCACCGCCTTGGTCTCTCAACCATCGCCAATTGGCCAGCAGCGCATTTTTGTTGAGGCGCAAACGAAGGGGTGATGCAGGCAGGCTCATCGTCGATGCGATAGCGCGCCTAGCCAGCGGCGTCGAGTGTCCTGCCGCGTGTTTCAGGCAGACCGAACACCGTCACGACCAGAGCCATCAGGACAATGGCGAAGGTATACCAGAGGCCTGAATAGGGATCGCCCGTTCGCGCCACGATATACTGGCTCACCAACGGCAAAAATCCGCCAAAATAGCCAGTCCCGATATGGTAAGGGATCGACATCGAACTATAGCGGATGCGTGGTGGAAACAACTCCGACAATAGCGCTGCCACCGGACCGTAGGTCGCACCCGAAAGCGCACTCAAGATCAGAATTGCTACGATGATGATGGCTATATTACTGCCGGATGGTTGAACTTTTTCAAGATTGTAACCAGCCTGGCCAAGCGCCACCTCCAGCGCCTCACGGCTATTTTCCGGCACGACCATATTGCCGATGCGGATTTCAGTGTCCTGCGCTGAACCAGCATTGTCGACCGTCGTATAACTGAGCCCTCGTTTGGATAAGAGATCAAGCGCTCTGCCGCACTCTGTAGTCTGTTCTTTCGCAATAGGATTGAATGAACAATCGCTGCCCGACACCACGATGGGCGCTCGCTCTGCGGCGTCCGCGAGGCCAGGATTGGCGGCATTGCCCATCATGTGAAACAGGGGAAACAATAGCAAGAGCGTCGCGATATAGCCAAAGACAATCGGCTTTTTTCGGCCAATTTTGTCGGACAACCATCCAAAAAATACAAACCAGAACAGGCCCGCCATCGCGCCTACTCCGACGACGATTTCCGCAGTATTATTATCCATACGCTGCGAACCCGTCAGGAAAAACAGGACCCCGTACATGGCAGTATACCAGATGACGGTCAGACCGGCCGCAATGCCGAACAAGGCGACGAATATCCGGCGCTTGTTGCCCGGATAGGTAAAGCTTTCCTTTAGCGGATTAGCCGAAGTCTTGCCCGCTTCCTTCATCGCCTGGAAAACCGGGCTCTCATTAAGTTTCAGGCGCATGTAGAGCGATACGGCAAGCAACAGCAGCGAAAAGATGAAGGGAATGCGCCAGCCCCAGGAATCCCAGTCTTCCACGCTTAACATCGATTTGGTGCTCAGTACGACCAGGATCGACAGGATGAAGCCGCCGGCCACGCTTGCCTGGATAAAACTGGTGAAATAGCCGCGCCGACTCTCTGGCGCATGTTCGCTGACATAGATTGCCGCGCCGCCATATTCGCCGCCTAGCGCAAGTCCCTGCACGATGCGCAGCAATATGATGATAATGGGTGCAGCAAGACCAATAGCGGCGACGGACGGTACGAAACCGATAGCCGCGGTGGCCAGCCCCATCAAAGTGATGGTGACAAGAAATGTATATTTACGGCCCAGCTTGTCGCCCAGGTAACCGAACAACACCGCGCCTAATGGGCGAAAGCCAAAGCCGATCGCAAACCCGGCCAGGGAAAGGAGTAATTCCATCGTCGGATTGCCGGTTGGGAAGAAAACCCGGCCAATGATCGGCGCTAGCGTACCGTAAATGAAAAAATCATACCACTCGAACACCGTACCGAGCGAGGACGCCCCGATGACGAGCTGAATTTCCTTCCTGGTGGGTTCTTGCCCTCCCACGGCTGCGCTACTGGCCATACGCTCCCCTATTTGTCTTTATATCTGCTCAGCCTATTAGACGTAGCTGGTCTTGATGAGCAAGCCGTGAGAGTAGTGATTGCCGGTCTTTATTCCAGTTCCAATATCACAGCATCCACAGCAAGGCTTACCCCTTCCAGCGCTTCAATGGATTTGACTACGCCTGCTTTTTCAGCGCGCAGGATGTTTTCCATCTTCATCGCTTCAACAACCGCCAGCGGCTGACCGGCCTCCACCTTGTCGCCCGCCCCCACATGCAATGCGACGAGCAGCCCCGGCATAGGGCACAGCAGATATTTGGAAAGATCAGGCGGTATCTTTTCGATCATATGGACAGCATGTGGCGCAATATGAGCAGGCAAGACACGCACCTCGTGGCTTGCTCCATGCGCGGTCAGGCGGAAACCGGCGCGAATGGGTGCAATACGCACGGCCAGTGCTCGGCCATCGACTTCCGCATCGATCAGGCGGTCACCTGGCGTATATTCCATGCTGATGTCCAGCGGCTGCCCGTCAACCAGCACTTCATCGACTGAAATGCTGACGTCATGTTCGACGCCGGCAACCTTCACTTGCCAGGACGAGGGCGGCCGCAATCTTTTCCCAAGCTGTCCGTCGATCCGCCGCGCCCGATCGGCCTGAGCGGCCCCCGCAAAGGCTGCAATGGCGGCCAACTGACGCAATAACTCAGAACTTGCAGGCGCGCCTGTAAAACCGTCCGGATATTCCTCTGCAATGAATCCGGTCGTAATGGCTCCTTCACGGAAACGCGGATGCTGCATCAATGCCGACAGGAAATCGATGTTATGGCCCGGCCCGTCGATTTCGAAGCGGTCCAATGCATCGATTTGTTTGTCGATCGCCTCAATCCGCGTATCGGCATAGGTAATCAGCTTGGCGATCATCGGGTCATAGAACATGCTGACCTCGCCCCCCTCCACGACGCCATCGTCGACGCGCACACCCTCTACGGCAAGCGGCGGATTGTAACGGACAAGCCGCCCTGTGGATGGTAGAAAGCCGCGATAGGGGTCTTCCGCATAGACGCGGTTCTCAATGGACCAACCGTTGATCTTCACGTCTTCCTGGCGGAAGGAAAGCTCTTCACCATTGGCCACGCGGATCATCTGTTCGACAAGGTCAAGCCCTGTGATCTGCTCGGTCACAGGGTGCTCAACCTGAAGGCGCGTGTTCATTTCCAGGAAATAGAAGCCCTCGCCGGTCTTGTCCGCGCCCGATACGATAAGTTCGACCGTGCCGGCGCTGAAATAGCCTACGGCTCGGGCCAGCGCGACGCACTGCTCGCCCATCTTCTTGCGCATTTCCGGAGTAACAAAAGGCGACGGCGCTTCCTCGACGACCTTCTGGTGGCGGCGCTGGATCGAACATTCACGTTCATTCAGATAGACGATATTGCCGTGCTGATCGCCCAGGATCTGAATTTCGATATGTCGCGGGCTTTCGATGAATTTTTCGATGAAGACACGATCATCGCCGAAACTGGCCAGACCTTCGCGCTTGGTCGCTTCAAAGCCTTCGCGCACGTCCTTTTCGCTAAAAGCCAGCCGCATGCCTTTGCCGCCGCCGCCTGCCGATGCTTTCATCATCACCGGATAACCGATCTCGTTGGAGATACGCACCGCATGCTCGGTGTCATCGATCACTCCGACATAGCCAGGAACGACATTGACGCCTGCTGCCTTGGCAAGCTTTTTGGACTCTATCTTGTCGCCCATGGCCGCAATTGCGTTGGCGGGAGGGCCAACAAAGATAATCCCTTCCGCATCCAGCGCATTGCGGAAGCTCTCCCGCTCCGAAAGGAAGCCGTAACCCGGATGAACCGCATCCGCGCCAGTCGCCTTGCATGCCTCGATGATCTTGTCGGCCAGCAAATAGGATTGCGCGGCAGGCGGCGGACCAAGATGCACCGCTTCATCCGCCATCATCACATGCGGCGCACGGGAATCAGCGTCGGAATAGACCGCAACGGTTGCAATGCCCATCTTGCGCGCTGTACGAATGACACGGCAGGCGATTTCGCCACGGTTGGCGATAAGTATTTTTTTTATCATTCAAGTCCCTGCTTCATCTTCTTCCCGTCCATAGCGAACGGTAAATCCATTATTCCGCTGCCACTGAGAGAGGCGTCTCATGGCTTTCCATGGGAACGATGCCCAATTTGGCAAACAGCGCCGCATCCGCATTGTCGCCTGCATTTGGTGTGGTCAGCAACTTGTCGCCGGTAAAAATGCTGTTCGCGCCCGCCATGAAGCAAAGGGCCTGACATGCTTCCGACATGCTTTCGCGACCTGCCGACAGCCGCACCATAGATTTTGGCATAATAATACGCGCAACCGCGACCGTGCGGACGAACTCGACCTCGTCGATCTTCGCCATTGGCGTATCGGCCAGCATATCGCCCAGCACCGTGCCCTTGACCGGCACGAGCGCATTGATCGGCACGCTTTCCGGGTGACGTGGCAATGTGGCGAGAGCGTGGAGAAATCCGACGCGGTCCTCACGCGTTTCACCCATGCCGACGATGCCGCCACTGCACACGTTGATGCCGGAGGAACGCACATTTTCCAAGGTTTTGAGCCGGTCGTCGAAGGTCCGCGTGGTGATGACCTTCTCATAATGTTCGGGCGAGGTGTCGATATTATGGTTGTAGTAATCAAGACCTGCATCGGCCAGCATATCCGCCTGCGGCTTTGTCAGCATGCCCAGGGTCATGCACGTTTCCATGCCCATCTGCCGCACGCCTTTAACCATTTCGATGATAGCGGGCATGTCGCGATCCTTGGGATTACGCCATGCAGCGCCCATACAAAAGCGGGATGAGCCGGCATCCTTCGCCTGTGCCGCCGACTGCAACACGCCGCGGACATCCATCAGTTTTTCTGCTTTCAGCCCGCTTTGTGCACTCGCGGACTGGTTGCAATAGCCGCAATCTTCCGGACATCCGCCGGTCTTGATCGATAGCAATGTCGAAAGCTGCACCTCGTTACGCCGATGGCATGCGCGGTGGATGGTCTGGGCCTCGTATAGCAGATCTGCGAAAGGCATATCGAACAGCGCGGCGATTTCCGCGCGCGTCCAGTCGGTGCGGGTCTCCTCCTCCCCTTCAGGGGAGGGGTTATTTTTGATCGTTTTGGTCATTCTGCAGCATCCTTCAGCCCTTCCGGCGGCATGTTATGACCGAGCAGGCGCAGCACGTCAGCGGCGCTTTCGATCACATTACTTCCCGGGCCATAAATCCCCGCCACGCCCGCGTCACGCAGGAACTGATAATCCTGCGCGGGAATGACGCCCCCGGCTACCACCTTGATGTCGCTACGTCCTTTTTCACGCAGCATATTGATCAGTTGCGGAATCAACGTCTTGTGTCCGGCAGCCAGACTGGATGCGCCGATCACATCGACATCTTTTTCCAGCGCCAGATACAGCGTTTCTTCGGGTGTCTGGAACAGGGGACCGCTCACGATTTCGAACCCCATATCGCCAAAGGCCGACGCTATGATGTTTGCGCCGCGATCGTGCCCATCCTGCCCCATTTTAGCGACCAGCATCTTGGGTTTGCGACCCTTGCGCCGCTCGAACGCTTCGACGCCATCCACAACCTGTGTCCAACGATCGTCGCCGGCATAAGCGCCGCCATAAATGCCCTTTACCGGCTTTGGCACAGTGTCATAGCGACCGTATATATCCTCCATCGCCATCGAAATTTCGCCCAGCGTAGCCCGCGCCCGCGCAGCATCGACAGCAAGCGCCAGCACATTACCGTCACCCCTTGCTCCCTCGCGCAAAGCATCCAGTGCTGCGGTGCAAGCCGCCTGGTCACGCCCCGCCTTTACCTTGGCAATGCGCGCGATCTGCGATTCCCGGACAGCGACGTTATCGACGTCGAGAATGTCGATTTTGTCTTCATCCTTCAGGCGGAATTTGTTGACGCCGACAATGACGTCCTCACCCTTGTCCACACGCGCCTGTCGGGCGGCGGCGGCCTCCTCGATCATGCCCTTGGGCCAACCTGCCGCTACGGCCTTTGCCATGCCGCCTTCCGCCTCTACCCGCTCTATTATCTCCCAGGCCTTATCAACCAGATCCTTGGTCAGCGCCTCGATATAATAGCTGCCACCCAGCGGATCGACGACATTGCACATGCCGGTTTCTTCCTGAATGACGATCTGCGTATTGCGGGCAATACGCGCGGAAAAATCGGTGGGAAGAGCAATCGCTTCATCAAGCGCGTTGGTATGGAGCGACTGTGTGCCGCCCAGCATTGCCGCCATCGCTTCAATCGTCGTGCGCATGACGTTGTTGTAGGGATCTTGTTCGGTCAAAGACACGCCAGAGGTCTGGCAATGGGTGCGCAGCATCTTCGAGCGCTCATCCTTTGCGCCCAATTCCGTCATGACCCGATACCAAAGCGTACGCGCGGCACGCAGCTTGGCTATTTCCATGAAGAAATTCATACCAATGGCGAAAAAGAAGCTCAAACGCCCCGCGAACTTGTCGATATCCAGCCCGGACGCCACGCCGTAGCGAACATATTCCGCGCCATCGGCAATGGTGAAGGCCAGTTCCTGCACCTGCGTCGCTCCGGCTTCCTGCATATGATAGCCGGAAATGGAGATACTGTTGAACTTGGGCATGTGCTTCGACGTGTAGCCGAAAATGTCCGAAATGATCCGCACCGAGGGTTCAGGCGGATAAATATAGGTGTTGCGAACCATGAATTCTTTCAGAATGTCGTTCTGAATGGTCCCGGACAGCTTGTCCTGCGAAACGCCCTGCTCTTCTGCCGCAATAATATAAAAGGCGAGGACTGGGATGACAGCGCCGTTCATCGTCATACTGACCGACATTTCGTCGAGCGGGATGCCATCGAACAGAATTTTCATGTCATCGATGGTGTCGATGGCAACACCCGCCTTGCCAACATCGCCGGTCACACGCGGATGGTCGCTATCATAGCCCCTGTGCGTGGCAAGATCGAAGGCGACAGATAAACCCTTTTGTCCTGCAGCCAGATTACGGCGGTAGAAAGCGTTGGACTCCTCTGCCGTGGAAAAACCCGCATATTGCCGGATCGTCCAGGGGCGGCCCGCGTACATGCTGGCCTTCACACCTCGCGTAAAAGGAGCAAAGCCAGGCAGTCCCGGATCAATATCAGCAATATCTTCAGCAGTGTATAGTGGCTTGACGGCAATGCCTTCCGGCGTGTGCCATGTCAGGTCCTTGCCCTTCACTTCCTTCGAAGCAAGCGTGCCCCAGTCTTTCACTGTTGGTCTCTCGGTCATCATTTGCCCTCGAATATGGGAGCGCGTTTCGCAAGAAAGGCCTGCACCCCTGCTTTGAAATCCGCACTATACCCCGCCTCCCGCTGGTGCTGGCGTTCCATTGCCAGCGTCTGGGAGAATGTATTGTCCATAGCCTGTGAAACACCGTTGCGGATCAGGCCAAGTGCGTGTGTCGGCCCCTTTGCCAGCCGCGATGCCAATTCCATTGCTTTGTCCATCAGCACATCGTCATCGACGGTTTTGTGGATCATGCCCCATTGGGCGGCCTGTTCGGCCGGGACCTTTTCGCCCAACATCATCATTTCGATTGCCCGCGCCCGTCCGACCAGTCGCGGTAGCATCCAGGTCGCGCCGCCGTCGGGCACCAGTCCGATATTGACGAAAGCCTGAAGAAAATAAGCCGACCGCGCCGCCACAACGAAATCCGCAACCAGCGCCAACGAACAGCCTATCCCTGCAGTTGCACCATGTACTGCCGCCACCATAGGCAAGGGAGCCGCCATGATCTGTTCGAGACCAGGGTGATAATATTCTTCCAATATCGCGCCCACATCCTCGGGAAGTCCCTCCCCTTGAAGATCTGTGCCGCTACAGAAACCGCGCCCCGCGGCGTTCAGCAATATGGCACGAGCACCCCGCGACGGCATGGTGGCTACCGCATCAACGATTTCCCCCATCATTGCAGGATTCAGTGCATTCAACCGGTCAGGCCGGTTCAGCGTGATCGTGCCGACGCTATCGGCAATGCTGGCCTGAATGGTGTCATAATCGCTCAATGGGATACCTCCTTCGGCACTTCCATCAGTTCAACCAGCACCCCGCCCATATCCTTGGGATGAACGAATATCACCGGCGTTCCATGTGCCCCGATACGTGGTTCACCCAGCACTTTGGCGCCCTTGGCTTCCATCTCCGCCTTGGCGGCATGAATGTCCGGCACTTCAAAACAAACATGGTGCTGGCCGCCCTGCGGATTCTTTTCCAGATATTTGAGAATGGGGCTGTTTTCGCCCAGAGGTTCGATCAGTTCGATCTGGCTATTGGGCGTATCGACAAAACAGACGCGCACACCCTGCGGCGGCAGGTCGAACGGTTCGTGTACCTTCGTTGCGCCAAGCAGATTGACGTACATTTCCACCGATTTTTCGATGGAAGGCGTCGCTACGCCGATATGATTCAAACGACCAATGCTCATCAGAGTTTCTCCACGATCATGGCAATGCCCTGCCCGCCGCCGATGCACATTGTGCAAAGGCCATATTTGCCGCCGGTACGTTCCAACTCATATAGCGCTTTTACGGTCAAAATGGCACCCGTCGCGCCGACCGGATGGCCCAGCGCAATGCCGCTGCCGTTAGGATTGACCTTCTCTGGATCGAAACCCAATTCCTGCGCAACGGCACATGCCTGCGCTGCAAAGGCTTCGTTGCTTTCGATAACATCGATGTCGGCAAGACTGAGGCCCGCGCGCTTGAGTGCGATAGGAACGGCCTTGACCGGCCCTATGCCCATCAATTCCGGCTCCACCCCTGCATGGCCCCAGGCGATGATGCGGCCCATGGGCTTCAGGCCCTTTTCATCGACCGCCTTTTGTGAGGCAAGGACGACTGCCGCCGCGCCATCATTGATACCCGATGCATTTCCCGCTGTTACAGAGCCTTCCTTGTCGAAGGCCGGACGCAGCTTTGCCATTTCATCAAGGTTCGCGTCCCCGCGGACATGCTCATCAGTATCAAACATTGTGACGCCCTTGCGCGTCTTCACTTCGACGGGCAGAATTTGCGATGCGAAGCGCCCTTCCGCTTGTGCCCGCGCGGCCCGCTGGTGGCTGACTATGGCGAGGGCGTCCTGTGCTTCGCGGGTAATCTGGTGCTTTCTGGCGACGTTTTCCGCCGTGATACCCATGTGAAAACCTTCAAATGGGTCACTCAGCACCGTCAACATGGCGTCTACGGCAACGCTGTTCCCCATCTTGGTGCCCCACCGTGCGCTGGTTAGCACATGGGGTGAACGGCTCATGCTTTCCGTTCCGCCGCAAACTGCGATGTCACATTCACCAAGCGCAATCATCTGCGCCGAGGAAATGATCGCCTGTATTCCCGATCCGCAAAGACGGTTGAGCGTCAGCGCAGGAGCCTCGATCGGAAGGCCCGCCTCAATGGCGGCAACACGTGAAAGATATGCATCCTTCGGCTCGCTCTGAATCACCTGGCCCATCACCACATGCTCAACATCACCTGGTTCAATGGCTGCACGCTTGACCGCTTCGGCAATCACCAACGCCCCCAGTTTCGACGGCGCAAAATCCTTGAGCCCGCCGCCAAAGTCGCCGATGGCAGTGCGGACACCGGACAGGATGTAAATGGGTTCAGAGGTCATGTATCAAGTCTCTTTCACATATGCCTGCAGAGCGTGATCTGGCACCCATAGGCTCAGTGGCTCTATCGTTACGACCCGCGACAGGTTCAAGGTGACGCAAGGCTGTTTATAATGGAATATTGTCGTGTTTCTTCCAAGGATTCTCCAGCGCCTTGTTGCGGAGTTTCCGCAAACCCAGCGCAATGCGGCGCCGGGTTGAATGGGGTTGAATCACTTCATCGATGAAGCCCTTGCTCGCTGCAACGAAAGGATTGGCGAAGCGGGCTTCATATTCCTTTGTCCGCTCCGCAATCTTGTCGGGACAGTCCATATCCTGACGAAAAATGATCTCGACCGCACCCTTTGCCCCCATTACCGCGATTTCCGCAGTCGGCCAGGCGTAATTCAGGTCGCCACGCAAATGCTTTGACGCCATGACGTCATACGCCCCGCCATAGGCCTTGCGCGTGATGACCGTGATTTTCGGCACCGTTGCTTCGGCATAGGCGAACAGCAATTTTGCGCCATGTTTAATAATGCCGTCATGTTCCTGACCGACGCCAGGCAGAAAACCCGGCACATCGACAAAAGTGATGATCGGAATGTTGAAAGCGTCACAAAAGCGGACGAAACGCCCCGCCTTCTTCGATGCCTTGATGTCCAGACAACCGGCAAGCACGGTGGGCTGATTGGCGACGATGCCGATTGTGCGGCCCTCGATACGTCCGAAGCCGCATATGATATTGCCGGCATGGGCGGGCTGTACTTCAAAGAAATCACCCTCGTCCACAGTCTTGCGGATCAATTCATGCATATCATAAGGCTGATTGGCATTGGCGGGGATCAGCATATCGAGGCTTTCCTCGATCCTGTCCCACGGGTCCGCCGTTGGCCTTTCGGGCACCTCCTCGCGGTTTGAAAGTGGCAGGAAGTCGATCAAATCGCGGGCAGCGAGCAGCGTCTCGATATCATTTTCAAAGGCGACATCGGCGACACCCGACTTGGTGGTGTGGGTAACCGCACCACCCAATGCTTCCTGCGTTACTATTTCGTTGGTCACTGTCTTTACGACGTCGGGGCCCGTGACGAACATATAGCTGCTGTCCTTCACCATGAAGATGAAGTCTGTCATTGCGGGGGAATAAACCGCGCCGCCTGCGCAGGGGCCCATGACCAATGAAAGCTGCGGCACTACGCCGCTTGCCAATACATTGCGCTGAAACACCTCGGCATAGCCGCCAAGGCTTGCCACGCCTTCCTGTATGCGCGCGCCGCCGCTGTCGTTAAGGCCAATGACCGGCGCCCCAACCTTCAGCGCCATGTCCATGACCTTGCATATTTTTTGGGCATGTCGTTCGGAAAGGGAGCCCCCGAAAACCGTAAAATCCTGGCTGAAGACATAGACAAGACGTCCATTGATCGTGCCAGATCCGGTAACGACCCCGTCGCCGGGAATAACCTGCTCCTGCATGCCGAAATCGACGCAATTATGCTCGACATACATATCGAGTTCTTCGAAGGAATCTTCGTCCAGAAGCACGTCGAGCCGCTCACGTGCGGTCAGCTTTCCTTTGGCGTGCTGGGCAGCAATCCGCTTCGCGCCTCCGCCATGGCGGGCAGCCTGTCGCTTCGCTTCCAGTTGTTCAACAATAGTTTGCATCGGCATCCTAGCTTTTCACGCGCTATCTATAAAGAATGCCCCTTTTCAGCCTTTTATGTCAGCATGCAAATGTGAATTTGCAAAATTGGATATTTGCAAGAAACACAAGGAGTATATGAGGCTAGCCATTAAAGCCCGAATGCCTGTCTGCATGATGTGCGAAATGGCTGGCTCCGGCATAACCACCGTCAATCAGGCTTACAATGGCAATGGCGAGCATCAGGATAATGACCGAAAAAGCGGCAAGGCTCATGGCAAATATGCGATTGCCGCCGTCCCTTGCGCTTTGCAGGGCGCGGCCATCACGCCGTCGACGTGCGACCGCCCGCTCTTCGTCCTGCCCCCAGCGATAGAGGATGATGATCGCAGAAAGCGCAAACATCATACATCCGGGAATCCACATGATGATGCCTCCCGTCTGCTCATCGGTCAACGTGGATACATGCCACATATGACCCGATATCTCGTAAGCCGAATAGAGCGGCACCGTCTTGAAAGTCAGGAATGCGCCCAAAACGATATTCCCCAGCGCCGCTACGACGAACATCGCAAGCCGTGTTGGCAAGCCTGCTCCCGCAGGTACCGGACGTGGATCGAACATAACCGAGAAAAAGAGCAGGCCGGTAATCAGGAGGCTGGTATGCCAGCCATAATGAATAGGCTCGTTCAATATGGCGAGATCGTGCCAGGATGGATACATCCAGAAATAGCTTACCCCCACGAACAACGACGTCGCGATTACGGGAGTGGTCAGAAAGCTGAAAAAACCTCGCACTCCGCCATTGGTCATGATCGGCCCGGCAAGCCGACGCTTCATACCAGCGGGCAGGCCGCGCATCAACACAGCCTGCGGTCCGGCAAGAAAAATCAGCATCGGCCCCATCGTTCGCAACAGCATATGTTCAACCTGATGAACCGCAAAAATGTGGTCTGCGAGGCGTTCGATCGGAGAAACAAGCGCCAGGAACAGTGCCACAAGTCCTCCTGCGAACGCAGCGATCCGCCAGGCCGATGGTTGTTGTCCCCGCATGGCCCCACGGCCATAAACGATTGCCGCCAGCAACAATGCCGCAATGATCTCCGGCGACCAGTGCCAAAGGGACCAGAAAGACTGCCCCTCATGAATTTCGCCACCATGCGCAAAAGCCTTGGCAGGAAGCGTTAACCCGACAAGAACGGCAAGCGCGCGGACACGGTATTTTCTATCCATGGCCGGCTGATAGCCACAAGCAGGCGCAAAGTTAACCCCCTGAAACTAGGCGTCCCCTGCGTCCTACCGCATCAGCACCAGTTCTTCCGCCATACTGGGATGCAGAGCCACCGTATCATCGAAGGCCTGCTTGGTAAGGCCTGCTTTCACCGCGATAGCCGCCGCCTGGAGGATTTCCGGTGCATCGGGACCGATCATGTGAAGACCGACGACCTTTCCGGTTTCGGCATTGCAGATCATCTTGTAAAGGCCGCGCTCATTCCGTCCCGCCAGCACATTCTTCATGGCGCGAAAATCCGACGTGTATACTTTGATCGATCCCAAGGTATTGCGTGCTTCCGCCTCTGTCATGCCAACTCCGGCCATTGGGGGATGGCTGAATACCGCCGATGGAATGCAGTTATAATCCACGGTATGTGGATTATTATCGAACACCGTATCGGCAAATGCCTGACCTTCGCGGATCGCAACGGGGGTCAGTTGCACCCGGTTGGTGACATCGCCCACTGCATAGATGCTGGGGCAAGTCGATTGGCTATAGTCATCCACCTTGATCGCGCCCTGTCCATCCAGTTCCACCGCCGCATTTTCAAGGCCCAGCCCTTCTGTCTTGGGCTTTCGACCAGTAGCAAAGAGCAGCACGTCGCAATCGATCGGATCGCAACCCTTCATATGGACGGTCAGTGACCCATCATCCTTCTTCACCACTTTTTCAAAGGGGGCATTGAAGCGGAAATCTATGCCCTTCATCATGCTGATCTGAAGCAAGCGGTCGCGAATTTGTTCATCATACCCGCGCAATATCGTGTCGGACCGGTTGACGATGGTCACATGCGCCCCGAACTCATGGAATATTCCGGCAAATTCATTGGCAATATAACCACCGCCTGCAATCACGACACGGCGAGGCATGGTTTCCAGATGAAACACCTCATTGGAGGTAATGCCGTACTCGGCACCCTCGCAGTCGGGCACCATCGGCCATGCTCCGACCGCGACGAGGATGTATTTTGCGGTAAGCGTTCGCCCACTTGCCAGCCTCACTTCATGCGGGCCGGCGATGGTGGCCCGTTCATGAATGATCTCTACGCCATGATTGTCAAGGGTCTGGGTATATAGGCCATTCAATCGGTCCACGTCAGCCAGCACATTATCGCGCAGCACCGGCCAGTTGAAAGTGCAATCCGGCACATCCCAGCCAAAACGCCTGGCGTCCTGCAAATCCTCGGCAAAATGCGCGCCATAAACGAGCAGCTTCTTGGGTACACAGCCCCGGATGACGCATGTGCCGCCGACCCTGTATTCTTCAGCCACGGCGACTTTTGCGCCATGCGCGGCCGAAACCCGGGCAGCACGCACCCCGCCCGATCCTGCGCCGATCACGAACAGGTCATAATCATAGTCGCTCATATCAACACTCCTGATGCTGGGCCGCGATATGGCGGAGCGGAGCGACAGTTACAAATGGCTTTTGTTGATCAAGCTGATCGAAGCGACGCCGCATTCATCCCAACGCCAGCTCAATCAGCGCCATGGTAGACGGGTCAAAGCCTTTGGGTCCGTCCTTTTCGATTGATCTGGCAATTTCCTTGCCTAGTTCCACACCGAACTGATCGAATGGATTGATGTCCATCAGAACCGCATTGGCAAAGGTGCGATGTTCATAAAAGGCAATCAAGGCGCCCAGGATTTCAGGCGTCACATCATCCAGCAACAATGTTGTCGAAGGCCTGTTTCCCGGATAGGCGCGTGCCGGATCGTCCGCGTTTTCGCGCCCCTGCATCAACGCCGCCCCTTGGGCAAAACAGTTGACGAGCAACGTATCGTGATGGGCTGGGTCAAGCGAATGCCCTGGCTCTATAGCGGCAATAAATTCGACAGGCACGATATGACTGCCCTGGTGTAAAAGCTGGAACACGGCGTGTTGGGCATCCGTGCCCACCCCGCCCCAGGTGATAGGCGCAGTGGGACCATCGACGGGCTTACCGTCTTTTGTGACGCTTTTGCCGTTACTCTCCATTTCAAGTTGCTGGAGATAGGACGGCAACAGCCGCAGCCTCTCGTCATAAGCAAAGACCGCTCGCGTTTGACACTGCATGACGCGGGCATAATATTGATCGACAAAGGCCGCGATCACAGGCGCATTCTTGTGGAAATCGGCCAGACGGAAATGCCGGTCCATCGCCGCAGCCCCTTCCAGTAAACTTTCGAACGCGTCCCAGCCAAGCGCCATAGCGGCCGGAAAACCAATCGAGGACCACAGCGAGTAACGTCCACCCACGCTTTCGCCAAAAGGCAGGACGCGGGTTTCATCGACGCCCCATTCCATTGCCTTTTCGGGCGAGGCGGTCAGCGCGATGACGCGGCCATAGGGATCGTCCACGCCATCCTCAATCATCCAGGTGATGACGCTTTGCGCGTTCAACATGGTTTCAGTCGTGGTGAATGTCTTTGACGCCACGACCAGCAAGGTCGCACTGGGATCAAAGCGTGCCATGGCCTCTTCCAGCGCGGCGCCGTCGACATTGGAGACAATCGCGACATCATAACGGCCCGAATGGCGGCCAAGCGCGTCGACGATCAGATTGGGACCAAGCGCCGAACCACCAATGCCGACATGCAAGATGTGGCGAACCGAACCGAACGCTTCGCCTTCCACGGCATCGATCAGGGCGCGCATCCGATTGTGCAGGGTCTTGGCGCGGGAGACGCTTTCCGGGTTCCCCTCGCCACGTTCGGCCATATGTTCGGCGGCCCGCCCCTCGCTCACATTGACGGCTTCACCCTGAAACAATGCCTCGCGTGCCTTCACCAGTCCTGTGGCATCGGCCAGATCAACAAATCTGTCCATCAATGCAGGCGTCAAGTGGGTTTTTGACCAGTCAAACCGGATACCGCCCTTGGCCAAGGTGAATGCCGACAACCGATCAGGGTTGTTCGCAAATATCGATTTCAATTCAGGAACAGGTTCCTTGTTAATCGCATCCCAAGCCGCTTTACGATCCATCGTCGTCCTTTCCGTTCTTCCAGCCCGCACGCCGATTCATTCGCCATATAGACCATCATCGGTGAAATTGCATGGTCGCAGCGCCCCTTGACGCTAGGCATCTTCCGCATCAAAGCGGTGGCCCATGACCGGCAGCGCTTACAAAGGCGGAATTATGAAACAAAAATCGGAAACAGGGGACTTCCTGTTTTTCCTTGTGAAGCTTGGCCTTTTTGTCTTCGTGCTGCGCAGCTTCATCATTTCGCCCTTCAATATCCCTTCAGAATCCATGCAGCCCCGCCTGTTGATCGGGGATTATCTGCTCGTTGCCAAATGGCCCTATGGATATTCGCGCTATAGCCTGCCCTTCAGTCTGCCGCTGATTTCAGGACGCATATTGCCGCATACACCCGAACGCGGTGACGTGGTGGTGTTCAAGGCACCCCCGACACAGCGGCAGGATTATATCAAGCGCGTCATCGGACTGCCCGGTGACATGATTCAAGTGAAGGACGGCACGGTCTATCTGAATGGCAAAGCGATCCCCAAAAAGCGGATCGAGGATTTGCAGTTACCCGTCACGCAGAACATGACCGACGCCACGGCCAAGGAAAATGCGCTATCCCCCTGTTATCGCGCTAAATTCGAGGTTGTGGAAAAAGACGGAACACGCATCTGCCGTTATCCCCAATATCGTGAAACATTGCCCAATGGGAAAAGCTATAATGTGCTCGATCTGGAGGACGGAATGGCTGACAATACCGACGTATATCTGGTACCTGAGCGCCATTTATTCCTGATGGGCGACAATCGCGACCGCAGCGCGGACAGCCGTTTTCCGGCAGTCGATGGCGGCGGTATCGGCCTGGTGCCAGAGGAAAATCTGGTCGGCAAAGCTCTGGTTTCGGTATTCTCGACTGACGGCTCGGCCAACTGGTTCTTGCCCTGGACCTGGTTCACGGCAGCGCGCCTGAATCGTATTGGGGAAGGTTTTTGAAGCGACCCGAAACATCTGCATGGGTCAAGGAACAGCTTGGCCACGTTCCGGATAATCCGGGCCTGTTCACCGAAGCACTGACTCATGGAAGTCATGGACCGCAAAATTACGAACGGCTCGAATTCCTGGGCGACCGGGTATTGGGCCTGATCATGGCGGAATGGTTGTATGAACATTTCGCGAGTGAGCCGGAGGGCAAGCTGTCGCGTCGGCTGAATGCCTTGGTCGCCGGGGAAACATGCGCGGAAGTGGCGCGAAAAATCGGCCTGCCGCCGCATATGCATCTGGGCAAGCAGGCGCGCGACGACGGGGCTGCGGATAGCGACAATGTTTTGGGCGACGTACTCGAAGCATTGATCGGCGCGCTCTTCATTGATGGCGGGATGGACGCGGCAAAGGCATTTGTCCGCCGCGCCTGGAACGATCGGGTGGACAGCCAGCAAACGGCACCCAAACATCCCAAATCTGCGCTACAGGAATGGGCCGCCGCCCATCGTCGCAAACCTCCCGAATATGAACTGACGGGCAAATCCGGCCCACCCCATAATCCGCGTTTCATAGTCACCGTCGCCATCAAGGGCGTGGGTGACGCATCAGCGGAAGGCAGTTCGAAACAGGAAGCAGAAACCGCAGCGGCGCAAAAAATGCTAAAGGAATTGGAATAATGCAACGCTGTGGTCTAGTCGCCATTGTTGGCGCGCCCAATGCGGGCAAATCCACCCTCGTCAACGCGCTGGTTGGACAGAAAATCGCCATCACATCTGCCAAGGCGCAAACCACGCGCACCCGCCTTCTGGGTGTTGCGCTGGAGGGCGAGGTGCAAATCATGCTGGTGGATACGCCTGGCATATTCGAACCGCGCCGCCGTCTTGATCGAGCCATGGTGCAAGCCGCATGGGGCGGCACACAGGATGCCGATCTAATCGCGCTGGTGATCGATTCCAAAACTGGGCTTGGGAAAAAAGTCGAAATCATCGTTGAATCGCTCAAAGCCCGCAAAGAGCCCAAGCTGCTGATCCTCAACAAAGTCGATATATCGGCCAAGGAAAAGCTCTTGGTTCATGCCAAGAAACTCAATGAAGCTATTGAATTTACAGAAACATTTTTTGTCAGCGCTGCCACCGGCGACGGATTACCCGAACTCAAAACTGCTCTTGCCAGCGCGATGCCGGAGGGGCCTTGGCATTTCCCTGCCGATCAGGTTTCCGATGCGACGGACAGGATGCTGGCGGCTGAAATCACGCGTGAACAGCTTTATCACCAACTGCACGCCGAACTGCCTTATGCCAGTGCGGTGGAGACTGAAAAATATACAGAACGCCAGGATGGATCGGTTGAAATCCACCAGCAAATCCTGATTGGCCGCTCCAGTCAGCGCGCTATCATCCTGGGCAAGGGCGGCGTACGCCTCAAGGAAATAGGATCGCGGGCCAGGGCGGAACTGGCCCGGATTCTGGGTCGGAAAGTGCACCTCTACCTGCATGTAAAAGTGAAGGCCGGTTGGGAAGATGATCGCAGCCTGTATCGAGAAATCGGACTCGATTGGGTGGATTAATCGTTCCGCAGCCTAAATAACTTTTCCTTCAAGCCGATATTTCATATGGTTTAATCGTCCTTTACCTCTTCAACAGCGGTTCGGGATCTGGGGAACAGATATGAACACTATAGTCAGGTCGCCGGACCAGCCCAATGCGACGCATTTTCAAACCAGTGAGCTACGCTACAGCGTGATGATCAAGGGCCGGCTTATAAACGATGATTTTCGTGACGGGCTGGCACTGCGCATTCTCAACATATCCGAAGGCGGGATCATGGCCGCGATTCCCTACGGCGTTCGGGTTTATAGTGAAGTCATGATCGAACTGCGCAACATTCCGCCAGTCAGTGGCCGTATTGCGTGGTGCCGAAAGGACAGGATCGGTGTTGCATTCGATGAAAAGATCGATCTCGACCTGTTTTTCGGACGCCAGGATGCCCAAAAGGGCATGGCGCAGAACAGTTCGGCGATGAACCAGCCCCTGATCCGAAAATTGAATAGCTGACGGGCACTCTTTGCGTGATCAAAAAGCAGGCGGAAACTAGCCATCCGTCCCTACCGTACCACCCGGAATAGCCATTTCCGTTAACCCTGCCGGTTGTTAAAACCTTTGGGTTAGGAGTAGCCCAAGGTGGTCCCGAGTTTGAATCAGCATGTGTTCGGCAGGCACGCCAAGCGATCTGACCGGACATTTAAATCGCTTCTGGCATTCCCGAGGTCCCTCTTGCTGGGATCTGACCCGGAGTGGCTTATCGGGATCGGTCGACTGATCACGGCGCTATTTGCTGTCGTGGCGATTTATCTCGATCCGACACAACCGGCCGTTTTCATGCGTGAGGCGAAGGTAACACTCGCGCTTTATGTCATTTTTGCACTGTTGATGGTCCTCTTCCCACTTCGCCGGCCACTCGACAGTACGGTACATATCGCGGTCCATTCCGTCGACGTTCTGGTTCTTGGCTGGCTTGCTTTTCTGACCAACGAACTCACCAGCCCTTTTTTCTCCTTTCTTCCATTCATCCTTCTGGCGACAACGATGCGTTGGGGTTTGCGAGGCGCCATCGCAGGAGCCGCGGTCCTGGAAACCTTACTTATCGTCATTGGGCTACCTGATCTCGATGACGGCGAGTCCGAACTCAACGTGCTTATTATGCGCTCGTCCTATTTTATTGTGGCGGCGGTGATGCTTGGCTATTTCGGTGCGTACCGGGAACGCAGCCGACAACGACTTGCCCGGCTGGCGGATTGGCCTTTCGATGCAGTAGCGGGAGATCGGCAGCATTGGCTGGGCCATCTTTTTCAGCATGCCGCCGATGTGCTGGGTGATCCCCGTCTGCTCGTCTTATGGCGCGATCAGGACGACCCGACGGGCAGCATCGCCTATTGGAGCAATGGCGAATTGAAACTGATAGATATTTCCGGCGAAACTTTCTGGTCCCGGTACGACCCGGAACAACGTCATCAGCCGGGACGCAATACCACTGGAACTGCCCAGACCGCCGAAGTGATCGCTATTCTCAATTCCCAACCGGAACTGGCCGCTGAATCAGGAAAGCCCATGCGATATGCATGCTCTGCAACCTTTTCCAGTATCCAATACCGTGGACGTGTCTTTGTGATCGATCCGGCCTGCCATCCTGATGAAAGCCTGTCACTAACTGGTATCATCGCCACCCGAATGGCGTCGGAACTGGAACGACTGGCGTTGATGCAGCAGACGGCGGAAACGGCTCGCTCGCAGGAGCGTGTCCGGCTGGCGCGGGATATGCATGACAGCATCCTCCAGGATTTGACCGCCGCGAGCCTGAAGCTCAAAATGATCACCGGCACCGTCTCCGGCGAGGCCAAATCGCAGCTTGCCGATGTCAATTCGCTGGTATTCGACCAACAGCGCCGCATCCGAAAATTCGTCGAGGACCAGCGATCGCCCGCCAAAACTGCCGAGACCGAACTTTCCGTAGCACTGAATCAGTGCGCACTGCTCCTTCGGCGGCAATGGGACTGCCGGATCGACCTTGTTCTCGACCCT
The DNA here is from genome assembly GCF_021742065.1 of Rhizorhapis sp. SPR117. Next base: position 29,929 of record NZ_JAKKIE010000036.1, read on the forward strand.
CCCGATGTCGAGGTTCCCAACCGGATGTCACATGAGCTTTCCCAAATCATTTCCGAGGCCACGGCCAATGCGGTCCGTCATGGAGGAGCGACACTGGTGCGTGTCAGACTGGCGCAGAAGGCCACTGGCCTGAAACTCGAGATCACCGACAATGGTTCTGGCATCCTGAATGCGCAAGAGACCAAGCGGCCGCTTTCATTGACAGCGCGGGTCACGGAATTGGGCGGCACCCTGTCCGTGAACCGCCTTGCACCCGGTTTCAGCCTGCTTATCACGCTGCCGCTTGCTATGGAGCTTTCCTGAAATGGAGCTTTGCCGATGCATTCGGTAATCCTTGCGGACGATCATCCGCTGCTGTTGCGCAGTCTGAAGGATGTGATCAGCGCCGACCCGGATTTTCGTGTTGTTGGTGCGACAACCAGCGGGACGAAAGCACTCTCCCTGATCCGTAGCCATCAACCGAATTTGGCGGTGCTTGATGTCTCCATGCCGGATATCGGGGGATTGGATATCCTGCGGACGATTTACGAATATAATCTGCCGGTCAAGGTGATCTTCCTCACGGCAACTCTGACCGGACGACAGATCGCGGACGCGATGGCCATGGGGATAAGGGGGCTCCTGCTCAAGGAATATGCGACCGAAACGCTGCTGGATTGCATGCGCAAAGTAGCCGACGGAGAGAAATGGCTGCCATCCGAGCTGGTTGCCAAAGCAACGCATGACACGCGGAGCAGCGGCGCCGAGCGATTGAGCCAACTGACCACCCGCGAACGTGAGGTCGCGAACCTGATTTGCGCCGGGTTGTCCAATCGATCCATCGCCGGAAAACTGGGAACATCGGAAGGAACGGTCAGAATCCACCTTCATAACATGTATCAGAAACTGAATATCAGCAACCGCACCGCACTCGCGGCGCTTCATTTCGAGCACCGGGCTGAACGCAATGGCTGACCTGCCTTCATGGTGGCACAGGCGGAGGGGTGGCATCATGAGCATACTCCGGATCGGCCTTGGAGTTGGCGTCGGAGCGGCATTCCTTGTCCTTCTTTTCCGTCATGTGGATTTTGCGACGGTGAATGCCATCCTGGGCCGCGCACTGATATGGCCGCTTCTATTGGCGCTGCTCGCCTATGCGGCCGATTTCGTTCTGCGCGCCGTGCGGTTCTGGGTCATGCTGCTGGCGATCACCGGTCGTCCATTGCCCTTGAAGCCCAGCATCAGCCCGTTCATCGCGAGCTTCGGTATAAGCGACATCCTCCCGTTGCGGGCAGGAGACGGTTTCAGGATAATATGGTTCAACCGCCAGTTCGGTATTCCCGCCGGAACGCTGATCGGCGCCATGCTGGTCGAACGGGTGCTTGATCTGGTGTCGATTCTTGCGCTCGGAGGGATCGCGCTGGCGCTGGTCGGCGTGTCTGCGCCATCGGTCCTCGTCACCAATTTTCAGCTTGTCCTGGGCCTCACCCTTTTTGTCTGTCTGGCGATATTGTTCGCGCCAACACTGCTGTCCCGCCTGCTGGAGCGGCTGACATTCCGGGGTGCGGCAACTCCCGTAGCGGCGGTGCTGGGGGCGCTGCGCTCCACCTCAGCCGCCGTTCAGCACATGGGAAACTGGCGTAGACTGGCCCTGCTCACCGCTTTTTCCTTGGCTTGCTGGCTGCTGGAAAGCATTGTCTTGCTCTGTGCCTGGTTCAGCCTCGGCGGCAGCGTCAGCGAGATAATGAAAGCTTTTCTTGCCTTTGTTTTCAGCACGCTCGGCACGCTGGTCCCCAGTCTTCCCGGTCATTTCGGCTCGTTCGAATATTTCGGGGTGCAAGCATTTACTCTGACGGGCGTCGATCCTTCATTTGCAACAGCCGTGGTGTTGCTGGCACACCTCCTGCTTTGGGCGCCGACAGCAATATTCGGAGTGGTCTGGTTGCTGATGGGTTCAGCGCGGTCGCCAGTACATGCGCCCGCTCCCTTGCAACCCTGATATTCAGGACGCCTGTTTCACCAACCATAATATGCCCTGCCGCAGGGGGGATCGATGCGGCGAAGCTTCGATGGTACGCAGGCCCGCGTTGGCGCAGTACCAGTCATAGCTTTCGTGCAGCATGTCGGTGTTTGAATATCTCGGTCGCCAACCCATCTTCAGGAGTGGAGCGACGTCGAAATGGCATTCCTTGTGATAGGTCAGATAGTGCCAGGGTACGAGTGGCGACACGTGCATATAGTATAATATGCGAAGCGCATTGATGGCCAGCGTTTCGGGAAGGCTCTTCACCCTGGAAGCGCTGCCTGCATAACGCACAAGCTCTTCGAGATCACCGCGCAAAGTGCCGAAACGGTCCGTTCCGACGTTGTAGGTTCCAGCCTTTCCGGCATCAAGCGCGAGCATATAGAAATCCATAAGGTCATGGGCGTGAATGAACTGGAGCCGATTCTCACCGCTGCCGATGACATAGACGTTCCGGTTCTCCCTGATCCATTCGAACAGCACCTGAAATATACCAAGGCGCCCTGCCCCCAATGTAGCGCGCGGCCGGATGGTGATGAGCGGAATGTCATGGCGCGCGCAGATATCGGCCATGATTTTTTCACCCGCCAGCTTTGATTTGCCATAGGGTTCGACGGGGCATAGCGGTGTATCCGAAGTGATTGCACTGGCCGGAGGAATGCCAAAAACAGCCGTGGTGCTGATATGGATCACCGCCTTCACTTTGGCCTTTGCCGCCTCTTCGGCAACGATGCGGGTTCCTTCCACATTGACATCCCAATAGCGGCGGCCAGCCCCTGTTTGGGCAACGAGCGCCGCATTGTGATGAACGACGTCCACGCCGCGCATGGCCTTTGCAACGCCATCGCGGTTCAAGACGCTGCTATCGACGAATTCAATGTCATTGGGACGCGACGGGTCGGCCCAAATATCGAGCAGACGAACATTCTCGCCCCTGTCCCGCAATCGCCGCGCAGCAAGGTTGCCGATAAAACCGGAGCCTCCGGTGATGAGATGCTTCATGGTTGCCCCTGCCAAGTCAATCGTGCGATGCGGTTCAACGAAACCCGTCCTCGATCGCTTTGCATGCATTGCGATGCGCAACTGCCATCACGGTTCCTTGAGGATTGACGACCGTAGGGCCACAAAGCAGCGATGCATCGGCGATATACAGCCGGTCGGCACCGTGCACGCGCCCGAAGGAATCCGTGGCGCATAACCCTTTATTCTCCCCCATCGGACAGGACGAGAAGACATGCACCGATGTTGCGCTGGAATCGGATCGGTCGAGCGTGGCGGGCAATGCGTGGACATCCGCCAAAGAATATAGCGCTGGATATCCGAGAATACATGGATATACGACCTTGGCGCCTGCGGCAAAAAGCGCTTCCGCCAATCGTTTCAGTCCTTCGGCGAGTTGGCTACGCTCTGCGGCGCCTTGGCTGATCGTGACCAGAGGATCACGAAAGCCGGGCAAGTTCCGGACCTTCGCATATCCGCTCTTGTTCTGGACATAATAGATCGCCATTCGCCGCCAGTTCCGGTCGACCTGTTCCAGGTGATCGGGATGGGCAGCCATGGCAAGGGCGAGCATCGGGCGCGTGCTGATGGAGCAGCCCATACCAAAACGCGGTTCGAACTCCTTGATCTGGTGAACGGGGTCCTGATCGCCCGGTTTCTGGACGTCCTCATCAAAGAGAGCGACGACTTTCAGCATCGGGTGAAAGCGAAGTGAATTGCCTATATTTCTGGCAAATCCCGATCGACGGAGGAGCGCTGGCGTCTGCACTGCCCCGCACGCGACGAACACAATATCCGCCGAAATATCAATGTGCCTCGGGGGAGATGATTTTGGTGCATGTCGCGCGCTGATCCGCCAGCGACCGCCCGAACGTGTCAGCCGGCTCACCCGAGTATCGGCGATCAGATGCCCGCCTGCATCCAGGAAACGGGGAATAAAGGTTTCCGACATCGACTGCTTGCGACCGGGCGCACCATAGCGATAGAGGCGCGGCGCCTCGATGGCGTTCCAGCCGAGACTGTTTGCGCCTTCCTGCAGCCGCGTCGAGAGCAGCGACGCTTGGTCCGGCAGATATTCGACATGCGCAGTTTTTTCGCAGGCCATGAAATGGGGCATCAAATCGTCGCTCAACAGGTCTTGCACGCCGAATTCTGCCCGCCATTGTTCCAATATATAGTCGGGGATGCGATGGTACAGCCCGCGATTGACCTCGCTGCCGCCACCCACGCATCTGCCTTCGACATAAGCAATTTTAGTGCGGCCAAATGCGATGTTGACGCCGCCATTTCGATATTTCTGCAAAATCTCTGTGTTAGAAAAATGCGGTGCAGAGTTAATGGACAGGTTCGCGCCTTCCTCTAGCAGCAGGACGGATCGTCCCGTCTCGGCGCACAGGGCAGCCGTGACCGCGCCGCCCGGCCCCGACCCGATAACGGCGATATCAGCAGCCATTTCCGCGGCGAGGGGATCAACCCTACTCATGGCCACCGCTCCATTCATAATCCTGACCGTAAAGCTCCGAATAAAGGCCGAAAACCGCCATCGTCCTATAATAAGTCATCAGCGCGCGCCGAAATTGCAGCCGTGAACTTTCCCATACTTTGATGTGAGCGATCCGTTCTGCAAGGCCAAGCCGGTGAAAGGGCTTGCCTTTAAAGGGATAGGATGAGGCATCGAACAGCAAGGTGAGGATGCGGAAAGCCATGCGAAGATAGTCAGGCATTTTTGCATGAGCCATCAGCAGGAATTCCGACACACGCTCCACCGTCTCGCAACGCTCTGGCGTGGCCTGCCGCTGCCCGATCATGGCATCGGTCAACGCCCGGACAGTTCGATCGAAACGGCGCGGCACCGATGGCCGGTGTTGCAAACCAGCGCTTGAAACCGATAGCGCGGTCGGCGGGACGAGAGGCCTATCCATGGCCGGTGGCAATCGAAGGAGACTCCGGCACATGCAAGCCCGGTTGCGTGCGATTACCTTCCAATCCTCGCGCAGCCCGAAGGATCGGTTGGAACAATGGATCGGTATAGGAAAAAAATGTATCCGCTCTTACCCCAGGACGCCGGGACCGGATGATCGCTCGCATGCCGACGCGCCGGGCAGCCTCCCAATCCCGATCAAATCTATCGCCGACCATCAGGGATCTCCCTGCATCCATGCCGGTCAGCCTCAATATCTTGTACAAGCCGGCCGGATCGGGTTTCAGCCGCCCTACATCCTCGTCGTTCGCGGAAACGACCAGATGCGGCTTCAACCCCAGAGCATCCAGCTTGGCGGCGGCAGGATAATCAGAAAAAATGGCAATGGTCCTGTTCGATGCGGCAAGCGCTTCGAAAAGCGGCTGAACACCAGGATAGCGATAACCATGAAAGTGGCGGAGCGGTCGCTGCTCGATCCATTCCGAAACAAGATTGCGCACATTTTCCACTGAACAACCGCATTGTGTAGCGGTGAGCGCATATTGGCGGTTTACGAAATCATCACCCGCCTCTTCGCCCAGCGCCTCACGGTATTGCCGAAAGGTCCGAAGTACCCTGATCGTATGCAGACTTCCGGAGCGGATGGTCTGCCGCATCAAGGCAGCGAGCATCCGGGCGCGCAGCCGCCTTTGGTCATATAGCGTGCCGTCGACATCGAAGATGATCAGATCAATGTCATCCCAGTTCATGGGCATCATCCCCTTGATGACAGCATTATTTCACCGATATGAAGCTTGGCTTCGACAGATAATCCAGCAGCGGCATATCAACGAATGTAGCGAGCAGGAGCATCAGGATGACCGCGCCCAGCGCGATCGAAAGGCGACGCGAGCGAAACAGCCTTTCGGGTCTCTGCGCGATGGAGTTTTTCAACAACGACAACCACAAGTATAGCGCAAAGAGAATCGCAATGCTGGGCAAGGCGACGATATATTCCAGCCGGTATTTGATCAGGAATATCGCAATGAAGAAAGCCGACAAGATCGCGTAGAGAAAACAGGAAACGGTCAGGTTTTCCGCCGTATAGAATTTGAATGAACGCCGGTAGCGCTGTAGCAGCCCAACGCCTGCATCCGTTGAAATATCCCGATATTCCGAAAGACGCTTTGCCCCCATCAAAAAGGCGCCCCCCATCCAGTAGGCCAGCAGCAGACTGCTTGGCGGCAGGGTGGTCGGGTCGATCATGGTCCATCCCAGCATCAACCGGATAGGGTTATTGACGGACTCGCTGATGACGTCGAGATAGACCCTGTCCTTGGTCCTTACCGGATTGACGTTATAGATCAGGCCGGAAAACAGGAACAGAACCGACGTATAGAAGAATGGCGCCGACAGCTGAAACGCCAACAGAAGGCCGACAGCGGCCAACAGAACATATTCGATATAGACAAACGATGGATAAAGCTCGGCATTGACGGCCGTGCGGCCCGATTTTACCGGGTGGAAGGCATCGAAATGACGGTCCAGCCATTCATTGATTACATAGTTCGCAGAAGCAATCGCAATTGCGCTGCCAAATCCGATAACCAGCGCCATAATGCTGTGGTTCAACGATGGATCTCGCAACGCATAGGCCAGAATCATGCCCGGAATGATGAAGACATGCTTTGTCACATGATCGAATCGGGCCATAGCCAGATAGTCTCGAAGCGCTCCTTTCCGCCGGACCGCGACACCGCTTGCCGCCAGTCCCGCTTGGCTGCCCATGACACCAACTTCCCCAGCTTTCATGATCTGGTCCATCAGTCCGTTCCCTCTGCGACAGTGGGCGATGCCGCATAGATGCGACCGTCGCGCTCGCTATTGATGAGTTTCAGATTGAGCAGACGTTTCAGTTCCGCCTCTGAAGCCAGATAGAAGCGCCAGTCGACATCATCGAAAAAGACGACAAACGCATTCTCTTGGGCAAGCTTGAGACGCAGGCTTTCAACCTGTTTTAGATAAGGATTGCGCGGATCATCGAGGCCGGTCCGCCACTGTATACGATAGGGGATATAATGGGCGCTGCGCTTTGTCAGATAGCCCATGACATCTACGCCATTACTATAGATCAAGGCGTCCGCGGGCAGCCTATCAACGGCTTGCATGGTCGGCGAAGATGCCCATGTGCGACTGACGAAACCAATACCTTCACGATAATCGTCGTGCGTCCTGTCCACGGTGCGGACCATGTGGCTTGCCAGGATGAGGGCCGCAAGGCCAACCAGCATCCAGTGAAGGCCGCGGACAGGCCCCCTTGCTGCAGAGGCATGCGCAAGCAGAATCGTCATCATGATTACGCTCGTCACATACACCGGGAAAGTATAACGACCGTTCAGCAGCAGGTTCGCCTCGATGGCGGTCGAAAGCAGGAGAAAACCTGTATAGGACAGAAAGAAGAGGCCAAGCGCCACCGGGAGCATGGCCTCGACCACTCTGGTCTCACGCGCCAGCGCAAACACGCGTCGCCCATGCCAGACAGACAGCCAGGCACCGCCCAGCAATACCAGACAAAGAACCCCGACAGTTACCGCCAACGGCAATTGGCTCGGCAATAGCAGCGTCGTATAAGCTTTAAGGCTTGCCATCCAGGTGGTGGCGTCCATCGTGCCGTAGAATTTAAGCTCCCGTCCAATAGAACGGCCCGCGACAGCTTCGCTAATGAACGCCCAGAGTATGAACACAGCCCCGCTTACGACTGCCAGCCTGATCGCGTCCATGAATCGCTCTACGAAACGATGACGCGGGTTGAGAATGATGCACAGCGCGATGGCAGCGCCCAAAGGCGGCGCGGTAAAGCGCACGAGAGTTGCAAGGCCAACGGCAATACCGCATGCAAACAGCCAGGTCTGGCTTTCAGTCTCCCAAAAGCGCATCATAACGAGCACCGTCACCAGAATGGCGAATATAAACAGCGGCTCCGACATGGCCATCGCATGCAGCGAAACAAATGGCGGTGCGAAAATAATGAGCGCTGTGCCAACGGCGGCGTAGGCGTATTTTCCGGTGGTCCGCACCAGAATGTGCCAGATCAGGACGGTGTTGGCGCAAAGGATTACGAACCCAATCAGTTTTGCAGCATATGCGACACTGAGGCCCGTTGCCGTTGTTGCCATCAATAACCAGGGATAGAGCGGCGCATCGAAGGGCCGATCGTCGATGTTCATGTAACGTGTGCTATCCGGCAGTATCCCGATACCGTATCTGGTGCACAACAGGAACAATATGGCGGACGCCAGGACAAAGGCCATTCCGCCGACCCAGAAGAGCAGGTTGGTATTATCCCCGAACGCAATATCGCGGCGGCTCATGACCGCACTGGAGTCATAGAACATTGCTTCACCTTCCCTTTCTTCTGGTGACGACCATGAATGTGTCGTCCTGGGTTCAGGAAAAAACGCGCTTCAGGTTCTTGGCAACGAAGCGAACGACTGCGTCGGTTATGCCTTTGGCGAAAATATCATCCAGAGCCGCGATGAGCATATCGATCTGCTCTTCCCGAACGATGAGCGGCGGCATGAAGTGCAGCATGTCACGGGCGCCGGGCTGAAAATGCACCAGGAGATTATGGCGCTCGTAAAGTTCGCGAGCGAGGCTGGCGATCAGGACCGTTTGATATGTCAGAAATAGCGGATTTCTGGAGATATCCACCAGTTTTGACGCCATGTCCTGCTGGAAATTGAGGCGAATGGCCTGGAACAACCCCTTGCCCCGTACCTCCAGGACGGTGCCCGGATATTTCTGCTTCAACCCATGGAGGCCCTTGGCCAGATAGTCGCCCATGACCGCGGCGTTATCTATAAGATGGTCGCGCTGAAGCACATTCAACGTTTCAATCGCCACTGCGCAGCTTTCACCAAGGCCGCTGAAACTGGAACTGTGCAGGTTGCAATCCTGCTTGTTGCCATAGGCGCGGTCGAACAGTGTCTGCGACGTCACCATCGCCCCCATCGCACGCTTGCCCCCGCCCAGCGTTTTGGCCAAGGTCACGATGTCCGGAACGACATCTTCATATTGAAAGGCACAGAACCTGCCGGTTCTGCCGGTCCCCACCTTCACCTCATCGAAGATCGAGAGGATATCATGCTTCCGGCAGACCTGCGCCAGTTCGGTAAGGAACCCTTTTGGCGCTACCTCGCATGCCGTGCCCCGGATCGGCTCGACAATGGCCGCAATGATGCGGTTGCCGCCATGCCCAATCGTTTCCGCCTCGATTGCTCCCCTGACTGCGCTGATGTCGCCATAAGGTACGCAGACTATATTTTCCTTGGGGATTCCCATTAAAAACCCGCGCTGAAAATCGGCAGCCGTGGTCAGCGACAGCGCCCCATGAGTTTTGCCGTGGAAAGCGCCCTGCATGCAGAGAAATTTTGTTTTGCCCTTGGGCGTCTGGATACGCTCACACAGCTTCATCGCCGCTTCATTCGCCTCTGACCCGGAAACAGCGAAGAAGGACACCTTCAAGGGATCAGGCAGATATTGCGCCAGATTGTATGCAAGCGCACCTTGCAGCTTGTGAGGGGCGAGCTTTATGCAGTCGATGACATTCCTGTCATGGCACTTGTTTTCCGCCGCTACAATTTGCGGATGGTTGTGCCCCAGCGCGGCGACGCCCAGTCCAGCCGAAAAGTCCAGCAGCGTCCGGCCATCGGCAAGCCAGATTTCCATGCCCCGCGCGCCTTGAATATCCATGTCTTTCAGGCCAAGCACGTCAAAGACCTGCAACATGTATTTGTTCAAGTGATCTGCATAAAGTTTATTTGCAGCGTCAATATCCAGATCAAGACTTTGATCGAGCGTCAGCAGCCGCAAATCGTCATGTTCATGATCGGCTATTTCTTCTTCAACGGACAGGGCAGTCAACATGGGCTTCTCCCCCCAAATGGCGTTCTATCTCCTGCATAAGCGGAACCGCATCCTTACGGAATTTAGCAAGCGTCATACTCCCCATGCCATGGCCCACTAATCCCTTGTGGGTAGCGAAATGGACCACGCTTCTGTCTACTTTCTGGAACAGGTCGTGCGCGGATGAGACGGGTCAGATGACCAGTAAGATTATCTGACCGGACTTGAATTCGATGTCCGCATTTTCTGCGGTATATTGCAGGACCAGCTATCTTCGCTGCGCTTTTCATTGCCGGCGCATTCCTGTTGCCTGCCCGCGCAAGGACCACCGCCGATGTACACTATCCGCTTTCAATGAACGGACCGGCTGCCCTGTATTGGAAGACCAGGACCCCCGGATAGCGCCGGATTACAAAGACCAGTTCGACCTAGTCACCCGGAACTGTAATCCACCTCATTGATTCACGCCTCTTTGAGGAGATGAACAATGCTAGGTCGGCA